>NZ_JBIWGA010000003.1:0-650656 GCF_044763345.1 Streptomyces sp. NPDC096132
ACCATGGAGCTGTCGGCCGACCGCAGCCAGGTCAGCCTCGAGGAACTCACCAACCACATGGCGGGCGGCGCCGAACTCGCGGCCCTCAAACACGAACTGTCCCAGGTCCGCGGCGTGGACGTCGAGGAGCTCCCGGAAGAGGAAGACCTCACCGCCCCCGTGGCGGGCGGCGGCGAAGGGAAGGCCTGAGATGGCCGCCCCGCTGGACCGCATCCGCGTCGGGTCCGCCCCGGACTCCTGGGGCGTCTGGTTCCCCGACGACCCCCAGCAGGTCCCGTGGGAACGGTTCCTGGACGAGGTCGCCGAGGCGGGCTACTCCTGGATCGAGCTCGGCCCGTACGGCTATCTGCCGACCGACCCGGCCCGCCTCACCGACGAGGTGGACAAGCGGAACCTGAAGGTCTCGGCGGGCACGGTCTTCACCGGACTCCACCGCGGCCCGTCCGTCTGGGAGTCCACCTGGGAGCACGTCAGCCAGGTGGCCGCGCTCACCCAGGCGATGGGCGCCCGGCATCTCGTCGTCATCCCGTCCTTCTGGCGCGACGACAAGACCGCGGAGAACCTGGAGCCACCGGAGCTGACGGCCGAGCAGTGGGCGTACCTCACCAAGGGGATGGAACGGCTCGGCCACGAGGTCAAGGAGACGTACGGCCTCGACATCGTCGTCCATCCGCACGCCGACACCCACATCGACACCGAGGCGCACGTCGAGCGCTTCCTGGACTCCACCGACACCGAACTGGTCAACCTCTGCCTGGACACCGGTCACTACGCCTATTGCGGCGGCGACAGCGTCAAGCTGATCGAGACCTACGGCGAACGCATCGGCTATCTGCACCTCAAGCAGGTGGACCCCGCGATCCTCGCCGACGTGGTGCGCGACGAGGTGCCGTTCGGCCCGGCGGTCCAGCGCGGCGTGATGTGCGAACCGCCCTCCGGCGTACCGGAGTTGGAGCCGGTGCTGGTCGCCGCCCAGAAGCTCGGCGTCGAACTGTTCGCGATCGTCGAGCAGGACATGTACCCGTGCGCCCCGGACAAGCCCCTGCCCATCGCGGTGCGCACCCGCACGTTCCTGCGGTCCTGCGGGGCGTGACCGAACCTCCTTCACCGGGTGCGTGCGCGCCGTCGCCGACAGGCGGCGGCGCGTGCCCGCTCGTATGGTGGTGGTGATGGGCCGCATGCGGCCCGTGCCATTGGTGCGGCTGTGGCCTGCGGCGGACACCTCCTCGTGTGGGAGCGAGCCCATGACACACCCGTACATCCGACTGCGCCGGGGGATCGTCGTCGCCGCCGCGGTGGGGACGCTGGTGGCGCCGGTCGTCGGCGGGCCCGCGGTGGCCCTGCCGCACGCGGCCGCCTCCGTCGCCACCGGCACCGAAACGCCCACGCCGTCCCCGTCCGGGGACGGCGTCGTCGCGCTCACCCCCGAGGTGCAGCAGCAGGTCGACGACGCCGTGCAGCGGGTCATGAAGCAGGCGAAGGTGCCCGGTGTCAGCGTCGGCATCTGGACGCCCGACAAGGGCCGGTACGTCAAGTCCTTCGGCGTCGCCGACAAGAGCACCGGGCGGGCGATGAACCCCGGCCTCTCCATGCGGATCGGCAGCGAGACCAAGACGTTCACCGTCACCGCGCTCCTGCAACTGGTCGACGACGGCGAGATCGGGCTGGACGACACCATCGACCGGTACATCGACGACGTGCCGAACGGGGACAGGATCACGTTGCGGCAGCTGGCCGGGATGCGCAGCGGCCTGTTCAACTACTCGGAGGACGAGGACTTCTTCAAGGCGCTGACGTCCGACCCCGATCGGCGGTTCACCCCGCAGCAGCTGCTCGACTACTCCTTCAAGCACCCGGTGCTGTTCCAGCCCGGCGCCGAGTTCAACTACTGCAACACCAACCTGATCCTGCTGGGCCTGGTCGTCGAGCAGATCAGCGGGCAGCGCCTCAACGACTACATCCAGGAGCACATCCTGGACCCGGCCGGTCTGACCCACACCCTGTTCCCGGTCGGCACGGAGTTCCCGACGCCGCACGCGCAGGGCTACACCGACCAGACCGCGACCGGCGCGGTCGAGGACTCGGCGAACTGGGACCCGTCCTGGGCCTGGGCGGCCGGTGCGATGATCTCCCGGCTCCAGGACCTGCGGATCTGGGCACGCACGGTGGCCACCGGAGTGCTGCCCGACGGCAGCAGGATGATCAGCCCCGCCACGCAGAGGCAGCGGCTCACCACACCGCCGACCCCCATCCCGGGCGCCGGTTACGGCCTCGGCATCTTCAACGTCCAGGGCTGGATCGGCCACAACGGCTCACTGCCCGGCTACGAGTCGCTGACCATCTATCTGCCGCAGGCCCAGGCGACCCTGGTCGTGGTGCTCAACACCGACATCAACTACAAGAACCAGGAACCCAGCACTCTCTTCGGCGACGCGATCACCAAGATCATCTCTCCGGACCATGTCTTCGACCTGCCGGCGGAACCGGCGGCGCGGTGAGGACGTTGAAGCAGATGCAAGGTGTGTGGAGTCGTGAGCGGGGAGGGTGAGATGCAGGAGGAAGAGCGGACCGGCAGCGCGGAGGCCCTGCGCAAGGCCAGGTTCGGGGCACTGCCCGAGCGGGTCCGACCGGAGGACACCGTGGAGGAGCGGCCCGCCGCGCCGCGGGACCCGGCGCGGGACGCGTACGACCCGGACGAGTGGATGGTCCGCTACGCCCTGTGAGGGGCCGCGGAAACCGATGAGGGCGGTCCCGCCGGGACCGCCCTCATGGCAGACGAGCCGGGTCAGGAGGCCCGCACCTCCGCGATCGTCACGGGCCGGTGCTCGTGCAGCGAGAGCGTGCACGCCTCCGCGATCCAGCCCGCCTCCAGGGCGTCCTCGATCGTGCAGGGCGAGGGCCGGGTGCCGGCCACGACCTCGGTGAACGCGGTGAGTTCGGCGCGGTAGGCGGCCGTGAAGCGGTCCATGAAGAAGTCGTGCGGGGTGCCGGCCGGGAAGGTGACACCGGGCTCCACCGAGCGCAGCGGCAGCTTGTCCTCCAGGCCCACGGCGATGGAGTCCTGGAAACCGTGGATCTCCATGCGCACGTCGTAACCCCGCGCGTTGTGGCGGGAGTTGGAGATGACCGCGATGGTGCCGTCGTCGAGGGTGAGGAGCGCGCCGGTGGTGTCGGCGTCGCCCGCCTCCTTGATGTAGTCGGCGCCCCGGTTGCCGCCGACCGCGTACACCTCGGTCACCTCACGGCCCGTCACCCAGCGGATGATGTCGAAGTCGTGGACCGAACAGTCGCGGAAGATGCCCCCGGACGCGGCGACGTACGCGGCCGGCGGCGGCGCCGGGTCCAGGGTGGTCGAGCGGACCGTGTGCAGCTTGCCCAGCTCGCCCGACCGCACGGCGGCCCGCGCGGCGACGAAACCGGCGTCGAAGCGGCGGTTGTAGCCGATCTGGATCGGGACGTCCTTGCCCTGGACGGCCTTGAGGACCTCGACGCCCTCGCTCATCGTCTTGGCGACGGGCTTCTCGCAGAAGACGGGGATGCCGGCCTCGACACCGGCCAGGATCAGGGCGGGGTGGGCGTCGGTCGCGGCCGCGACGACGATGCCGTCCACCCCGGCCGCCAGCAGGGCCTGAGGCGAGTCCACGACCTCGGCCCCGAACCGCTCGGCGGCGGCCTTGGCCGCCTCCGCGAAGGGGTCCGTCACGACGAGCGACTCGACGGCGTCGAGTCCGGAGAGGGTCTCGGCGTGAAAGGCGCCGATACGGCCGAGGCCGAGGATTCCGATGCGCATGGGGGTTGCAGCTCCTTGAGGGTCTTACGGGGAGGGGGACGGGGGAGAGGAGGTCTAGTCGAGGCCGCCGAGCACGTTCTGGTCCCAGTCGATCACCGAACCGGTGACCACGCCGGACCGCTCGGACAGCAGGAACACCACGAAGTCGGCGATCTCGTCCGGCTGGCCGAGCTTGCCCATCGGCAGCCGGGCGGCGGCCTGCTCGCGCCAGTCGTCCCCGGCGTCGTGGAACGTCTTCTGTGTGGCGTCCTCGCCCTCGGTCGCCGTCCAGCCGATGTTCAGGCCGTTGATCCGGATCCGGTCGAAGCGGTGGGCGTGCGCCGCGTTGCGGGTCAGACCGACCAGGCCGGCCTTCGACGCGACGTACGGGGCGAGGAAGGGCTGACCGCCGTGCGCCGAGGTCGTGATGATGTTGACGACCGTGCCGGGCGCCTCGCGGGCCAGCATGTCCGCGACCGCCGCCTGCATGGCGAAGAACGGCGCCTTCAGGTTGATCGCGATGTGCTGGTCGAACAACTCGGGCGTGGTGTCGAGGAGCGTGCCCCGGGAGGTCAGCCCGGCCGAGTTGACCAGGCAGTCGACCCGGCCGTACGCGGCGACCGTCTCGGCCACCGACGCCTTCGCCTGCTCGGCGTCCGCCAGGTCGGCCCGTACGAAGATCGCCTTGCCGCCCGCCGCGGTCAGCTCGGCGGCCAGGGCCTCACCCGGTTCCGGCCGTCGCCCGGTGACGGCGACGAGGGCGCCCTCGCGGACCGCGGCCCGCGCGACGGCCGCGCCGACCCCCTGGCTGCCGCCGTTGACGAGGACGACCTTGTCGTCGAGAAGTGCCATGTACGAGGGTCCTTTCAGCTGGTGCGCCGCTCAGCGCCGGCCCGCAGTTCGTCCCGGAGTGTCCGCGGGGTCCACCCCTCGTGCAGGGCCCGTCGTACGACGTCCGCCTGGGAGGGCGGGGCCAGGCCGTCGACGGGTGGGTCGCTGTCGAGGTTGGTGGGGAAGGGGTAGCCCTCGGCGCTCGCCGCGATCACGTGCTCCAGCCACTCCTCGGCCGCGCCCTGCGCCCGGCGCCGGCGCAGCACGGGGAAGACGGCGTTCGCGACCGCCTCCCGGTCCACGGTCTCCATCGCGCGCCCGAACGCCGAGGACACCTGGAGCAGGTTCGCCGTCCGGCGCACGTCGGTGGTGCGGTTGGTGCCGGCGGCGTGGAAGACGGCCGGGTTGAAGAAGGCCGCGTCGCCCTTGGCCAGCGGCAGCTGGACGTGGTGCGCCTCGAAGTACGCCCGGAACTCCGGCAGCCGCCAGGCCAGATAGCCGGGCTCGTACGTCTGGGAGTACGGCAGGTACAGCGTGGGCCCGGACTCCACGGGCATGTCGCAGTGTGCGACGGCGCCCTGGAGGGTGAGCACGGGGGAGAGGCGGTGGACGTGCGCCGGGTAGGCGGCGGCCGCCTCGTTGGAGAGGAACCCGAGGTGGTAGTCGCGGTGCGGGCTCTGCGCGGCGCCGCCCGGATTGACCACGTTGACCTGGGACGTCACCTGGTAGCCGGGGCCCAGCCAGGCCCGGGAGACCAGCGCGAGGACGTCGTTGGCGTAGTACTCGGAGAACGCCTCCGCGTCGTACAGGGCCGCCTTCTCCAGGGCGTTCCAGACGCGGTCGTTGGCACCGGGCTTCGCGAAGTGGTCACCGGCGGCCGTGCCCGAGGCGTGCTGCTCGGCGATGAGCGCGTCGAACACGGCGGTCATCCGGTCCACGACCACCGGGTCGGGGAAGGCGCCCCGGAAGACGGCCACCCCGGGGCCGTCGGTGAGGGCACGCACCAGCTCGGCGCTCAGCTCGGGGTCCGCCGTGGAGGCACGCAGCCGCTCGCCGTCGTAGACGAGGACGTTCCCCCGCACCTCGCAGGCGTGCGGGTAGTCGGAGAGGTCGGTCGTGCGCTCGACGAGCGGACGGAACGCTTCCAGGTCGCAGTCCCGCTCGCTCAGCCGGGTACGGCCCTGCACGGAGAGGAAGGACATCGTCGTCCCTTCGATGACAACGGCGGCTCAGCGCTGCCATTCTTGTCATGACAATCCCGTCGAACAACCAGCAGGCGGCCTTCAAAAACCCCTCAAGCGGACCGTTCGAGCACACACCGAGGAGCCTTCCGTGGGCCACCCCTTCCCCCTCCGCGAGATCGCACGTCAGGCGGGCCTCAGCGAGGCCACCGTCGACCGGGTGCTCAACGGCAGGGGAGGGGTGCGCGAGTCCACCGCGCAGGAGGTGCAGAGGGCCATCGCCGATCTGCACCGGCAGCGCACCCAGGTCAGGCTCGTCGGCCGCACCTTCATGGTCGACATCGTGATGCAGGCGCCGGAGCGGTTCACCACCGCCGTACGGGCCGCCCTGGAGGCCGAGCTGCCCTCGCTGCACCCGGCCGTGCTGCGCTCCCGCTTCCACTTCCGGGAGACCGGACCGGTCCGGGAGCAGGTCGCCACCCTCGACCGGATAGCCCGGCGCGGCTCGCAGGGTGTGATCCTCAAGGCGCCGGACGTCCCCGAGATCACGGACGCCGTGGGCCGGCTGGTCGCCGCCGGCATCCCGGTCGTCACCCTCGTCACCGACCTGCCCGCCAGTGCCCGTCTCGCCTATGTCGGCATCGACAACCGGGCCGCCGGCGCCACGGCCGCGTATCTGATGGGCCAGTGGCTGGGCGACCGCCCCGGCAACGTCCTGACCAGCCTGTCCAGCGGCTTCTTCCGCAACGAGGAGGAGCGCGAGATGGGCTTCCGCGGAGTGATGCGCGCCCGGCATCCCGAGCGCGCCCTGGTGGAGATCACCGAGGGACAGGGACTGGACGCCACCCAGTACGACCTCGTCCGCGCGGCCCTGGCCCGCGACCCGGGGATCCGGGCCGTGTACTCGATCGGCGGCGGCAACTTCGCGACCCTGAAGGCCTTCGCCGACGCCCGCCGCGAGTGCGCCGTGTTCGTCGCCCACGACCTCGACCACGACAACACCCGGCTGCTGCGCGACCACCGCCTCTCCGCCGTCCTCCACCACGATCTGCGCCAGGACGTGCGGGAGGCCTGCCACATCGTGATGCGCGCGCACGGCGCGCTGCCGCCCGCGGGGCCGACGCTGCCGTCGGCCATCCAGGTGGTCACGCCGTACAACATGCCCACGACACCCGCACGCTGACCGGCCGGGCCGAGGCCGCGACGGCCGTCGCGTTCATGGCGGGTTCATGGCGCCCGGATACGGCGGACAAAATTGTTGACAATCTTGTTTGGCTAGATTTAGGTTCGACAGGCACTCACTCAGGGAGGGCACGATGCCGAAAGAAGCCCGTCCGAGCACTGGGGAGCAGGCCAAGCAGCATGCGCTCGCGCAGCTGCGGCAGGCGATCCTGCACGGCGAGATGGCACCGGCGCAGCGGCTGGTGGAGAACGAGCTCGCCGAGCAGTTCGGTGTGACGCGGGCCAGCATCCGCGCGGCACTCATCGATCTGGAGTCCCAGGGACTCGTCGAGCGGATCCGCAACCGCGGCTCGCGGGTGCGGGTGGTGACCGTGGACGAGGCGGTCGCCATCACCGAGTGCCGCATGGTCCTGGAAGGACTGTGCGCGGCGAAGGCGGCCGTCGCGGCCAGCGACGAGCAGCTGGTCGAGCTGACCGAGCTCGGCACGGCGATGACCAAGGCCGTCGCCGACGGCGAGCCGGTCACCTACTCCGACCTCAACCAGGAGCTCCACGCCAGGGTCCGGGACTTCTCCGGGCAGCAGACGGCCGTGGACCTGCTGGAGCGGCTCAACGCCCAACTGGTGCGCCACCGCTTCCAGCTGGCGCTGAGGCCCGGGCGTCCGCAGCAATCCCTGAACGAGCACCTGACCATGATCGAAGCGATCCGGGCCAGGGACCCGCAGGCGGCCGAGGCGGCCGTCCGCGCCCACCTCAGCAGTGTGATCGAGGCGCTCCGCGACTGATCGCGGCTGCGCGGGGCGGGCGCCCACCTGTCACCAAGGAGAATCCAGCATGCCCCAGGCCAACGCGCCCGCCCGCCCACCCCGATCGACCCTCGTCGTGACCGCGCACGCCGGGGACTTCGTGTGGCGCGCGGGCGGCGCCATCGCCCTGGCCGCCTCGCGCGGCGAGAAGGTCACCATCGCCTGTCTGACCTTCGGGGAGCGCGGCGAGTCCGCCAAGGCGTGGCGCGAGGGCAGGAAGCTCGAGGAGATCAAGGCGATACGCCGGGACGAGGCCGAGCGCGCCGCCGCCACCCTGGGTGCCGAGGTCCGCTTCTTCGACGCCGGCGACTACCCGCTCGTCCCCACCGCCGAGCTGACCGACCGGCTCGTCGCCGTCTACCGCGAGACCCAGCCGGACGTCGTGCTCACCCACCCCGCCGAGGACCCGTACAACGGCGACCACCCGGCCGCGCACCGCATGGCCCTGGAGGCCCGGGTCCTCGCGCAGGCCATCGGCTACCCGGGCGAGGGCGAGATCATCGGCGCCCCGCCGGTCTTCTACTTCGAGCCGCACCAGCCCGAGATGAGCGGCTTCAGGCCCGAGGTCCTGCTCGACATCACCGAGGTCTGGGAGACCAAGCGCAAGGCCATGGAGTGCCTGGGCGCCCAGCAGCACCTGTGGGACTACTACACCGACCTCGCCGTCCGCCGCGGCGTCCAGCTCAAGCGCAACGCCGGCCCCAACCTCGGTCTGGCGCACAAGACGATGGCCGAGGCGTTCATGCGTCCTTACCCGCAGATCGCGAAGGAGCTGGCATGAGCGGCGTGATCGTCACCAACCCGCCGAAGGCGGAGCAGAAGGACGTCGACGCGCTGGCTGCCTTCGGGGTGGCCACCGTGAGCGAGGCGATGGGCCGGACCGGGCTGCTCGGGCCGGGGATCCGCCCGATCCAGCAGGGCGTACGGATGGTCGGCACCGCCGTCACCGTGCTCAGCTGGCCCGGCGACAACCTCATGATCCACGCGGCCGTCGAGCAGTGCGGCGAGGGCGACGTCCTGGTCGTCACCACCACCTCGCCGTCCACCGACGGCATGTTCGGCGAGCTGTTCGCGACCGCGCTCCAGCGGCGCGGCGTGCGCGGGCTGATCATCAACGCGGGCATCCGGGACACCCAGGAGCTGCGGGAGATGGACTTCCCGGCCTGGTCGCGGGCGGTCTGCGCACAGGGCACGGTGAAGGCCACCGGCGGTTCGGTCAATGTGCCGGTCGCGATCGACGGCCAGGTGATCCGCCCTGGCGATGTGATCCTCGCCGACGACGACGGTGTCGTGGTCGTCCCGCGCGAGCGCGCCCGCGTCGCCGCCGAGGCGTCCGAGGCCCGCGAGGCCAAGGAGGCCCGCTCCCGCGCCGCCTTCCTCGATGGCGAACTGGGCCTGGACCGCTACGGGTTGAGGGAGACCCTCCAGCGGCTCGGCGTCGAGTACCGGACCTACGAGGAGTACACGGGGGAGTCGCGGTGACCTCCCTGCCCGAGGAGGTGCCCTGTCTGCTGATGCGGGGCGGCACCTCCAAGGGCGCCTACTTCCTCGCCGACGACCTTCCCCGTGGACCCGCCCTGCGCGACGAGTTGTTGCTGCGCGTGATGGGCAGCCCCGACGACCGCCAGATCGACGGTCTGGGTGGCGCCCACCCGCTCACCAGCAAGGTCGCGGTGGTCTCCCGGTCCGCCGACCCGCGGGCCGACGTCGACTATCTCTTCCTTCAAGTGGCCGTGGACCGGCCCGAGGTGAGCGACCGTCAGAACTGCGGGAACATCCTCGCCGGCGTCGGCCCGTTCGCCGTCGAGCGCGGGCTCGTCCCGGCGGGGGAGCCGCAGACCTCGGTCCGCATCCGCATGGTCAACACCGGGGACTACGCCACCGCCACCTTCCCGACCCCCGGCGGCCGGGTCCGCTACACCGGCGACGCCGAGATCTCGGGAGTGCCGGGGACGGCCGCGCCCGTGGTGATCGAGTTCCCGCCGGGCGCCGGTCCGCTGCTGCCCACCGGGAACGTCCGGGACGTGATCGACGGCGTCCCGGTGACCTGTGTGGACAACGGCATGCCGACGGTTCTGATCGCCGCCTCCGCTCTTCAGGTCACGGGCCACGAGTCGCCCCGGGACCTGGAGGAGGACGTGGCCCTCGCCGACCGGCTGCGCACGATCCGGCTGGCGGCGGGCCGGCTGATGGGCCTCGGCGACGTCTCCGACGCCACCGTGCCCAAGCTCACCCTGCTCGCCCCGCCCCGGGTCGACGGCGCGGTCACCACGCGCACCTTCATTCCCGTGCGCTGCCACCCCTCCATCGGGGTCCTCGGCGCGGCCAGTGTCGCCGCCGGCCTGCGGATCGACGGCGGCGTGGGCGCGGAGATCGCGAAACTCGCGCCCGGAAGTGATCGAATTCGCATAGAACATCCCGCCGGATTCCTGGACATCGAAAGTAGCCTCGGCAGCACCCCCGACGGTCTGCCCTCCGCCCGTCGCACCGCCGTGGTCCGCACGGCCCGCAAGCTCTTCGACGGCACGGTCTTCCCCCGGTCCGCCGAGACGGCGCCGATCCCCCCGCACCCCCTTGGAGGTCAACGATGACTCCGCCGCTCGGCGACATCGCCCACATCGGCCACACCCAGCTCTTCACCCCGGACCTGGACGCCAGCGTCGCCTTCTTCGCCGACTATCTGGGCCTCACGGTCAACGGCGAGGACGGTGACACGGTCTACCTGCGGACCTACGACGACTACGAGCACCACAGCCTGGTGCTCACCGCCCGCGAGCGGCCCGGCCTCGGCCGGCTCGCCCTGCGCACCTCCAGCGAGGAGGCCCTCCAGCGCCGTATCGAAGCGGTCGAGGCCGCGGGAGGCACCGGCAGGTGGGTCGAGGACGAGCCCGGCCTCGGCAAGCTGTACGTCACCACCGACCCCGACGGCCATGAGCACGCCCTGTACTGGGAGAGCGAGCACTACCGGGCCCCCGAGGAGCTCAGGCCCGCGCTGAAGAACCAGCCGCAGGCCAAGCCCAACCGGGGCGTGGGCGTACGGCGCCTGGACCACATCAACTTCCTCGCCGCCGACGTGCTCGCCAACGCCGAGTTCCAGGAACGGGTGCTGGGTGCCCGGCCCACCGAGCAGATCAGGCTCGACAGCGGCACGATCGCGGCGCGCTGGCTGACGTACACGAACAAGTCGTACGACGTCGTCTACACCTCGGACTGGACCGGCAGCGCCGGACGGCTGCACCACATCGCCTTCGCGACCGACACCCGTGAGGACATCCTGCGGGCCGCCGACCTGGCGATCGACACGGGGGTGTTCATCGAGACGGGGCCGCACAAGCACGCCATCCAGCAGACGTTCTTCCTGTACGTCTACGAGCCGGGTGGCAACCGCATCGAGCTGTGCAACCCGCTCACGCGGCTGGTGCTGGCCCCCGACTGGCCGCTCGTCACCTGGACGGAGGAGGAGCGGAAGAAGGGGCAGGCCTGGGGTCTGAAGACCATCGAGTCCTTCCACACGCACGGGACGCCGCCCGTGGCCTGACCGGCCGCTGATTGTCGATGAGATTGTTGACAAAAGCGTTGACACTTTTTGGGGTGGATCCTTAGCGTCTGAGGACCCACCCCGCTCGAGAGGGAAACAACGATGTCCTCCTCCCCCAACCCGGCCGCGCGCGGCAGCAGACTGGCCCTCCTGGTCGTCGGCCTGTGCTGGCTGGCCGTCCTGTTCGACGGCCTCGACATGTTCATCTACGGCTCCGTGCTGCCGCACCTGCTGGAGACGAAGACCTTCGGCCTCACCCCGGACACGGCCGGCGACCTCGGCAGCTACGCCACCTTCGGCATGCTGATCGGCGCCCTGACGGCGGGCACGATCGCCGACCGGATCGGCCGCAAGAAGCTGATGGTCGGCTGCGTCGTCCTCTTCTCGCTGGCGTCCGGGGTGTGCGCGATCGCCGACAGCGTCACGGTCTTCGGCCTCGGCCGGACCCTGGCGGGCGTCGGCCTCGGCGGCCTGCTGCCCACCGCGATCAGCATGGTCTCCGACTACGCCCCGCGCGGCCGCGCCGCCATCGTCATCGGCATGCTGATGACGGCCCACCACGCCGGCGGCATCCTCTCCGCCTATGTCGCCAAGTGGCTGATCGACCCGGTCGGCTGGCGGGCGGCCTTCTGGGTCTGCGTCCTCCCGCTCCTGTTCGCCCCGGTGCTCGCGAAGTTCCTGCCCGAGTCGCTGAGCTTCCTCGTCGCCAAGGGCCGCACCGAGGAGGCGGGCGCGCTCGCCGCCCGCTACGACGTCGAACTGCCCGCCGCGAAGTCCGGCAGGAAGACCGCGGCCGACCGCTGGGACGCCCTCGCCAACCTCTTCCGCGGCGGCGAGTGGATCCAGACCCTGCTGTACTGGCTGGCCTCCTTCGGTGGTCTGCTCCTCGTCTACGGCGTCGCCACCTGGCTGCCGACCCTGATGCGCGCCGAGGGCTACGCGCTCGCCAACGCCCTGACCTTCGTCGTCGTCTTCAACCTCGGCGGCATCGTGGGCATGCTCGTCGCGGGCCGGGCCGCCGACCGCTTCGGCGCCCCGCGCATCTCGGCGGTCTGGTTCGCGCTCACCGCCGCCGGTGTGTACCTGCTCAGCGTCCACATGTCGACCGGCGTCACGATGATCGTCGTCTTCCTCACGGGTGTCTTCCTCAACAGCGCCCAGACGATGATCTACGCGACGGTGTCGATCCGCTCCGACGCCGGCAACCGCGCCACCGCCGTCGGCTGGACCTCCGGCATGGGCCGCTTCGGCGCCGTCTTCGGCCCCTGGCTCGGCGGCCAGCTGCTTGCCGCGGGCCACGGCGACTGGGGCTTCACCGCCTTCGCGCTCGCCGGCCTCTCGTCCATGGTCTTCATCGGGATCGCGGCCCTGCGCAGCGCGAAGCAGACCCCGCGGACCGCCGACCAGGAACTGGTGGCCGCGCACTGACCTGATCGGGCCGATACCGGGGGCAAGGAAGGACGCCGGTCCCGCACACGTCGCGCGGGACCGGCGTCCGGCGTGTTGCCGGGGCGTCCCTCGTGCCCGTCCGGGGGGTGGGGTGTCCGGCGTGGTCACGGGCTCCTGTGGTGCCGTCCGGGGTGCGGTGGGCGGCGTACGGGGTCACTCTCGTTGTATGCATGAGCGTTGGGAGGTCCGCCGGGCGGGGCCGGCGGACGCCCCGCACCGGGTGCTGATGATTCCGGGCGGGCTGTGCACGACCGAGTTCTACGCGGACGTCATGGCCGAGCCGGCGGTGGCGGGGCTGGGGATGATCGCCGTCACCCAGCCGGGCTTCGGCGGCACCGAGGCGCCCGAGGACGTGTCCATGGAGAACTACGCCCGGCTGCTGGCGGAGTTCGCCGCAGAGTCCGGCTGCGATGTGGTCGTGGGGCACAGCCTGGGCGCCAACGTGGCGATCGAGATGGCGGCCCTGGGACTGTTCCGGGGCCCGCTCGTCCTGCTGTCCCCGAGCTTCTCGCGCGGGGACGAGATGAAGTCCCTGGCGGTGCTGAACGCCGTGGGCAGAGTGCCCGGCCTCGGCACCATGGTCTGGGCCGGCATGCTCGGCCTGCTGCCCCGGGCGATGAAACGCGAACTGCCGCCGCAGCGCGCGGAGGCGCTGGCGGCGGCGATGAGCGGCAACGATCCGGCGACCTGCCGCCGGATCCTCCACGACTACTACACCTACCTCGGCCGGTATCCGTCCCTGGTGCCGCGGCTGTGCGAGGCCGGCGTCCCGGCCTGGGTGGTGCGCGGCGACCACGACGAGATCGGGCTGACCGATGAGGAACGGGCCGGCCTCGAGGCATGCGCGCACGTCCGGTCGGTGACGGTTCCCGACGCGGGACACGCGGTCCTCGTGGAGCAGCCGACAGCGGTCGCCGAGGTCGTCGCGGAGGCGGTCACGGCGGGGGTGCGCTGAGCCGTGCCGTCCCGGATCTCTCAGTCGTCGGACCCCATCTGGTCCTCCGCCGACAGGTGCTCCACCGTCCTGCCGGTCTCGGTGAACGTCCGTGTCACATGGCCCGAGGAGTACACCCACAGGATGCGCAGCGGGACGTCCCCGATGTTGCGGAACAGGTGGGGGACGGGGGAGGGGACGTAGGTGGTGTCGAACCGCTCCAGCTTCGTCACCTCGCCGTCGACCCACACCTCGGCCTCGCCCTCCAGGACGGTGACGTGCTCGTCGCAGTTGTGGGAGTGCAGCGGGGCCCCCGAACCGACCGGGTAGACGCTCATCCCGCTGGTGATCCGGTTCTCCCCGTTCGCCGACACGGTGGTGATGAGAGGGGTCGTCACGACCGCGCCGCCACGGTCGAGGAGGGGGACGGACGCGGCCTTGATGATGGTGGTCATGTCGCACGACGTTAGGTCGCCTCCCGGCGAATGGGGGGCCTCCAACGTGCAGGTTTACCTTGCATTCCGAGGAGGGTGAGCTTCTCGGACACGGCTGTACCTTCACCTGGCACCGCACGGCTGCACGACCCGTGCCCGTAATGCGCCGGAAAGAAAAGGCAGGTAACGGCCAGATGAGGCTCCCCGTTCTCAGCGAAGAGGAAATGGATGCGCGGCAGCAGGAACTGGCCGCACGGATCGCCGGCCGCCGTGGTGCCGTACGCGGTCCCTTCCGGGTCTGGCTGCACAGCCCCGAGATGTGCGAGCGGGCCGAGTCCCTCGGCGCCTTCGCCCGCTTCGACTGCAGCCTTCCCAAGCACCTGCGCGAACTGACCCTGCTGATGGCCGCCCGCAACTGGGACGCCCAGTACTCCTGGAACGCCCATGTGCACCAGGCGATCGAGGCCGGCATCCCCGAGGCCGCCGTGAAGGCGATCGCCGAGAAGCGCGAGGCGGTCTTCGACGACGAGGCCGACCAGGCGTTCTACCGGTTCTGCCGGGAAGTCCTCGACGAACACTTCGTCAGCGACGACACCTTCGCCGCCGCGCTGGCGCACTTCGGCTCCAAGGGCCTGGTCGACACCATCGGCGCGCTCGGCAACTTCACGATGCTCGGCATGTGCCTGAACACCTTCCAGGTGGACCTCCAGGCCGACAAGGAGCCCCCCTTCCCGGACATCCGCGGCTACGGACGGGTGTCGTGAGCCCGGTCCTGAGCGTCCGGGGCATCACCAAGAGCTTCGGCGGAGCCGCCGCCCTCAAGGGCGTCGACCTCGATCTGTTCCCCGGTGAGATCCACGCCCTGATGGGCATGAACGGCGCCGGCAAGTCGACGCTGGTGCAGGTGCTGTCCGGGGTCCACCAGGCCGACGGCGGCACCATCGAGGTCGACGGGCGGGAGCAGCACGGGCTGACCGTGCGCAGGGCCCGCAGGCTGGGCATCTCCTCGGTGCCGCAGCGCCGTGAGCTGGCGATGGGCCTCACCGTCGCCGAGAACGTCCTGCTCGGCGACCTGCCCACCCGGGGACGCGCCGTGCGCTGGCGGACCGTCAGGGAAGAGTCCCGCGCCGCGCTCGCCGCCCTCGGCATCGCCATCGACGTGGAACGCACCGCCGGTTCGCTCACCGTCGCCGAGCAGACCATGGTCGAGGTGGCCCGCGAGGTCCGCCGCGGCGGCCGCGTCCTGATCCTGGACGAGCCGACCGCGTGTCTGAGCGCCGGGGACGCCGACCGGATCCGCACCCTGGTGCGCACCCTGCGGGACGAGGGCGTCGCCGTCGTCTACATCTCGCACTACATCGACGAGGTCATGGCCGTCGCCGACCGTCTCACCGTCCTGCGGGACGGCCGGGTCGTGACGAGCGCGCCCGCCGCCGACCTGGACGAGACCGCTCTGGTACGGGCCATGGTGGGCCGGGACGTCGTCTCCACCCGCCCCGAACGCCCCACGCCGAAGGACGAAGTCGGCCTGGCCGTACGGGGGTTGAGTCAGGGCCGGGCCATCCGGGACTTCACCGTCGAGGTGCGCAGGGGCGAGATCGTCGCCGTCCTCGGGCCGGCCGGGGACGCCCAGTCCCGGCTGTTCGACCTGCTGTCGGGACGCCGGCGCCCGGACGCCGGCCGGCTGCACGTCGAGGGACGGGAGGTGCCCTTCGGCCGCATCCCCGCCTCGCTCGCCAGCGGGCTGCGCTGCGTCACCGGCGACCGCCGCGCCCTGGGCCTGGTCCCGGGCCTGTCCCTGGACGAGAACCTGATGCTCGCCGACGACCGCTTCGCCCGCCGACGCCTGCACCGCCGTACCGAACTCACCCGGCGCGCCGCCCCGTTGCGGCGGAGCTACGGAGTGCGGGCGCTGGCCGGGAACCCGCCGGTGAGCGCGCTGTCCGGGGGCAACCAGCAGAAGGTCCTGCTCGGCAAGTGGCTGGAGACCGGGCCGGCCGCCTGCTTCCTGGAGGACCCCACCAACGGTGTGGACATCGCGGCGATGGCCGACATCCACGCCCTCCTCGACGACCTCGCCTCCCGGGGCGTGGCCGTCCTGCTCGCCTCCTCCTCCGCCGAGGAGGTCATGCGCCTGGCCGACCGGGTCGTCGTCGTGAGCGCCGGCCGCGTGGTCGCCGAGCACGACATCACCGCCATCACCCGCGACGAGCTCGTCGCCACGGCCCTCGGAGGACAACCGCAGTGAGCGTCAAGACACTTCCCGATGCCCCCGCTCCCGTCTCCGGCCCGTCCGGGTCCCGGTTCTCCGTGGGCAGGCTGCGCGAGGTGCCGCACGCCGGCCTGATCGCCGTCCTCGTGCTGGTGGTGGTGTTCACCGCCGTGCAGAGCGAGACGTTCGCCACCGACCGCAACATCGTGAACATCCTCAGCCAGGTCAGCGTCAACGCCGTGCTCGCGGCCGGGCTCACCCTGCTGATGACCGCGGGCGGCATGGACTTCTCCATGGGCAGCAACGTCGCCGTCACGGCCGCCGTCTCGGCCAAACTCCTGGCCGGCGGACAGCCCACGGGATACGCCGTCGTCGTCGCGCTGCTGCTCGGTACGGCGATCGGGCTGGTCAACGGGCTCGTGGTGACCTTCACCAACGTGGCGCCGTTCGTGGTGACGCTGGCCTCGGCGACGCTGCTCGACGGCGTGGCGCTCCTGGTGCACGACGGCTCCACCATCTCCATCGGCACCCGGATGTTCGCCCTCGGCAACGACAAGGTGCTCGGCGTGCCCTACCTGCTGCTGGTGGCGGTCCTGGTGCTGGTCGCCACGGCACTGGTCATGCGGTTCACGGTGTTCGGCCGCGACGCCTTCGCGATCGGCGGCAACGAGCACGTGGCCCGGCTCAGCGGCATCAACGTCACCGCCCGCAAGCTCACCCTGTACGGCCTCACCGGCACCCTCTCGGGCCTGGCCGGCCTGATGATCCTGTCCCGGCTCGGCTCCTCCAGCCCCGGCGGCACCGCGGGACTCTCGCTCCAGCTGGCCGTGGTAGCCGCGGTGGTCATCGGCGGCACCTCGCTCGCGGGCGGCCACGGCACGGTCGTCGGCACCGCCCTCGGTCTGGTCCTGCTCGGCGTGGTGGCCAACGCCCTCAATCTCCTGGACTTCTCCAGCAACTACCAGCCGGTGTCCGTCGGCGCCGTCCTGCTCGTCGCGGCCGTCGCCAACGAGATGCACAAGGCGCGCTCGGGCGCCTCGGGCCACTGAACTCCCCTCTACCCACGTCATGTTCTGAAAGGCGGTCCACCATGCAGTCCACCCTGAGGTCCACCCTGAGACTTTCCGCCCGCTCGCGCAGAGCGCTGTTCGCCACCGTCGCCGGTTCCGCCCTGGTGCTGACCGGATGCGGCAAGGGCGACGACGCCGGCAGCTCCGACAGTGTCTCCCTCGGCTTCGTCAACGGCGGCGACACCAACTTCCACAGCTGTCTGCAGAAGGCCGTCGAGGGCCGGGCGAAGACGGAGGGGGCGAAGGTCTACACGGCCAACTCCCACCAGAACGCCGGGACCGAGCTGTCCAACATCGAGGACATGATCTCCCGGAACGTGAGCGCGTTGATCGTGCAGACGGTCAACGTCGACTCCCTGAAGGGCGACATAGCCAAGGCCAAGGCCGCCGGTGTGCCGATCTACCTCACCTCCGTGGCCACCAGTGACGTCAGCGACATCCTCGGGGCGGCCGTCGTCGACCTGAAGAAGGTCGGCGCCGAGGACGCCGGCTGGATCGGCGAGGACGCGGCCGGCAAGGACGTGCGGGTCGGGATCGTCGCCGGTGCGCCGGGCGCTGCCTCGGACCTCCTCGTGGGCGGTTTCCAGGACGCCCTGCCGGCCAACGCCAAGGTGGTCGCCAACCAGCCCGGCATGTTCAACCCGGCGAAGGCCCAGGACGTGGCCGAGAACATGATCCAGGCCAATCCCGACCTCGACTACGCCTTCGTCGCCAACGAGGAGATGGCCTTCGCCGTGCGCAAGGCGTTCGACGCGGCCGGTGCCGACGACGTGAAGATCGTCACGGTGAACGGCACCGACGAGGGGCTGGCCGCGGTCAAGAGCGGCGAGTTCTCGGCCACCGTGGCGAACTCGGCGAAGCTGATCGGCGAGACCGCTGTCAAGAACGCCGTGGGTCTTCTGGGTAACAAGAAGGTTGACAAAATTGCCAACATTCCTCTTGTGTTGGTGACCAAGGACAACGTGGGCGAAGCCCCTCAGTACTGCCCGAAGTAAGAAGGACGCATGGACCGCTTGCTGCTGATGCACAGCTTCGTCACTGTCGCTCAGGCCGGAAGCTTCAACGGAGCCGCCAAGAAACTCGGCTCCTCCGGATCACTGGTCTCACGACACGTGGCCGAACTGGAACGACAGGTGGGGGTCCGCCTCGTCAATCGTACGGCCCGCTCGGTGAGCCTCACCGAACCGGGGCAGCGGTACGCGGAATTCGCCGCCCGCATCCTGGACGAGATCGAGGCCCAGGATGCGGCACTCGCCGACTCGCACGACCGGGCCGAGGGCACCCTCAGCATCATCTGTCCGAAATGGATAGGAAGCCTGGATCTCGGTGACGCCATCGCCGCCTTTTCCGCGGCCCATCCGAAAATCCAGGTCCGTTTCGAACTCGGCGGTATGTCCGACCGCACCTACGATTTCCTGGACAGCGGATTCGACGTCGCGTTCCATACGAGGGATCTCAGGGATTCCTCCGTACGCCTGAAGAAGATCTCCTCGCTGCCGTTCGTCCTGTGCGCCGCGGAGGACTACATCAAGCGCCGCGGGACGCTGGAGCACCCCAACGACGTCGCCCACCACGACTGCCTGGTGCACGTCAACGACCCCGTGTGGCGCATCGGCCACGGTCACGCCAGCACCCTGCACAAGATCCGTAACATCGCGTTCTCGTCCAACTCCTACCTGGCGCTGCAGAAGGCCGCCGTGCACGGCCGCGGCATCGCCCTCCTCCCGCAGCGCCCGGCCTACGACGACCTCGTCTCCGGCGCCCTCCAGGTGCTGCTGCCGGAACTCGCCGTACCCGACCGCCCGCTGTACGCGATCTACGGCCCCGGACAGGACACCCCGCGCAAGATCAGCGTGTTCCTGGACTTTCTCTCCGAGTGGTTCTCGCAGAACCCGATTCCGGCCATCCGATAGCCGGCGCGGGCGGCGCAACAAAGGGTTGCGCATTCCGTAGAGCTCGGGCCATTGAGGCCCGGCGACCCCGAATCTACGCTCGCCAGGCGACCCGGAAACGAGGAATCCATGGGAATCCAGAGAATCGAATCGGTCACCTACGGCATCGACGACCTCGACGCCTGCGTCCGCTTCTTCGACGACTTCGGACTGTTCCTGGTGGAGCGGACCGGCGAACACGCGGTGTTCGAGACGCTCACCGGGCAGACGCTGCACCTCGACACCGATCCGAGCCCGCTGCTGCCCGCCCCCGTCGAGGACGGGCCCACGCTGCGGGAGGTCGTCTGGGGCGTCGACACCGGCGAGGAGCTCCAGCGGCTGGTGACCGCGGTCGCCCGGGAGGGCCACCCCGTGCGCGAGAGCGCCGACGGCGTCTTCCACACCGTCGACCTCAGCGGCTTCGGCGTCGGCCTCACCCTCGCCCGGCCGAGGAAGACGGCCGTGGAGCCGCGGCCCGCCAACGCGCCGGGCAGCGTCAACCGCTGGAACACCGCGCTTCAGCCGCTCACGCGCGCGTACCCGCTGCGGATGTGCCATGTGGCGCTGAACATCGCCAAGGAGGGCAAGGACGAGGCCGTCGCCTTCTACACCGGCCTCCTCGGCTTCCGCCCCACCGACATCGTCGAGCCGATGGGCGTGTTCATGCAGGCCCCGGGCGACGACGACCAGCACACCATGCTGCTGTGCCACCGCCCCGACCGCGTCGGCGTCAACCACATCGCCTACGAGGTGCCCGGCTTCGACGACGTCATCGAGGGCGGCAACCACATGATCGAGAAGGGCTGGCGGGAGGCCCGCCGGCTCGGCCGGCACACCGTCGGCTCCAACGTCTTCCGCTTCCTGCACGCCCCGTGCGGGGGCCGCGTCGAGTACGCCGCCGACATGGACCGCGTGGACGACTCCTACGAGACCCGCGTCCACGAGACGACCCCGCCGCACCACATCTGGGCCCTGCGCACCAACCGCGACCAGGACACCCCCGCCTGAGAGGCACGCATCCATGACCACCGACCACGGCTACCCCGCCGTCCGCATGTACATCGCGGGCGAGTGGTGCCAGGGCGGAACCGGCACCACCGCCCCGATCGTGAACCCGGCCACCGAGGAGGTGATCGGAGAGGTACCCCTGGCCACGGCCGCCGACCTGGACCGCGCCCTGGCCGCCGCCGAGGAGGGCTTCCGCGTCTGGCGCGCGACGCCCGTCGCCCGGCGCACCGCGATCCTGCACGCCGCCGCCGACCTGATCGCCGAGCGGGCCGCCGGGATCGGCCGGGTCAGCACCCTGGAACAGGGCAAGCCGCTCGCCGAGTCCACCGGTGAGGCCCGCCGCACCGCCGAGACCCTGCGCTGGCACGCCGACGACGCCCGCCGCGCCTACGGCCGCATCATCCCGTCCGCCCCCGGCACCGTGCTCACCGTACGACGCGAGCCCATCGGCCCCGTCGCCGCCTTCGTCCCGTGGAACTTCCCCGTGGGCGGCCCCAACCGCAAGATCTCCTCCGCGCTGTCGGCCGGCTGCTCCCTCGTCATCAAGGCCTCCGAGGAGACCCCCGCCACAGCCATCGAACTGGTCCGGTGCTACGCCGACGCCGGTCTGCCCGCCGGGGTCCTCAACCTCGTCTTTGGCGAGCCCGCCGAGGTCTCCGCCCACCTGATCTCCTCGCCGGTCACCCGGCTGGTCGCCTTCACCGGCTCGGTCCCCGTCGGCAAGCTGCTCGCTGCCCAGGCCGGCGAGGTCATGAAGCCGTCCCTGATGGAGCTGGGCGGCCACGCCCCGGTGATCGTCTGCGCGGACGCCGACCCCGTGAAGGCCGCCCGCAGGGCCGCCCGGGCGAAGTTCGCCAACGCCGGTCAGGTCTGCACCTCGCCGAGCCGCTTCCTCGTCCACGAGGGCCTGGTGGAGGAGTTCACCGCCGAGTTCGTGAAGGCCGCCGAGGCGGTCGTCGTCGGCGACGGGCTCGACGGGGGCACCACCATGGGCCCCCTCGCCAACGAGCGCCGGCTCAGGTCCCTGGAACGCCTCACCGCCGACGCGGTCGCCCGCGGCGCCAAGATCCTCACCGGCGGCGAGCGGCTCGACCGCCCCGGCTACTTCTTCGCGCCGACGGTCCTGACCGACGTACCCGAGGACGCGGAGCTGCTGAGCGAGGAGCCGTTCGGGCCGATCGCGCCGATCGTTCCGTTCACCGACCTCGACGAGGCCCTCGCCGTCGCCAACGCGCTGCCCTACGGACTGGCCGCCTACGGCTTCACCGGCTCCGCCGCGACCGCCGAGAAGCTGTCGGACGAGCTGGAGGCCGGGATCCTGTCGCTCAACCACTGCGGCGGCTCGGTCCACGAGGCCCCCTCCGGCGGCGTCAAGGACAGCGGCTACGGCCGGGAGGGCGGGCCGGAGGCGCTGGACGCCTACCTGGTCACCAAGCGCGTCTCCCACCTGCTGGCGCCATGAGGTACGCGCGTGTCCGGGTCGGCGGCCGGGCGGTGTGGGGCCGGGTGCGGGAGACGGACGTGGAACTGCTGTCGGGCTCGCCGATCGGGGGAGACCCTCATGTCATCGGCACCGTCCAGCGCGACACGGCCGTCTGGCTCCCGCCCGTGATCCCGCCCGTGTTCTACGCCGTCGGCATGAACTACCCCCGCCACATCGCCCACGCCGGCGCCCCGGTCCCGGACCGGCCCGAGGTCGGCTACCGCGCCAACAACGCGCTGACCGGCCATCTCTCGCCGATCGTGAAGCCGGCGGAGGTCGAGGGCAGGTTCGAGGCCGAGCCGGAGCTCGTCGCCGTCATCGGCCGCCCCCTGCGGCACGCCACGCGCGAGGAGGCGTACGCGTCCGTCTTCGGCTGGACCATCGGCAACGACGTCAGCGCCCGCACCTGGCAGCACCAGGACCGCACGTTCTGGCGCAGCAAGAACAGCGACACCTTCAAGCCCATGGGGCCGTGGATCGAGACCGACGTCGACGCCCTGGCCCAGACGACCACCTTGCGGGTCAACGGCGAGGAGCGGTCCTCCTTCCCCACCGGCGACATGGTCTTCGACCCCTTCGACCACCTCGTCGCGATCAGCAGGCACATCACCCTGCAGCCCGGGGACGTGCTGTGGATGGGCGCCGAGTCCACCTGCCAGCTGGAGCCGGGCGACACCGTGGAGGTCGAGATCAGCGGCATCGGTGTGCTGTCCAACCCCGTACATCTCGAAGGGAATCACCCGTCATGAGCAGGGAACCCCGCTACATCCACCACGTCAACTTCCCCACCACCGACCCCGACCGCACGGCCGCCTGGTACGCCAAGGTCTTCGGGATGAAGCGCATCACGCCCAAGTCCAACACCCGCGTGGTGCTGATGACCCGGGGCAACTTCGACCTGCACTTCACCCCCGTCGAGGAGATGGAGCGCATGGCGCCCTATCACTTCGCCGTCGAGGTCGACGACTGGGACGACTTCCTGGAGCACCTCAAGGAGCTGGGCATCCGGCACACCCGCCCGATCCAGCGCCCCGAGAACCAGTCCAAGTTCTGCTACATCCACGATCCCGACCACACCATGATCGAGCTCGTGTACCACGCCAGGCGCCCCAACTGACCGTCGTCGCTGAGGAGTTCATCCCCATGCCCATTGCCGACTCCGACGGCACCTCCCTCTACTACGAGCGTCACGGCAGCGGTCCGGCGATCCTGTTCGTGCACGGCAGCGGCGGCCATCACGCCGCCTGGTGGCAGCAAGTGGCCGCACTGCGCGACGAGTTCACGGTCGTCACCATCGACCTGCGCGGCTTCGGCAACTCCGACTCGTCCATGGCGGAGTTCGACGGCCAGGACTTCCCCGGAGACGTCGTCGCCGTCCTCGACCAGGAGGACCTGACCGACGTCATGCTCGTCGGTCAGTCCATCGGCTCGCTCGCCGCCCTGCGCGCCGGCCTGCTGCGCCCCGAGCGGGTCTCCTCGGTCGTCCTCGGCCACTCCCTGGGCGGCATCAGCCACCCGGAGCTGAGGGAGCTGGCCGCCGCCGACCGCGCCGAGGCCGTCAAACTCCCGGTCATCGACCGTCTGTTGACCAAGCCGTTCCAGCGGGAGCGCGCCGACCTCACCTTCCTGTTCCAGCAGATGGGCACCTTCAACGTCGCCAAGATGCAGGACCTGCGCAATCTCGACACCAACGGCCCCTCCCTGGAGGAGATCGAGGCCTCCGGCGTCAAGGTCGCCTTCCTCGCGGGAGAGAAGGACGCCGTGCTGAGCGTCAAGACCGTCGCCCGCGCCCACGAACTGCTCCCCGGCTCGCACCTGGAGATCGTCCCGGGCGCCCCGCACTCCATGTACTGGGAGACGCCGGGCCCGTACAACGCGGCGATCGCCCAGCTGCGCCGCACCCTCACCGCACAGAAGGAAGCAGTATGAGCAGCCTGACCCTGGCCGCCGCCGAGGAGATCATCGACGCCGCGCACAAGCGGGCCCAGGCGATCGGGAAGGCGGTGAGCGTCGCCGTCGTCGACGCCGGCGGCTTCCCCGTCGCCATCCGCCGCCCCGACGGCGCCCGCCCCCTCACCCCGGACATCGCCCGCGCCAAGGCGTACACCGCGGCCGTCATGCAGCGGCCCGGCAAGATGCTGAAGAAGTGGCAGGAGAGCCAGCCCGTCTTCTTCTCCCAGCTCTCCCAGCTCCCCGGCGCGGCCCTGCCGATCATGGCCACCGAGGGCAGCGTCACCATCAAGAAGGACGGCGAGATCATCGGCGGCCTCGGCATCGCCGGCGGCACCGCGGAGGAGGACCAGCAGATCGCCGACGAGGTCCTCGCCTCCCTCGGCTACGAGCTGGAGTTCGCCGCCTGGGGCGTCGCCGGTGGTCCGGCCGGGGCCGGAAAGGACGCGTGACCCATGGCCGACACCTTCAACTACCGCATCGACCACCACGGCAGCCTGGTCCGCCCGGCCGGCCTCTCGACCGGGGACCCCGCCTCCGTCGAGGAGGCGGTCCGGGAGGCGGTGGCCTACCAGCGCAAGCTGCGCTCCACCGTCGTCACCGACGGCGACTTCCCGCGCGAGGACTTCCGCAGCGCCGTCCTCGACGCGGTGTCCGGATTCCGCCGTACCGGGGAGACGGACGCGGACGGGCTGGCCGTCTGGGTGGCGGAGTCCCTCCCCAAGGCCGACGGCCCGCTGCTCGCCGACCGGGCGGCCCGGCTCGCCGAGCTGACGGTCATCGCCCCGAAGGCGTCGCTGCCCTCGCCGGCGTACCTCGCCGCGACGACCTTCCGGCCGGGCCCGGGCGTGCCGTCGGCCCGTGAGCTCGGCGAGGCGCTCGCGGAGATCATCCAGGCGGAGATCGCCCTGCTGGTGTCCCGGGGCGTCCGCCTGATCCAGCTCAACAACCCTCTGCTGATCGGGCAGTTGGGCACCGATCCGGGCGCCCCGGGTGCGCTGTCCTTCGAGGACGCGCTCGCCGTGGACGCCTTGGCGGTACGGCTGGACGAGCGCCCCGAGGGCGTCCGGATCGGTGTCTCGCCCGGCTGGCGGGCACCCGCCGAGGTGGACCGGGCCAGGGCGGAGCTGCTGTACGGCACGGTCGGCGCCGACCGCTGGATCCTCCCCTTCGACCAGGGCACCCCGGCCGAACTGGACCTCGTCAGGGCGCTCCCGGAGGACCGGGACGTCTGCCTGGGCGTGGTCGACGCGACCGTGCCGGCGCTGGAGGACATCGACACCGTGATGGCCCGCATCGACGCGGTCGGCGAGTTCAAGGACCTGGAGGACGCGGCGGTGTCGCCGTCCCGGGGGTTCGCCGACGTGGCGAGCCGGCCCCTGCTGAGCGCGGAGGACCAGCGCAGGAAGCTGGTCCTGGTGGAGACCCTCGCCCGGTACTGCTGGGGCAACGAGTTCTGAAAAGAAGAAAGGGGCCGGGTGCGAACCCGGCCCCTTCCGTCTCAGAGCACTTCGGCGAACGTCACCGACCGGTCCGTCAGCAGCGGCCACACCGTCTCCGTGATCAGCTCCCGGAAGTGCTCGGCCGCCTTGTGCGCCTCGAACCCGGCCCGGTCGGCGTACCGCTCGTACAGCAGGAAGCCGCCCGGCTCGTCCGCCACGGCGTGCACCTCGTACACCTCGTTCGCGGGCTCGGCGCGGGTGTGCTCGCGCGTCTTCAGCAGCGCGGCGCGCACGATCGCCTCGTCCTCGGCGGTGCAGTGGTAGCGGGCGATGACTGCATAGGCCATGTCGTGCTCTCTCCTCAGCGGGTCCAGTCCTTGGGCCTGCCGATTGCAGCACGAATCCCCTGATGGGCGGCGCCCGTGGAGCGCAACCAATGTGTGCCGCCCCGGGGCTGGTCCCACCCTGCCCAGTGAGGTGTTGTGAACCGTATGCGTACTCTCGAAACCCTCTTTGGCGGGGAGTGGGTGACGACCGGTGAGTGGATCGACGTCCACGATCCGGCCGACGTCCGGGCCCCCATCGCCCGTGTCCCCGCCCTCGCCGCCAAGGACGTCACCCGGGCCTACGACCACGCCGAACGCGCCTTCGCCGGCTGGAGGCGCACCAGCCCCTTCGAGCGGGCCCGGGTCTTCACCGACGCGGCCCGGCTGATCCGCGAGCGGGTGGAGGAGATCGCCGCCGACGTCACCGCCGAGAACGGCAAGACCCTCGCGGAGGCGACCGGCGAGACCCTCAAGGCCGCCGACTTCCTGGAGTACTACGCGGGTCTCGCCCGCCAGGGCTACGGCACCCTCCTGCACGACGTACGCCCGCACCACCGTACGCACACCCAGCGCGAGCCGATCGGGGTGATCCTGGTGATCAGCCCCTGGAACGACCCGCTGATCACCCCGGCGCGCAAGCTCGCCCCGCTCCTCGCGGCCGGCAACACGGCCGTGTTCAAGCCGGCCACCGAGACCCCCGGCTCGGGCCTGCACTTCGCCCGGGCCCTGCACGACGCCGGACTCCCGGCCGGTGTCCTCAACGTCGTCACCGGCCGCACCGCCGAGATCGAGGAGGCCCTCCTCGACGACCCGCGGATCGCCGGCATCACCTTCACCGGCTCCAACGCGGTCGGAGGCCGCATCCGCCGCCGGCTCGCCGACCGCAACGTCCGCTTCCAGGGCGAGCTGGGCGGCAAGAACGCCTCCGTCGTCCTGCGGGACGCCGATCTGCCGGCCGCCGCCAAGGCCGTCGTGGCGGCCTCGTTCGGGCAGGCGGGCCAGCGGTGCACCGCCACCAGCCGGGTGATCGTCGAGGAGGCGGTGTACGCGGAGTTCACCCGGCTGCTCGTCGCCGAGGTGGAGGCGCTGAGGATCGGGCCGGGCGGTGACCCGGCGACGACGCTGTGCCCGTTGTCGAGCCCGAAGCAGCGCGACAGCGTCCTGGCCGACCTGGCCCGGGCCGTCGAGCAGGGCGCGGCCGTCCTCACCGGCGGGCGGGCCGACACGCAGGGCGAGCGCGCGCACGGCTGCTATGTGCAGCCGACCGTCCTCGGTGACGTCACGCCCGGGACCGCGATCTGGCGGGAGGAGGTCTTCGGGCCGGTGCTCGCCCTGCGGGCGGTCGACGGGTTCGAGGCGGCCGTGGAGGCCGTCAACGACTCCGACTTCGGGCTCGCCGCCGCCGTCTTCACCCGCGACCTGGGCAGCGCCCACCGCTTCGCGGACGAGGCCGAGTGCGGGCAGGTCGCCGTGAACACGACGACCACCGGCTGGGACGTCCATCTGCCCTTCGGCGGTTTCCGCGACTCCGGTACGGCCTACAAGGAGCAGGGCGACGAGGTGCTGCGCTTCTCCACCCGCGTCAAGACGGTGGCGATCAACCTCGGTGCTCCGGAGCGGGCCCGTGGCTGACGAGACGATCGGTGTCGTCGGCGCCGGCATCGTGGGGCTGGCCACGGCCCGCGAGCTCGCCCTGCGCCGGCCCGGCACCCGGGTCGTGGTGTTCGAGAAGGAGCGGGAGGTCTCGCTCCACCAGACCGGCCACAACTCGGGTGTCGTCCACGCCGGGATCTACTACACGCCCGGCAGTCTCAAGGCCGACCTGTGCGTGCGCGGGGTGTCCCTGCTGCGGGAGTACTGCCAGGACCGCGCGTTGCCGTACCGGGAGATCGGCAAGCTGGTCGTGGCCGTCCGCGAGGACGAGCTCGGCCGGATGGACGGCCTCTACGAGCGGGCCAGGAACAACCACGTGCCCGACCTGCGCAGGATCTCCCGGGAGGAGATCCGGGAGCTGGAACCCCACGCGGGCGGCATCGCGGCCCTGCACTCCCCGCGCACCGCGATCACCGACTATCCGGCGATCGCCCGCTCCTTCGCCCAGGACGTCGTCGACTCCGGCGGAGAGGTGAGGCTCGGCTTCCCCGTCACGGGCGTCACCGAGGTCCCAGGCGGCATCGAGGTGACGTCCGGGCAGGCGGGGATCCCCCCGGCCGAAGGCTGGGGGAGGGTCAGGGTCGACCGGCTGATCCTGTGCGCGGGCCTGCAGTCCGACGCCGTGGCGCGGCTCGCGCGGGACGAGCGGGAACCGCGGATCATCCCGTTCCGGGGCGAGTACATGCTGCTCAAGCCGGAACGGACGGACCTGGTGCGCGGCCTGATCTACCCGGTGCCGGACCCGCGCTACCCGTTCCTCGGCGTCCACTTCACGCCACGCGTCGACGGCTCGGTGGAGGTCGGCCCCAACGCCGTCCTGGCCCTCGCCCGCGAGGGCTACACCCGGACCAGGATCTCCCCCCGCGACCTCCTCGGCCTCGCCGCCTACCCCGGCGCCTGGCGGATGGCGGCCCAGCACTGGCGTACGGGCATCAAGGAGTACCGCGGCTCCTTCTCCACGGCCGCCTTCATGAAGGACGCCGGGCTGTACGTCCCCGGCGTCGGCGTCCGGGACGTCGTACGCGGCGGCGCCGGTGTGCGCGCCCAGGCGCTGGACCGGGACGGCACCCTCGTGGACGACTTCCGCATCCACCGGATGGGCCGGGTCACCGCCGTCCGCAACGCCCCCTCGCCGGCCGCGACGGCCTCCATGGCGATCGCCGAACACATCGTCGCCGCCGTCTTCGAAGACGGCCGCGCATCCCGACCCCTCTGAATTCAACGAATGCCCTGCTGACAGGGCGGATTCACGCAAGAACAGCTTGCGCTCCCAGAGGCTCCGCAAGGCCTTTCCGCCCGCCTAGCGTTCCCCCCGCAACGCCCCACCACGTGCCCTGCCTAGAGAAAGAAGTACGGGACATGTTCGTCGTCGACACGCAGATCCACATCTGGCTGGAAGAGACCCCGGACCGCCCCTGGGTCCCCGGCGCCCGGGAGCGGATCCGCCTCAACGGCCACCGCGAGGACCCCTTCTCCTACGAGGAGGCCCTGGAGCTGATGGACGAGGCCGGAGTGAACCGCGCGCTGATCCTGCCGCCGTCCTGGGAGGGCGACCGTATCGACTACGCGCTCGAGGCCTGCGAGGCGCACCCCGACCGCTTCGGCATCATGGCCCGCATCCCGCAGAACAAGCCCGAAGAGGGCAAGGCGATGCTGAAGGACTTCGCGCAGAACCCGCATGTGAAGGGCACGCGCCTGACCTTCCACCGGCCGCAGGACCGCAACTGGATGATCGACGGCACCAACGACTGGTACTGGCCGGTCGCCGAGGAGCTCGGCATCCCCACCATGGTCCACGCCCCGATCTGGAAGCGCGAGCTCGGCCAGATCGCCGAGAAGCACCCCGAGCTGAAGATCATCATCGACCACATGGGCATCATGGCGCGCTGCGTGGACGACGCGATCGGATACTGGGTCTCGGAGACCGCCGACCTGGCCGTCCACCCGAACATCTACGTCAAGGTCTCGGCGCTCCCGGGCTACTCGACGCAGCCCTTCCCCAACAACAACATCCAGAAGTACGTGCGCGAGATGGTCGACAAGATGGGGCCGCAGCGCTGCTTCTACGGCACCGACATCACCCGGCTGCTGGGCCACGGCATCACGTACACCGACACGATCGAGCAGTTCACCAAGCACTGGGACTTCACGCCCGAGGAGCTGGAGTGGATCATGGGCCGCGGTATCTCCGAGGTCCTGAACTGGCCGATCGAGGGCTGAGGACACACCAGAGATGACCGAAAGCACCCACACATCCGGCATCGACGGCGGTGATGCCTTCGTCGCCGCCTTCAACGCCGTCGGTGCCGACTACCTCTTCTGCTCCTCGGGGTCCGAGTGGGCCCCGGTGTGGGAGTCCCTGGCCCGCCGCCACCGCGACGGGGAGCCGGCGCCGCAGTATCTGGACCTGACCCACGAGACCGTGGCCGTCGGCATGGCCACCGGCTACGGACTCCTCAGGCGCCGCCCCCAGGGCGTGCTGCTGCACGCGGCCCCCGGTCTGCTGCAGGGCTCGATGGCTGTGCACGGCGCGCTCCTCGCGGGCGTGCCGATGGTGGTCGCCTCCTCGGAGTCGACCACGTACGGCGACGCCCCCGGGCACGACCCGGGCGGCCAGTGGTACCGCAACCTGTCGATCGTGGGCGGCCCGCACGGCGTCGCACAGCCGTTCACCAAGTGGTCGAACGAGGCGGCGAGCGTGCACACGCTGCCCACGATGATCACGCGGGCGGCGGAGCTGTCCTGGCGTGCCCCGGCCGGCCCGGCGTATCTCAACATCCCGCTGGAGATCCTCCTCGAGGACTGGGACGGCCGCGAGGCCAAGCCGATCGTCGCGCCGGGCTCCACGCACAGCTCGCCCGAGGAGGTCGACCCCGTCGCCCGGATGATCCGCGAGGCCGCCAACCCCGTGATCGTCACGGAGACGGCGGGTCGTGAGGCGGGCGGCTTCGAGGCCCTCGTCGCCTTCGCCGAGGCCTGGAACATCCCGGTCGTCGAGCCGGACTCGGCGGTGTGCGGCAACTTCCCGCGCACCCACCCACTGCACGCCGGCAGCGACATCGGCCCCTGGATGGACACGGCGGACCTGATCCTGCTCGTGAACTGCCGCGCGCCGTTCTACCCGCCGTCGCGGCGCCCCTCGAAGGCGCGGATCGTCGTCGTCGACGAGGTCCCGCAGCGCCCCCACGTCGTCTACCAGGTCCTGTACGCCGACCGGTACCTGGAAGGCAACGTCGCCCACACCCTGCGCCAGCTGACCAAGCGGGCCAAGGACCTCGACGACGAGTCGGTGGCGGTGCGGCGGGCGGCGCAGGAGGCCAGGTCCGCCGCCGAACAGGACGCGATCGAGCGGACGGAGAGCCAGGCGGCGCAGGCCGAGGGCATCGACCCGGTGCTGGTCGCCGCCACCCTGCGCGCGCTGCTCGACGGGCGGGACGCGATCGTCGTCGACGAGACCATCACCCACAGCCGTGTCGTCAAGCGCCACCTCCGCACGGCCGAACCGGACTCCTACTTCTACGTCCAGGGCGGCCTCGGCCAGGGCATCGCGGTCGCGCTCGGCGTCAAACTCGCCGCGCGGGAGCGGCCGGTGGTCCTCACCATCGGCGACGGCGCGTTCGCCTACAACCCGGTCATCGCGTCGTACGACGCCTCGAAGGCGTACGAACTCCCGCTGCTGATCGTGGTGTTCAACAACCGTGTCTACAAGTCGATGAACCTCAACCACCGCCGTTTCTACCCCGAGGGCGCGGCCGCCGGGACCGGCGAGTGGCTCGGCACCGATCTGCACCGGCTGCCCCGGCTGGCCGGGTTCGCCGAGCCGTTCGGGATGCACACCGAGACCGTCGACACCCGGGACGCGCTGGGACCCGCGCTGGAGCGCGCCCTGAAGGCCGTGGCGGAGGGAACCACCGCCGTCGTCGACGTCCTCGTCACCCGCTGAAGCGGGAGGCACCCGCCACCATGAACCAGGAGGCACCCGCCACCATGTCCACCCCACCTTCGAAGGTCCTGGTGCCCGCAGAGGACCTGCGCACGTTCTGCGCGGCCCTCCTCGAGAAAGGCGGTCTGAGCGCCGAGCACGCCCGCACCACCGCCGACGTGTTCGTCTGGGCGGCGCTGCGCGGCGTCGACTCGCACGGCATCGCCCGCGTCCCCGCCTATCTGGACCTGCTGGAGAAGGGCGTCGCCAACGCGGACGCCCGGATCGTGGTCGAGTCCAGTGCGCCGGCCGCGGCCGTCCTGGACGCCGACCGCGCCCCGGGCCCCGTCGCCCTGTCCGCCGCCGCGGACGAGGCCGTCACCCGGGCGAGGGCGACCGGTGTCGCCGCGGTGGGCGTACGCCGCACCGTGCACACCGGCGCGATCGGCTACTACGTGTCGCGGATCGCCGAGCAGGGCCTGGTCGGCATCGGCTTCGTCGCCGGTATGCCCAACATGGGCTACACGGGGGTGAAGGGCGCGGCCGTGGCCACGAGCCCGCTCGCCGTCGCCGTACCGGCACGGCAGCACGCACCCCTGCTGCTCGACATGGCCACCGCCACCATCGCCCTCGGGAAGATCCGCCAGGCGAAGGCCGCCGGCACCCCGCTGCCCGAGGGTGCGGCCGCCACCGCGGACGGCACCCCGACCACCGACCCGGAAGAGGCGGTCATGCCGCTGCCGCTGGGCGGCGCGAAGGGCTCCGGCATGTCCCTGGCGTTCGAGCTGCTGACCAGCGTGCTCGTCGGCGCGCCGATCTTCGCCGCGTTCCACTCGGACGACCCGGCCGGGCGGGGGCACCGCCAGAACGCCCTGCTCATCGCCGTGGACCCGGCGGCCTTCGGCGGCGCGGACGTCTTCGCCCAGGACGTCGACGCGACGCTGGGCACACTGAAGGGCCTGCCCGTCGCGGACGGCGCGCAGGGCGTGTTCTACCCGGGCGAGCGCAGCGCCGCCGTGGCCGAGGGGCGCGGCGCGAAGGGCATCCCGGTCGCGCCGAAGGTGTGGCGCGAGCTGGCCGAGCGCGCCGACAGGCTCGGGGTCGTCCTGCCGGAAGCCGCCGAATAGGGGAACGGCGGCTTCCGGCAGGACCGCGGCGCCCGCGCCTCTCAGGAGGCGTCGGGCGCGGTGGCCCTTCGGAGGTGACGGGCCATCAGGGCGTAGCCGGCGCGGGCCTTGTCGTCGTCGTTCGTGTCGTAGCCGTGGTCGGCGCCGGCGACCTCGTGGTGCTCGGCCAGGGCGCCGGCCGCGCGCAGCCGCTCGGCGTAGCGGGTCGCCTCGGCGCGCAGCAGGTCGTACTCGGCCGTGATCACCAGAGCCGGGGCGATGCCCAACAGATCGGCGGTGTCCGAGGGGTGCGCGGGGGAGACGAGCCGGTCGCCGCGCTCCCGGGGGTCCGGCACGTACGACGTGTCGAAGACCTCCGCCATCCAGGGCCGCAGCAGGGGCTTGGCGACCGCGGCCTTCTTGTCCCTGGCGGCGGTGGCCAGGTCCAGCGGAGGGTAGTGCAGGATCTGCAGCGCGATCGACGGGCCGCCCCGCTCCAGGGCCTGGCGGGCCACGGCCGCGGCGAGCCCGCCACCCGCGCTCTGCCCGCCCACGGTGAGCCGCTCGCCGTCCCAGCCGTGCTCGGCGCCGTGCCCGGCCACCCAGCGCACCACCTCGTACGCCTGTGTGGTGGGCGCGGGGAAGGGGTGCTGCGGGGCGACGACGTACTTCACGTTGACCACCACGACCCCCGCCTCGACGGCGAGGAACCGGCACAGCGCGTCGTCCATCACCGGCATCGACATGACGTAACCGCCGCCGTGGAAGTTGACGTGGACAGGCGGCCGGCCGCCCGTCCCGGCCGGCGGCAGATACACCGTGGCCGGTGCCGGGGCGACCGACGTCGGGATGGTGATCTCGCTCGCGTCCCGGGGGTACTCGGGGAAGCGACCCTGCCAGGCGGCCGCCGAACCGGGCCCGCCCGACCGGCGGCTCGCCAGCCGGGTCAGGCCCTGCATCGTCTTGGCGGCGCGGGTCGCCACCGCCGGTCTGGCCAGGAAGGACATGGGGGTTCCGTTCGTCGAGCCGTACCGTCGATCGCCAGGATTCCTGATGGTTCAGTGGGCCCGAAGCTAGCACGGCGAAACGCGTCTGCCCACCCGTCAGTCGCGCCGGGCCACGATCCGGTAGGCGTTCGACACGCCCAGCCGGTGCGCCAGCGGCCGCACGGCGAACCGGTCGAGCAGGGTGCCCGCGATCAGCGCCGGAACCCCGGCGAGCAGCAGCGCCGCCCGCAGCGTGCGGCGCAGCGCGCCCGGCGGCTCGGGCAGCCACGGCGCGTCGTCGCGCGGCGCCACATGGTCCAGCGCCAGCCATACGGCGGCCAGCAGGTCCACCGGGTCGTGCGGCTCGGCGTGCTGCTCCGCGACCACCGTGAAGCCCAGCTCCGTCAGCCGGTCCCGCAGGTTGGCCACCGGCACGAAGTGCAGGTGCTGCGGCTGCAGCCACGGCAGCCACCAGCGGCCGAGCAGCCGGGCGTACCGGCTCTCGGGGTCGGGGACCTCGATCAGCAGGTGCCCGCCCGGCCGCACCGCCTCCCGCGCCGCCCGCAGCTCCCGGTCGGGGTCGGTGCTGTGCTCCAGGTAGTGGAACATGCTCACCACGTCGTAACGGCCGGCCAGTTCGGGCGCGAGATCCGGGAAGTTGCCCCGGTAGCCGCGCTCCACCCGGCCCTCCCGCTCGGCGAGTTCGACGCCGTCGGTGAAGTCCAGTCCGTCGAACGCCGTGTCCGGCAGCACCTGCCGCGCCGCCGCGCAGAAGTGACCGTGCCCGGTGCCCACGTCCAGCCACGTCTTCGGCCCCAAGTCGTGGGGCAGCATCGACTCGGCCCGCCCCCGGTACGTCTTCGTGCGGCCGCCGAAGGTCTCGCCGAGCCTCTTCTCCCCGAGGCCGTCGTAGAAGTCCCGGTAGTAGAACTCCAGTCCCTCCGCGCTCAACCGGGGGTTCTGGAAGACGTGCCCGCAGCCCTCGCACAGGTCCAGGACGAACCGGCCCGGCTTGTGCTGGAGCAGGTCGGTGGTGCGCAGCCGGGTGGTGAGGTCGGTACAGCCGCACCAGGGGCAGGTGGTGCGCCGGGGCTCGAAGAAGCGCCCCGGCCCGGCGGCGAGGTCGGCCCGGTAGGCGGGGCGCAGCGCGGCGATCCGCTCGCCCGGCTTGCCTTCGTCACTCATCCGAACTCCCTTGCCAGCTCGTCGAGACGGGCCGCGGCGGCGGTGGCCCCACCGGCGGCCCGGAACGCCGTACGGATCCGCTCGGCCGCCGCGCGGTACCCGGGTTCGTGCAGCACGCCGTCCAGCGCCGCGCCCAGCTTCTGCGCGCCGACCCGTCCGAACCGCACCCGCACCCCGGCCCCCGCCTCGACGACCTGCGCGGCGACCACCGGCTGGTCGTCCCGGATGGGCGCGACCACCAGCGGGGTGCCGAACCACAGCGCCTCGCACACGGTGTTGTGCCCGGCATGGCAGATCACCGCTCCCATGCCCCGCTCCAGCAGGGCCAGTTGGGGCACGGACGGCACGATCAGCACGTCCTTGTCGTCATCGCCCCCGCTCAGCGTGCCGCCCGGGTCGACGATCACCGCCTGCACCCGGTCGGCCCTCTCCCGCAGCGCCGCACGGCACACGTCGAGGAAGCGGGCGCCGACCTCGGTGTTGGCGGTGCCGAGCGTGACCAGGACCGTCGGCCGGCCCGGGTCGAGCCACTCCCAGGGGAAGCCGGAGGAGACCGGGCGCCCGGCGATCGACGGCCCGACCCAGCCGACGCCCTCGGCGGGTCCCGCCAACTCCGGGGTGCTGAAGGCGAGGACGAGACGCGGCGAGAAACGGGGATCGGCGGTGCCCGCCGGATCCCCGAGGGACGCCCGCAGCCCGGCCAGCCGCTCGTCCACCCACTCCCGCACCTTCGGCAGCCCGGCCAGCGGATCCGTGAACTCGGCGGACGTCGTCGCCGAGGTCACCCACGGCACGCCCAGCCGCTCGGCGGTGAACGCCCCCGCGAAGGCCTGCTGGTCGGACACCACGACATCCGGCCGGAACTCCCCGACGGCCGCCCGCACACCCGGCGCCATCGCCTCGGCCAGCGGCAGCAGGTACCACTCCCACAGGAACCTCAGCGCCTCCGGCCCGCGCAGCTCGGCCGGCCGCTCGCCCCGGACCGACCCGGCGCACGCGAACACCGTGGCCTCCGGTCCCGCGAGCCGCCCGACCAGCTCCGGATCGGGGCACACCCACGCCGGCTCGTGCCCGAGCGCGGCCAGTTCGGCGGCGACGCCGACGGTCGGGTTGATGTGCCCGACGAGTGGAGGTACGACGAACAGGAACCGGCTCACCGGGCCGCCACCCCCCGTGTCTCCTCCACCAGGGACAGGATGTGTCCCCCGACCGTCCCCGACGCCTCCACCAGCACCGAGTGCTCGTGCCCCGGCAGCAGCACGGTCCGGCAGTCCGGCAGCACCGACTTCAGCCAGGGCGCCTGCTCGGCCAGGTCGGAGTCACCGCCGTACACGCCGAGCACCGGGCAGCGCACCGCGGCGATCCGGTCCTCCGTCAGGACCCGGCTGGCCGGGATCTCCCGGGTGAGCGTGGTCTCGCGGACGAGCCGGGCCGCGCCCTTGGCCAGACGGGCGGTGTGCTGCCCGCGGTGTGCCGTGACCCAGGCGATGGCCTCGGGCTCGTGGTGCGCGAGCTGCTCCAGCACCCACCCCAGGATGCGGTCCAGCTTCACCGCCCAGGCGGGGGTGGCCGGTTCGGACTCGATGAGGCAGACACTGGCGGCGCGCTCCGGGTGGCGGGCCGCCCAGCCGAACGCGATCGTGCCGCCGTAGGAGTTGCCGACCAGGTGCACCGGACCGGTCACCGCCAGCCGGTCGAGGAGCGCCTCCAGGTCGTCGATGTTGTGGTCCAGGGTGTAGCCGTCGGCGGGGCGTTCGCTGCGGCCGTGGCCGCGCAGGTCGTACATGACGACGTCGAGGCCGGCGGCCGCGAACGCGGGGGCGACGGTGAAGTAGTAGCTGGCCAGACTGTCGGTGAGCAGACCGTGCACCAGCACCACGGTGGCGGTGGCCGGGCGGCCCTGGCGGGGGCCGATCCGCTGGACGTGCAGCCGGACGGCGCCGGTGTCGACCATCGCCATGGCTCAGCTCGCCTCCGCCGTCTTGAGCCCGGTCACCACGTACTCGACGAGCCGCCCCACGGTGAGTTCGATGATCTCGTCGAACTCCATGCCGGCCAGGAACTCGGCGAAGTTGATCCGGTCGCCGTACCGCTCCTGGAGCATCCCGGCCAGGGTCACCAGGTCGATGCTCTCCAGCTCCAGGTCGCGGTTGAAGGTGGTCTGCATCCCGATCTCGACGTCGTCGAGGCCGTACTCGTCCTCCAGGAGACGCGCGAGCATGCCGGTGAGATCGGCGAGGACGCTCTCCTCGTCGGCGGTGACGGGGGTCATCGGTCGTACTCCTTCGCTCGAGTCGGTCCCGTGATCACTTCTGCGGGTCCCGGGGTCCAGGCCACGACGTACTCACGGGCCGGCAGGGTGGGCGGGTTGGCGGCCGGCTCGCAGTGGACGGTGTAGGCGGGGGCCAGCCGTCCCGCGACGGTCAGCCGGTCGCCGGACGGTGACGCGTCGAGCACGGTGAAGTCCCGCGGGCGTCCGCCGAACCCGGTTCCCTCCGCCTTGGCGACGGCCTCCTTCGCCGTCCAGAAGCGGGTGAACCAGCGGGCCTCGGAGTCGCCGCCGGTGGCCGACAGGCTGTGCAGGAGGCGGAGTTCAGCGGCGCCGAGGGCGGTGGCCACCGTCTCCGGTCCGCGGTCGGTGACCTCCTCGACGTCGATGCCGGGGCCCGGCCCGGGCGTGTACGGCCGGACGATCGCGACGCCCGCCTCGGCGCAGTGGGCCAGCGACACGGCCAGCGGGGGCAGGCCGCGGCCGTGCGCCCCGGTGACGTACGGGCGGCCCGACTCGTCGTTGCGCACCCGCAGTTCCGCTGGGAAGACCGGGCCCTCGCCGTGGTCCCACAGCCACTGCCGTACGGCGTCCTTGACCGCGATCCGGCCGAGCAGCCACTGCCGGCGCCCGCGCGGGGCGTGCGCCGCGTACTGCGCACGCTCCTCGCCACCGAGCGAGTTGCGCATGATCAGCTCGCGGGAGGCGAGGTCCGGCCACCGCTCGTGCAGCAGCGACCAGCCGCCCGGCCGGGCCTCGGACAGGGTGTTGCGCTCCGGGAAGCGCTCCACGGGACGGGTCTTCGGGTCGTTGTCGAAGCGGCGGTCCTGCCAGCCGGACAGCTCCGCCCACAGCGTGCCGTCGACCGTCAGCTGGACGTCGGCCTCCAGGGCGGTGTCGGTGAGCGAGGTGATCCGGACGAGGCAGCCGACTTCGGTGCCGGGCGCCGGGTGCGGTCCGAAGAAGCGCAGCTCCCGCATGCCGACAGGGAAGACGACGGTCCGCTCCGTGCGGGTCGCCATGATCCAGTAGCCGAGGATCTGGCCGACGTTGTCCAGCAGCGCGCCGGGTGCGGGCGGGGTCGTGATGACCCCGCGGACGTGCCGGTCGCCGATCGCGGTCAGCTCGGTGACGCCCTGGAACGCCGGGCCGTGGAACATCCAGCGCTCGTCGTAGAGCTGGGCGGCGGTGTGGTCGGGGGCGCGTTCGGCGCCCGGCACCGGCCAGGGGGACTCGGGCGGGGACGGGTGGCGGGCGGCGAGTTCGACGGTGGCGCGGGCGCGGGGCCCGAACGACACGGCCAAGCGGTCCGGGCCCTCGGGCGTCGCCGTCACCGGTACGTCGACGGCGGGGGTGGCGGTGAGCCACTCCTCGAACCGCGCGCCGTGCACGGCGACCGGCACGGTGCCGGGGGCCGCCTCGGCCGCCGCGTCCATGATGTGCTGCACGATCGTCGTCGCCGGGACCACGGGCCACCGGTCGGCCACGTCGGGCCAGCCGGGGCGCTGCGGGAAGAAGCAGTGGTCCAGGAGGTGGGGCATCGTGTCGGGGGAGACGTGGACGGTGGTGCGGCGGGGGGTGAGGGGGGTGAGGGGGCTGGGGGTCGGGGAGACGGCGGTCGGCGAGGCGAGGCTGCTCATCACGGCTGCGGCCGTGTCCGCCGTCTCGCGCATGAGCGCGCTCAACTCGGCGGCCAGCGGGGAGTGTTGGACGAGGGCGTCGAGTGATGAGGGACTGGTGCCGGTGCGGGGGTTGGTGCCGCTGGTGCGGAGCTCTTCGCGGAGTCCGGCCAGCCGGTCCGGCGCGAGCGACACCAGCGCCCCGCTCAGGTCGAGCCTCACCGGCGGCCGTTGTCGGGTGTCGGACCGCCCGGGCCGCCGTGGCAGGGAGGGCGCCACCGCCGCCCCCGCCGTCCACAGGGCCGTGGCCACGCGACGGAGCTGGGCCAGACCGGTGCGGTGGGGCGAGTTGGCCGCCACGACCAGGTGATCGAGTCCGCCCAGTGTGTCCCCGGCGAGGGAGCCGAGTTGCCCCGGACCCGCCTGGACGAACACGCGGTGGCCCGACGCGTACAGGGCCAGCGTCAACTGCCGGAAGCGTACGGGCTCCAGCAGGTGTCGGACGAACAACTCCCGTATCTCCGCCTCCCCTTCGGGGAAGGGTGCGGCGATCGTGCCCGACCAGACGGGAGTGTGCGGCGGGTGCAGCCGGAAGCGGTCGGCGGCCTCCCTGATCGGGCCGAGGTGGGGCTCCAGCATCGGTGTGTGGAAGCCCGAGCGGAACGGCAGCACCTGGCTGAGGACACCCCGGGAGCGGAACGCCCGGACGAAGTCCTCCACCGCCTCCTCCGGCCCGCACACCATGGACTGACCGGGTGCGTTGTCGTGGGAGAGGACGAGTCCCGCCGCGGCCCCGCCCTCGTCGCGCAGGGCGGCCAGCACGCGGTCGGCGGACGCGCCGATCGCGCCGAAGGCGAGACCGGGGACGGTCACGGAGTCGGGGTCGAAGCCGGCCATGAAGGCGTCGACCTCGTCCCCGGCGTACAGTCCGCCCGCCGCCATCGCCGTCCACTCGCCCACGCTGTGCCCTGCGACCGCGTCCGGCACGATCCCGGTGCGGCGCAGCGCGGTGTCGAGGAGGCGGCCCACGGCGACCACCCCGAAGCCGTGCCGGCCGACGTCGTCCGTCTGCCCTCGCGGAAGCGCGGGCGCGGGCAGGCCGAAGTGGGCGGCGATGTCGTCGACCCGGGGCGTGAAGTCGCCCTCCAGGCCCGGGAAGAGGAACGCCAGCTTGCCGCGTCCGGCACCCAGCAAGGGGTCCGGCCGGAACCAGACGTCGCTGCGGCCGTGCCAGGCACGCCCCTTGCCGACCGCGCGCCGGGCCAGCGCGAGCCGCTTGGCCGTCGGATCGACGATCCCGAGCCGGGCCGCTCCCGCGTCCGGATGCGGACGGTCGGGGTCGAGCCCGGCGGCGCGGACGGTGCCGTCATCGGCGTCGAGCAGCCCGGCCAGCCGATCCGGCGAACCGGCGGCGAGCAACAGGACACGCTCGGGCTCGACGACGCGCGTGAGCGGGCCGCGGCCGGGGCGAGCTCCTGGCATGACTGCGTGGTCGGCGATATGGGCTCCCGGCGTGACCGCGTCGCCGACGGGATGGGCTCCCGGTGTGACCGCGTCGCGGACAGGTCGGGCCTCCGGTGTGACCGCATCGCCGAAGGCATGCGCTCCCGGCGTGACCGCGCCCTCGGTCGAGCGGGCCCCCCGAGCTACCGCATCGACTCCCGGGCGCAGCCCTGCCGTCTGCTGCGCCGCGCCCCGGCCCCCCGGTGCCTCCTCCAGGACGACATGCGCGTTGATCCCGCCGAATCCGAAGGCGTTGACGGCCGCCCGGCGTACCGGCCGGGCCGGTGTCGTTTCCCATTCCGCCGCCTTTTCCAGGGTGCGGAAGCGGGTGTGGGCCAGTGCGGGGTGCGGGTCGTCGCAGTGCAGCGTGGGCAGGAGTGTGGCGTGGTGGACGGCGAGGGCGGCCTTGATCAGGCCGGCGACACCGGCGGCGGGCATGGTGTGCCCGATCATCGACTTCACCGAGCCGAGGACCGCGTCGCGGTCGCCGTCTCCCGGCACCCCGGGCGGTCCGAACACCTCGGCCAGTGTGGTCAGTTCGGCGCCGTCGCCCGCCGGGGTCGCGGTGCCGTGCGCCTCCAGCAGGCCGAGCGAGCCGGGCACCGCGGGGTCGAGTCCGGCGGCCCGCCAGGCCTGCCGTACGGCCTGTGCCTGGCCGCCGGGGTCGGGGTTGACCAGCCCGGCCGCGCGGCCGTCGCTCGCCACCCCGGTGCCGCGGACGACGGCATAGATCCGGTCGCCGTCGCGCTCGGCGTCGGCCAGCCGTTTGAGGACGACGACCCCCGTGCCCTCGCCGATCAGGATGCCGTCGGCGTCCCGGTGGAAGGGACGGATGCGCTGGCTGGGGGAGAGCGCGCGCAGCTGGGAGAAGACGCTCCACAGGGTGATGTCGTGGCAGTGGTGGACACCGCCCGCGAGCATCAGGTCGCAACGCCCGGAGGCCAGTTCGCCGACCGCCTGGTCGACCGCGACCAGCGACGACGCGCAGGCCGCGTCCACGGTGTAGGCGGGACCGCGCAGGTCGAGCCGGTTGGCGACCCGGGAGGCGGCGAGGTTGGGCACGAGACCGATCGCCGACTCGGGACTGTCCGGACCGAGCCGCTCGGTGAACGCCGCCCGCACCAGGGCGAGTTGCCCGTCGGTCAGGTCGGGAAGCAGTTCGCCCAGCGTGCGCACGAGCTGGCCCGCCGTGCGCACCCGCTGGTCGAGCCGGACCAGGCCGGGGGTGAGGTAGCCGCCCCGGCCGAGGACGACGCCGACGCGCCCTCGGTCGGGGAGGCGGTCCGGGCCGCCCGCGTCGTCGAGGGCGGCGGAGGCCACGTGCAGGGCGATGAGCTGGTCGGGCTCGGTGCCGGCCACCGAGTTCGGCATGATCCCGAACCGGGTGACCTCCACCTCCGCCAGCCCGTCCACGAACCCGCCCCGCCGGGCGTAGACCCGGTCCGCGACCGCGGGTTCGGCCGCGGTGCCGGGCCGGTAGTAGTCGGCGTCCCAGCGCCCGTCCGGCACCTCGCCGATCGCGTCCACGCCGTCCCGCAGATTCCGCCAGTACGTGTCCAGGTCGGCGGCGCCCGGCAGCAACACGGCCATCCCCACGATGGCCACCTGAACTTGACGTGCCATCACGGATGCGGTCGACGCAAGGGCCACGGGAGCCGTCACCAGCCCGACGCGGTGTGGACCACGGCCGTGGCCGACTGCTCGCCCCACGCCAGCTCCCGCAGCAGCGCCGCCGTCCCCTCCTCGGGGTCGATCAGCCGGATGCCGCGCCGGGCGTACTCACGGGCCAGCTCCGCCCCGACCATCCCGGCGTGGGAGGGCGCGGGCGCCCACGGCCCCCAGTGCACGGTCACCGCGCGCCGGCCGGTGCGGGCGGCGAAGGCCGCGCCGAGGGTCTCCAGCGCGTCGTTGGCGGCCGCGTAGTCCACCTGGCCCCGGTTGCCCAGGACGGCGGAGATGCTGCCGAACAGCACGGTGAACGCGGGCGCGGACGGCAGTTCCTCCAGCGCCGTGAGCAGCGCGTCCGCGCCGGTCGCCTTGGTGCCGTAGACCCGCTGGAAGGACTCGGCGGTCTTCTCCGCGATCAGCCGGTCCTCGATCACCCCGGCCGCGTGCACCACGCCGTCGAGCCGGCCGTGCTCGGCGTGGATCTCCTTGACCGCCTGCACCACCGCCTCGGGCTCCCGGAAGTCGACCGAGCGGTAGCGCACGCGGGCGCCGAGCGCGGTGAGTTCGGCGAGCGTCGCGGTGATCTCCCGCTGGGCCAGCAGGAGTTCGGCGGCCCGGTTGATCTCGGCCGGCTTCAGCCCACCGCGCGCGGCGAGCACGGACCGCAACGCGGCCGGGGTGCGCGCGGCGGAGGTGTCGGCGGCCTCGGGGCCGTCAGGGGCGGGCGTACGGCCGAGCAGCTCCAGCCGGCAGCGGGCGGCACCGGCGAGCGCGGCCGCGAACTGCGCGGTGATGCCCCGCGCCCCGCCCGCCAGCACCACCACCGAGTCCCGTTCCAGACCGAGCGCGGCCGCCTCGGCGACCCCGTCCCCGGCGGGCCCGGCGCCCGTGCTGCCGAGCGCGCCCAGCGGCGCCTCGACCAGCTCGAAGCCGTACCGTCCGCCGGCCGAGCGCACCACCACCGGCGTACGGTCGCCGGCGACGGCCTCCGCCACCACCGCGTCGGCGACGGCGGACGCCGAGGCGTCGGCCAGGTCGACGACCCGCGCGAGCGTCTCCGGGTACTCCCGCGCCACGGTCCGGAACAGGCCGCGCAGCCCGGCCGAGCGCGCGTCCGGCACCTCGCCGTCGGCGTGCCGCACGGCCAGCAGCCACCGCGGCGAGAGTCCGAGGGCCGCCTTCAGCACGGGGAACGCGTCCGGCAGCACCGGCGCGTCGTCCTCCGCGCCCGCGAGCGCCCCGAGGTACAGCACACCGTCCACCGGCCCGTCGGCCTCCGACAGCACATGGTCCCGGCCGTGTACGACGACCTCGGCGCCGTGGGCCGTCAGCCGGGCGGCGGCCTCGGGGGCGTCCCCCAGGACGGTCCAGCGGGTGCCGGAGAGCACGGGGAACGGGTCGGACGCGTCGGCCTCCAGGAGGACCGGTCGCAGTATGTGCCGCCGGGGCGGCTCGCCGGTCACGTCCTCCTCCGGACCCGCCACGGACGGTACGGGGGCCTGTGGTGGTCCCTGTGGGAGTTCCTGCGCGGGGCCTTCCAGCCTGGACCTGAGCCAGTCGGTCACCGCCGCAGCGGTCCGCGCCTTCGCCAGCTCCTCCAGCTCGGCGTCGTCCATCGAGGTGAGGTCCGCACCCGCGCCGGCGCCCAGCCGCCTCGCCAGCTCACCGGCGATCTCGGCCCGCTTGATGGAGTCGATGCTGAGGTCCGCCTCCAGATCGAGGTCGGGCTCGATCATGTCGACGGGGTAGCCGGTGCGCTCGCTGATGATCTCCAGGACGACCTGCTCGACGTCGGTGTCCCCGGCCGGCGCCGGTTCGGGTTCCGGGACCGGTGCCGGCGCGACGGCGAGTTCGGGCATCGCCGGGGTCACCTCGGGCCGGACCACGACCTGAGCCCCGGCCGGTGCCGGTATCGGCGCCCCGGGCACGGCGCCGAAGTAGGTGAGCAGCACGTCCCGTTGGGCGGCGATCATCTCCCGGCTGGTGCGCAGGAACTCGGAGATCAGCGCGTCCCGGTCGGACGGGACGCCGTGCGGGGGGTTCGTCGTCACAGTCGTCACAGTCCCTTCGACGGGGTTCACGACACGTCGGGCCGGTGCGAGGGCACCGGGCAGGAGGGCACCGGCGGCCGTGCGGACCAGGTGCCCGTCCACGGTCCAGCCGGGCCGCTTCGGTACGGGGGTGCGGACGGCGTCGACCGCGCCCCGGCCGCGCAGCAGCCATCCGGTGCGCACCGGCAGCCCGGCCACGGCGAGCTGCGCCAGGGCGTCGAGCCAGCCGCGCAGACCGCTGCCCGGCCGGGGCTCGCAGGCCACCGTGCGGTGCGGGCGGTCCCCGAGGATCTGCCCGACCAGCCGGGTCAGCACGGACCCGGGGCCGGCCTCGACGAAGACCCGCGCTCCCGCCTCGTACATCGCCTCGATCTGCGCGACGAAGGCGACGGGCGCGCCGATCTGCGCGGCGAGCCCGGCCCGCACGGCCTCGGGATCGGCGTCGTACGGGGCGGCCGTGCGGTTGGACCAGACGGGGAACTCGGGCGCGTGCACCGGCCGGGCGGCGAGCGCCTCGGCGAACCGGTCACCGGCGCCCGCCACCAGCGGGCTGTGGAAGGCGCACGCGACGGGGATCCGCTTGGCCCCGAGCCCCGCCTCCCGCAGCAGCCGTACGGCTTCGGAGACGGCGTCGGTCGGGCCCGAAATCACGGTCTGAGACGGCGAGTTGAGGTTGGCGAGCACCACGGAGTCCGGGGCGCCCGCCGCCCGCAGGGCCCGGGTCACCTCCTCGGCACCGGTCGCGACGGCGGCCATGCTGCCGGGCTCGTCACCGGCGGACCCGGCGGCCTCGAGGATCGCCGCCGCCCGCTCGCTGCTCAGCTCCAGCAGCGTCTCGGGATCGAGGGCGCCGGCCGCGCACAGGGCGACCAGCTCGCCGTAGCTGTGCCCGGCGGCCAGGTCCGGGTGCACCCCGGCCGCCGTGAGCACGGCGTGCGCGGCGAGCCCGGCGACGCCGAGGGCGGGCTGGGCGACCCGGGTGTCGGTGAGCGCGGCCTGCTGCCGGTCCCGTACGGCGTCGTCGAAGGCGGCCGGCGGATACAGCGCGTCGGCGTGGGAGCGGCCCAGCTCCAGATAGGGGCGCACCTCGGGGAAGGCCACGAAGAGGTCGGCGAGCATACCGGTGCGCTGACTGCCCTGGCCGGGGAAGAGGAAGGCGACCTCGCCGTCCTGGGGGTCGTACGCGTGCACCCCGTGCCGGGGGTCGGTCTCGTCGCGCAGCGCCTGCCGCAGCTTCCCGACGAGGTCGGCCACGTCCGCCGCCACGACCGCGACCCGCACCGGATCGGTGCTCGCGTCCGAGCGCCGGGCCGCGCTCAGGGCGAGGTCGCGCAGTCGCCACGGCCGGCCCTGCGCCTCCGCGCACCTGAGCAGTTCCTCGATCGCGCGGTGGGCCGCGGCCTCGTCGCGCCCGCGGAAGAGGAACAGCTCGGCCGGCCAGGCGTCCAGGCCCCGCACCGGCGGCGCCCCGTCCGCGTAGGCACCCAGCACCACATGGAAGTTGGTGCCGCCGAACCCGAACGCGCTGACCCCGGCGATCCGTTCCTCGGCGGGCGCCGCCCAGGGCCGTGCCTCCGCGTGGAAGGCGAACGGGCTGCTCTGCGCGTCCCACGCCGCGTTGGGCGTCTCGATGTGCAGGGTCGGCGGTCTGACCCCCGTGTGCAGCGCCAGCAGCGTCTTGATCATCCCGGCCAGCCCGGCCGCGCACTTGGTGTGACCGATCTGCGACTTCACCGAACCGAGCGCACAGTCACCGGACTTCGCCCCGGCCTCGGCGAACACCTCGCTCAGGATGCGCAGTTCGGTGCGGTCGCCGACCACCGTCCCGGTGCCGTGCGCCTCGACGAGACCGACCTCGGCCGGAGAGACGCCCGCGTTGCGGTACGCCCGCTCCAGCGCCGACCGCTGGCCCTCCGGGCGGGGGGCGGTCAGGCCGAGGGAGCGGCCGTCGCTGGAGGAGCCGAGCCCCTTGACGACACCGTAGATCCGGTCGCCGTCGCGCTCGGCGTCCGCGAGCCGCTTGAGGACGACACACGCCACGCCCTCGCCGAGCGCGATGCCGTCCGCCGAGCCGTCGAAGGCGCGGGAGCGGCCGGTCGGGGCCAGGGCGTGGACGGAGGAGAACAGGACGTAGTCGTTGATGCCGTTGTGCAGGTCGGCGCCGCCGCACAGCACCACGTCGGAGGTGCCGGCGACGAGTTCCTTGCAGGCGACGTCCACCGCGGCGAGCGAGGAGGCGCAGGCCGCGTCGACGGTGTAGTTGGCGCCGCCGAGGTCGAGCCGGTTGGCGATCCGCCCGGAGATCACGTTGGCGAGCATGCCGGGGAAGGAGTCCTCGGTGAGCCGCGGGAGCTGCTCGTCCAGGCCGGCCGGGACCTTCCCGTAGTACGAGGGCAGCACGGCCCGCAGCGTGGCCGCGTTCGACAGGTCGCTGCCCGCCTCCGCGCCGAACACCACCGAGGTGCGCGAGCGGTCGAACTCCCGCCCCCCGTCGCCGTATCCGGCGTCCTCCAGCGCACGCCGGGCGGCCTCCAGGGACAGCAGCTGCACCGGCTCGACGCTGCCGAGGGACGCGGGCGGGATGCCGTAGCGCAGCGGGTCGAAGGGGATCGGCGGCAGGAAACCGCCCCACTTCGACGGGGTGGACTCGCCGTGGTGGACGGCCGGGTCCCAGCGGTCGGCCGGCACCTCGCCGACCGCGTCCACGCCGCCGACCACATTGGCCCAGAAGGTCGGCAGGTCGGGTGCCTGCGGGAACATGCACGCCATGCCGACGACCGCGATGTCGAGCGGCGCCGGAGCCCCGGGCTCCTCGCGCGCAGCCGTCTCCAGGCCCAACTCGGCGGCCCGCAGCGCGAGATGCGAGGCCGCGCCCGTGGTCACCGACGTGTGCAGCGCCGCCAGGGTCGTGGTCGCCGAACGCAGCACGGCCACCTGCCCGGCCATGAACATTCCCTCGGCGTACTGGCGTTGCTCGTCGACCGGGGCGAGCGGGCCGGTGCCGTCCCGGGTCACGCCCTTGCTGGCGATGCGCAGCCGGCCGACGTTGAGCCGCTCCAGCTCCTCCCAGATCCGCCGCTCGGGCACGCCCTCCGCGCGCAGCCGGGCCTCCTCCGCGCGGAAACCGGCCGCGAACGGGCTGGGCACACACCGGGTCGCGTGGCCCGGCGCACTCTCGAGGAGCGTGGTGCGGTCGGCCTCCCGCACCTGCCGCTGGAACAGTGGCCGGATCGCGCCGTGCGCCACCGCCTCCTCGGTGAACAGATACGCCGTACCCATGAGCAGGCCGACCGCCGCACCGCGCGCGGTCAGCGGCGCGGCCAGCGCGGCGACCATCGCCGCCGACCGCTCGTCGTGCACCCCGCCCGCGAAGAACACCTCCACGTCCGAGCCGTCCGAAGCGCCTGAGTCGGCCAAGTGGTCTTCCAGAACAGCGAGTTGGGCCTCCCACAGCGGAAAGCTGCCGCGCGGTCCCACGTGTCCGCCACACTCCGAGCCCTCGAACACGAACCGGCGCGCCCCCGCCTGGAGGAACTGCCGCAGCAGCCCCGGCGACGGCACGTGCAGGAAGGTCCGGATGCCGTCCCGCTCCAGCGCCTGCGCCTGCGACGGCCGCCCGCCCGCGATGATCGCGTGCGTCGGCCGCAGCTCCCGTACGGCCTCCAGCTGGGCGGCGCGCACGTCCTCCGGCGCGAAGCCGAGCACACCCACCCCCCACGGGCGCCCCGCCACCGCCTCCCGGGTCTCCGCGAGCATCGCCCGCGTCCGCGCCCCGTCCGCCAGGGCCAGCGCCAGGAACGGCAGCGCCCCCTCCGCGGCGACCGCGGCGGCGAAGGACGCCTCGTCGCTCACCCGGGTCATCGGCCCCTGCGCCAGCGGCAGCCGCGTGCCGAGCGCCCGGCTCATCGGCGAGTCCGCCCGCAGCGCCCGTACGGCCGTGTCGTCGCGTACGGCGTCCAGGACCGCGTCGCGCAGAGCCCGTACCGTGCGCCGGGCGTCCCCCCAGCGCTCGGCGAAGCGGGCGGCGAGGAACCCGTCCTGGCCCACCGGGAGCAGCTGGGTGCGCGCGTCCCGGGCACCCAGCAGCGCCGCCACCGCCTCGGGTCCCGCGTCGTCCGGGACGCCCGGGGCGTCCGGGCCGCGCCGCTGCAGGACGCGGTGACCGGCCAGGACGACGGTCTCCGAGCCGTCCATCGCGCGCAGCGCGGCAGCCGCGGGCTCGGGCAGCGCCGAATCGTCCAGCAGGGCGAGCTGACTGTCCAGGACCACGCCGGCCGCCCCGCCGGCCACCGCGGCGGCGGCCGTACGCGGGCCGATGCCGCCGCACGCCCACACCGGCAGCCCGAGGCCGGGCTCCGCGAGCAGCTGCTGCAGCAGGACGAAGGTGCTCAACTCCCCGATCCGGCCACCGCACTCCGCGCCCCGCGCGATCAGCCCGTGCGCCCCGGCGCGGGCCGCCTCCCGCGCGCCCGCCAGATCGGTGACCTCCACCAGCACGCGGTACCGGTCGGCCACCTCCGCGACCGGCCAGGGCGCGTCGGCGGCGAGGACCACCGTGTGCGGACCGGCCGGCCCTGGACCGCCCGTGGCGGGGGCAGCGGGGTCGGCGGGGTGGGCGGGTGTGAGAGCGGCGGGTGTGAGCCGACAGCCCGGTCCGACCCGGACGCCGAACGCGCCCGGTGACGCGCGGCGCAGCCGGGACAGTGCCTCGCGCGCTCTTCGGTCCCCGGGCCCGAGGTCGAGCACACCTAGCCCGCCGGCCCGGCCGACCGCCAGGGCCAGCCCGGCATCGGGCTCACGGAAGGGGGTGATGCCGATGATCATGTCCTCGGAACGCACAGCGGACGTCATGATTCTCCGAATCAACGTGAAACCGCAGGGTGGGGGGTTCAGGACGGCAAAGGCGGTGCACCGCATTCCCGCGGGCACGGATCACCGCGGAACGCGGATTAAAACGTCGCTCGAAACGCATGGAAAGGTAGTGCTCTTATTACTCACCGGTCAACGATCGAACGATCGGCTGGTGACCAGCCGCAATGATTCGGTCAGTCCCGGACGGTCGGCCAGGGTGGAGGAAACCGGTTGAATTCCTTTCGGTCCCGGCGGCGTTCACTCCCCACTCACGCCATAGAAACATGAACGACCGAAAGAAATGGGTTCCTTTGGACGGCATGTCCGCATCGGGGTGCGCATTTCCGGCCCGGTGCGGGCGCGGAAGGAAAATCCGTGTGTCGGCCGGTGAGTGTCCGGGAAGGGCCGGGGCGGGTCTTGACGTGCGACGATCAGCCGCCAAGACTGGCATGACTCGTAGTCAGGCCGGTCCTCGGGAGGTCGTCGACCGGCTTGACTACGTGACGCGGAACTCCGCGGGCCGCGCCGGGGGAGTCCGCCCGCCGATCTCGCCGATCTCGTCGACCAGCCCCCAGGCGAGTGCTTCCACCGCCCCCAACGGGGTTCCGGTCAGCGCCAGATACGCCGTGCGCTCCCGGCCGATCCGGAATGGGAGGCTCGCCGTGCCGCCCGCGCCGGGGATCAGTCCCATGCCGGTCTCCGGCAGCCGGACCGTCGTACCGGGCGCGGCCCGCACCCGGCCCGCGAACGCCGCCAGCTCGATGCCCGCGCCCACGCAGGCGCCGTGCAGATGGGCGGTCACCTTCGCAGCGCAGCGCTGGAGCAGGGCGGCGGGACTGCGGCCGACCCGGACGAGATGAGCGGCGGCGGAATCCCGGGACGTACCGAACTCGGCGAGGTCGCCGCCGCTGCAGAACGCCGGCCCGTTGCCGTGCAGGTCGACGCGGGTGATCGACGGGTCCGCGACGGCCACCTCCAGCGCCTCGCACAGCGCGTCGCGCGTGGCGGCGTCGAAGGCGTTGCGCACCCATGGGCGGTCCAGCGTGACGGTGAGGCGGTCGCCGTCGCGGTGCAGCCGCACCGGCTCGGCGGCCGGGCGCGGGATCCGTGGACGGGCGGCGGCCAGCCAGTGGCGGAAGCCCGCGCCGCCCTGCAGGGCGGAGTACGCGAGGGACTCCACGACCAGCCGGTCCCCGGCGGGCAGCGCCGCTCCCATGCGCAGGACCTGCGCCAGGGTGACGGAGGCCGCCGGCTGCCGGGTGACGTTCTCGCGGAGGAGCCGGGCGGTGGCGTACGGATCGGGACACCCGACCCACGGACGCGGCGGGTCGGGTACGGCCGTCAGGAGGACGTCGAACTCGCCGCCGACCGGACGGGGCCGGGCCGCCAGACCCACCAGCACCGCGTGCCCCGGCGAGGACGGCGGCCCGGTGCCGCGGTCGAGGTCGAGATCGAGCAGACGGAAGGGCGGCTCCATGACCCCGGGAGTGTAATCTTGCCTCACCTCGGAGGAGAAGGGTGTTCGCATGCGGAAGAATGCCACTCTCGAAGCCTGCTGGATGGAGACGGTCGCCCCGCACCTCGGCCCCCTCGCCCGGGTGACCGACGACTTCACCGCCCTCACCGGCGTCCCCGTCGACCTGCCCAGCGCCCTCTTCCTGCGGGCGCGCCTGGCCGGTTTCCGCCTCCCCGGCCGCACCTCGGCGGGCGGCTCCTGCCGGCTTCTCGCCACCGCCGACGGCTGGGCCGCCGTCAACCTGGCCCGCCCCGACGACACGGCCGCCCTGCCCGCGCTGCTGGCCCTCCTCGGGGCGAACCCGGACGCGGATCTGCCCGCGGCGGCGCGGAGCGTCACGTCCGCCCAACTGGCCGCTCAGGCACAACTGTTGGGCATCCCGGCGGCGGCTCACGCCTCGACCGGCGCCGACCGCACCCCCGTCCGCGCGACCCGCCACGGATCACGGCGGCCTCGCGCCCTCACCGGTCTCCGTGTCGTCGACCTCTCCGCCCTCTGGGCCGGTCCGCTCTGCGCCTCCCTGCTGGGGCGTGCCGGCGCGCTCGTGGTGAAGGTGGAGAGCACGACCCGGCCCGACGGGGCCCGCTCCGGGCACCCGGAGTTCTATCGCCGGCTGCACGAGGGGCACGAGAGCCGTGTGCTCGACTTCACCACCCCCGCACTCGCCCGCCTGATCGCCGAGGCGGACGTCGTCATCGAGGCGTCCCGGCCGAGGGCCCTGCGCCGGCTCGGCATCCACGCGGAACGCTTCCTCGCCGCCCGGCCCGGCCGTGTCTGGGTGAGCATCACCGGCTACGGCCGCGACGACGACCGTGTCGCCTTCGGTGACGACGCGGCCGTGGCGGGCGGCCTCACCGGCCGCGACACGGACGGCCGCCCGGTGTTCCTCGGCGACGCCCTCGCCGACCCGGTCACGGGCCTGTTCGCCGCCCACGCCACCACCCGCTCCCTGACCGCCGGCGGCGGAGAGCTGCTCTGCGTGTCCATGACGGCATGCGCGGCGGCGCTTGCGGGGGTCCGGGGGCGGGTGCGATGAGCCGGGTCCACGGGGTGGTCGTGGTGCGGCGGGGCTCGGGCGCGGTTGCGGTGAGGCGGGCGGGCGCCGGGGTGTCGGGTGAGGCCCTGTGGGTGGGGCGGATGCCGGGAGTGGGGCGGGTCGTGGGGCGGATCCCGGCAGTCGCGGTGAGGCGGGGTCGGGAGGCGGTTGTGGTGCGGCGGGGCGGGCGCCGGAGTGTCGGGTGGGGCCCTGCGGGTGGGGTGGAGGCCGGGGTCGTGGTGAGGCGGGGTCGGGAGGCGGTCGTGCCGAGGTGGGGGCATGTCGGGGTGGCGGGTGGGGCCCTGCGGGTGGGGTGGAGGCCGGGGTCGTGGTGAGGCGGGGTCGGGAGGCGGTCGTGCCGAGGTGGGGGCATGTCGGGGCGGCGGGTGAGGCCCCTTGGGTGGGGCGGAGGCCGGGGTCGTGGTGAGGCGGAGTCAAGAGGCGGTCGCGGTGAAGCGGGGGTGCGCCGGGGCCGCGGCGCGCGGGGCTCTGTGGGTGTGGCGTGGCCCCGGGCGGATCCCGGGGACGCGGCCGTGCCGTCGGCGGGGCGTCACGGGGCGGGCTGAACGGTCGCCCCGAGCCTGCGCGGTGAGAGCCCCGGAGCGCCGCCCGTGTTGATCCGGGATGTGGAGGTGGCCGGGCGCGGACGGGTGGACGTGCGGGTCCTGACCGGGCGGATCGCCGAGATCGGGCGGGGCCTGCCCGGGCCGGGCGATCTGGACGGGCATGGTGGGGCGTTGCTGCCGGGGCTGCACGATCACCACGTCCACCTGACGGCCCTGGCGGCGGAGGCCGCCTCGGTGCGGGTGGGGCCCGCCGACGTCCACGGCCGGGCGGGGCTCGCCGCGGCGCTGCGGGCCGGGCCGCCGGGGGAGTGGGTACGGGCCGTCGGCTACCACGAGAGCGTCGCCGGGGAACTGGACCGCGCCGCGCTGGACGCCCTCGTGCCCGACCGGCCGGTCCGCGTCCAGCACCGCACCGGCGCGATGTGGTTCCTCAACACCGCGGCTCTGCGGGCCGCCGGGCTCGACACCGCCGACGGCGACGGCCGGCTGTGGCGGGCGGACGAACGGCTGCGCCGGCTCGTCCCGGCTGTCCCGCTCGACCTTGCGGCGGTGGGGCGCCGGGCGGCCCGGCTCGGCGTCACCGGTTTCACCAACGCCGACCCGCACCCCCGCGCCGGCCTCGCCCAGGTCCTGTCCGTCCTGCCGCAGCGGCTCGTCGTCATGTCCGCCGACCCGTCGGCCGTGGCGTCCGCCCACCCGGCGGCGAAGACGCCCACCGATCCGCCCGTGAAGCTGATGCTCGACGACCCGACCCTCCCCACCCCCGACGAACTCGCCGCCACCATCACCGAGTTGCGCCCTCGTCCGGTCGCCGTCCACTGCGTCACCCGGGTGCAGCTGCTCGTCACCCTGCTGGCCCTGGACGAGGCGGGCCCGATCGAGGGCGACCGCATCGAGCACGCGGCCGTCGTCCCGGCCGAGACGGTCGAGTGGATCCGCCGGCTCGGCGTGACCGTGGTGACCCAGCCGCACTTCCCCGTGGAACGCGCGCGGGCCTACGCCACCGACGTCCGCCCGGACGACCGCCCGCACCTCTACCGCTGCCGCAGCCTGGCCGCCGCGGGCGTCCCGCTCGCCGCCGGCACGGACGCGCCGTACGGCACCCACGACCCGTGGGCGGTGATGCGGGCGGCCGTCCGACGCGACGACGGAGAGGCCCTCACACCCGAGGACGCCCTGCGGCTCTTCCTCGGCTCACCCGAACGCCCCGCACAGCCGAGGGAGTTGACAGTCGGCTCGGCCGCCGACCTGTGCCTGCTCCAGGTCCCCCGGCGCGAGGCGCTCGACGCGCTCTCGGCGGAGGCCGTCCGGGCCACGTATATCGCGGGGGAGCCGATTCACACGCTGTAGCCTCCGTCCACCCCCAGCGCCTGCCCCGTGATGAACCCCGCCCGGTCCGAGGCCAGGAAGGACACCGCCTCCGCGATGTCCGCCGCCGAGCCGAAGCGGCGCAACGGGATGTTGCGCCGGGTGACGGCGAGGGCGTCGTCGTCCAGCTCACCCGACTCGATCAGCCGCCCCGCGATGCCGTCGGTGAGCATGCCGGGCGCCACGCAGTTGACGCGGACCCCGTACCGGCCCTCCTCGGCGGCCAGGGCGCGGGCCACCGCCTCGACGGCGCCCTTGGCTCCCGAGGACAGCCCGTCGCGCACCGGGAAACGGCGCGTCGCCACGGTGGTGACCGCGACGACGTTGCCCCGGCTCTCGCGCAGCAGCGGCAGTGCGGGGTGGACGAGGTTGAAGAACGCCACCGCGTCCCCCTCCACCTGGGCCCGGAACTCGCCCGGCGACACCCGGCTCAGGTGCCTCATCGGCACATGCGGACCCGCCGCGTACACCAGGGTGTGGATCCCGCCGTACGCCCGGGCCGTCCCGGTCACCGCGCGGGTCGTCGCCTCCTCGTCCGTGAGGTCGAGCGGCAGCGCCGCGACCGCCTTCACCTCGTCCGCCAGCGACCGCGCCGCCTCCCGGTTCACCCGGTAGGTGAACGCGACCGCGCTGCCCCGTGCGGCCAGGGCCCGTACGACCGCCGCGCCGATGCCGCCGGTGCCGCCCGCGACGAACGCCAGCCCCGCCCTGGCGGAGAAGTCCTCCATGTGCCTCACAACCCCAGCGACTTGGCGACGATGACCTTCATGACCTCGCTCGTGCCGGCGTAGATGCGGGTGATGCGGGCGTCCGCGTACAGCCGGGCGATCGGGTACTCCAGCATGTAGCCGTACCCGCCGAAGAGTTGAAGACAGCGGTCGACGGCATGGCCCTGCGTCTCGGTGCAGAACAGCTTGACCTTCGCCGCGTCGGCGCCGGACAGCCGGCCCTCGACGAGTTCCAGCACGGCACGGTCGAGCAGGGTCTGCGCGGCCTCCAACTCGGTCGCCACGGCGGCGAGTTCGAACTTGGTGTTCTGGAAGGAGGCGACGGTCCGCCCGAACGCCTTGCGCTCCTTGACGTACGCCACCGTCGTGTCGAGCGCGGCCCGCGCCTGCGCCACCGATCCGACCGCGACCGTCATGCGCTCCTGGGGGAGGTTGTGGCCGAGGTAGGAGAAGGCGGCGCCCTCCTCGCCGAGCCGGTTGGCGACCGGCACCCGGACGTCGTCGAAGGCCAGCTCGACGGTGTCCTGCACCTTGATGCCCAGCTTGTCCAGCACCCGCCCCCGGGTGAAGCCGGGCATGCCGTCCTCGACGACGAGCAGCGTCAGCCCCGCCCGCCGGTCCCCCGGGTCGGACGCCGTACGCGCCACCACGATCACCAGGTCGGCGAGCAGCCCGCCGGTGATGAACGTCTTCGTCCCGTTGAGCACGTACGCGTCCCCGTCCCGCACGGCGGTCGTGCGGATCCCGGCGAGGTCGGAGCCGGTGCCGGGCTCGGTCATCGCGATGGCGGTGAGCAGCTTCCCGGAGGCGAGCCCCGGGAACCAGCGCCGCCGCTGCCCGGCGTCGGCGTAGGCGAGGAAGTAGGGAAGGACCACGTCCAGCTGGGTGCGCACCGTGCCCAGGGTGACCAGGGCGCGGGCCGCCTCCTCCTGGAGGACCACGTTGTAGCGGTAGTCCGGCCGGCCCCCACCGCCGTACTCCTCGGGGACCGCCATGCCCAGCAGGCCCAGCCCGCCGAGCAGTTCGAAGAAGTCACGGGGCAGTCGGCCGGCCTTCTCCCACTCGGCGTAGTGGGGGACCACCTCCTTCGTCACGACGTCCCGGACCAGCGCGCGGAACGTCTCGTGGTCGTCGGTGAAGAGTGTGCGCTGCACGGGCGGCTCCCGTCAGGAGGCGAGTTCGACGAGGGTGGCGTTGGCGGTGCCGCCGCCCTCGCACATGGTCTGCAGGCCGTAGCGGATGCCGCGCGCCCGCATGTGGTGGATCATGCGGGTCATCAGGACGGCGCCGGACGCGCCCAGCGGATGGCCGAGCGCGATGGCCCCGCCGAGCGGATTGAGCCGCTCAGGGTCTGCGCCGGTCTCGGCGAGCCAGGCCAGCGGTACGGGCGCGAAGGCCTCGTTCACCTCGTACACCCCGACCTCCGACAGCCCCACCCCGGCCTTCCGCAGCACCTTCTCGGTCGCCGGGACCGGACCGGTCAGCATCAGCACCGGATCGGACCCGACCACCGCGCCCGCCCGGTACCGCACGAGCGGCGCAAGCCCCAACTCCCCGGCCTTCCGGGGGGTGGTGACGACCAGGGCGGCGGCCCCGTCCGAGATCTGCGAGGCGTTGCCCGCGTGGATCACGCCGTCCTCCTGGAAGGAGGGCTTCAACCGGGCGAGCGTCCCGACGCTGCTGCCCCGCCGTATCCCCTCGTCGGCCAGGACGCCCGCCACCGGCACGATCTGCTCCTCGAACGCGCCCGCGTCCTGCGCGGCCGCCGCCCGTTCGTGCGAGAGCGCCGCGAACGCGTCCAGTGTCGTCCGCGTGAACCCCCACTTGCGCGCGATGAGTTCGGCGGAGATCCCCTGGTCGAACGAGAAGGCGTCGTAGCGGGCGCGGACTTGGGGACCGTACGGCATGCCCCCCGCCTTGGCCGAGCCCAGCGGCACCCGGCTCATCACCTCCACACCGCCCGCCACGACGACCTCGTGCTGACCGGACAGCACCGACTGGACCGCGAACTCCAGCGCCTGCTGGCTCGACCCGCAGGCCCGGTTGACCGTCGTCCCGGGCACGCTCTCCGGCCAGCCCGCCGCGAGCACCGCGTACCGCCCGATGTTGCTCGACTGGTCGCCGACCTGGGAGACGCACCCCCAGATCACGTCGTCGACGCTCCCGGGGTCCAGCCCGGTCCGGTCCACCAGGCCCGTCAGCGCGGCGGCGGACAGGTCGGCCGGGTGGACGCCCGCCAGCCCTCCGCCCCGCTTCCCCACCGGCGTGCGCACCGCCGCCGCGATCACCGCTTCCCGCATCACGTGTCCTCCGTTCGTCCCGGTACCGCCCAGCGGCCCGTGAAGCGCGGCGTGCGCTTCTGCGCGAACGCGGCGAACGCCTCCGGGGCGTCGGCGGAGGCGAAGTTGACCGACTGCGCCCGCGCCTCGCTCGCCAGGGCGTCCCGCAGGGTGCGATCGGCACCCTCGTTGAGCAGCGCCTTCGTCTGCGCGAGCGCGACCGGCGGTCCGGCCGTCAGCCGGGCGGTCAGGTCGTCGACGAAGGCGTCCACCGCGCCGGCGTCCACCACCCAGGTGACCAGGCCGAGCGCGCGGGCCTCCTCGGCATCGACCGTCTCCGCCAACAGGGCGAGCCGCTTGGCCTGTTGGAGACCGACGAGCTTCGGCAGCAGCCAGGAGCCACCCAGATCGAGGGAGAGCCCGCGCCGCGCGAAGATCTGCGAGAACGTCGACCCGGGGGTCGCCACCACCAGATCGCAGCCGAGGGCCAGGTTCCAGCCCGCGCCCACCGCCGGCCCGGTCACCTTGGCGACCGTCGGCACCGGCAGCTCGTGCAGCAGCAGCGCCACATCCGTCAGCGTCCGCATGCGGTACAGGGGATGAGCGGTGCTGATCTCCTTGGGGAGGTCGGCGCCGGAACAGAACGCCCCGCCCGCACCCGTCAGCACCACGGCCCGTACGCCCCGGTCCCGCCCCGCCTCGGTCAGGGCGGCCCGCAGCGCCTCCCAGAGCTCCGCGTCGAGGGCGTTCCTGCGGTGCGGACGGTTGAGGGTCAGGGTGCGCACACCGTCCGCGTCCCCCGTCAGGAGCACGCTCATCGCACCGCCCCCTGGTCCCGCAACGCCGCGATCTCCCCGTCGGACAGCCCGAGTTCGGCGAGTACGGCGTCCGTGTGCTGTCCCAGGGCGGGCACCGCGCCCATCGGCGGGTCGTAGCCGTCGATCACGGGCGGCGGCAGCAGGGCCGGCACCGGCCCGGCCGGCGTGTCGATCTCCCGCCAGCGGCCGCGGGCGGCGAGCTGCGGATGGACGAGGACCTCGCTCGGCGTGTTGTAGCGGGCGTTGCCGATGCCGGCGGCGTCCGCCCGGTCCTGGACGTACGCCAGGTCGTGCCGCGCGCACCAGGCGGCGATCTCGGCGTCCAGGACGGCCCGGTGCTCGACCCGGCCCGGGTTCGTGCGGAACCGCGCGTCGTCCGCGAGGTCGGGCCGCTCCAGCAGCTCGCGGGCGAGCCGGTCCCACTCGCGGTCGTTCGTCGTCCCCAGCACCACGGTCTGCCCGTCCGCCGTCGGGTAGGCGCCGTACGGCGACACGGCCGGCGAGCTCATCCCGAGCGGCTGCTGCTCGACGCCCGAGTGCCGGGTGTAGGTGAGCGGGTAGCCCATCAGCTCGGCCATGGTGTCGAAGAGGCTCACCGCCACCGAGGAGACCGGTGCCGGGGCGGGGCCCGGGGCGGACGGCGCCTGTCCGCGCCCCCGGCCGCACAGCAGCGCCATCACGGACAGGGCCGCGTACAGCCCGCTGCACACGTCGGCCACCGGCGGCCCGGGCTTCGCCGGCTGTCCCGGCCGGCCCGTGACCGCGCAGGCCCCCGACTCGGCCTGGACCAGCAGGTCGTAGGCGCGCTTGTGGGAGAGGGGGCCGCCGGGGCCGTACCCGTCGATCTCGACGGCGATCAGACCGGGGTGGCGCGCCTCCAGGTCGGCCGGTGCGAGCCCGAGCCCGGCCGTGGTGCCGGGGGCGAGATTGGAGACGAGGACCTCGGCGCGGTCCAGCAGCCGGTGCAGCAGGTCCCTCCCCGCCCGCGACTTGAGATCCAGGGCGACGGACTCCTTGCCCCGGTTGACCCACACGAAGTGCGCGGCGAGACCGCCCACCACGTCGTCGTAGTGCCGGGCGAAGTCTCCGCCCCCGGGGTTCTCCACCTTGATGACCCGCGCCCCGAAGTCCCCGAGCGTGCGGCTGCACATGGGGGCCGACACCGCCTGCTCCAGCGCCACGACCGTGATCCCGGCGAGCGGCCCCTCCGTTCCCATCTCAGCGGCTCCCGAACCGTGCGCGCAGCTCGTGCTTGAGCACCTTCTGGCTCGCGTTGCGCGGGAGTTCGTCCACGAACCGCACATGGCGCGGCACCTTGAAGTTGGCCATGTGCTCCCGGGCCCAGGCCACCACGTCCGCCTCGGTGACCGCCGCTCCCGGCCGGGGGACGACGAAGGCGCAGCCCACCTCCCCGAGCCGCTCGTCGGGCACGCCGACGACCGCGACCTGGGCGATCGGCTCGTGGCCGAGGAGCAGCTTCTCGATCTCGGCGGGGTAGGCGTTGAACCCGCCGACGATGAACATCTCCTTCTTGCGGTCGACGATCGAGAGGTTGCCCGCCACGTCGAGACGCCCGACGTCCCCCGTGCGCAGCCAGCCGTCGGGGTCGACGGCCTCGGCGGTCGCCGCGGGATCGTCCCAGTAGCCGGAGGTGACGTTGTAGCCGCGCACCAGGATCTCCCCGACGCCCTCCTCGTCCCCGTCGATACGCACCTCGACGCCGGGGATGGGGCGGCCGGTGGTGCGGGCGACCGTCTCCTCCGGGTCACCGGGGCGGGTCGTGGTGACCAGCGCCGTCGACTCGGTGAGCCCGTACGCGCTCAGCACGATGTCGAAGGACAGCTCCTTCTTCATGGCGTGGATCAGGGCCTCCGGGATCGTCGTGCCGCCGGTCATGGAGACGCGCAGGGAGGACAGGTCGTGTGCGGCCCGGTCGGGGTGGCCCAGCAGGTCGTGGAAGATCGTGGGCGGCCCGAGGAGGATGCTCACCCGCTCCCGCTCGATGGTCTCCAGCGCCCGTCCGGCGTCGAAGACCGCCATCGGGACCACGGTCACGCCGTGCAGGAAGGACGCGAGCCAGCCCGCCTTGTAGCCGAAGCAGTGGAAGAACGGCGGGACGACCAGGAAGGTGTCCGAGGCGCGGAAGGTGTACTCCTCGGACATCCAGCCGTAGGCGCGCAGCGACTGGCCGTGGGTGAGGATCACGCCCTTGGGGTGGCCGGTGGTGCCGGAGGTGAACATCACGTCCGAGACGTGGTCCGGGGTGAGCCGGTCGACGGCGGCCCGCGCGTCCACGTCCGCGCCGTCTCCCGAGGCGAGGAACTCGTCCCAGGTCAGGCGGGCCGATCCGCGCGGTCCGAGCAGCGAGACCGTCCGGTCCAGCGCGGGCAGCCCCGGGTCGGCCTTCACGAGATCGGCGATGTAGTCGGTGCCCAGGAAGGAGGCGGCCGCGAAGAGCGCCTTGGCGCCGGACTTGCGCAGGATGTAGGAGATCTCGCCCGCCTTGAAACGGGTGTTGAGCGGGACGACGATCCCACCGGCGCCCTGGATGCCGAGCGCGGCGACGATCCACTCCGCCGAGTTGGGCCCGCACAGACCCACCCGGTCGCCCGGCCCGATGCCGAGCGCGACGGCCGACCGGACGGCCCGCAGCATCAGCTCCTCCATGTCGCGGAAGCTCAGCCGCAGTTCGCCGTCGACGAGCGCCGTCGCGTCCCCGAACCGGCGGGCGGCGAGCCGGATGACGTGGGGGATGCTCCGGAACTCCCGGTCGTGACGGCGGGGTTGACGTTCGGATTGAGGCTGGGGTTGAGGCTGGGGTTGACCCATCAGTCGGCTCCGTCGGTCAGGCGCAGCAGGCGCTTGGCGATGATGTTGCGCTGGATCTGCGACGTACCGCCGTACACGGAGGCGGCCCGGGAGTAGAGGTACTCGGCGAAGATGTTCCCGCCCGGCCCGTGCACCTCCTGCGGGAACACCTTCAACGCCGTCGCGTACAGACGCTGTTCGGCCCGTGTCATCAGCAGTTTGTCGACGGACGACTCCGGCCCCGCGTCCTGCCCGGCGAGTCGTTCGGCGATCCGGCGGCGGGCGTGCGCGACCAGCACCTGGTAGTCGGTGACGCACTGCCCGATCTCCGCCAGCAGCCCGTCCGGCAGCGCCCCGCGACGCTCGCGCGCGGTCCGCCGCAACCGCTCCACCAGCAGCCCGTACTTCGGTAGATGCCCGGTGTCCAGGGCGTTGCGTTCGTACGACACGGTCGTCATCGCCAGCGCCCAGCCGTCCCCCTCGGCCCCGATCCGCTCGGACTCCGCGAGCCGTACGTCGTCCAGGAACAGCTCGCAGAACTCGTCGTCGCCGTTGGCCGCCCGCAGCGGGCGCACGGTCACCCCGGGCCGGTCGAGGGGCAGCACGAACGCGGTGATCGAGGCGTGCGGGGGAGCGGCGCGGTCGGTGCGCGCCAGCAGGAGGCAGTGGTCGGAGTACTGCGCGTAACTCGTCCAGAGCTTCTGGCCCCGCACGGTGTAGTGGCCGTCGTCGTGCCGGTCGGCGTACGTGGTCATCCCGGCGAGGTCCGAGCCGGCGCCGGGCTCGCTGAACCCCTGGCACCACACGTCGTCACCGGCGAGCATCCGCGGCAGCAGCCGGCGGCGCTGTTCCTCGGAGGCGAACCGCAGCAGGGCGTGCGCGAGATAGCCGACGCGGGGCACACCGGGTGCGCCCCGTACGCCCAACTCGTCGCTCACGGCCACCTGGTGAAGGGACGTCAGGCCACGGCCGCCGTACTCCTCGGGCACGTCGAGGCCGACCCAGCCGCCGGAGTGCAGCAGGCGGTGCCAGCGGTGGAGGAAGACGGGGACCGGCTCGTCCGGCAGGCGTTCGGGCAGCGGGTGCCCGGCCAGCCAGGCGCGGAAGGCGGTGCGCAGGTGCTCCAGGTCGGCGGGGTCGCCGAAGTCGAGGGGAGCGTCCGTGGTGACCGTCATGGTGTGGTCTCCGGTTCCGCCAGGGCGAGGGTGGGCAGCAGGTCGGCCGTCGTCGCGAGCAGGGTCGCGCCCACCAGGATCCTGCGCAGATACAGATGGGCCACGTGCTCCCACGTCTGGGCGATCCCGCCGAACACCTGCATGCCCGCGTACACCGCCTCCACCGCCGAGGAGCCGGCCTCCGCCTTGGCCACCCGGGCCGCCGTGAGCGCCCGGCCGGGCGGCTCGTGGTCCAGGCACCAGGCCGCGTACCGGGTGGCGCTCGTCCCGGCCTCCACCAGGACCGTCGCGTCGGCCAGCAGGTGCCGTACCGCCTGGAAGGAGCCGATCGGCCGGCCGTACTGGTGGCGCTCACGCGCGTGGTCGACACTCAGGGCGACGAACTCCCGGGCCGTGCCGACGAGTTCACTCGCGACGACCACCAGGGCGTACGCCTGCCAGCGCCGCAGGGCCTCGGGGCCGAGCCGTCCGACGACGGGGCCGGGGCGTGCCGTACGGACCGCGCGGAGCAGGTCGGCGGTGGGTGCCGGGTCCCCCAACTCGGCCCGGGTCACGGTCCCTTCGGCGTCCACGCACAGCGCGCTGTCCGCGCCCTCGCAGTCCCAGGCGACGAGTTCGCCGGGGCGCGCGGGCGGGAAGCGCAGATCGGGGGCCAGGGCGATGGTGGGGGTGCCGTCCACGTCTCCCACCAGGCGTGTCAGCTCGGGCGCGAGCAGGACCGTACCGATGAAGGACGTGGTCAGGGGCCTGCGGCCGTGTTCCTCGGCGAGCAGCGCGCACTCCTGCACGGAGGCGACCGGCAGGGCCGTGCGGCGCAGGTCGGCCAGGCCCAGCGCGTCGAGCGCCTCCTGTGCGGCCGCGCGGGCGGCGGGTTTCGCCTCGTCGGCCGAGCCGATCCGGTGACGGGCGGCGAACGACCGCAGCAGATCGCGGACCAGCAGGAACTCCTCGGACTCCACGCTCCTCAGCCCTCCTCGGCGGCCGCCGGGCGGTCGGCCGTGCGGCCGGCCCGGGAGGCGAGCGCCTCGACGATGCGGATGTGGTCCGGGCTGGTCATCGTGGCCCGCTCGGCCAGCAGCGCGGCCTCCATGCCGCCCCGCGAGACCTGTTCGACCACCGCCGCGAGCGCCGCCTTGGTGGCGCGCAGTGCCTCGGCGGGCTGGGCGGCGAGCCGGCGGGCGAGGGCGAGGGCCTCGTCGAGCAGCCGGTCGCCGGGCACGACCCGGTTGGCCAGGCCCAGCTCGACCGCGGTCGCGGCCGGGATGCGGTCCCCGGTGAACAGGTACTCCTTCACCCGCAGCAGGCTCGTCAGCAGGGGCCACAGGGTGACCCCGCCGTCGCCCGCGACCAGGCCGACGGACACATGCGGGTCGGCCAGGTAGGCGTCCTGCGCCATCAGGACCAGGTCGCAGGCCAGGGCCAGGGAGCAGCCCAGGCCCACCGCCGGGCCGTTGACGGCCGCGACGACCGGCAGCGGGAAGCGGATCATCTCCGTCTGGATCGTGCGGTCCAGCCGGATGGACCGCTCCCGCAGCTCCGGATCGGTGTGGTGGCGGCGCAGATGGTCGAAGTCGCCGCCCGCGCTGAACGCCCGGCCCGCGCCGGTCAGGACGACCGCCCGCGCCTCGCCGTCCTCCGCGAGCTCGCGCCACACCTCGGAGAGCCTGCGGTGCAGGTCCTCGGACACACCGTTCAGCCGGTCGGGGCGGTTCAGCGTGACGATACGGATGTCGCCGTCGGCGGCCACGGTCAGTACGGGACTCACCTCGCTCATACCGGGATGGTAGTAAAGGTCAGACCGAAACTGTCAATGGTGTTGCGCGAATTGGAGAATCACATTCTCAGATGGCTCCGGTGCCAAACGCCGCGGATGTGGACGTCTCAGATGGAGGTGCGGTCGTCCACCTCGGCCGCCGCCCGCGCGAAGCCGCAGACGTGCCGGGTCATCCGGCGCGCGGCCGCCGCCTCGTCGCCGGAGCGGATCGCCTCCGTGATCCGCGCGTGGGCGCGGGCGGTCAGGTCGCGGATGTCGGCGTCCAGGAAGGTCTCCAGGTCCGTGGCCGCGTGGATGGACCGGGACAGCGCGCTCATGAAACCGATGAGCAGTTCGTTGCCCCCGGCCCGTGCCACCGCCGTGTGCCAGCGCACGTTGGCGCGCAGAAACCGCTGGACGTCCGCACCGGCGCCGACCAACTCCGCGTGCGCCGCGTCGAGTTCCTCCAGATCCCGCTCGGAGCGACGCCGGGCCGCCAGCGCGGCGCAGGCCGGCTCGATCGCCTCCCGCGTCTCGTGCAGCGCCTCCAGCCGGATCCGCTGCCCCCGGATCACCAGCTGCACGGTGTTCGCCAGGGACTCCCGCCCCGGCCGGTGCACGAAGGCGCCGCCCCCGCGCCCCGGCCGGATCTCCAGCAGCCCCTCGACCTCCAGGATCCGCAACGCCTCCCGCACGGTCGCCCGGCTCAGCCCGGTCTGCTCGACGAGCTGCCGCTCCGGCGGCAGCGCCGTACCCTCCCCGAACTCCCCGGACAGAATCCGCTCCCGCACCTCCGCCGCGAGCACGTCCGAGGCCTTCGGCACGGTCAGCGGCTCGAAACGGGGGGTGGGCTGCTCGGAGTGCGGCACGGTGTGAGGCCTCTCGTCAGGGTCCGTTTCGGTCGGACCATTCAATACGGAGGCGTCGGCGGATGTCACATGACCAGGCCCCCGTCCACCGGCAGCACCTGACCCGTGACGAAGGACGCCGCGTCCGAGGCGAGGAAGACGAAGGCGCCGGCCACTTCCTCCGGCTGGGCCCAGCGGCCGAGGGGGATGCGGGTGAGCATCTGGGGGGCGAACTTCTCGTTCGTCCGGATCGTCTCGGTCATCGGCGTCGCCGCCAGCGGGGCGAGGGCGTTGACGAGGATGTTCCTGCGGGCCAGTTCGCGGGCCAGGGACTTCGTCAGGCCGATGATCCCGGCCTTGGCGGCGGAGTAGTTCACCTGGCCCAGGGTGCCGATCAGGCCGGCGGAGGACGTCACGTTGATGATCCGCCCGCGTCCGTCCCCGGGCAGGAAGGGCAGTGCCGCCCGGGTGCAGCGGTGGGCGCCCAGGACGTGGATGTCTAGGATCCGCCGGAAGGAGTCCTCGGTGAGCTTGTCGAACATGGCCGGGGCGGTGATCCCGGCGTTGTTGACGAGGATGTGCAGGGTGCCGCCGGTGAGCCCGGCCGCCCGTGCCGCAGCCGCGTCGGCCGCCGTACGGTCCGTCACGTCGAGGGCCGCGCTGTCCGCCGTATGCCCGGCCGCGGACAGCTTCCCGGCGACGGCCGCCGCGGCCGCCTCGTCCACGTCGGTCACCAGCACCGCCGCGCCCGCCCGGGCGAGCGCCTCGGCGACGGCGGAACCGATGCCGCCGGCCGCGCCGGTGACCAGCGCGGAGCGCCCCGTGAGATCGAACAGACCCGACTGGTCGGTCATCAGTAGCTCCTCGGGAGTCCCAGTGTGTGCGATCCCAGGTAGGTGAGGATCATTTCCTGGCTGATCGGCGCGATCCGCAGGAGACGCGCCTCGCGGAAGAGGCGGGCCACCGGGTACTCCTCCGAGTAGCCCATCCCGCCGTGTGTCTGCAGCGCCCGGTCGGCGGCGGTGAAACCGGCGTCCGCGCACAGGTACTTGGCGGTGTTCGCCTCCCGCCCGCAGGGCCGCCCGTGGTCGTAGAGCCAGGTCGCCTTGCGCAGCACCAGCTCCGCCGCGTCCAGCCGGGCGAGGGCGTCGGCGAGCGGGAACTGCACGCCCTGGTTCATACCGATCGGCCGCCCGAACACCACGCGCTCGCGGCCGTACCGTACGGCCCGTTCCAGGGCGACCCGGCCGATGCCGAGCGCCTCCGCCGCGATCAGCATGCGCTCCGGGTTGAGGCCGTCGAGGAGGTAGCGGAACCCCTCGCCCTCCTCGCCGACCCGGTCCTCGATCGGCACCCGCAGGTCGTCGATGAACAGTTCGTTCGAGGTGACCGCGTTGCGGCCCATCTTCGGGATCGGGCGGACGTCGACCCGGGCGCGGTCGAGGTCGGTGAGGAACAGGGTCATGCCGTCGGTGCGCCGGCCGACCTCGTCGAGCCTCGACGTCCGGGTGAGCAGCAGGATCTTCTCCGACTCCATCGCCTTGGAGATCCACACCTTGCGCCCGCTGACGACGTAGTGGTCGCCCTCCCGGCGGGCGTACGTCGTGATGCTCGTCGTGTCGAGGCCCGCGCCGGGCTCCGTCACCCCGAAGCACACGTGCAGATCACCGGAGGCGATGCGCGGCAGGGTGCGGCGCTTCAGCTCCTCGGAGCCGTGCACCACCACCGGATGCATGCCGAAGATCGACATGTGGATCGCGCTGGCGGCGTTCATCCCGCCGCCGGAGCGCGCGACCTCCTCGAGCAGCAGCGAGGCCTCGGTGATGCCGAGGCCGTGGCCGCCGTACGCCTCCGGGATCGTGATGCCCAGCCAGCCGCCGCCCGCGACGGCGGCGTAGAACTCCTCGGGGAACGCGTGGTCGCGGTCCTTCTCCATCCAGTACCGGTCGTCGAAGTCCTTCAGGAGCCCGGCGACGGCCTTGCGGATCGTGTTCTGGTCCTCGGTCAGCTCGAAGTCCACGGCGGGGACACCCCTCTGCCGGATGCGTGCGAAGTGCGCACCATGACGTGCGAACCATTCAAAGGTCAGACCAAAATGCTGTCAACTCCTCCGTACGGGTTCCAGGGGTGCGGCTCCGGAGTGTTGGCCTCAGGGCCGTCGCGGCCGCCTGCCCATAGTGCGCGTATGACACGTACCCGTACGGCGGTGCTGTGCGCCGCCGCCCTCCTCGCGACCACCGTCCCCGCGGCGGCGGCCACGGCCTCGGCGCCCGACCGGCACCGTCACGGCTGCACGGCCACCCGGCACCCGCAGGGCCAGGCGCGCAAGGTCCTCGACATCGTCCGCAAGGCCAAGAAGGACCTCGACCTCAAGGCGGCCCTGTTCCGGGTCACCGTCGGCAAGCGTGAGCTGGTCACCGGCGCGGTCGGCGAGTCCATGACGGACGTGCCCGCCACCCCCCGCCATGCACTTCCGGACCGGCTCGGTCGGGATCGCCTTCATGGGCACGGTGCTGCTCCAGCTCGTCGAGGAGCACAAGGCCGGCCTCGACGACCCGGTCTCCCGCTGGCTGCCCGACCTGCCGCACGGCAGGAAGATCACGCTGCGCATGCTGGGCGACTCGACCTCCGGTCTGCACGACTACGTCACCGACCCGGTCTTCCTGAAGAAGCTCTACGCCGACCCGTGGCAGCACTGGACGCCCGAGGAGGTCGTCGGGATCTCCCTGAGCCACCCGCTCTGGTACCGGCCCGGCACCAACTGGAGCTACTCGCACGCCAACTTCCAGCTCCTCGGCCGCATCCTGGAGAAGATCTCCGGCAAACCGCTGGACCGGCTGCTGCGCGAGCGCGTCTACCGCCCGCTCGGCCTGCGCAACACCGTCAGCAACGACACCGCCGTCATCCCGCGGCCCGTCCTGCACGCCTACGACGACGAGCGCGGCCTCTACGAGGAGTCCACCTACTTCAACCCGTCCTGGACCACCGCCCCCGGCGCGGTCCTGACCCAGAACATCTGCGACCTCGCCCGCTCCGGGCGAGGTGTCGGAGCGGGCGAACTGCTCTCCCCGAAGTACTTCCGCACGCAGCTGAACCCGGGCACGGTGGGCCTCGGCCACCCCACCGGGAAGTGCCCCGCCTCGGTCTGCCTGCCCCAGACCGAGGACTTCCACTTCGGTGTCGGCGTCATCGTCAAGAACGGCTGGGTGGTGCAGAACCCGTCCTTCTTCGGCTACGCGGCCGTGATGGCGTACGAGCCGCACAAGCGGCTGTCCATCGCGGTGTCCACGACGGTGGGGCCGAACGCGCCCTCGGGCAACACCGCGCAGACGGTCACCGAGCGGATCGCGAAGCTGCTGGACCCGCAGCACCCGCTGACGGGCTGATCCCGCCGCTCAACGCCCGGCGCGCACCCCGTCCAGGGCGATGGCCAGGACGCGGTCGCGCTGGGCGTCGTCCGTGAAGGCGGTCGCCGTGACGCCGGCGACCAGCCGCAGCAGGTCCCCGAAGTCCATGTCGGTGCGCGCCACCCCGGCCTGCTGCGCCCGCTCGAACAGCGGGCCGCCCGCCGCGTACATCGAACCGCGGCAGGCCTGGAAGATCTCCGACTCGTCCTCCAGCGCCTCGCGCACCGCCCGCTTGGTGACCATGTAACCGGCGAACCGGTCGAGCCAGGCGGTGAGGGCCTCCCACGGCTCCCGGTCGGCGAACTCCACGGCCGACCGGCACAGCGCGTTGACCTCGTCCGCGTAGACGCTCTCGAAGAGCGCCCGGCGGGTCGGGAAGTTCCGGTACAGCGTGCCGATCCCGACGCCCGCGCGCCGGGCGATGTCCTCCAGGGACGCCTCGGCGCCGTGTTCGGCGAACGCCTCGCGCGCGGCCGCGAGCAGGGCGTCGAAGTTGCGGGCGGCGTCCTTACGGCTGGGGCGCTGGGCCGCGACGATCTCGCTGACGGGGAACGGCTGAGCCGTCACTGCTGCCTCCTGGGGCGGGCTCGGTTGAACCGGAGGGGTGCCTCCGCTACAGTGGAGGGGTGCCTCCACTTTAACAGTCCGAGGCCGTACAGACCTTTCCAAGCCCTCTGCCGCGCCCTCGCGCGGCGACCGCTTGCTCCCTGTCTCGCGTTCGGAGAGGCTCCTGATGCCCCGCAAGTCCACCCGTCTCACCTTCGCGGTCCTCGCGACCGGTGCGGGCGTGTTCTCCATGCTGCAGTCGCTGATAGCCCCGGCCCTGCCGACGGTCCAGCACGCCCTGCACACCTCGCAGTCCACCGCGACCTGGGTGATGACCGCGTATCTGCTGTCCGCCTCCGTCTTCACCCCGATCCTCGGCCGGGTCGGCGACCTGATCGGCAAGAAGCGCACCCTCGTCGGCGTCCTGCTGGCCGTCCTGGCGGGCTGTCTGCTCGCCGCGCTCGCGCCGAACATCGGCGCACTCATCGTCGCCCGGGTCGTCCAGGGCGTCGGCGGCGCCCTGTTCCCGCTCTCCTTCGGCATCATCCGGGACGAGTTCGCCCCGTCCGCCGTCCCCGGCCGGATCAGCAACCTGTCCGCCGTGATCGCCGCGGGCGGCGGGGTCGGCATGGTCGCGGCCGGCCCGATCGTCTCCGCGCTCGACTACCGCTGGCTGTTCTGGATCCCGGTCGCCATCGTCGCCGCGGCCACGCTCATCGCCGTACGGTACGTACCCGAGTCGCCCAACCGGGGCGCCGGACAGGTGAACTGGCTCGGTGCCGTGCTCCTGTCCGGCTGGCTGGTCGCGCTGTTGCTGCCGCTCAGTCAGGCGACCCGCTGGGGCTGGGGCTCGGCCCGGGTGACCGGCCTGTTCGCCCTCGCCGTGGCCCTGTTCGCGCTGTGGCTGCGGTCCGAGGCCCGCTCCCGCACCCCGCTGATCGACCTCCGCGTCATGCGGCTGCCCGCCGTGTGGACGACCAACCTCGCCGCCCTCCTCTTCGGCGCCGGCATGTACGCGATCTGGTCCTTCCTGCCCGGCTTCGTCCAGACCCCGAGCACGGCCGGCTACGGCTTCGGCGCCAGTGTCACCGCCTCCGGGCTGCTCATGCTGCCGATGCTGCTCGCGATGTTCGTCTCCGGCGTGCTCAGCGGCCGCCTCGAACCCCGCCTCGGCGCCAAGGCCCTGCTGACCACCGGTGCCGCGCTCGGCGCGCTCGCCCTGGGCTTCCTCGCCCTCTGGCACGACCGGCAGTGGCAAGTCGCCCTCGTCGCGGGCGTGTTCGGCCTCGGTATCGGTCTCGCCTTCGCCTCCATGGCCAACCTGATCGTCGGCAGCGTCCCCGCCGAACAGACCGGCGCCGCCACCGGCATGAACGCCAACATCCGCACCATCGGCGGCTCCATCGGCGCCGCCGTGACCAGCGTCCTGGTCACCGGTCGGCTCCAGCCCTCGGGCCTGCCCTACGACTCCGGCTACACCCACGGCTTCACCCTGCTGGCGCTGCTCTGCCTGGGCGCGGCCCTCGCCGCCCTCCTGGTACCCACGGGCCGCTCCGGCCGCCCGCCGCTCCCCACGCCCCACCAGGCGCCGACCCCGGCACCCGCCCGCGTACGGTAAGGTTTACCTGCGCGTTCCCGCAGCTCACCGCCGCGGCAGCGCGGCGGGACGTGGCGCAGCTTGGTAGCGCACTTGACTGGGGGTCAAGGGGTCGCAGGTTCAAATCCTGTCGTCCCGACAGGGAGTCCGCTCCGTAGTCGCAGATCAGGGTCTTGGCTCACATCGGTGAGCCGAGACCCTTATCGCTTTTGTCGCTCCCCGTGTCGCGACCTCGTCAGGCGAACGGTCATTCCCACCGTCACCTCGTCACCTGCCGACAGCCCCTCCGGCTTGCGTACGGCGGCTTTGAGGGGCAGCAGGTAGCCGCCGTCCTTGGGGAAGAGTGACGTCTCGAAGACGACCTCACCGATCCGGGCCTCGACCGGGATCACGCCCCAGCCGTACGTGGCCATCGCGGCCACCTCCTGGATGTCGGTGGCCTCCTCGTCCGGTACCCGGACGAAGTAGTACGGCGCCGGCCCGCGCCATTCGATCACCGAGCCGGTGAAGTCGAGTTCCATGGCGGTCAGTCCCGTTCTTCCAGTACGGCCAGGTCGCGTTCGGCGTAGCTGCGGTGCCACCACTCCTCGTTGAGGACGACGAGCAGACACTCGCGGACGGTGAAGGTCTCGCCCTCGTCCGGCCAGCCGGGACCGACGAGCGGGTCGGTCCGGCTGTCGAGCCGTTCGGCGGTGAGCTCGTCGACCACGCGCCGTACGAGAGCCATCGCGTCCAGCCGCAGGGTGAGTGCCTCGTCGAGCGACGGGCGGGCGTCACGGTCGTGCGGCACCCCCGGGCGGGGCTCCATCTGGTCCCAGGGGAGGGACAGCGGGTGCCAGGGGCGGGGGTCGCCGAGGACGGCGCGGCCGATCCAGGACTGGCTCGCGAAGGCGAGGTGGCGCAGGGTCTGGACGAACGACCATTCACCGTCCACCGATGCGTGCAGCAGCGGCTCGGGCAGACGCCGGGCCCGGGCGACGGTCGCCTCCCACAGCCGCTCGTCGAGATCCCAGGCCTCCCGGAACCCCTCGGGCGTGGTCGGCCGGAACGTGGGGCGCTCGGGGTGGCGGCGGTCCAGCTCGGCCTCCACCAGCGGTACGACGTCCACTCCGTTGACGATCAGGCTTCGGATCTCGCCGTCGATCGTCGCGTCGGTCATCTCCACGTCACGCATCACGACCCGGTGGAGCCCGCAGGCCCGCAGCACCGCCCCGCTGAGGTCCACCGAGGTGAACCGCGCCCCCGTCATGTCCGCGCGCTCGAACTCCGTACCGCGCAGGTCGGTGAAGTCGCTGTCGCTCATGGCGGCCAGACTAATCGGCAAGTTCCACCGAGGGAGCGGAGGTAGCCTCGGCACGCGAATCGTCCGACGGGGAGGGGCACGGCATGCCGGAGCAGGACTGGATCGAGCGCACGGGAGAGTTGTTCGAGGCGGCGATGTTCGGCGGGGACGCCTCCGCGCTGGAGCGGTCCGATGACGTGCTGGACGCGATCGAGGCTCCGCTTTCCATGGCGCGGGGGAAGGTGTTGCACGTCCGCTTCCTCGACGACCGCGAGGAGGACAGCCGGGAACTGGTGCTGTTCGAGCGCGCGGCCGAGCTGTACCGGCGTCTCGGGGACGCGTCGGGTGAGGCGGACGCGTTGTTCTGGGTCGGCTGCTGGCATCAGGTGGTGAAGGGCGACGGCGCCACCGGCAGACCGTACTTCGAGCGGTCGTACGCGCTGGCGAAATCCGTCGACGACCGGATGACGATGTCCTACGCGGCACGCCATCTCGGCTTCGCCGACAAGGACGCGGGCCGGTTCGATCAGGCCCGCGAGCGGTTGACCGAATCGGTGACGCTGCGCCGGGAGATCGGCTTCAGGCCCGGGGAAGCGGCCGGCCTGGTGGCGCTGGCCTACCTCGCGGCCGAGACCGGCGACCCGTCGACGGCACTCGACCACCTCGATGAGGCCGAGTCGATCGCCGAGGGGTGCGGTGCCAAGGCCGTGTCGGGATGGATCGCGCAGGCCCGCACGTTCATCCGCCCCTAGTGTCCGCGGACGAGTCGGGCGGAGGGGCAGGGTCACAGCCGCTCGGCTCGCTACTGATGCCTCGGGCTCGCATGTGACGTGCCCCCGTCGTCACCTCAGTAGCGCGCGGTCACGTCCGCCAGATAGCCCCGCAGCATGACCTTCGCCTCGTCGAGCAGCGCCGCGTCGCCGTCCGCGTCGCGGCGGAAGGCCTCCTGGGCGAGGGCGTCGGCCGCGAGGACGGCGGCGTGGCAGGAGCGGGCGAGCGGCTCGTCGTCGCGGGCGACCCCGAGCGCGAGCAGCACCCGGCGGATCCCGTCGGCCATCCGCCGCTTGTGCTCACGGTCCGCCGCCCGGGTCTGCTCGGTCAGCCCGCTGCCGAACCACAGGGCGCGGAAACCGTGTTCGGTGCGGTAGATCCCGGCGTACGCGTCGATGAGCACACCGACCGGGTCCTCCCACCGCTCCCCGGCCGCGGCCGCCGCCAGATCGTCCATCACGGCCTCCAGGCGGACGAAATAGCCCGCCGCGAGGGCGTCGATGATCGCACCGCGGTCCGGCAGGTACTGGTACAGCGAACCCACCGACACCTGTGCCTCGGCCGCGACGCGGGTCGTCGTCAGCGCCTCCACGCCCTCCTCGACCAGGATGCGTTCGGCGGCCTGAAGGACCAGCGCCAGCCGGGCCTTGCTGCGGGCCTGGCGCGGAGTACGGCGCAGCGGAGTCTCCAAGAATCGTCTCCGAACGTGAACGTGACTTTGTTTCAGGTTTACGCTACCTTCGCCGCCATGACCGCCTCAAGCTCGGCGCTGAGCCAGGAGCGGACCGCCGTGGCGGACGCCTGCAGGCGCCTGGGGGCCGAGGGCCTCCTCATCGGCACGGCAGGAAACGTGAGCGTCCGTACGGCGGACCGGGTCGCGATCACCGCGACCGGAGCGGTCCTCGCCGACCTGACACCGGACCAGGTGACCGTGGTCGACCTCGACGGAAAGATCGTCGCCGGGACCTACGAGCCCACCTCCGAACTGGAACTGCACCTCGGCGTCTACCGCCGCTACGGCACCGGCGCGGTCGTCCACACCCACGCCCCGAACGCCACCGCCGTGTCCTGCGTGCTCGACGAACTCCCCTGCATCCACTACCAGTTGCTGGCCGTCGGCGGCACGGTCAGGGTCGCGCCGTACGCCACGTTCGGCACCCCGGAGCTCGCCGAGTCCGTACTCACCGCCCTCGACGGGCGCAGCGCCGCCCTGATGGCGAACCACGGCGCGGTCACCCATGCCATCACCCTCGACCAGGCGGTCGAACACGCCCTGCTCCTCGAATGGGCCTGCGGCGTCTACCAGCGCGCGGCCTCCATGGGCCGTCCCCGCTTCCTCGACGAACAGCAGCAGCTCGCCGTGATCGAGGCCGCGATCGCCCGGAACTACGGAACCACCCACCCCGCACCACCCGCGCAGGAGGAAACCCGATGACCACGAAGGGGGAGCGCCGATGAAGGTCTTCACGATGGGCGTGCACGTGCTGGACGTCCTGGTGCGGCCGGTGGAGGCGATACCGGAGGGCCAGGGCGCCACCCTGGTCGAGGACATCCGGATGACCGCCGCCGGAACCGCCGGCGGCACCGCCCTCACCCTCGCCAAGCTGGGCGCCGAGGTGCGCGGCGCGGGCGCCATCGGCTCCGACCCCACCGGCGACATGCTCGTCCAACTGCTGAACAGGGCCGGCATCGACACCGAGTTCCTCGTCCGCCGAACCGACACCGCGACCTCCGCGAGCGTCCTGCCCATCCGCCCCAACGGCGACCGGCCCTCGCTGCACCTGCTCGGCGCCAACATCACCTACGGCGTGGACGACGTGCCCTGGGAAGCCCTTGCCGAGGCCACCCATCTGCACCTCGGCGGGCCCGAGTTGATCGGGGTGGACACCGCGACGCGCATCCTGTCGTACGCCAAGGACCACGGCGTCGTCACCTCGGTGGACCTGCTCGCCCCCGGCATCCTGGGCAGCTTCGAGCAGATCGAGGCGGCCCTGCCCCACATCGACCACTTCCTGCCCAACGAGGACCAGGTCCTCGGCTTCACCGGCGAGGACGACCTGCTGACCGGTGCGCGCAAGCTTCTCGGCGCCGGTGCGGGCGTCGTCGCGGTCACGCGCGGCGGGGACGGGGCGCTCGTGGTGACCTCGGACGGCGCGGAGCCGGTGCCCGCCTTCGTGATCGACGTCGTCGACACCACCGGCTGCGGCGACGCGTTCTCGGCGGGCTATCTGCGGGGCGTGAGCCTGGGCCGTACGCCGAGCGACGCCGCCGTCCTCGGCAGCGCCGCCGCGGCACTCGTCGCACAGGGGCTCGGCAGCGACCACGGCGACTTCGACCTCGCCGCAGTCGACGCGTTCGCCGCGACGGCCAAGCCCCGCACCTGAGACGACGTCAGAGGACCACCACGAAGCGGTCAGTTGACCTTTCCCAAGGAGTCGTGGTCGGAGTGGTCGTGGAAGCCGCGCCCCGACTTCCGGCCGAGCAGGCCGGCCTCCACCATGCGCAGCAGCAGGGGCGGCGGGGCGTGCAGCGGGTCCTTGAAGTCCGCGTACATCGCCTCGGCGATCGCGGTGAGGGTGTCCAGGCCGATCAGGTCGGCCAGACTCAGCGGGCCCATGGGGTGGGCGCAGCCGAGGACCATGCCGGTGTCGATGTCCTCCGCCGAGGCGTGACCGGACTCCAGCATCCGGATCGCCGAGAGGAGGTAGGGGACCAGCAGGGCGTTCACCACGAAGCCGGCCCGGTCCTGGGCGCGGATCACCTTCTTGCCCAGGACCCCGGTGACGAACTCCTCGGCACGCGCCTGAGTTTGAGGTGCCGTCAGCAGCGACGGCACGATCTCGACCAAGCCCAGCACCGGGACCGGATTGAAGAAGTGCACCCCGATCACCTGGTGCGGGCGGGCGGTGGCCATGCCCAGTTTCATGATGGGCAGGGAGGAGGTGTTGGACGCGAGGAGGGCGTCCTCGCGGGTGACGATCCGGTCCAGTTCGGCGAACAGCTCGACCTTGACCTTCTCGTCCTCCGTCGCCGCCTCCACCACCAGGTCCCGGTCGGCCAGGTCCCCGAGATCGGGACTGACCCGCACCCGGCCGAGTGCGGCGTCCCGTTCCGCGCCGGTGAGCTTTCCGCGCCGTACACCCCGGTCGAGCGAGGCGGCGATCCGGGCCCGGCCGGCCTCGGCCGCGCCCGGGCTCACCTCGTGGACCACCACGTCCAGCCCGGCCCGGGCACAGACCTCGGCGATGCCCGCGCCCATCAGACCGCAGCCGACGACCCCCACCGCGCGGATGCCGGAGCCCACCGGCACCCCGTCCGGCCCGATGCTCATCGGAACGCCGCCTGCCCCGTCAGCGCCTGGCCGATCACGAGGGTGTGCATCTCGACCGTGCCCTCGTAGGTGAGGATCGACTCCAGGTTGTTGGCGTGCCGGATGACCGGGTACTCCAGCGAGATGCCGTTCGCGCCCAGCACGGTCCGCGCGGTGCGGCAGATCTCCAGCGCCGCCCGGGTGTTGTTGAGCTTGCCGTAGCTGACCTGCTCGGGCCTGAGGCCCCGGTCGTCCTTGGTGCGGCCCAGGTGCAGGGCCAGCAGGAAGCCCTTGTTCAGCTCCAGGGACATGTCGGTCAGCTTGGCCTGGGTCAGCTGGAAGCCGCTGATCGGACGGCCGAACTGGACCCGGTCACCCGCGTAGGCCAGCGCCGCCCGGAAGGCGGAGCGGGCGGCACCGATCGCGCCCCAGGCGATGCCGTAGCGCGCCTCGCTCAGGCAGGACAGCGGCCCGCGCAGCCCCCGTACGTCCGGCAGCACGGCACTGCCCGGCAGCCGTACGGAGTCCAGGACCAGCTCGCTGGTCACCGATGCCCGCAGTGACATCTTGTGCTTGATCGCGGGCGCCGAGAAACCGGGTGTGTCGGTCGGGACGACGAAACCGCGGATGCCGTCGTCCGTACGCGCCCAGACCACGGCGACGTCGGCGACCGAACCGTTGGTGATCCACATCTTGCGGCCGTCGAGCACCCAGTCTCCCCCACTCTCGGCTTCGCTCGAGCGGGAGGTGCCCCCACCGTCGCGGCGGGCGGCGGTCCGCATACTGCCGGGGTCGGAGCCGGAGTCGGGCTCGGTGAGGCCGAAGCAGCCGATCGCCGTACCCGCAGCCATCCGCGGCAGCCACTCCTCCTTCTGCTCCTCGGAGCCGAACGCGTGGATCGCGTACATGGCCAGGGAGCCCTGCACCGAGACCAGGGAGCGCAGCCCGGAGTCGCTCGCCTCCAGTTCCAGACAGGCCAGGCCGTAGTCGACCGCGCTCATCCCGGCGCAGCCGTAGCCCTCCAGATGCATGCCCAGCAGGCCGAGTTCACCGAGTTCCTTGGTGAGCCCGCGGATGTCCTCGATCTCCCCCCGCTCGAACCACTCGGCGACGAAGGGGTCGACGCGCCGGTCGCAGAAGGTGCGGACCGCGTCGCGCACGGCGCGCTCGTCCGGTGTGAGCAGGCTGTCGAGTTCCAGGAGGTCGAGGGGGTCGGCCGGGCGCCCGGCGCGCTGAGCATGCATCGGAGTCTCCAGAGATCCTGTGAGAGGGGGACGGTCAGACCGTGGCCGTCGGGCTGATGATGAAGTTGCTGAAGCCGCCGTTGCGCACGGCGAACCCGCCGATGGCCTCGTTGACCTGCTCCAGGGGGTACACGTGGTGCTCCAGCGGGCTCAGGTCCAGCAGGCCGGCCCCCACCATGTCGGCCATGGTCTGGCCCTCGGCGGAGGTGAACCACGCCGAGCCGATCAGCCGCAGCTGCTGGTCCATCATCCGGTGGATGTCGATCGGCAGATCACCGGCGACGGCACCGATGTTGACCGCGATGCCGCCGCGGGCCATCGCCCGCATGCCCGCCCGGAACGTCTCGTGCGGGGCGCCCGGGCCGAGGGCGTCGATGTAGATGTCGGCGCCGTGGCCGCCGGTCTCCTCGCGGATCCAGTCGTCGAGCGGGCCGTCGTCGAGGGAGTGCAGCCGCAGCCGGCCGCCCGCCAGCTTGGAGACCTTCTCGAGCAGGTCCTTGTCCCGGCCGGTGCCGTACACATGGGTGAGGCCCATGGCGGGCGCGAGGAGCGCGGCGGCGATGCCCAGGGTGCCGCTGATGCCGTTGACGAGGACGGTCTTGCCCGGACCGGCCTCGGCCTTGCGCAGCGCCGAGTACATCGTGCCGATGTAGCCGAAGCGGGCGGCGGCCTCGAAGGACAGGTTGTCCGGCAGTTTCACCAGGCTGTACGCCGGGGCCACCATGTACTCGGCGAGGCCGCCCTGGTAGCGGTCGAGCAGGTGGATGGCGGTGGGGGAGAAGCCGAAGTAGCCGGCGAAGGCGTAGCTGGCGCAGTTGATCGAGTCGCCGCTGCGGCAGGAGCGACAGGAGCCGCAGGAGCGGCCCGGGTTGACGTACACCCGGTCGCCGACCTCGAAGCCCTCGACGCCCTCGCCGACCGCCTCGATCACCCCGGCCGGGTCCAGACCGAAGATCGCCGGCAGGGTGGGCAGCGGGCTGTGCGGGAACCACGTGGTCCACATGTTCAGGATGTTGGCGAGATTGGGGACGATGTTGACGGCGTGGACGGCCACGCGGACATCACCACGGCCGGGCTCGGGAACGGGCAGTTCCTCGAGCTTCATCGGCTCGCCGACGTGGTGCATCCGCGCGGCTCGCATGGTCGCACTCATGGCGTCTCCTCAAGGGTATGGGTGGGAGAGACGGCACCGGCGGCGGTGCGGTCCCTGGAAGTTGTCGGGAGATGCGGTCAGTCGTCCAGCAGCGTCGCGAGGCGCGCCCGCTGCAGCTTTCCGGTCGCCCCGCGGGGCAGGGCGGGCACGACGCACAGGCGGCGCGGCCACTTGTGCCGGGCGAGCCGGCCGTCGAGATGACCCCGTACGTCGTCCAGGGTCGGACGGCCGGACCCGGTGACGAGGAAGGCGGTCACGACCTCGCCCCAGACGGGGTCCGGAGCCCCGGACACCGCGACCTCGACGACGCCCGGCAGGTCGGCGAGGGCGTTCTCGACCTCGGCGGGGTCGACGTTCTCCCCGCCGGTGATGATGGTGTCCTTGAGCCGTCCGACGACCGAGAGGCGGCCCTCGTCGTCGAACAGCCCGCGGTCCCCGGAGTGGAACCAGCCCGCGCCGTCGGTCACCGGCACCGGTCCGGCCGCGGTCCAGTACACGGCGGCCACCGAGGGACCGCGCACCCAGATCTCACCGGGCGTACCGGCCGGCGCGGGCGCGCCGGTCGCGTCCACGACCGTCAGCTCGACCTCGGGGACGGGTGAGCCCGTGGAGGTCGCCGGTTCGTCGGGCGCCGAGTAGGTCACCCCGGCCGCGGTCTCCGTCAGACCGTAGGAGTTGACCACACCGATCCCGCGGGCCCGGAACCGCTCGCGGGTGGCGGTCTGTGCCGGGGACCCGCCGGACAGGATCCAGCGCAGGGTGTCCAGGTCGGCGCCGTCGAACCGGGGGTGGCGGGCCAGCAGGGCGGACATCGCGGGCACCGCGAAGGCGCACGTCACCCCGTGGTCGCGGACCAGGTCGACGAACAGGTCGGGGTCGAAGCGCGGGGCCAGGATCACCGTCCCGCGCCGCGCCCAGGTGTACTGCGGGAGCCCGCCCAGGACGGCGACATGGGCCAGCGGGGTCGACACCAGCGCGGTGTCGGTCTCGCCGAAGGGCAGCCGGGCCAGGCCGTTGACCATGCTCCAGTGCAGGTTGTCGTGGGTCAGCGCGACGCCCTTGGGCCGGCCGGAGGTGCCGGAGGTGAACGCGATGACCGCGACGTCGGAGCCGGACGGGGGATCCCAGGAGCAGTCCTCGGGCCCCTCGTCCCCGACCGGGTGGAGTTCCTCCCAGGCCAGCCGCAGCCCCGTACCCGCCGGGAAGCCCTCGTCGGCGACCACGGCCGCCGGCCGGGTCTCGTCGCACACCACCGCGAGCTCGCCGCCGGTCACCTGCGGGTGCAGGGGCACCAGCACCGCCCCCATCCGGGTCACCGCGAACAGCGTGATCAGGGCCTCCGGCCGGGCCGCGCCCTGCATCACCACCCGGTCGCCCCTGCGCACCCCGTACTTGTCGAGGCGGGCCACGGTCCGCCGGACCGCCAGGTCCAGCTCGGCGTAGGTCCAGGAGCGGTCCTGGAAGACGAGGGCGGTCCGGGAAGCGGCCTCGGCCGCGGCGGCGGTCAGGTGAGCGCCGAAGGTACGCGTCATGCCCGCACCTCCGCCGCGCGTCTTGCCCGGGCGAGCGAGCCGAGGGTCGTCCCGGCCAGGTCGGCGGCGGACACCGGGGTCCGGCGTTCGAGCAGCCGGCGGGCGGCCAGGTGCTCGGCGGGCCAGTTCAGGGTCTCCACGGCCACCAGCAGCCCGTCCCGGAAGGCGTACGCGGCCAGCCGCTCGGGCGCGTCGCCGACCGTCAGGCGTACGTCGTCGGAGGGCGCCCGCAACCCGGCGATCTGCAGTTTGATGTCCCCCTGGTCGCTCCAGAACCACGGCAGGCTCGTGTACGGCGCCGGCGGCTGCCCGGCGATGCGCCGGCCGACCAGCGCCCCCTGGTCGGTGGCGTTCTGCACCGACTCCAGCCGCACCGGCCCGTCCGCGTGCGGATGGGGGTGGCGGGCGCAGTCGCCGACGGCGGAGATCCGCGGGTCGGAGACCGAGCGGAGCCGCTCGTCGACGAGCACGCCGTCGTCCACGGCGAGGCCGGCGTCCCGGGCCAGTTCGTCGCGGGGCGCGGCGCCGATGCCGTACACCACGAGGTCCGCGGGGAGGACGGCGTCCGAGGTGACGACCCGCTCGACCCGGCCGGAGCCCTCCAGGGCCCGTACGGCGGTCCCGGTGAGGACGCGTACGCCCGCCCGTTCGTGCCGCTCGCGCACCTGGGGTTCCACCTCGGCGGACAGCGCCCGGCTCAGCAGCCGGTCGGCGAGTTCCACGACGGTGACCCGGGCGCCCCGGGCGCGGGCCACCTGGGCCAGCTCCAGGCCGATGAAGCCGCCGCCGACGACGACCACGTCCCGGGCCGTCGCGAGCGCCCGGCCGACGGCCAGCGCGTCGTCGAGGGAACGCAGGGCGTGGACGCCGCCGAGGTCCGCGCCGGGCACGGGCAGCGGCCGGTTGCGGGCCCCGGTCGCCAGCACCAGGTGGGCGTACGGGACGCTCGTCCCGGAGCGGGTGAGGACCGTGCGCGCCGCCGGGTCGAGGGCCACGACGCCGTCACCGAGCCGCAGGTCGATGTCCCGCTCGGCGTAGAAGGTCTCCGGGACCAGTGACACCCGCAGGTCGTCCGGCTCGGTGTGGGCCTTCTTCGACAACGGCGGCCGCTGGTACGGCAGATGGGGCTCGGCGGCGCACACGGTGACCGGACCCTCGTAGCCGCAGGCGCGCAGTGTTGAGGCGACGCTGAAACCGGCCTGCCCGCCGCCCACGATCACCACACCCGCGCTCACACCTGCTCCTCGGGGATGTGGACGACCAGTCCGTCCAGGGCGTCGGAGAGCTGGATCTGGCAGCTGAGCCGACTGGTGGGCCGGCGTTCCGCGGCGGTGAAGTCCAGCATCTCGTCCTCGACGTCGTTCGGCGGGCCCGCCGGCTCGGTCTGCGCCGGGTCGACGTAGACGTGGCAGGTGGCGCAGGAGGCGTTGCCGCCGCACTCGGCGACGATGCCCTGGACGCCGTTCGAGACGGCCGCCTGCATGAGCGCGGTCCCCGACGCGGCGACGACCTTGCGTTCGGTCCCGTCGGGCAACTGGAAGATGATGGTGGGCATGAAGTCCTCCCGATGGGGACGGCTCAGGCTGCTTGCCAGGTGACGTTCAGCGAGGTCGGTCCGCGGAACACCCAGCCGTCCATGCACGCGTCGGCGCCCTCGGCGAGGCGCAGTTCCTTGAGACGGCTGAAGACCAGGGGCCAGGCGATGGCGCTGACCTCGTGGCGCGCGACCCACGCGCCCATGCAGAAGTGCGGACCGCCGCCGAAGGCGAGGTGCGGGCGGTGCGGCCGGTCGAGGTCGAACTCCTCGGCCCGCTCGAACACCGACTCGTCCCGGTTGCCGGAGGCGATGACCAGCGCCACGCGGCTGCCGGCGGGGAGGGTCACCCCGGCGATCTCGTAGTCCTGGGTGAGCTGGCGCGGGTACATGCCGATCGGTGAGACCCAGCGGGCCGTCTCCTCGAAGACCCGCTTCCAGCTCGCCGGATCCGCCAGGACCCGGTCCAGCACGGCGGGGCGGTCCAGCAGCGCCCAGGCGCCCACCCCGAAGACGTCCCGGGGTTCGTTGACGCCCCCGCCGATGATGACCTTGACGTTGTTCTGGATCTCGAGGAGTTCCACGTCCGCGTGGACCATGGAGGAGATCACCGAACCGTCGGGCTCGCGCCGCGCGGCCTCGGCGGCCTCGGCCACCGCGTCCTCGATCGCGCGGGTGGCCCGCTCGGCGCGCAGCCAGATGCCGGGGTCGTCGGCGTAGTTGCTGTTGCCGGCCATCATCGCCCGCGACCAGTCGGCGATCTTCTCGGCGGACTCGGCGCTCGCCGTGCGCAGACCCAGGACCAGCGCCAGATTGGCGGCGACGAGCGGTTCGGCGAAGTCGGCGATCAGGTCGGCCTCGCCGCGCCCGGCGATCCGGTCGAGCAGTTCGTGCGCGGTGCGCTCGAAGGAGGCCGCCCACAGGTCGCGGACCTGGCGGGGGCGGGTGGGCGGCTCGGCGGCCGAGCGCAGCCTGCGGTGGTGCGGGTCGTCCTCGCGGAGCATGTTCGGGCCGACCGTGCGCAGCAGCAGCGAGCCCTCCTCACGGGAGGAGAACACCTCGGGGAGCTTCTCCGCGTGGACGATGTCCTCGTAGCGGGTCAGCAGGTGCCGGCCGACCGAGGGGACCCAGGCGAGCGGTGCGGTGCGGCGCAGCTCCGCGTAGGCGGGGTAGGGGTCGCGGCGCAGGTCGTCGAGGTCGAGGTCGACGACCGGGGCGCCGGGGGCGGCCGTCGTCACCGGGCTCACGAGGTGCCGCCCGAGCCGATCAGGACGAAGAACATCGTGGCGGGCTCGGTGCCGTTGTTGCGCCAGGCGTGCCGGGTGGCGTTCTGCACGACGAGGTCACCGGGCTTCAGGACCGCCGTCTCGCCGCCGTCGAGGTCGAGGACGATCTCACCGGTCAGGACGACGCCGTAGTCGACGGTCGGGGTGGTGTGCATGCCCGGGTTGTCGGGCTCGAAGAGCTCGGCGAGGCCGGGGCTGGCCTCCAGCTGCTCGGCGGCCGCGGCGGCCGGGTCCCAGGACGGGTCGGCGTAGACGCTGCCCGGCGCGAAGCTGACTGTCAGCGCGATCGTCTCGCCCGGGCCCGGTATGAAGTGGGTGACATCCGCCGTCGGGTCGTCGGAGGGGGCGGCGGGGAAGGCCGTGTTCCACACGACGGACCGGGCGAAGCCGGGGGTGTGGGTGAACTGACGGGTGCGCGGCGGCTCGCCGTCACTGACGATCACGGGCTTGCCGCTGGGGCTGACACCGGTGACGACACGACGGACCATGATTCTCTCCTTTGAGAAACCGACGCGGGGGCGTCAGGGGAAGGTGGCTGAACGTTAAAGGGCCTCGGGGGGAATTCGTTAGAGGTCTGACGGTAAAAGTTCTTACGATCTCGGGAGTCGCCCGGCCGCGGGTGTGCCACGAGGGCTCCGCGCGGGGGCCGGCCCCGGCTCAGGCGTCGTCGGCCGGGGTCTCCTGGTTGACCAGCGTACGCAAGAGATGCACCAGCTCACTGAGCTGGTCGTCGCGCAGGACACCGGTCCAGGCGCGCTCGCGCCGCGTCTGGGCCTCGATGGCCTGCCGCAGGGTCTCGCGGCCCTCGGCGGTGAGCTCGACCGTCAGCTGACGGCGGTCGGTCTCCACCCGTTCGCGCGCCACCAGGCCACGGCTCTCCAGCGTGGCGAGCGCGCTGGAGATGCTGGCCCGGGTGGAGCCGGAGACCCGCCCGATGTCCTGCTGGGCGAGCGGGCCGTAGACCCACAGGGCGTTCAGGATCCGGAAGCCCGCCCAGGTCAGCCCGAGGGGCCGGTGGACGTGCTTCTCGAAGTCCTTGGTCAGCCGCGCTTCGAGCCGGGTGAGGTCGGTGACCATCTCGATCGCGTCGAGGTCCCGGGGATCGGTCGTGCCCAGCTCACGATGGTGATGGCGCAGGAGTTCGGAGAACTCCCGGGTCCGGCTGGCGCCCGCGGCCGCGTCCCGCACGGTGTCCGTCACGATGTCCCACCCTTCCTCGGCCGGCCGGACCGGCATCAGCCGGCGACGACCGGATTGACCATGGTGCCCACACCTGTCACCTCGGTCCGCAGGACCTTACCTTCGGTGAGGTAGAGGCGAGGAGTGCGGCGGACGCCGCAGCCGGCCGGAGTGCCCGTGAAGATCAGGTCGCCGGGCTCGAACGTCACCCGCTTCGACAGCCAGGCGATCAGCTGCGGCACGCTGAAGATGAGGTCCGAGGTACGGCCCCGCTGGACCTCCAGGTCGTCGACCCAGCCGGCCACCTCGATGTCGTCGGGGTCGGCGAACTCGTCGAGCGTCACCAGGTACGGGCCGATCGGGCTGAAGGTGTCGTACGACTTCGGCAGCGTGAACTGGTTGATCGGCTTGCGCCACTGCTCCTTGCGGTCGGAGATGTCCTGGCCCGCGGTGACGCCGGCGACGTACGACCACGCGTCGGCCTCGGGGATGTTCTTGCCCTCCCTGCCCATGACCACCACCAGCTCGGCCTCGTAGTCCACCTTGTCGTACTGCGGCTCCACCACGATCGCGTCGTAGGGGCCGACCACGGACGAGGCGAACTTCGCGAACACCGACGGCTCGTCCGGGACGGGCAGATTGGACTCCTCGGCGTGCGCCCGGTAGTTCAGCGCGACCCCGATCGCCTTGTACGGCTTGGCGACCCGGCCCAGGTCACGCCGGTCGAACGGCTTCCAGTCGGCCTCGGCGGCGCGCTCGGCGAGGGCGCGCAGCTCGTCGTGGAGGGCGAGGTCGGAGAGCACCTCCGGGCGCGGCTCGATCGCTCCCTTGCTGGCGTCCGCGATGTCGAGGGCGAGGTCGTCGCGGACGACGACCGGGCGGCCGGCGAGGTTGGCGAGCTTCATGCGGCTTCTTCCTTCTGGTCGCGGGGGAGGGGGAGGGGCAGGGCGAGTTCGCCCTCCACCTGGACCCCGAGCGTGTTGATGACGGTGGCGATGGTCAGGTACTGGCCGACGGTGTAGAGGACGTCGATGACCTGCTCGGTGCTCAGGTGCTCGGTCAGCCGGCCCCACAGCGCGTCGTCGACGCCCTGGTGGTCCAGGAGCGAGTCGGTGGCGGCGAGCAGCACCCGGTCGAGCTCGTCCAGGCCGTCCCGGTCGCCGTTCGCGGCGGCCAGGATCGTGGCGTCGGTGAGCCCGGCGCGGCGGGCGATCCGTACGTGCTGGTCCCACTCGTACGCGGCCTGCGCACGGGCCGCGATCCGGAGGATCATCAGCTCCCGGGACGGCAGCGGCAGGGTGTTCTTCCCCAGCACGTGGTTGCCGAAGACGATGAAGCGGCGCAGCGCGTCCTCGTGGTGCGCGAGGGTCGCCCAGATCGTGTAGATCCGGCCGTCCTGATCGCGGTACGGCGCCAGCGACGCCAGTGTCTTCTCGTGCAGCTCGCTCTCGTCGACGGGCTGCAGGCGGGCCTTCTCGGGCACTTCTCCCGACATCGGAGACCTCCTCGGCTCGATGGCGTCAACGTATTCGTATGACCCTTGACCGTCAAGGGTCTAACAAATACCGTCTTCGCCATGACGATCCAGAGCCTGGGGTACGTGGGCATCGGCGCTCCCGACCCGACAGCATGGGCGGAGTACGCCCGCACGGTGATAGGCCTCGCGGTCGAGCCCGGGGAGCCCGGGGAGCCCGGGGAGCCGGAGGGTGCCGCCCGCTACCGCCTGCGCATGGACCAGCACCCGTTCCGTATGTGGCTGTCCGAGGCGGAGACCGGCGGCGTGACGGTCATCGGCTGGGAGGTCCGCGACCCGGCCGCGATCGACGAGATGACGGTGCGCCTGAAGGAGGCCGGCGTCGACGTGTCCGTCGGCACCGACGAGGAGTGCCGGGACCGCCAGGTGGCCCGGATGGTGCACTTCACCGGCCCGCTCGGCATCCGCACGGAGCTGTTCTGCGGCCGCCGGCTGGCCCCCACCCAGTTCGTGTCACCGCTCGGCGTCGACTTCGTGACCGGCGAGCAGGGGCTCGGACACGTGGTGATGAAGACACCGCACGTGCAGGAGGCGGTGGACTTCTACTGCGACGTCCTGGGCTTCCGGCTCAGCGACACCGCCGACTACCCCTGGGGCACGTTCTACTTCCTCGGCTGCAACCCGAGGCACCACAGCATCGCCTTCATCCGGTCGTACAAGAACGAGGGCACACACCACATCCTGTGCGAGGTGAGCAGTCCCGAGGAGGTCGGCCGCGCCCTCGACCGCACGCGCGAGCACGACGTGAGGCTGATGGCCACGCTCGGCAAGCACGCCAACGACGGGATGTTCTCCTTCTACATGACCTCGCCGGCCGGCTTCGGCATCGAGATCGGCGCGGGCGGCGTGCAGGTCGACGAGAGCACCTGGGTCAGCCGCGTCTACACCGCCGACATCTGGGGCCACCACCCGGTCCCGTAAGGCACGCCCCTCCCCTGTGACGTTCACGAAGAGAGTCTGACGTTCTCCAAGAAAGCGGGCCGCTTCCCATGCTCCAGAGCCATCTGCAGGACACCTGGGTCACCCCCACCGCCACGGACGGGTCCGCGACCGACGTGCACGACGCGGTCACCGGGGACCTGGTCTGCCGTGTCTCCTCCGCCGGCCTCGACCTCGACGGGGCGTTCGGCCACGCCCGCCGGGTCGGCGGCCCCGCGCTGCGGGCCCTGACCTTCCACGGGCGGGCCGGCCTCCTGGACGCCGTCGCCGCCGCCGTCCGCGCCCGCCGCGAGGAGCTCTACGTCCTCTCCGCCCGCGCCGGAGCCACCCTGAACGACGCCCGCTACGACGTCGACGGCGGCATCCGCGTCCTGCGCGACTACGCCGCCCGGGCCCGGGCCGAGCTGCCGGACGCGCCGCAGCTGGTCGAGGGCCCCGCCGAACGCCTCGCCCGCGGCGAGGACTTCCTGGGCGTCCATCTCGTCACTCCCTCCCCGGGCCTGATGCTCCAGGTGAACGCCTTCAACTTCCCCGTCTGGGCGCCGCTGGAGAAGCTCGCGCAGGCCGTCCTGGCGGGCATGCCGAGCGTGGTGAAGCCGGCCACCCCGACCGCGTACCTCACCGAGCACCTGGTCCGGATCGTGACCGAGGCAGGAGTGCTGCCGCCGGGGGCGCTCCAGCTGGTCGTCGGCTCCGTACGGCCGGCCCTCGACCTGCTCGGCGAACAGGACGTCCTCTCCTTCACGGGCTCCGCCGCCACCGCCGAGACCCTGCGCACCCATCCCCGTCTGGTGGCCCGCTCGGTCCGTTTCAACGCGGAGGCGGACTCCGTCAACGCGATCGTCCTGGCCCCGGACGTCGCCCCGGGCTCGCCGCTGTTCGACGCTTTCGTGCGCGAGGTGGTGACCGAGATGACGGTCAAGGCGGGCCAGAAGTGCACCGCGATCCGCCGCGTCCTCGTCCCCCGCGAACACGAGTCCGCCGCCCTCGACGCGATCTCCGCGGAGCTCGCCGGGGTGACCGTCGGCAACCCCGCCGCCGAGGGCGTCCGGATGGGCGCCGTCGTCAGCCTGGCCCAGCGCGACGACGTACGGCGGGCCGTGCGCCGGATCGCCGAGTCCGGGCGGTTCGTGCACGGCGACCCGGAGAAGGTGCGGGCGGTCGACGCCGACCCCGAGCGGGGGGCCTTCCTCGACACCCTTCTCGTCTCCGCCGACCCGGAGGCCGCCGCGCCGCACGAGGTCGAGCCGTTCGGGCCGGCGGCGACCGTGCTGGCGTACCGCGACACCGGGCACGCGGCGGATCTCCTGGCGCGCGGGCGCGGCAGCCTCGCCGCGTCCGTGGTGAGCGACGACGTCCCGTGGACCACCGGGTTCGTGGCGGAGACGGCCGCCTGGCACGGCCGGCTGCATGTGCTCGACTCGCTCACCATGGGGCAGACCACCGGCCACGGTTCACCGCTGCCCGCGCTGCGGCACGGCGGGCCCGGCCGGGCCGGGGGCGGGTCGGAGTTGGCGGGAATCAGGGGCGTGGTGGATCTGATGCAGCGGACGGCGGTGCAGGGTTCTCGGCGGGTGCTGGACTCCCTGGGGGCCTGAGGGACAGGACGAAGGGGGCCGCCTCGTGTGATCACGAGGCGGCCTTCCGGTGGTTGAGGCGGCCTTTCGGCGGTTCGGGAGCCGGTCGGGCCCGGCCCGGTGGTTCGGGGGCCGGTCAGGCCTTGCCGCGAGGCGTCTTGGCCGTGGTGGTGCGGGTGGTCGTCCTGCGTGCGGTGGCCGTCTTCTTGGCGGGCGCCTGCGGCGCCTGATCCGTCTCGGTGCCCGTGGTCGCCCCGCCCGTGATGCCGCCCAGGCAGAACGCCCACACCTCCTCGGCGGAGATCGGCGACGGATGCGCGCCGACCGGTGCGGAGGGGGCCCGGGCGGTGAACATCGCGGTCTGCATGATCAGGGAGGCGGTGCGGCGCGGCTTGGGGGAGACGGCCTGGCCCGCCGCCACGGCCTCCTCGACCAGCTCGGTGAAGAAGCCGAGCAGCGGAAGGTGGGCGGTGGCCACCTGGTCGGGATGGCTGACGAGCAGCTGGATGGCGAAGTCGGTGAACAGCGGGGACTGCGCGCCCGCCCTGGGCTCGGAGGAGTGGTAGAGCAGATCGACCGCGATCCGGAGCTTGTCCAGCGGGTCGCGTCCGGCGGCCGAGGCCTCGCGGATCTGTGTGGCCGACCGGGACAGCGCGTCCTCGAACAGGGCGAGCAGCAGCTCGTGCTTCCCGTCGAAGTGCTGGTAGAAGCTGCGCAGCGACTGACGGGAACGCTCCACGACCTCCTGAACGGTGAAGTCCGTGGTGCCCTTGTCGGCGATCAGCTCCTGGGCCGCGTCCAGGAAGCGCTGCACGCGTTGCTCGGCGCGGAGCTTCGCGGCGCGCGTGGACCGCTCGACGGCGCGCTGCCGCCAGGCGGGCTCGGGTGTCTCGACCGGTTCTACGGGGACGGCACTCATGGGTAGAACGGTACTCCACGTATGTGAAAAGACGGGGCACTCCCCCTACCGAATTGCGCTGTCTCGGAAACAAGACTCTTACTTCCTCATAGCGAGAATGTTATTCTCATCCGGCCTGACGGCGGCGAGAGGGCGGAGGCCGGGCGTGGAGTTCGAACTCGACGACGAGCAGCGGCTGCTGCGGCGCACGGTGCGCGAGACGGTCGCCAAGGTGCGCGGCCGGCCGCAGGACCAGCAGTGGGACACGTACGTGGGGCTGGGCTGGCTGGAGGCGCCTCCGCTGGAACTCACCATCGTCCTGGAGGAGTTGGGCTACGTCGCCGACCCCACCCCGTTCCTGGCCACCGCCACCTGGTTCGCCCCGCTGACCGGCCGGCTCCCCGAGGGCAGTGGCACCGCGGTCTTCGACGGCCTCGGACACCACGTCCTGGACGCCGACCGCGCCGACGAGGTCGCCCTGCTCACCCCGGACGGCGTCTCCGTCGTACGCGGCACCGAGCTGGCCGCCGTACGGATCCCCGTCCTCGACCCGCAGCTGCATGTGGCCCGGGTCCACCACCCCGGCGCACTCTCCGCCCGCATACCGGAGCTGGCGCTCACCGGGCTCGCCGCGACCGCGGTCGGAGCCTGCCGCCGGGTCCTCGACCTCGTCCTGGCCCATGTGAAGCAGCGGGTGCAGTTCGGGCGACCGCTCGGCTCCTTCCAGGCCGTCAAGCACAAGGCCGCCGACATGCACGTGGCGATCGAACGCGCCCGAGCGCTCACCCACTTCGCCGCCCTGACCATCGCCGAGGACGACCCCCGCCGCACCCGCGCCGCGCACATGGCCAAGGCGGCCGCGGGGGAGTGCCAGCGCCTGGTCTTCCGGCACGGACTGCAGCTCTTCGGCGCGATGGGCTTCACCTGGGAGAACGAGCTGCAGTTCCACCTGAAGCGGGCCCAGGCCTGCGACCTGCTCCTCGGCACCGCGTCCGCCCACCGGAAGGCGCTGCTCCCATGATGAGGCTGGCCGACGATCCCGAAGTGGCCCGGTTCCGCGCCGAGTTCGCCGCGTTCCTCGACGCCCGCCTGCCCGCCGAGGCCGAGGCCCGGGAACGCTCCCGCTCCAGCGCCCACGTCCCCGAGTGGGCCCGCCGCTGGCAGCGGACCCTCTTCGAGCACGGCTGGCTGCTCCCCGGTCAGCCTCCCGAGTACGGCGGCCGCCACGCGACCCTCCCGCAACAGCTCGCCCAGCTGGAGGAACTGGCCCACCGCCGCATCTACCACAGCTTCAACCCGCAGGGCCTGGGCATCGTCGCAGCCTCCCTCCTCACCTTCGGCAGCGAGGAGCAGAAGTCCCGCTGGGCCGTGCCGATCCTGCGCGCCGAGATCACCGCCGCGCTCGGCATGAGCGAACCGGAGGCGGGCTCCGACCTGGCCTCCCTGCGCACCCGCGCCGTCCTCGACGGGGACGCCTTCGTCGTCGACGGCCAGAAGATCTGGACCTCCGGCGCCCATGACGCCGACGTCCTGCTCACCTTCGTCCGCACCGACCCCGACGCGCCCAGGCACCGGGGGATCAGCGCCCTGCTGATCCCCACGGACAGCGAGGGCGTCGTCCGCCGCCCCTTCGGCTCCATCGCCGCCGAGGACGACCTCGACTTCAACGAGGTGTTCCTCACCGGCGTCCGGGTGCCCCGCGAGAACCTCGTCGGCCCCCTGAACGAGGGCTGGCGGGTGGCGAACGGCTCCCTCGGACACGAACGCACCCTGCTCTGGCTGTCGTACGCCGAACGCCTGGAGGACCTGGTGCGCGACGCGGCCGGCGCGGGCGGCGACCAGGAGTGGTACGCCACGCTCCAGATGGACCTCCAGGCGCTGCGCCTCCTCGGCCACCGGCAGCTGGGCCAGGACCGCGACCCGGCCGAGATCTCCGTGCTGAAACTGCTGGGTTCCGAGGCCGTCCAGAACGCCTCGCTGCACGCCCTGGAGGCGCACGGCGCGGGCGCGCTGCCGCATCCGGCGCTGACCGGCCCGTACCACCACATGAACAACGAGGCCTTCGTCTCCAGCTGGTTCGAGCGGTACGCGCGCAGCTTCGCCGGCACCATCGCGGGCGGCACCAGCGAGATCCAGCGCAACATCATCGCCGAGCGCGTCCTCGGCCTGCCCCGCTGACCACCCCTTCAGGAGCCAGCCGCATGGACCAGATCCTTTACGAGGCCGAGGACGGCATCGCGACCATCAGCCTCAACCGGCCCGAGGCGGCCAACGCCCAGACCATGGCCCTCCTCGACGACCTCGACGCGGCGTTCACCCGCGCGGCGCGCGACGAGGACGTCCGGGTCGTCGTCCTGCGCGCCAACGGCCGCCACTTCTCCGCCGGACACGACCTCAAGGACCGCTGGCCCGGCCCCGGCGAGATCACCCTGGAGTGGATCTACGACGCCGAGACCCGCCGCTACCTGGAGTACTCGCTGAAGTGGCGCAACCTCCCCAAGCCCACCATCGCCGCCGTCCAGGGCAAGTGCATCGCCGCCGGCCTGATGCTCTGCTGGCCCTGCGACCTGATCGTGGCCGCCGAGAACGCCGAGTTCTCCGACCCGGTGGTCCACATGGGCATCGGCGGGGTCGAGTACCACGGCCACACCTGGGAGCTGGGCCCGCGCAAGGCGAAGGAGATCCTCTTCACCGGCCGGCCGCTCACCGCTCGCGAGGCCGAACAGGTGGGCATGGTCAACAAGGTGGTGCCCCTGGACGAACTCGACCCGGCGGCTATGGAGTTGGCCCGGCGGATCGCGCGCATGCCTCCCTTCGGGCTCCGCCAGGCCAAGCGCGCCGTCAACCAGACCCTGGACGTGCAGGGCTTCTACGCCGCCCTGCAGTCCGTCTTCGACATCCACCAGACCGGCCACGGCAACGCCCTGAGCGTGGACGGCTTCCCGATCCTGACCCGGCTGGACGAGATGAAGGAGCGGGTCAGGCGAATGTCATGAGTTCCGGCCACGGCCCGCCGCAACGCACGCGTGCGTGGAGACGCAGACGGTGGTCGACCTCGGCACGGACACTCGGTGCGACCTCGAGGTCGTGACCGAGCTTGCGGAACCAGACCGGGGGCCGGCCCACTGTCAGATCGCTCAGCACTCCGTAGATGTTGATCGTGCGGCAGGCCAGGGCGGTCTCGCCGCGCACCAGCGCCAAGACCAGGTTCTTGCGGGCGGTGACCCCGAGTGCTTCGAGCAGGTCGCCCACTACGTCACTGACATAGGCGGTGAAGTCGTTGGTCACGGAGTTGGGGCGGGCGGCGAGCCGCAGCGAGGCGGCGGTCAGTGTCTCGGCGGCGTCCTCAGGGCGCACTGGGGTGACCCTCCTCAGCAGGCCGGCGAGCTCGCGGACCTCCTGCGTGTCGATGCTCGAGAGGTCCTCGCCGGTCGGCAACAGCAGGTCCAGTACCGTCGACAGGACGTTCTGCCGCTGCTCGGCCGTGTCCAACGGGGCGAGCCGGGCATGGGTCATTGCCAGCGCCCGGTGCGGGGACGGCGCTCCCTTCCGTCGCTCGGGGAAGCGGCCGATCTCTGCGACCAGGCGGGTCCGCAGGGGCGCCGTGGCCTCCCACGTCCAACTCCCCTGGACGACGGCGGCCTCGACGAGCCTCAAGGCCACCGAGTGGTCGGTCGTGCCGGGCTCCAGCCCGGCCAGGGTGCGGGCCGCCGCGTCGGGTGCGGGCGGCTGCCGCGCGCAGTAGGTGATCAGCGCCCGCCACAGGTGCAGCCGCTCCGTCCTGTCCTGCCCCGTGTCGTCGAGGACGGGGACGACGAGCCGCTCCACCGTGGTGTCGTCCGGGGCCCGGCCGGCTCGGCCCGCGGTCTTGAGGACATCCGCCAGCGCGCCGGCGCCTCGGCGGGCGGCGTCCTCGATGAGCAGGGGGAGTGCGTCCGGTCGTTCGCCCAGGAGTGCCTTGAGATCCGTACGCACCTGGCTGGCCCCCGCCTTGTCAACGGTACGGCCGGCAGCCCAGGCACAGACGGCCGCCCGTGCGCCGGGATGCCCGGCCGCCGCGGCTCGCACCACAAGCTTCGCCAGACCCCTGGAGTCCAGCCACACCTCGAGCGGCGGGTCCTCGGGCAGGACAGCCAGCAGGCGGTCGCCGGCGATGCCCGATTTCTCGACCACATCGGCGAGCCAGGTCGGCCGGGCGCGCCGCCCTCCGGACTCGTAGGGGGGACAGGGAAGCCGCGCCAGGGCGGTACGGCACGCTTGCTCCACCTCGTCCCGCAGAGGGTTTCGCGTGCCCCGCAGTGTCGGCACCAGGACGTGGGCGAGTGCCACGGTCTGTGCCGCGGGATCGGCCAGCTCCAGCAGGTCTTCCATCACGGTCCGGGCGCTTTCCGCGGGGATCCTGGCGGCCAGGAGCCCTGCGCCGAACAACTGGGCCCGAGCCACGCGGCCGTCGTCCCGGGCCAGCGCCTCGGTGAGCAGTACGGTGGCCCGCTCGGCGTCCACGTCGGCGTGACAGGCCGCCCACAGCCGGCCGACCGCTTGCTCGACCTCGGTCCTGCTCCTGCTCGCATGGCCGATGGGCTTGGCCAGCAGTTCCTCCCACTTGGCGACGGCCCCCCGGCGCACCGTGGCCCGCCGAGGGAGCGGGACGGACCGGTCCACTTCCTCGCGCACCAGATCGACCGCCTCGGCGACCACTCCGTTGCGGCCCACTTCCAACAGTGGCTCGCACGCCTGGACCAGCCAGCTCACGGTCCGGTCCGCATCATGCGGCAGCAGGACCCGCAGCAGGGCGAGCCAGTCGTCCTTCGTGCCGGTCAGGTTGTCCGGCTCCAGCGTCAGCCACCAGGACAGACGGTCCTCCTCATCGCAGAAGTCCACCGCAGCCTCCGCGTGCTGGTGCGCCAGCCGACAGACGGTGGCGAACAACTCGTAGCGCAGGGCGTGTCGTTGTCCGGTCAGTGGCCACAGTGCCTGCAGGTCCGCGACCCACCGGTCGGGGCCCGCGCCGTGGCGCTGCCCGGGCAGGACTCGCAGGAAGCGCCGTACCGCCACGTCCGGAGCGTCGCGCATCGCCGCGCGAGCCGCGGTCGCGACCGGACCGGGGTCACGCATCTGGGCGTACAGCTCCAGGGCGCGGTCGGCCAGACGTGCGTCGTTCAGCAGAGGAGTCAGCAGGTCGTCACCGGTGCCCGGGGTGGCCCGTGGCACGAGTTGACCCGCGACCGCCGCCAGAACGAGGTCCTCGGGCTGCCGGCACATGCGCTCGACCAGCTCGAGACCAAGGCCGGCGGCGCGTAGATAGTCGGCCGCCATGTACTCGAAGAACGTCTGGTGGAAGAAGCGCACGGCTCCGGTCCCCTCGACATCGGCCAGCATCCCGCGCCGACGCAGCTCGTCGAGCTCGTCGCGGATGCGCTCGGAGGTCGTGCCGGGCAGCAGGCGCGGCAAGGCGTCGCCGGCGTCGCGCGGGTGGTACTCGATGGTGTTCGCGGACAGCATGTAACGGGCCAGCGCACGGGCTGTGGCGGTGAGGTCCCACCGGGCGGCGCCCAGGTCGTCGCTCTGTCCGGCGCGCGCGTCGCGCTCGATGCGCATCTCTCGCACCCGGTCGAACAGACTGACGACGTCAACCTCACGCAGCGGTGCGGCGGGCGCGTAGATGTCGAACAGGAGCCGCAGATAGAGCGGGTTGTCGCAGACCTCCCGCAGGGGAAGGTCCTGATAGACGGCGCCGAGGACCTCCGCCTCCAGCTTCGCTGCCGCTCCGGCACCGTACTTCCAGTCCGGGCAGAACACTTGGGCGTGCCGGGAGATGGCTACCCGCCGCTCTTCCGCGTTGTACCAGCCGAGGGTGTGCTGCGCCTGGAGATAGCCGCCGAGGTCGTCCACCCCGTCCCGCCCGGCCTCGTGGTCGTCCCCCTCGGCGGGGAACCGCAGCAGGACCGCCTCGCCAGGACGACAGGTGAGGACGACCGGAACGTCGCGTGCCTTCATGGCCCGCAGGAGTCGGCTCACCACCCTCACCCCGTCGCGATCGTGCACCAGCAGGTCCAGTGTGTCGACCAGCACCACGGCCCGCTGACCGCCCGCGCGGCAACAGCGCACCGCGGTGACGATGTCCTCGACCGGCACTGCGGTGCCCCGAGCCGCGGTCTCCGGGTGGAGCGCCTCGATCAGATGGGAGGCCTTCAGCAGGATCGGCACCACGCCCTCCTGATCGAGGAGGATCCGGTGGATGCTCCACAGCAGGGTCGTCTTGCCGCACCCCGGCTCACCGGCGATGAGATGTCCGCCCAGCGAATCGAGGGCGGCTGTGACGACTCGTTGTTCCAGTGACCGCGGGACGTGCAGCTCCTCCAGGCGTACACCGCGCGGGAAGAGCGCGCACGGCTCGATGAGCTGTGCGGCGTCCTCCCATGCCTGGGCGCTCAGACCCCGCAACCGGTTCAGCACGGAGTAGCCCTCGTGCTGGTGGGTGCGGCTGATCAGCTGCAGCTGCCGCGCGATGCCGTCGAACCGCTGGGTTTTCGCACGGGGCCACGTGGAGTAGCCCACTCTCGGCTTCATACGGGCCAGCGCGGTGTTCAGGGCCTCGGCACGGGGGACGTGCGTGCCCTTCTTCCACCCCGAGACCGTTTTGGTGTTGCCCATGACCTCGAGCAGGGGAGGGGGGCTTCCGCACAGCTCGAACAGGTCGCTCAGAAGGCGCCCGAACTCGGGACTGGCTGGTGACATCGTGGCGGCTCCCTTCCCGCGCGGCGCCTGTTTTCTACCGCAGCGTCCGCACGTACCGCACCCTCCGCCGTGCCAGGTGTCGGCCGCCGTTGTCCGCCGTGCTGCTCCGGATCCGGCCGGAATTCTCGGAAAGGCCTTCTGATCAGCGCTTTTCCTGGCCGGGCGGGCTCCGGAGCCCGTCGGACCGCCTCGGACGAGCGAGAAAGGGAGTCGTGACGCCACGAGGCGTCCGACGACCCGAAAGGAGTCTGATTGCGAAGCGGAATTGACCTGGCCGGCGAGTGCGAGGCGCTGTCACTGGGGAACCTGGCGGCGAGCATGCTGCCGTGGGTCGGCTGCGTCACGCTGACCACCGTCCTCTTCGGAGGAGGCATCGTGTGGATCAGTCGGCGGGCGGGCGACAACGGGTGGGAGGCGCTGCGTCACGGCCTCCTCGCCTCGTTCGTGTCCCTGGGACCGTTGCTGACCGTGCTGGCCATCGTGGTGAGCCTGGTGAGCCGGTGCCGTTGACGGCGGCGGGCGGAGGGAAAGGCCCGGCCGACCCTCCGCCCGTGCGGGGCCGCATGGGGGAAGGAGTCAGAGGTCGTCGAACCCGCCGCCTGGAAGACCCTCGTCGAGCTCCAGCCCGAAGCTGTTGAACGCCATCGCCAGCGTGCCGTACGCCCCGACGGTGAAGACGAAGTCCATGAGCTGGTGTTCGTCCAGTTGCTTTGCCAGCTCCTCGTAGGTCGTGTCGCTGAGTGTGGAGGTGGTGTCCAGCTCGTCCACTGCCCGGTTGACGAGCGTGCCCGCCCCGGTTCGCACCTCCTCCAACTCCGCCTCCGTGACGCCTGCCTGACGTCCCATCAGCAAGTGCTGCGCCCATTCGTACCGGCATCTCCGCCGCCACGCCACCCGCAGGATCACCAGCTCCCGTGTTCTCGGCGGGAGCGAGTTGCGCATCAGGAGATGGGTGTTGAAGGTCAGGAACGCCCTGGCCAGTTCCGGGTGGTGGACCAGGAGGCCCAGCGCGTTGGAGGGCGGCACCTTCCGTCCGCCCGTCAGCGGCCCCAGCGCCTCGGCGTCCCATTCCTCGTACGGCACCGGCGGCAGCCTCGTCATGTGTTGCGCCCCCCGTTCACGCCGAGGATCTGGCCGGTGATGTAGCCGGCCTCCTCGCTCGCCAGGAAGGCGCAGGCGGCCGCGATGTCCTCCGGGCGGCCGACCCGGCGGACCGGGGTGCGCGCGATGTGGTCCTCGATGGAGCCGCCGAGCTGCCGCTGCCGCTCGGCGGTGCGCAGCATCGGGGTGTCGACGAAGCCGGGCGGGATCGCGTTGACGGTGATGCCGCGCGGGCCGAGTTCCAGCGCCAGGGACTTCGTCAGGCCGTTCACCGCGGACTTGGCGGCGACGTAGTGCGCCATGAAGGGCTGGCCGGAGTGGGTGCTGCTGGAGGAGATGTTGACGATCCGGCCCCAGCGGGCGTCCCACATGTCCGGCAGGGCCGACTGGACGCAGTGGAAGACGCCGTTGAGGTTGATGTCGACGACGCGCTGCCAGTCCGCGAAGGACAGCTCGGCGAAGCGGGTGAAGCCGTCCTTGCCGGCCGCGTTGACCAGGACCGAGACGGGGCCCAGACGTTCGCGTACCGCGTCCATCGCCTTGTCGACCTGCGCCCGGTCGGTGACGTCGACCGTCAGGCCGTAGCCCTCCCCGGCGGGAGCGATGTCGAGGACGGCGACCCGCAGACCGTCGGCCGCGAGGCGCCGGGCGACGGCCCGGCCGATCCCGGAGGCGCCGCCGGTCACCACCGCGGTCCGGCCCGCGGCGGTGGCGTGGGCCGGTTCGGGGGCCGGTTCTGGGATCGGTCCGGTGGCCGGTCCTGATGCCGGGCCGGTGGCCGCGCTCATCCGAAGGCCTCGTCGCCGACGACGGTCGTACGGTGCAGCAGCCGCTCGGAGTTCTCGTCGTACGGCAGCGCCCGGTGCAGGATCCCGGTGTTGTCCCAGACGACCAGGTCGCCGACGGCCCAGTCGTGGGCGTAGCGGAACCGTTCCTGGGTGGTCCAGTCGAGGAGTTCGTCGAGCAGGGCGCGGCTCTCCTCGGGGTCCATGCCGACGACGTGGTCGGCGGTGGTGCCGGTGACGAGGGAGCGGCGGCCGTCGCGGCGGCGCCACACCAGGGCCACCTCATGGGTGGGCTGGGTGCGCCAGGCGGCCAGCTCCTCCTCGGTGGGATCCGGGGTCACCAGCCGCTGGGAGGCCTCGAAGCTGTGCACCACGCGCAGGTTCTCGTAGCGCTCGCGGTCCTTCTCCGGCAGGTTCTCGTAGGCGGCGTAGGTGTTGGAGAACTCGGTCCCGCCGGTCGCTACATGACGGGCCGTCAGCGTGGTCGCCTTGACCGGCACGTCGTCGCTGGTGCCGTCCAGGTGCCAGAAGAAGGCGCCCTTGAGGTACTTGGCGCTGCTGCTCTTCTCCGGGTTGATCGAGATCGGGAAGATCTCCTGGCCGCGCAGCGCGACCACGTCGCCGAGCCGCCGGCTGAAGGCCAGCTGCTGCTCGTCGTCGAGGTGCAGCCCGCGGACGAGCAGGACGCCCCGCCATTTGAGGGCTTCGGCGGCGCGCTCGACGAAGGCGTCGTCGAGGGGATCGGTCACTCCGGTGAACTCCACCCCGAGCGACGGGCTCAAGGCCTTCGAATCGATCATGGAAACACCCCTTCCATTCGCGAGAACCATATTCTCATCATGGTCGTGCCGTGAAGTGCAGAGCATCAGATTCTCCTGTCCGGATTCTTGATTCGCTCAAATAGAGAATGTAGTTTCCGGTCATCGGGGGTCCGGACAGCCGAGGTCGACCCAACTAGGAGGCTGGGATGCGGTTCAAGGACAAGGTGGCGATCGTCACCGGGGCCGGACAGGGCATCGGGGAGGGCTACGCCAAGGCACTGGCGGCCGAGGGGGCGAAGGTCGTCGTCGCCGAGCTGAACGAGGAGCAGGGGCAGCGGGTCGCCAAGGAGATCGGCGACGCCCTCTTCGTACGGACCGACGTCGCCGACCCGGCCTCGGCGCGGGAACTCGCCGACACCGTGGTCGCCGAACTCGGGCGCATCGACTACCTGGTCAACAACGCCGCGATCTTCCACGGCATGCGCCGCGAGGGCATCGTCACCGTCGACTACGACTACCTCGACCGCTTCCTCAAGGTGAACCTCCTGGGCGCCCTGCACGTCACCCGCGCCGTCCTGCCGCACCTGAAGGAGGGCGCCGCGATCGTGAACCAGTCGTCCACCGCCGCCTACCAGCCCACCGGGTTCTACGGACTCGCCAAGGCCGGCATCAACCACCTCACGGTCTCCCTCGCCGCCGAACTCGGCGGGCGCGGCATCCGCGTCAACGCGATCGCGCCGGGGCCGACGGACACCGAGGCGACCCGCAGCATCGTCCCCGAGGAGTACCGCGGGGCCATGGTCCAGCAGCTCGCCCTCAAGCGCCTGGGCACCCCCGCCGACCAGGCCGGTGCCGTGCTCTTCCTGCTGTCCGACGACGCGAGCTGGCTCACCGGCCAGATCCTCGCCGTGGACGGCGGACAGGTGGTGCGACTGTGAGCGCCCCGGCCCAAAAGCCCTCCCTGATCGTCAAGTCCCAGCTGATCGACGGCAAACTGACCGCCGCCGAGACCACCTTCCCCTCGCACAACCCCGCCACGGGTGAGCTTCTCGGCCACGCCCCCGACGCCACCGAGGCCGACGCCGAGACGGCCGTCGCCGCCGCCCGCCGCGCCTTCGACACCACCGACTGGTCCACGAACAAGGAGCTGCGGCTGCGCTGTCTGCGCCAGCTGCACCGGGCCCTCGACGAACACCGCGAGGAACTGCGCGCGTTGACCATCGCCGAGGTCGGCGCCCCGCTCCAGCTCACCCACGGCCCCCAGCTCGACGAGCCGATCGGCATCGTGAAGTTCTACGCGGATCTGCTGCAGACGTACGAGTTCGGAGAGGACCTGGGCGAGATCGAGTCGCGCGGCCGGCGCCACCACCGCTGGGTGGAGAAGGAGGCCGCCGGGGTCGTCGCCGCGATCCTGCCGTACAACTACCCCAACCAGCTCGCCCTCGCCAAGCTCGCCCCCGCGCTCGCGGCCGGCTGCACCGTCGTCCTGAAGGGCGCCCCGCAGAACCCGCTCATCACCCTCGCGCTCGGTGAACTCGTCGCGGAGCACACCGACATACCGCCGGGCGTGGTGAACGTCCTCAGCTCCTCGCGCGCCGAGGTCGGCGAACTCCTCACCACCCACCCCGACGTGGACGCCGTGACCTTCACCGGCTCGACCCCCGTCGGCCGGAAGATCATGGCGGCCGCCGCGGACACCGTGAAGCGGGTCTTCCTCGAACTCGGCGGCAAGTCCGCGATGATCGTCTTCGAGGACGCGGACTTCGTGAAGTCGGCCATGTTCGCCGCGTTCACCATCTGCTCCCACTCCGGCCAGGGCTGCGCGCTCACCTCCCGCCTCCTCGTGCCGCGCGCCCACCACGACGAGATCGTGCGACTCGTGGCCGCCGGCCTGGAACGGGTGAAGGTCGGCGATCCCACCGACCCGAGGACCACCATGGGGCCGCTCATCAGCGAGCAGCAGCGCGACAAGGTCGACGGCATGGTCCGCCGGGCCGTCGCCGACGGCGCGACCCTCGTGCGCGGCGGCCGCCCCGTCGACCCGGGCTGGTTCTACGAGCCGACCCTCCTCGCGAACGTCGACCCCGACAGCGAGATCGCCCAGGAGGAGGTCTTCGGACCGGTCCTCGCGGTGATCCCCTTCGACGACGAGGAGGACGCCGTCCGCATCGCCAACAACTCCACGTACGGCCTGTCGGGCGCCGTGCACAGTGCCGACGAGGAGCGCGCGATCCGCGTCGCCCGCCGTATCCGCACCGGCACCTTCTCCATCAACGGCGGCAACTACTTCGCTCCCGACGTCCCGTTCGGCGGCTACAAGCAGTCCGGGGTCGGCCGGGAGAGCGGACGGGCGGGATTCGAGGAGTTCCTGGAGGAGAAGTCGTTCGCCCGGGTGGTCGTACCCCAGGACCGGGCATGAGGCCGCTGGAGGGGATCCGGGTCCTCGAGGTCGCCATGTACGGCTTCGTGCCGTCCGCCGGCGCCGTGCTCGCCGACTGGGGCGCCGACGTCGTCAAGGTCGAGCACGCCGTCACCGGCGACCCGCAGCGCGGACTGCGCCAGACCGGCACCTTCAAGGTGGAGGGCGACCCCAACCCGAACGTCGCCCACGCCAACCGGGGCAAGCGCTCCATCGGCCTCGACATGGCGACCGAGGACGGCCGCGAGGTGCTGTACGAGCTGGCCAGGGGCGCCGACGTCTTCCTCACCAGCTTCATGCCCGCCTCCCGCGCCCGCCTCGGCATCGACGTCGACGACATCCGCGCGGTGAACCCGCGGATCGTCTACGCCCGGGGCAGCGCCCTCGGCCCGCGCGGACCGGAGTCCGACAAGGGCGGCTACGACATGACCGCCTTCTGGTCCCGCGCCGGAACCGCCCGCTCCATCACCCCGCCCGGCACGCGGGGCCTGGTCAGCCCACCCGGCCCCGCCTACGGCGACACGATCTCCGGCACCAACCTGGCGGGCGGCATCGCGGCCGCCCTGCTGCGCCGCGAGCGCACCGGCGAGGCCCCGGTGGTCGACGTCTCGCTGCTCGGCAGCGGGCTGTGGGCGCTCGGCCACTCCATCGGGCTGTCCCTGCACCTCGACCGCGCCTGGGAGGGCGTGACCCCGAGCGCCCACGGCTCGCCGACGAACCCCCTCTCCGGCCTCTACCGCACCGCCGACGACCGGTACCTCTCCTTCGTCATGCTCCAGCCCGCGAGGTTCTGGGCGAACGTCTGCCACTGCCTGGGCCGCCCCGACCTCGCCGACGACCCCCGGTTCGCCACGGCCGAGTCCATCGCCGTCCACACCGACGACGCGGTGAAGATCCTTCGCGAGGTGATCGCCGGCCGCACCCTCGCCGAGTGGTCGCAGGACCTCGCGGCCCTGGACGGCCCCTGGGCGCCCGTCCAGGACACCCTCCAGGCCGCCGCCGACGCGCAGGTGCGCGCCAACGGCTACATCGGACAGGCCGGCGAGCTCGAACTCGTCGCCAGCCCCGTCCAGTTCGACGTCGAGGACACCCGCCTCGGCCCCGCACCCGAGTTCGCCGCGCAGACGGAGGAGATCCTCTCCGAGCTCGGCTACGACTGGGACCGCATCCTCGCGCTGAAGGCGAGTGGCGCGGTCACCTGAAACCCGCAGTTCCCCTCGCCCGGACGACGACGTCCGGGCTCCCCGAGGAGGCACCTTGCGCAGGCTGCTGATCGGCTCGGTCACCGTGCTCGCGGTGCTGCTGGCCGGCTGTTCCACCAGATCCGACGACGACCCGAACACCGACGCCGCACAGAAGGCGACGCCCGCCGCGGGCGCGTCCACCGCCTCCGCGGACTTCGGCACCCTGAAGAACGTCTGCGGCCCCGGCACCGCCACGTCCTCGTCCGTCCAGGGCGTCACCGACAAGAGCATCCAGGTCGGCGTCATGTCGGACATCGGCTACACCAAGAACTCCGAGTTCCCCGACGCCGCGACAGTGTTCACCTCCTGGTGCAACGACGCCGGCGGCATCAACGGGCGGAAGATCGTCCCCGTCACCCGCGACAGCAGGCTCATGCAGGTCCGCCAAGCCGTCCTGGAGGCCTGCAAGTCCGACTTCGCGCTGGTCGGCGGCGGCTCCGCGCTGGACGCCCTCGGGGTGCGGGACCGGCTGAAGTGTCTGCTGCCCGCGTTCCCCGCCCAGTCCAGCCAGATCGGCGCCATCGGCTCCGACCTCCAGGTCCTGTCCGGCGGCGCGGCCCCCGGCTACTTCCAGTACGCCGGCTACTACACCTGGCTGCTGAAGGACAAGTACCCCGACTCCGCGCGGAAGGTCGGCATCATCTCCGGCGACGCCCCCGTCACCAAGGTGATGTCCGCCCAGTTCGAGGAGGCCGTCGCAGGCCTCGGCGGAAAGGTCTCCTACAGCGATCTCTACCCGGCGGCCGGCGTCTCCGACTGGACCCCCTACGCCCAGTCCATCAAGAGCAAGGGCGTCAAAGGACTCGTCTTCCTGGGCGACTTCGCGAGCCTCGCCAAACTGGAGCAGGCCCTCACCAACATCGGCTACACGCCCGACTGGATCGACGCCAACAGCAACGCCTACGGCCCCGCCTTCCTCCAACTCGCGGGCACGGCCCTGGCCAAGCAGCACAACTACGCCGAACTCTTCGCCACCGCACCGCTGGAGAGCGCCGCGGAGAACCCGGCCACCCAGCAGGTCGTCGACCTGTTCAAGAAGTACGCGCCCGGCAAGCAGGTCACCTATCCCGTCCTGCGCGCCTTCTCCGCCTGGCTGCTGTTCGCCACCTCCGCGAAGGACTGCGCCGAACTCACCCGTACCTGCGTGTACGACAACGCGATCAAGCAGACCGCCTGGACCGGCGGCGGGCTGCAGGCCCCGGTCGACCTGAGCAGGGCGGACGTCCCTCCGAAGTGCTACACGATCGTCGAGGCCACGGCGAAGGGCTGGCAGCTCGCCGACTTCGAGCCGACCACCGGCGTCTACCGCTGCGACGCCCCCGCCTACAAGTACAAGGCCGACTACGGCAAGCCGGTCACCCTCGCGGACGTCGGCAAGTCCCTGTCCGACCTCACCTGATGTCCGACCCCTCCTGAAAGGGAGTTGAGCCACCGTGAAGGTACGCGTCGACCCCGAGCGCTGCCAGGGCCACACCCTGTGCTTCATGCGCGCCCCGGAGGTCTTCGAGCTGAGCGAGATCGACGGGCACTCCACGCCGGTCACCGACGAGGTGCCCGAGGACCAACAGGACGCGGTGGTCGAGGCCGTCCGCTCCTGCCCCGAGCGCGCCATCGGCGTGTTCTGAGAGGAGGCACCCCAGATGACCGAGGACGACGACGCCCGCAAACACCCCCGCGTCCACTTCGACCGGCACGCCCCCGAGTACCGCGACGGGTTCGAGGAGCAGACCCGCGCCTTCCACTCCGGCTGCCCGCTCGCCTGGTCCGACACCTACGGAGGGCACTGGGTGGCCGCGGGCAACCGCGAGCTGCTCGCCTTCGCCCGTGAGCAGGACAAGCTCTCCAACGACCACGACGTGCACGGCGAACGCCGCGGCTACCAGGGCATCAACATCCCCGCCCCGAAGCGCGGCCGGGGCATCCGCGGCGGCTTCCTGGAGATGGACCCGCCCGAACAGCGCGCCTACCGCACCGTCCTCAACCCCTACCTCTCCCCGGCGGCGATCGCCCGCTGGATCCCCTTCATCGACGAGGTGGCCCGCGCCTGCCTCGACGAGCGGATCGAGTCCGGCCGGATCGACTTCGTCGACGACCTCGCCAACATCGTCCCCGCCGTCTTCACCCTCGCCATGATGGGCATCCCGCTGAAGAAGTGGGAGCTGTACAACGAGCCCGCGCACGCCGGTGTCTACACCCCGCCCGGCTCCCCGGACATGGCACGGGTGATCGAGGCGCACATGGCCATGATCAAGGACATCGGCGCCACGCTCCACGAGGTCCGCGCGCACCCGCGCCCCGGCCTCGCCGACGCCCTCGCCCGGATGGAGATCGACGGCGCGGCGCCGTCCGACGCGGACCTCGTCGGCGCGCTGGCCCTCCTCATCGGCGGCGGCTTCGACACCACCACCGCGCTCACCGCCCACGCCCTGGAATGGCTCTCCCAACACCCGGGCGAGCGGGCCCGGTTGAGCCGTGACCGGGCCGGCCTGCTCGACTCGGCGACCGAGGAGTTCCTGCGCTACTTCACCCCGGCGCCCGGGGACGGACGTACGGTCGCTCAGGACTGCGAGATCGCCGGCAAGGAGTTCAAGGAGGGCGACCGGCTCTGGCTGTCCTGGGCGATGGCCAACCGGGACCCGGCCGTCTTCCCCGACCCCGACCGGGTCGACCTCGCCCGCCCCGGCAACCGCCACACCGCCTTCGGCCTCGGCATCCACCGCTGCATCGGCTCCAACGTGGCCCGCACGGTCTTCAAACGGATGCTCCTCCAGGTCCTCGACCGGGTGCCGGACTTCGTGTGCGACCCCGAGGGCACCGTCCACTACGAGACCATCGGCGTCATCCAGGGCATGCGGCACCTCCCCGCCACTTTCACCCCGGGCCCCCGGCTCGGTCCCGGCCTGGAGGAGACCCTCCTCACGCTCCAACGGGTCTGCGACGAGCAGGGGTTGGCCGAGCCCGTCACCGTCCGCAAGACGGAGGCGAAGATCCGTTGACCGGCACCGGGGGAGTGGCCCGTCCGCAGCCGCAGGTCACCCAGGAGACCGAGTTCTTCTGGACCTCCGGCCGCGACGGGCGGCTCCGCTTCCAGTCCTGCACCGCCTGCGAGGGCATCGTCCACCCGCCGCAGCCGGTGTGCCGGCACTGCCGCTCCCACGACACCGCGATCCGCGAGGTCTCCGGCCGCGCCACCCTCGTCGGCTTCACCGTCAACCACCGCTTCCCGTTCCCCGGTCTCCCCACCCCCTTCGTCGTCGCCCAGGTGGCGATCGAGGAGGACCCGAGGGTCCGCCTGACGACGAACGTCGTCGACTGCGCCGCGGAGGACCTGCGGATCGGCCTGCGCATGGAGGCCGTCTTCGAGCGGACGGGCGAGACCTGGCTCCCGCTGTTCCGCCCCGCGCAGGACCGGCGGTCGTCGGCTCCGCTCCCCTCCGCCGGCCATGCGCCACGGGCGGCCGGCCGCCCGCCCTCCGGCGCCGATCACCGGCCGTCGGCGGCCGTCCGGCTGTCCTCCGGCGCCGACCACGCGTCTCCGGCCGCCCTCGGCCAAAGGCCCCCCGCCCCGCTCCCGCCCGACGACCCCCCTCCCGAGCGAATCCGCGCGTACATCCGGCCCCCCGTCAGCTCACACAGGTTCGAGGAGCGAGCCGTCATCAGCGGGGCCGGCGCCTCCCGCCTCGGCCGCCGCCTGATGGTCCCGGCCCTCGAACTCACCGTGGATGCCTGCGAGAAGGCCGTCGCCGACGCGGGCCTCACCCTCGACGACATCGACGGCCTGTCCACATACCCCGGCGGCGGGGCCTACGGCGGTTTCGCCGAAGGCGGTGTCACCGCCCTGGAGTCGGCGCTCGCCATCCGCCCCGTCTGGCACAACGGCGCCGGCGAGACCTTCGGCCCCGGCGGCTCCCTCGTCGCCGCGATGCTGGCCGTCGCCGGCGGCCTCGCCCGGCATGTGCTGTGCTTCCGTACGGTCTGGGAGGCGACGTACGCCGAACTGATCCGTCAGGGACGCATCCGTGCTCCCCAACCCCCGGGCCCCGAGGGCTGGTTCAAACCCTTCGGGGCGGTCTCTCCCGCGATCATGCTGGCGATGAACGCCCAGCGCCACATGCACCGCTACGGCAGCACCCGCGAGACCCTCGGCTGGATCGCCCTCAACCAGCGCGCGGGCGCCGCCCTCCACCCGGACGCGATCTACCGCGACCCGCTCACCATGGACGACTATCTGTCCGCGCGCACGATCACCACCCCCTTCGGCCTCTACGACTGCGACGTCCCGTGCGACGCGGCGACCGCCGTCGTGGTCTCGGCGGCGGACACCGTGCCCGACCTCCCGCGAGCCCCGGTACGGATCGAGGCCGTCGGCACCCAGATCGTCGAACGCCCCGAGTGGGACCAGGCCACCCTCACCCACGAACCCCAAGTGCTCGGCCAGGCCGCCCACTTGTGGACCCGCACCGACCTGCGCCCCGCTGACGTCGACGTGGCGCTGCTCTACGACGGCTTCACCTTCAACTGCCTGTCCTGGCTGGAGGCGCTCGGCTTCTGCGGCATCGGCGAGGCCCGCGACTTCCTGGACGGCGGCAAGAACATCGCCCGCGACGGGGTGATCCCGCTCAACCCGCACGGCGGCCAGCTCTCCCACGGCCGCACCCACGGCATGGGCCTGCTCCACGAGGCCGTGCTCCAGCTGCGCGGCGAGGCCGGCGCGCGGCAGGTGGCGGGCGCCCGGACCGCCGTGGTGTCCAGCGGCGGGCTCACCCCCGGCGGCGTACTCCTGCTCAGGACGGACGGATGACCTCACTCGGACCCGACCTCACCACCGCCGTGCACCGGCAGGTCGTCGACGTGCACGGCGTGCCCGCCTCGGCCCTCGTCGCCGAGGCGCCCCGCCCGCAGGCGGTGATCGTGGCCCTGCACGGCGGCGCCACCACCTCCGCCTACTTCGACCATCCCGGACACCCCCGGCTCTCCCTCCTGCGCACCGCGGTCGCGACCGGCTTCACGGTGATCGCCCTCGACCGTCCCGGCTACGGCAGCTCGGCCGGGCACGAGGAGCGCATGCGCACGCCCGAGCAGCGCACGGACTTCGCGTTCGCCGCCGTGACGGCGCTGCTGGAAGGCCGGGAGAGCGGGGTCGGGGTGTTCCTGTGGGCGCACTCGGCGGGCTGCGAACTCACCGTCCGCATGGCGAGCGACCCGCGCGGCGCCGACCTGCTCGGCGTGGAGCTGGCCGGCATGGGCCGTGTCCACCACCCGGCCGCCGTACGGGCGATGGAGGAGTGGCACCGCGACCCGACCCGTACCCGCCCCAACCTCCGCCGCGCCCTGTGGCACCCGCCGCACGCCTATCCGCCCGATGTGCACGGCGGTCGCGGCATCGGCGCCTCCTCACCCGCCTACGAGGGCCACCGGGATGGCTGGCAGGAGGAGTTCGCCCGGCTGGCGGCCCGGGTCCCGGTGCCGGTGCACCTCACCCTCGCCGAGCACGAGCGGGTGTGGCTGAACGGCCCCGACGGACTGGCCGACCTCGCCTCGATGTTCACCGGGGCCCCACGGGTGGTACGGCAAGAGCAGGCGGGCGCCGGCCACAACACCAGCGTCGGCCGCACCGCCCTCGCCTACCACCTGAGCGTCCTGTCGTTCGTCGAGGAGTGCGCGCTGGGGGTCCAGGCACTGCCCACGGAGAAGGGGAGTCCGGGATGAGCGGGACCACGGACACCGCGCTGCTGCTGGTGCGGGTCGTGCTCGGCGCGGTGATGGCCGCGCACGGCTGGAACCACTGGCGCGGCGGAGGGGGCATCACGGGCACCGCCGGCTGGTTCGGCGGCCTCGGTCTGACCCGCCCCCGTCTGCAGGCCTGGCTCAGCGTCCTCACCGAACTCGGCGCCGGAGTCCTGCTGTTGGCCGGACTCCTCACCTCCCTCGCCTGCGCCGCGGTGCTGTCCGTGATGCTGGTGGCCGGACTCCTCGCGCACCGCGGGAACGGCTTCTTCGTCTTCAAGGAGGGCTACGAGTACGTCCTCGTCCTGGGCGTCCTCGCGGTGGCGCTCGGTGTGTGGGGGCCGGGGGCGTACGCGGTGGACGAGGCCGCGGACATCGCGCTCACCGGCTGGGCGGGCGGCGGAGTGGTGCTCGGGGTGGGCGGGGTGGCGACGGCCGGACTGCTGGCCGTGTTCTGGCGTCCGCGGCGGAAGGAGTGAAGACGTGCGTGTCGGCTTCATCGGGCTGGGCAGCCAGGGGGCGCCCATGGCCCGCCGGATCGTGACGGCGGGCTTCGAGACCACCCTGTGGGCCAGACGGCCCGCCACCCTCGCCCCGTTCGAGGGCACCCCCGCGAGAACGGCGGGCTCGCCGGCCGAACTCGCCGCCGCCAGCGACCTGGTGTGCCTGTGCGTGGTGGACGACGGCGATGTGGAGCAGGTCGCCGAGCGGGTGCTCGCCGGGCTCCGCCCGGGCGGGATCATCGCCGTGCACTCCACCGTCCACCCCGACACCTGCCGCCGGCTCGCGGAGCGCGCCGGGGCGCGGGGGGTGGCCGTGCTGGACGCCCCGGTGAGCGGGGGCGGACGCGCGGCCGAAGAGGGCACGCTACTGGTCATGGTCGGCGGCGACCCCGAGGCGTACGCCGCCTGCCGGCCGGTGTTCGCCGCCCACGGCGACCCGGTGGCCCATCTCGGTCCCGTCGGCTCCGGACAGCTCGCCAAACTCCTCAACAACCTGCTCTTCACCGCCCAGTTGGGCCTCGCGGCCGACACCCTGGCGCTCGGCGGCCGACTGGGCCTGGACCGGGACGGCCTGGGCCGGATCCTCCCGCGCGGCAGCTCCGCGAGCTTCGCGCTGGAGCGGGTGGTCGACGCGGGCGGCACCCTCGACCGCATCGCCGCCCACGCGGGCGGGCTGCTCGCCAAGGACGTACGGCTGCTCACCGAGGCCGCGGGCACGGCCGGTGCGGGAGCGGCCCGGGACGCGGCCCGAGCCGCCCTCGCCGCGATGGGTCTGTGAGGAACATCCCGGAATCGGTACTGTGTGCGGGCACCCGTCCAACGGCGGAAAGGGGCGTTCCGTGGTGTCCGCACGGCGTGAGGAGATCCTCGAATCGGCGCTGGCAATACTGGCCGACCGAGGGTTCAAGGGCACTTCGATCGACGCCGTCGCCGAGCGCGCCGGGCTCACCCGGCAGGGCGTCCTGCACTACTTCCCCAGCAAGAAGCGGCTGCTCCTGGAGGTGCTGAACCTCCGCAACGAGCTCAACCGGGAGCATCTGGCCGACCGCAACGTGGGCGAGGACTGGGCCGGCGACTTCGCCGAGGCCGTCGCCTTCGAACAGGACCACCCCTCCCTCGCCCGGGTGCAGTGCGTGGTGCTGGCCGAGGCGGTGACCGGCCAGGAGCCCGCCCGCGGCTATGTCCGCGACCGCTGCCGCACCCTCCAGGACCACCTCGCCGGGCAGCTCGCCGCCCGGTACGGGGACCGGCTGCCCAGCGGCCTGGACACCCGCACCGGCGCCACCGCGCTGTTCGCCCTCGTGGAGGGCATCCACCAGTTGTGGCTGGCCGACCAGGACGGCGACGACCACTACCCCGAGGTCGTGCGCGAGGTGCTGTCGGTGCTGCTGGGGGACTCGGAAGCCCCCACGGTGAAGGGGTAGATGCGGGTGAAGTCCGCCCCCGGATCGGCCGCGGCGAACGCGCCCCACACCGTTTCCGTCACCTCGGCCACCGCCGACGCGCCGCCCAGCCCGGCGACCTCGCGCAGATACAGCCGGACGTCCTTCGCCATCAGCGTGTTGCTGAAACCGGAGGCGTAGCGCCCGGTCAGCACCTCGTCGGGGAACTTGTCGGCGGTGGCCCCGCTGCGGCCGCTGGAGGCGTCGAGGACCTCCAGCATGACCGCCGGGTCCAGCCCGGCGGACGTGCCGAACGCGACGGCCTCGCTGGTCGCGGCGAGCGCGGTGGCGGACAGGAAGTTGTTGGCGAGCTTCAGCGCCTGCGCCTGCCCCGGCCGCTCACCGACCCTGCGCCGGCGGTCGCTGAGCCCGGCGAGGACCGGCTCGACGTACGCGCAGTCCGCGTCCGTCCCCGCGTACATGACCATCAGGGTGCGCTTGCGGGCGCCCGCCGCCCCGCCCGAGACCGGCGCGTCCACGTACGCCGGTCCGATCGCGGCCAGCCGGCGGGCCGCCGACACGCCGACCGTGGAGGTGTCCACCACATGGGTGACCCGGCGGTCGCGGATCGCGGTGAGGTCCCGTACCACCTGCTCGCAGACCGTTCCGTCGGGCAGGCTCAGGACGACGACGTCCGTGCCGCGGGCGAGGTCGGCCGGACCCGGTGCCCAGCGGGCGCCCAGCGGAGTGCGGGCCGGCCCCGCGCAGTCGTACGCGAGCACCTCGAAGCCGGCCCGGACCAGGTTCGCCGCCAGCGCCCCGCCCATGTTGCCCAGACCCACGAAACCGACGACCGGCCCGCTCATACGGCCTCCCTCGCGGAGCGCACCTCGCGGATGACCGCGCGGGCCGCGTTCCCGGCGGGGGCGCCGCAGTACGCGGTGATCTGGTACAGCAGCTCGGTCACCTCGTCGTCGCTCACCCCCGCGTTCGCGGATGCCCGCAGATGGATGCGGAACTCGTCCATGCGGCCGGTGGCGGCCGTCATCGCCAGCACCAGCAGGCTGCGGTCGCGGAGGGTCAGGGGGCCGCCCCGGGCCCACACACCCCAGGCCATGGCGGTGAGGTAGTCCTGGTACTCCGCCGGTACCGGGTCCCCGGGCGGTGCCGTCCCGGTGCCGTCGTCGCCGATGACCTCGGCCCGGACCGCCCGCGCGGCCCGCTGCCCGTCGCCGTCGTACATCCGCCGTCTCCCTGCCTAGAAGTGTGCGCTGACGGTCTTGAGCTGTGCGTACTCGTGCAGGGCGGCCAGGCTCTTCTCCCGCCCGTGACGGGCCGGAGATGTCGAGAGCTGTCCTGACGATAAACGGAAACGCTATTCTCCTCAAGAGAGATCACTGTTATCTTGACGGGGTCAACCGACCGGAGGTTCCGTTCCATGGCGCACTTCCCGAAGCCCGCCGAGGGCAGCTGGACCGAGCACTTCGAGATCGACACCGAGCCGGTCTCCTACGCGGACTCGATCTCACCGGAGTTCTACGAGCGTGAACGCGACGCCGTCTTCCGCCGGACCTGGCTGAACGTCGGACGCGTCGAGCAACTGCCCCGCAAGGGCAGCTACTTCACCAAGGAGCTGGACGCGGCCCGCGCCTCCGTCGTCGTGGTGCGCGGCACGGACGGCGAGGTGCGCGCCTTCCACAACGTCTGCCGGCACCGGGGCAACAAGCTCGTCTGGGACGACTACCCCCGCGAGGAGACCAAGGGCACCTGCCGCGCCTTCACCTGCAAGTACCACGCCTGGCGCTACGACCTCGAAGGCGAACTCACCTTCGTCCAGCAGGAGTCGGAGTTCTTCGGCCTCGACAAGTCGCGGTACGGGTTGCTGCCCGTGCAGACGGAGATCTGGGAGGGGTTCGTCTTCGTCAACCTCGACCCGGACAACACCACGTCACTGCGCGACTACCTCGGCAGATTCGGCGCGGGCATCGAGGGCTACCCGTTCCACAAGCTCACCCAGGTGCACAAGTACCGCGCCGAGATCGGCAGCAACTGGAAGCTGTTCATCGACGCGTTCGCCGAGTTCTACCACGCGCCCATCCTGCACTCCGGCCAGTACGTCCCCGAAGAGGCCGCCAAGATCAAGAAGTACGGCTACGAGGCCCTGTCGTACGACATCGACGGCCCGCACAGCATGGTCTCCTCCTGGGGCGGCATCGCCCCGCCGAAGGAGCGGGCCATGGTCAAGCCGGTCGAACGGGCCCTGCGCAGCGGCCTGTTCGGCGCCTGGGACGCCCCCGACATCGGCCTGACCACCGAGGAACTGCCGCCCGCGGTCAACCCGACCCGCAGCAAGGTCTGGGGCATGGACTCCTTCGTCTTCTTCCCCAACTTCATGCTGCTGATCTGGCGGCCCAACTGGGTGCTGACCTACCACTACTGGCCGACCTCGTACAACACGCACATCTTCGAGGGCACCGCCTACTTCGTCCCGCCGCAGAACGCCTTCCAGCGCCTCCAGCAGGAGCTCGCGGTGGTGTCCTTCAAGGAGTACGGGCTGCAGGACGGCAACACCCTGGAGGCCACCCAGACCATGCTGGAGTCGCGCACCCTGGACAGCTTCCCGCTGTGCGACCAGGAGGTCCTGCTGCGCCATCTGCACACCACGGCACGCAAGTTCGTGGACGAGTACGCGAAGCAGCCGTCCGCCGCGTCCTGACGGCCGGCGAGCAGAGAGGGAGATCCCGGACATGGCCAACGTCTTTCCCGCCGAGTTCGCCGAGCTCGAACCCTTCGCCGACTGGGCGCTCCAGGGCGAACGGACCCGCTACGCCAAGCGGATCGCCTCCACCATGGAGGAGCTCCAGGCCTTCTACGACGTGGCGTTCCCCCTGCTGGAGAAGGGCACCACGTATCTGGAGAAGCTGAGCCTCGACGGCATCGGCGACGAGGACAAACACCTGCTGTGGGCGTTCTGCTCACTGATCACCGTCGCCTTCCCCGTGGAGGCCTGGGGACAGCCCCGCGTCCCGGACAGCGGGCCGTCGAGCATCGACGCCGTCGTCGAACCGGCCGTGTGATGAAGGCGCCCGCCGAGCCACCGGTCCTGCTGCGGGCCGCCCGCCTCCTCGACGTCGACAAGGGCGAACTCGTCGAACCCGGCGAACTGTTGGTGGTCGGCGAGCACATCGCCGAGGTCGGCCGGCCCGCCCGCCTCCCCGAGGGCACGGTGGTGCGCGACCTCGGGGACGTCACCCTGCTGCCCGGCCTGATGGACATGGAGGTCAACCTCTTCCTCGGCGGCCCCGACCACCGCAGCCCCCTCATCCCGGTCCAGGAGGACCCCGCCGTACGGACCCTGCGCGCGGTCGCCAACGCCCGCCGCACCCTCCGCCACGGCTGGACGACCGTACGCAACCTCGGCCTGTTCGTGCAGACCGGCGGGGTGCTCCTGGACGTCGCCCTGAAGAAGGCGATCGACCTGGGCTGGGTCGAGGGGCCGAGGATCGTGCCCGCCGGGCACGCGATCACACCGACCGGCGGTCATCTCGACCCGACGATGTTCCAGGCCTTCGCGCCGGGCGTACTGGCGCTGACGGTGGAGGAGGGCATCGCCAACGGCGTCGCCGAGGTGCGCAAGGCCGTCCGCCACCAGCTCAAGTACGGCGCCCGGGTCATCAAGGTGTGCGCGTCCAACGGGGTCATGTCGCACACCGGGCCCGCCGGCGCCCAGCAGTACTCCGACGAGGAACTGCGCGCCATCGTCGACGAGGCGCACCGGGCCGGGGTGAAGGTCGCCGCCCACTGCATGGGGGACTCGGCGATCCGGGCCGCCGTCGAGGCGGGCGTCGACTGCGTCGAGCACGGCTTCCTCGCGAGCGACGCCACCCTCGACCTCATGGCCGAACGCGGCACCTTCCTGGTGGCGACCACCTACCTGACCGAGGGCATGAACACCGCCCACGCCGACCCCGCCCTGCGGGCCAAGGCCGCCGACGTCTTCCCGCGCGCCCGTGAGTCCACCGCCCGCGCGATCCGGCGCGGCGTCCGGATCGCCCTCGGCACCGACGCGCCGGCCATTCCGCACGGCAGAGGCGCCAAGGAACTGCTCGCCCTGGCCGACCGGGGCATGCGTCCGCTCGACGCGCTGCGCGCCGCCACCGTCGTGGCGGCCGACCTCATCGACGCCGACGACCGGGGACGGCTGCGGGAAGGGCTGCTCGCGGACATCGTCGCCGTACCGGGGGACCCGCTCGCCGACCTGTCCGTCACTGAGCGGGTGTGCTTCGTCATGAAGGGCGGGCGGGTGTACCGCGACGACCAGTGAGGAGAGCGTCATGTACGACTACGTCGTCGTCGGCGCCGGATCGGCGGGCTGCGTCCTCGCCGACCGGCTCTCGCGCGACCCCGGGGTGCGGGTCCTGCTCGTCGAGGCGGGCGGCCCCGGCCGGCACCCCTATCTGAGGATCCCCAAGGGGGTCGGGAAGCTCTTCGGCGACCCCGCCTTCTCCTGGCACCACCGCACCCGCCCGCTGCGGGAGGGCGGCAACCCGGAGGTGTGGGTGCGCGGCAAGGTGCTGGGCGGATCCAGCGCCGTCAACGGCATGGTCTACAACCGGGGGAGCCGCGCCGACTGGGACGGCCTCGCGGCCCTCGGCAACCCCGGCTGGGGCTGGGACGCCGTACTGCCCGCCTTCCGCGCCATCGAGGACAACGCCCTCGGCGCCACCGCCACCCGGGGCGCGGGCGGCCCCCTGCACGTGTCCGGGGTGCGCGACCCCGACCCGCTGTGCGACGAACTCCTCGCCACCGGCGCCCGGTTCGGACTGCGGGCCGTCCCCGACGTCAACGAGGAGGAGGGCGAGCGCATCGGCTACGCCATGGCCACCATCAAGGCCGGGCAGCGCTTCAGCGCCGCCCGCGCCTTCCTCCGCCCGGCCCGCTCCCGGCCCAATCTGACCGTCGCCTCCGAAACCACCGCCGTCCGCGTCCTGTTCGACGGCGACAAGGCCGTCGGCGTACGGCTGCGCACCACCGGCGGGCACGAGGAGGACGTACGGGTCCGGCGTGAGGTCGTCCTCAGCCTCGGCAGCCTCGGCACCCCCAAGCTGCTCCAGCTGTCCGGCATCGGCCCGGCCGAGGTCCTCCGGTCGGCGGGCGTCGACGTCCGCCTCGACCGGCCGCACGTCGGCGCGCGGCTGCGCGAGCACCGGTGCCTGGCCCTGCGGTTCCGGCTGAACGCCCCGCTGGGCGTGAACCACCTGCTCGCCACCCCCGCCGCCCAGGCCCGCACCGGCGCGGGCTACCTCCTCACCCGCAAGGGACCGCTGGCCCGGCCCGCCTACGACGTGATCGGCTTCCTCAGGACCCGCCCCGACCTGGAGCGCCCGGACGCCGAGATCCTGCTCGCACCCTGGTCCCTCGGCGCGCTCGAGCCCGGGAAACCGGCGGGGGTGGAGCGCGAACCGGGCGTCTCCGCGTGCGCGATGGTGCTGCGGCCCACCTCGGAGGGCTCCCTGGCGATCACCTCGGCCGACCCCGACGGCGGCCTGGACATCGACCCCGGCTACTGGCGGTCGGCGTACGACCGTGAGGTGGGCACGGCTCTGTTCCGGCGGCTGCGGGGGTTCTTCGCGACCGATCCGATCGCCTCGCGGATCAGGCGGGAGACGTTTCCGGGGCCGGGCGTGGAGACCGACGAGGAGATCGTCCAGTCGTCGCTCGACGGCGGCTACTGCGGCTTCCACGCCATCGGCACCTGCGCGATGGGCTCCGCCCCGCAGGACGTCACCGACGGACGGCTGCGGGTGCGGGGCGTCGACAACCTGCGGGTCGTCGACGCGTCCGTACTGCCCGTGATGGTGGCCGGCAACCTCAACGGGCCGGTGATGGCACTCGCCTGGCGGGCCGCGGAGTTCATCCTGGAGTGACCAGCTGACTCGGGCACCACACCCGCAGGTACTCCGCCATCGCCCCCAGCTGCCGCAGCCCCTGTGCCGACGCGTCCTCGTAGATCCGCAGGTCCACCGCCACGCCCGAACGGGCCGCGCGGGTCGCGAAGGACAGGGTGTCGTCGAGGAGGACCTCCGTGCCGGCGGCGTGCAGTTGTATCGGGGGCAGGCCGTGCAGGTTGCCGTGGAGCGGGCTGAGGAGGGGGTGGGTGCGCGAGGTGGCCCCGGCGTAGGCGGCCGCCCGCATCGGCAGCGACTCCGCGTCCACTGTGCGGTCGGCGGCCGCGTTGAGCAGCAGGCTCGGCGCGTCCAGGGTGAAGTCCAGCAGCGGGGAGGTGAGCACCGCGCAGGTGGGCGGTGTGGCGCCCTCGTCGCGCAGCCGCAGCAGCAGCCCGGCCGCCAGCGCCCCGCCCAGCCGCTTGCCGGCCACCGCCACCGCGGCGCCCTGGGCCCGGCAGTGCTCCCAGGCGGCGTACACGTCGTCCAGTGCCTGCGGGAACCTGGGCCGGTAGCGGGCGCAGAGCACGGCGTACCCGGTGGTGCGCGCCAGTTCGCGTGCGGTGGGCAGCGCGTCCTGCGGGGTGCCCGCGAGCCGCGGGTCGCCGTGCAGGTACAGCACCGTCTGCTCCACCGCCGCCCCGGCGGGACGGACGTACAACCCGAACGGACCTTCCTCGACGCGGACTTCACTTGCCACGGGACATCACCCTCTCGGCCGCTTCCCAGTGCTCGTCGGCCACCCACAGCCGGGCGAAGGCCGCGGCGGCCTCCTCCGGCGTCCTCGTGCGGGTGACCAGTTCCTTGATCTCACGGGCCTGCGCGGTCGCGAGAGCCCGCGCCAGCTCCCGCCAGGCGTCGGTGAATCCGGTGCGCGGCAGGACGACGTCGACCAGACCGAGCCGCTCGGCCTCGGCCGCGTCCAGCACCCGGCCGGTGCCGGCCAGCAGCATCGCCCGGCCCGGACCCACCAGCCGGGCCAGCCGCTCGGCTCCGCCCCAGGCCGGCACGATCGCCAGCCGGGACTGGTTGAAGCCGATGCGGACGTCCTCGGCGGCGATCCGCAGGTCGGCGGCGACCGCCACCTCCGCGCCGCCGCCCAGCGCGTGCCCGTTGAGCGCGGCGAGGACCGGACCCGGGAAGGAGGCGATCCGGTCGCAGACCGCGCGCATCCGCAGCGCCATCCCGGCCGCCTCGGGCTCCGTGCGCAGCCGGGCGAGCTCCTTCAGGTCGCCGCCGGACACGAACGCCTTCTCGCCCGCCCCGGTCACCGCGAGCGCCAGGGCTCCCGCGGCCGCGTCCAGGGCTTTCTCCAGCTCGGCCATGGTGGCGAGGTCGATGGCGTTGCGGGCGTGCGGCCGGTCGATCGTGACGACGGCGAGCCCGTCCTCCAGCTCCAGCTCGACCATGTCAGTCCTCGTACTCCACCGTCACGTCGGGGGTCACCGGTTCGGCCTGGCAGGTGAGCACGTACCCCTCGGCGACCTCGTCGGCGTCGAGGGCGTTGTTCACCCGCATCTTTGCCTCCCCCGCGGTGAGCCTGGCCATGCAGGTGGCGCAGTCGCCCGACTCACAGGAGAAGGGCGGCGCGAGGCCCGCCCGGCGGGCACTCTGGAGCAGGGTCTCCCCGGACCGCTGCGGCACGGAACGCCGCTGACCTCGCAGGACGACCGTGACGGTGCCGTCGGCCGGCCGTGCGGCAGGGGGCGGAGCCGTGCCGTTCGCCGGTGTGAACCGCTCCACGAAGATCCGCTCCTCGGCGATCCCGTGCGCGGACAGCGACTCCTCGACCAGGGCCATGAACGGCTCCGGCCCGCAGAGGTAGTGGTCCGCCGGGCCGTCGGCCAGCCCGAGGATCTCCTTCCGGGTGACCAGACCGTCCCGGTCGTCGAGGTGGTGGCGCAGGAGCAGCCGCCCGGGATGGCGGCCGGCGAGCGCGTCGAGTTCCGCGCGGAAGATCGAGGCCGGAGCGCTCTGATGGGCGCTGAGCAGCGTCACGGGCCGGCGGGTCGTCGCCAGGGCGCTCTTGACCAGCGAGAACACGGGCGTGATGCCGCTGCCCCCGGCGAAGGCGACGAGCGGACGCCCGTCGGCGTCGTCGCGCAGGCAGAAGGCCCCGCTCGGCCGTGTGGCCTCCAGGGTGTCGCCGGGCCGCAGCGTCTCGTGCATCCAGCCGGACACCAGCCCGCCCGGCACCCGCTTGACGGTCACGCACAGCTCGCCGTCCGTGTCGGGCGAGCTCGACATCGAGTAGCTGCGCAGCGCCCCGCACACCCGGAACGTCATGAACTGCCCGGCCCGGTAGGGGAACGCGGTGTCGAGGGCGAACGTGCGCACATCCGGCGTCTCGTCGACGATCCGGGTGATCCGCACCGGATGGAAGCCGTGGTCGCGTGCCATGTATGGAACTTACCTTCTCGCTGTGCGAGAGTGCAATTCTCATGCAGCAGAGGAGGCGATCCCCGTCATGCCGACGTTTCCTTCCGGCGCCCTGCGCCCGGTGCCGCCCGAACTGGTCAAGCGCTACGAGTCCGAGGGCTGGTGGAGGGACGAGACCCTCGGGGATCTGCTGACCGGGGGGCTCGCCGCGGCCGGGGACACGGAGTTCCGTGTCCACTCCGACGTACGGCCCTGGTCGGGCACGTTCGCCCAGGTCGAGCGGGTGGCCCGGCGTCTGGCCGGCGGACTGCGGGCACGCGGCGTCGGCCCCGGCGACGTCGTGGTGATGCAGCTGCCCAACTGGATGGAGGCGGCCGCCGTCTTCTGGGCCTCGGCCCTCCTCGGCGCGGTCGTCGTGCCCGTCGTCCACTTCTACGGCCCGAAGGAGGTCCGGTACATCGTCGAGGCCACCCGCCCCAAGGCCTTCTTCGCCGCCGAACGTTTCGGACGCCTCGCCTTCGACCCCGGCCTGTGCGCCTCGGTCCCCGTCGTGGGCGTCGTCGGCCGCGACTTCGACGACCTGCTCGCCGACGACCCGCTGCCCGGCGCGCTCCCCGTCGACCCGGACGCCCCCGCCCTGATCGCCTTCACCTCCGGCACCACCCGCGACCCCAAGGGCGTGATCCACAGCCATCGCACCCTCGGCTTCGAGACCCGCCAGCTGGCCGCGAGCTACCCGCCCGACCGGGGCCGCCAGTTCACGGTCGCGCCGGTCGGCCACTTCATCGGCATGGTCAACGCGTTCCTCATCCCCGTCCTGGACGGCTCCCCGGTCAACCTCGGCGACACCTGGAACCCAGCGCGGGCCCTCGCGCTGATGAAGGGCGAGGGGCTGACCGTCGGCGGCGGTGCGACGTACTACATGACGAGCCTGCTCGACCACCCGGACTGCACCCCCGAACACCTCGCCCGTCTGCGCTACGCCGGCCTCGGCGGCGCCTTTGTCGCCTCCGCGGTGACGACCCGTCTGGAGAGCCTGGGCATCCGGGTGTTCCGGGCGTACGGCTCCACCGAGCATCCCTCCGTGACCTGCACCCCCTACGACGGCCCTGCGGCCGGGCGTCTGCACACCGACGGACTCCCGCTGCCCGGCGTGGAGGTGAGGCTCGCCGACGACGGCGAGATCCTCACCCGCGGCCCCGACCTCTGCCTCGGCTACACCGACCCCGCCCTCACCGCCGCCGCCTTCGACGAGGACGGCTGGTACCGGACCGGGGACATCGGGGTGGTGGACGCGGAAGGCTGGCTGTCGATCACCGACCGCAAGGCCGACGTCATCATCCGGGGCGGCGAGAACATCAGCGCCCTGGAGGTCGAGGAGGTGCTGCTCGGCCTCCCCGGCGTCGCGGAGGCCGCCGTGGTCGCCGCGCCCGACCCACGGCTCGGGGAGCGGGCCGCGGCCGTGCTCCGGATGCTCCCCGGCTGGTCGGCGCCCGGCCTCTCCGAGCTGCGGCTGCACTTCGAACGGGCCGGTCTGGCCCGCCAGAAGTGGCCCGAGGAGGTGCACACGGTCGACGACTTCCCGCGCACCCCGAGCGGCAAGGTCAAGAAGTTCGTGCTCCGCGACAGCATTGCCACTCCCCGCAAGTGAGAATACGATTCTCGCAATTGGTGAAGGAGGATCTCACATGCCCTCTCGCGACGTCGCGTATCCGCTGTTCGACGCGGACAACCACCTCTACGAGACGCAGGAAGCGCTCACCCGGTACCTCCCCGAGGAGTACGACGGGGCGATCGAGTACGTGAACGTCCGCGGCCGCACGAAGATCGCGATCCGCGGGCAGATCAGCGAGTACATCCCGAACCCCACCTTCGACGTGGTCGCCCGCCCGGGCGCCATGGAGGAGTACTTCAAGGTCGGCAACCCCACCGGAAAGACCCGCCGGGAGATCTTCGGCGAACCGATGCGCTCCGTCCCCGCCTTCCGTGAACCGGCCCCGCGCCTCGCGCTCATGGACGAACTGGGCATCCAGCGCAGCCTGATGTTCCCGACCCTCGCGAGCCTCATCGAGGAGCGGATGAAGGACGACCCGGAGCTGATCCACGCCGTCATCCACGCCCTCAACCAGTGGCTCCACGAGACCTGGGGCTTCGCCTACAAGGACCGCATCTTCACCGTCCCCGTCATCACGCTGCCGATCGTCGAGAAGGCGGTCGCCGAGCTGAACTGGGTCGTGGAGCGCGGCGCGCGGGCCGTCCTGATCCGCCCGGCCCCCGTCCCCGGCTTCGGCGGCACCCGCTCGTTCGCGCTGCCGGAGTTCGACCCGTTCTGGAAGCGGGTCGTGGAGACCGGCGTCCTGGTGGCCTTCCACTCCTCCGACAGCGGCTACGCGAACTACGCAGGCGACTGGGAGGGCAACAAACGCGAGTTCCTGCCCTTCAAGCCCAACGCGTTCCGGCAGGTCAACGAGTGGCGGCCGATCGAGGACGCGGTCTCCTCGCTGATCTGCCACGGCGCGCTCTCCCGCTTCCCCGAGCTGAAGGTCGCCGTCATCGAGAACGGCGCCTCCTGGGTGCTGCCGGTGCTGGACCGGCTGGCCGACGTGTACAAGAAGATGCCGCACGAGTTCCAGGAGGACCCGGTCCAGGTCTTCAAGCGCAACATCCACATCAGCCCGTTCTGGGAGGAGGACATGGCCGCCCTCGGTGACCTCATCGGCATCGAACGCGTCCTGTTCGGCTCCGACTACCCCCACCCGGAGGGCCTCGCCGACCCGGTCACCTACGTCGACCACCTGGTCAAGCTGACCGAGGAGGACAAGGCGAAGGTCATGGGCGGCAACCTGGCCCGGCTGATCGACGGATGACCACGACCGTGCGGTGGCACAGCATCCCCGAGCTGGTGCGGGACGCCGCCGAGCGCTTCGGCGACGCCGAGGCCGTGGTGGACGGCGACACGCGCCTCACCTTCGCCGAGCTGGCCGACCAGGTCCGCCGCACCGCCGGGGCGTTCGCCTCGGCGGGCGTCGGCCCCGGCGACCGGGTCGCGCTGTGGGCGCCCAACTCGGCCGAGTGGATGGTCGCCGCGTTCGGCCTGCTCACGGCCGGCGGGGTGCTCGTCCCGGTCAACACCCGCTTCCGTGACGAGGAGGCGCACGACATCGTCGTACGCAGTGGCGCGAAGGCACTGCTCGTCCAGAACGGCTTCCTGGACCGGGAGTTCACCGGACCACCCGGGGTGCCCGTCATCGACCTGAAGTCCGACGGGCGCCACGGTTTCCTGGGCTCGGGCGACCCGCTGGAGCGGAAGGTCGGCGAGGACGACCTGGCCGACATCATCTTCACCTCCGGTACGACGGGCCGCCCCAAGGGGGTGATGACCACCCACGGCCAGACCCTGCGCCTGTACGAGGAGTGGTGCGACCTCGCCCAACTCCGCGCCGGGGACCGCTACTTGATCGTCAACCCGTTCTTCCACATCTTCGGCTACAAGGCGGGCCTGGTGGCCTCCCTGATCCGGGGTGCGACCGTCCTGCCCCTGGCCGTCTTCGACGTCGACCGGGTGCTGGAGCTGGTGGAGAAGGAGCGGGTGACGGTCCTGCCGGGGCCGCCCACCCTGTACCACTCCCTCCTCGAGGCGGGCGGCGGCCGGGACCTCTCCTCCCTGCGGGTCGCGGTGACCGGCTCGGCCGACATCCCGGTCGAGCTGGTCCGCCGGATCACCACCGAGCTGCCGTTCCGCCACCTCATGACCGGCTACGGCCTCACCGAGGCCGGCACCGTCACCGCCTCCCGCCCCGGCGACCCCTACGAGGCCGTCGCCACGACCGTGGGCCGCCCCTGCGAGGGCTTCGAGCTGCGTGTCGCGGACGACGGCGAGGTCCTCGTCCGCGGGTACGGCGTGATGCGCGGCTACCTCGACGACCCCGCCGCCACCGCGGCGGCGATCGACCCCGACGGCTGGCTGCACACCGGTGACCTGGGCGAACTGGACGCCGAGGGCCGGCTGCGGATCGTCGGCCGCAAGAAGGACATGTTCATCGTCGGCGGCTTCAACGCCTACCCGGCCGAGATCGAGGGCTTCCTGATGCGGCACCCCGCGGTCGCCCAGGCCGCCGTCATCGGCGTCCCCGACGCACGGCTGGGGCAGGTGGGCAAAGCGTTCGTCGTCCCGCGCGCGGAGGTGAGCGAGGCGGAGCTGATCGCCTGGGCGAAGGAGCGGATGGCGGGCTTCAAGGTGCCGTGCCATGTCGAGTTCCGTACGGAGCTGCCGCTGAACGCCACCGGCAAGGTGATGAAGGACCGACTGTCATGACCGACGACACCCGTACCCCCTCCGGCATCCCCCTCGAGCCGGTCTACGGCCCCGCCGACCGGCGTGCCGAACCGCCGGCCCCCGGCACCTTCCCCTTCACCCGCGGCAACTACCCCACCGGCTACCGGGGCCGCACCTGGACCCTGCGCCAGTACTCCGGCTTCGGCACCCCGGAGGAGTCCAACCGCCGCTATCGCTACCTCCTCGACCAGGGCGGCACCGGTCTCTCGGTCGCCCTCGACCTGCCCACCCAGTGCGGCTACGACTCCGACGACCCCGAGTACACCGACGAGGTCGGCCGGGTCGGTGTCGCCGTCGACACCCTCGCCGACGCCGAGATCCTCTTCGACGGCATCCCGCTGGACCGCGTCAGCACCAGCTTCACCATCAACGGCACGGCGGCGATCCTGCTCGCCCTGTACGTGGCCGCCGCCGACAGACGCGGCATCCCGCGCGCGAGGCTCACCGGCACCATCCAGAACGACATCCTCAAGGAGTACGCCTCGCGCGGCACCTGGATCTGGCCGCCCGAGCCGTCGCTGCGGCTCATCGCCGACACCATCGAGTTCTGCGCCGCCGAGGTGCCCCGCTTCAACGCGATCTCCGTCGCCGGCGCCCACTTCCGCGACGCGGGCGCCACCGCCGTACAGGAGATGGCGTTCACCCTCGCCGACGGGGTGACCTACTGCGAGACGGTCCTCGCCCGCGGACGCCTGAGCATCGACGAGTTCGCCCCGCAGATCTCCTTCTTCTTCTACACACACGGCGATTTCTTCGAGGAGATCGCCAAGTACCGTGCGGGGCGCCGGCGTTGGGCCACGATCGTGCGCGAGCGGTTCGGCGCGAGGACCGACAAGGCATGCATGTTCCGCTTCGGCTGCGTGGCGGGCGGGGCCTCGCTGTACGCGCCCCAGGCCCGCAACAACACCGTCCGCGTCGCCTACGAGGCGCTCGCCTCCGTCCTCGGCGGGGTGCAGTCGATGTTCACCGCCGCCTGGGACGAGCCCTTCGCGCTGCCCAGCGAGGAATCCGCCACGCTCGCCCTGCGCACGCAGCAGATCCTCGCCCACGAGACGGGCGTGACCCAGGTCGCCGACCCGCTCGGCGGCTCCTACTTCGTCGAGGCGCTGACGGACGCCACCGAGGAGCGCATCGAGCGGATCATGGATGACCTGGAGGCGCACGGCGGGATGGTCCGCTGCGTCGAGGACGGCTATCTGCAGGGGCTGATCGCCGACGAGGCGTGGCGGCTGCACCAGGAGGTCGACTCGGGGGAGCGGCCGGTCGTGGGCGTCAACCGGTTCACCGTGGACGAGCCGCCGCCCGACCTCGCCACGTACGAACTCGACGCCGAGGGCCGCGAACGGCAGCTCAAGCGCCTCGCGCGGGTCAAGGCCGAGCGCAGCGCCGCCGAGGTGCGCACCCGGCTCGCGGATCTGCAGCGGGCCGCCGAAGGAGAGGTCAACCTGATGGGGCCCCTGATCGACTGCGCCCACTCCCTGTGCACGGTGGGGGAGATGGCGGGCGCGCTGCGTGGGGTGTGGGGCGAGTTCCGGCAGCCGGTGGTGTTCTGAATGCCCATCAGAGTGCTGGTCGCCAAGCCCGGTCTCGACGGCCACGACCGGGGCGCCAAGCTGGTCGCGCGCGGGCTGCGCGACGCCGGGTTCGAGGTCGTCTTCACCGGCATCCGGCGCCGGGTCGACGACATCGCCGCCACCGCCGTACAGGAGGACGTGGCGCTGGTCGGGCTGTCGATCCTGTCCGGGGCGCACCTCGCCCTGACCCGGCGCACGGTCGAGGCGCTGCGGGCGGCCGGCGCGGACGACATCCCGGTCGTGGTCGGCGGGACCATCCCGGCGGGAGACGTACCGAGACTGCGGGACGCCGGAGCGGCCGCCGTGTATCCCACGGGCACCCCGCTGGACGCCATCGTCGCGGACATCCGCGCGCTCACCGAAGGACAGGACCGAGCATGCGCATCGGAGTGATGAGCGGCCCCGAGCGGGGCGACGCCGCGCACAAGGCGGCGCGGATGGTCGACGACGCCCGCTGGGCCGAGGAGGCCGGCTTCGACACGGTGTGGGTGCCGCAGGTGCCCACGGACTTCGACGCGCTGACGGCCGTCACCCTGATGGGACGGGCCACGTCGCGCATCGAGCTCGGCACGGCGGTCGTCCCCGTCCACGCCCAGCATCCCGTCGCCCTCGCCCGTCAGGCCCTGTCGGCGCACGCGGCGGCGGGCGGCCGACTCGCGCTCGGTGTCGGCGCCTCCCACCACTGGATCGTGCGCGACATGCTCGGCATCCCGTACGAGAAGCCGGCCGCGTACACCCGGGCGTATCTCGAGGTGCTCGGCGAGGCGGTGAGCGGGGCGGGTTCGGTGGACGTCGAGAACGACACCTTCCGTGTCCACAATCCGCTGAACCTCGCCCCCGTCGCCCCGCTGCCGGTGCTGATGGCGGCCCTGGGCCCGGTGATGCTGCGGATCGCGGGGGAGCGGGCGGACGGCACGATCCTCTGGATGGCGGACGAGCGGGCGGTCGCGGAGCATGTCGTACCGACCCTCACGAAGGCGGCGGAGGCGGCGGGCCGCGCGGCATCCCGGATCGTCGCGGGCATCCCGGTCTGCCTGTGCGCACCCCACGAGGTGGACGCGGCCCGCGAGCGGGCCAACCGCATCCTCGGCGAGGCCGAGATCTCGCCGAACTACCAGCGGCTGCTGGAGTACGGCGACGCCCGCGACGTCGGCGACCTGTGCGCGGCGGGCGACGAGGCGGCCATCGCGGCCCGCTTCCGGCGGTTCGCGGACGCGGGGGTGACGGACCTGTCGGTACGCCTGCTGCCGATCGGGAACGGCCGCGAGGAACTCGTCGCCTCCAAACTCCGCACGCGGGACGCGGTCGCGGCGCTGGCGGAGGCCTTCCGGTGACGGGCCCCCTGGAGGGCCTGCGGATCCTCGAGGTCGGCCACATCCTCGCGGGCCCGTACGCCACCATGCTCCTGGCCGACCTGGGCGCGCGGGTCACCAAGATCGAACCGCCCGGCGGCGACCTCTCCCGCCAGGTCTCGGACGCCTACTTCGCCAGTCTCAACCGGGGCAAACGCTCGGTCCGCGTGGACCTGGCGACACCGCGGGGCCAGGAGCACCTGCACCGGCTGGTCGCCGACGCGGACGCCCTCCTGGTCAACCTCAAGCCCTCCGCCATCCACCGCTTCGGCCTCACCTACGAGGCGTTGCGACCGTGGAACGAACGCCTGGTCTGCGTGGCCCTGACCGGCTGGGGCATGGCGGCGGGCGACGAACCGGCCTTCGACTACGTCGTCCAGGCGGCCACCGGCATCGCGGCCCTGACCGGCGCCCCGGACGGCCCGCCCCAGCTCCCCGGCTACTCCTCGGCCGACAACTCGGCGGGTTTCGCGGCGGCGTTGGCCCTCCTGGCCCAGGTGGTGTCGGGCCGAGGAGGCCAGATCGAGGTCTCCCTCCGGGACGTCATGCTCTCCCAGCTGAACTACCACGCGGCGGCCTGGCTCAACGAGGGCAGGGCCCCCCGCCGCCTCGGCGGCGCCCACGCCTACTACGTCCCCGCCCAGCTCTTCCCCACCGCCGACGGCCATCTCGCCCTCTTCATCACCCACGACACCTTCTGGCACGCCTTCGCCACCGAGGCCGGCATCGAGGGCCACCCGACGATGGCCGACCGCGCGTCCCACCGCGAGGAGGTCGTCGCACAGGTGACGAAGGCCCTGGCGGCGGACACGGCGGCGAACTGGGAGGCGCGGCTACGCCCCCTGCGGGTGCCGGCGGCGGCCGTACGCACCCTGCCCGAGGCCCTGGCGGCGGCCCCCGACACGGTGGTGGAGGCGGGCGGCCACCGTCTCGTCGCCGGCCCGTTCCGCATCCCCGGCCACGAGCCGGCGTACGGCCCGCCGCCGCGCCTGGGGGAACACGGCGACCTCACCTGAGGCATCTACGGCATCCCGCCGTCCACCCGCAGCGTCGCCCCGCTCGTGTACGACGACGCGTCCGACAGCAGGTACAGGGCGGCGCCGACGAGCTCGGCCGGGGTGCCGATGCGTTGCAGGGCGTGGGGGCGGACTCCCTCGGCGAGTGCCTGCGGGTCCTCCTGCCAGCCCCGGGTAGCCCAGGTCGCGAAGGGGCCGCACATCAGGGTGTTGACGCGGACGGTGGGGCCGAGGGCGTGGGCGAGGCCCTCCGTGAGGGCGTTGAGGCCGGCCTTCGCCGCCGCGTACGGGACGATCGCCGGGCGGGGGCGGACGGAGCCGGTGGAGCTGACGTTGACGATCGTGCCGCCGCCGGCCTGTGCCATCCGGGTGCCCGCGAGGACCGACAGACGGAACGGGCCCTTGAGGTTGAGGTCCAGCACCGCGTCGAACATCTTCTCCGTGACCGCGCTCAGATCGTCGTAGACCGGGGACATCCCCGCGTTGTTGACCAGCGCGTCCAGCCGTCCGAAGCGGTCGTGCACGGCGTCCACCAGGCCGGGCAGCTCGTCCCAGCGGCCCAGGTGGACGCCGTAGGGAAGGGCCGCGCGGCCCGTCTCCTTCTCGATCTCCTCACTCACGGCCACGCAGACCTCGTACTTTCGGCTGGCCACCACCACGTCCGCACCGCAACGGGCCGCGCCGAACGCCATCGCCCGCCCCAGCCCCCGGCTCCCCCCGGTGACCAGCACGACCCGGCCGGTGAGGTCGAACAGCTCGTCCGCGTATCCCATCCCGCCGCCTCCTGGAGTGTTCTCGTGAGTGAGAGTATCGTTCTCAGTCATGCAGAATAGCATTCTGAGTAGTCGTCGACGAGGGGACCTCGAGGTCGAGGCCCTGCTGGACGCCGGGCTCGCGCTGATGGTGGCGAGCGGCGGACGCCGGCCGCGGGTCGCCGACATCGTGGCCGCGGCCGGGTCGTCCAACGACGCCTTCTATCGCTGCTTCGACAGCAAGGACGCCCTGGTCGAGGCCATCGTCGAACGCGGGGCGCGCACCGTCGTCCGATACGTCCGGCACCGCGTCGCCCGCGCGGCCGCGGACGGGCCCGAGGCCCAGCTCCGGGCCGGTCTCGCCGCCGTAGTCCGGCAGGCCGCCGACGCCGAACTGGCGCGCCGGACGCGGGCCGTGCTCGCGAACGGCGCCGCCCCCGCCCCGCACGCCGGGCACATCGGCGTCCGGCTCGTCGACGCCCTGGCCGCCCTTCTCGCCCAGCCCGCCGCCGAGTTGGGCGCCGCGGACCCGCTGCGCACCGCGCGGACCACCGCCGGAGCCGCCGTCGCCGCGCTCCAGTACTGGCTGTTCACCGAGGAGGTCCCGGGCGCCGCGGAGGTCGAGCACCTGGTCGGGTTCCTGCTCGCCGGGGTGCGGGCGCCAGACCCCCGTCGGCTTCGGCGGTAGCGCGATCCCTGGACCGGAGAATGTCATTCTGCTAATTTCAGAACGCGATTCCGACGGAGGGTGCGTCATGTGGGACTTCAGTACCGACGACGCGTTCCAGGAGAAGCTCGACTGGGCCGCGACGCTCGTCCGCGACGAGATAGAGCCGCTGGACGTGCTGTTTCCGGGCAACGCCGACCCCTACGACCGGCAGAGCGAGGTCTTCCGGGAAGTCGTACGGCCGCTGCAGCGGCGGGTGCGCGAGCAGGGTCTGTGGGCCGCCCATCTGCCGCCCTCGCTCGGTGGGATGGGGATGGGGCAGGTGAACCTGGGTCTGCTCAACGAGATCCTGGGCCGGTCGAGCTGGGCGCCCATGTGCTTCGGCACCCAGGCCCCCGACTCCGGCAACGCGGAGATCCTCGCCCACTACGCGACCGAGGAGCAGCGCAAGGAGTACCTCGAACCGCTCCTCGACGGACGGATCGTCTCCACCTTCGCGATGACCGAGCCGACCGGCGGGGCCGACCCCGGCGGCTTCAGCTGCCGGGCCGTCCGTGACGGCGAAGAGTGGGTGATCGACGGCGAGAAGTGGTTCGCCTCCAACTATCCGCTCGCCGCGTTCGTCATCGCGATGGTCGTCACCGACCCGGACGTGCCCGTCCACCAGGGCGCCTCGATGATCCTGATCCCCGCCGGCACCCCCGGCATGGAGATGGTGCGCGGCACCGGCATGGCCGGCGAGCCGCTCGGCGAGGGTGTGCACGCGTATCTCCGCTTCACCGGCTGCCGGGTCCCGGCCGAGAACCTCCTCGGCGAACCCGGCTCCGGATTCCTCATCGCCCAGACCCGCCTCGGCGGCGGCCGGCTCCACCACGCGATGCGCTCCGTCGGCCAGTGCCGGAAGGCGCTGGAGATGATGACCGAGCGCATCGCCTCCCGCCGCACCCGCGGCGGCCCCCTCGCCGACCAGCAGGCCGTACGCCACCAACTCGCCGACACCTGGATCCAGATCGAGCAGTTCCGCCTCCAGGTCCTGCACGCCGCCTGGCACATGGACAAGGCGCACCGCACCGGCGACCGCGCCGACGCCCGCCGCGCCCGCCTCCACGTCTCCGGCGTGAAGGTCGCCACCCCGAAGGTCCTGGTCGACGTCGCCTACCGCGCCCTCCACCTGCACGGTGCGCTCGGCGTCTCCAACGAGCTGTCGCTGGCCAGGATGTGGCACTCGGGACCCACGCTGGGCGTCGCCGACGGGCCGACCGAGGCCCACCAGGACGTCGTCGCCCGCCTCCTCCTCAAGGACGCCGAACCCGCCGACGACGCCCTCTTCGGCTCCGCCCATCTGCCCACCCGGCTGGCCGCGGCCCGCGCACGGTACGCGGACCGCCTGAAGGAAACGGCGGCGACCTGGTGACCGACGACGACCTCAAGGCCGACCTCGACCGGCTCAACGACTGGTCCGGCCTCCACGACCTCCCCGGCGACGGCCCCGTGGCCGCCCTCGAACCCCTCCAGGGCGGCGCCCAGAACCTCCTCTTCACCCTCCGCCGCGCCGACGGCACCGAACTGGTCCTGCGCCGCCCCGGCCGCCATCTGCGCTCCGGGGCCTTGGACGCCTTCCGCCGCGAGAGCCGCGTCCTCGCCGCCCTCGCCGACACCGACGTACCGCACCCGAGGCTGCGGGCGAGCGTCCTCGACGAGGACGTCCTCGGAGCGCCCTTCTCCGTCCTGGAGAAGATCGACGGCTTCACCCCGCGAGGACGGCTCCCGGGCCGGTACGCCGAGGACCCGCAGTGGCGCCGCGCCGTCGCCCTCGCCCTCGTCGACGGCGCCGCCCGCCTCGCCACCGTGGACCCGCACCGCCACGGCCTCGCCGACCTGGGCCGGCCGGAGGGCTGGCCGGCGCGCCAGACGCCCAAGTACCTGAAGATGCTGCACGGTTACCGCGAGGACCCCGCCTACCGCGAGGGCGAGTCCCCGGAGGTCGACCGCGTCGCCGACTGGCTCACCGCGCACACACCGGAGGAGGGCGCGACCGGAATCGTCCACGGCGACCTGCAGTTCGCCAACGTCATGTTCGCCCACCACGCCCCACGCCTCGCCGCGATCGTCGACTGGGAGATGGCCTCCCTCGGCGACCCCCTCCTCGACCTGGCGTGGATCCTCACCGCCTGGCGCGAGAAGGGCGACCCGCCCGGCAGCGAACCCCAGTTCCAGCCCTGGGACGGCGTGCCCGGCCGCGCCGAACTCGTCGCGCACTACGCCGAGTCGACCGGCCGGGACGTCTCCGGCTTCCGCTGGTACCAGGTCCTGGCCTGCTTCCGCCTCGCCGCCCTCCTCGAGGGCAGCTACGCCCGAGCCCTCGCCGGGAAGATGAACCGCGGGCTCGGCGAGGGCCTGCACACCTACGCGGGCTGGCTGTGGGCGAAGGCCCGGCAGGAGATGGACGCCGACTAGGGCCCGTTCGCCGGCGGGGTGTACGTCCGTCGGGGGTGCTACTTGGGCGGGAACCTCAACGCGCCGTCCAGGCGCACCACTTCACCGTTCAGGTAGTCGTTCTCGCACAGGTGCTGCACCAGCGCCGCGTACTCCTCGGGGCGACCCATCCGCCGGGGGTGGGGCACCTGCGGCCCCCAGTACGCCTCCAGTTGCTCGCCGGCCCTGCCGTACGCGGGCGTCAGGATCGTCCCCGGCGCCACCGAGACGACCCGGATGCCGAGCGGGGACAGGTCGCGGGCGGCGACGAGGGTCATCGCGGTCACCCCGCCCTTGGCCGCCGCGTAGGGGACCTGGCCGATCTGCCCCTCGTAGCCGGCGACGGAGGAGGTCGTGACGACCACCCCGCGTCCGCCGTCCGCGCCGAGGGGCGCGGTGCGGGCGATGGCCGCCGCGGCCAGGCGCAGGACGTTGAAGACCCCGGTGAGATAGACGTCGACCGTCGTACGGAAGCCGTCCAGCGCCAGCGGGGAGCCGTCCCGGCCGACCAGGCGGCCGCCGCTCGCCGGGCCGCCGTGGCAGTCCACCGCGATCCGGAACTCGCCCGCGGCCTCGGCCTCCCGGACCGCGGCGGTGACCGAGTCCTCGTCCGTGGCGTCGGTGCGGACGTACCGCACGCCGAGTTCCGCCTCCAGCGCCTTGCCCTTCGCGTCGGCCAGGTCGGCCACCACGACCCGGGCTCCGGCCGTGTGCAGACGCCGTACCGTCGCCTCGCCGAGTCCGCCCGCGCCGCCGACCACCAGGGCCGAGGAACCATCGATGAGCACCGTCATTCCCCTCTCTTGCGAGTCAGCCTCTGAGTGTATGAGAATGGCGTTCTCATGAATATAGCCGTGATCCTGGAAATGGCCGCCTCCGCGGGGGACCGGCCGGCCGTCACCGAGGGCGGCCGTTCGCTCTCCGCCGCCGGACTCCAGCGCCTCGCGCGCCACGCGGCCGACCGCTTCCGTGACCGCTCGGCGGTCCTGTACCTGGGGACGAACCACCTCGCCCACCCGGTCGCCCTCTTCGGCGCGGCCCTGGCCGGCATCCCCTTCGTACCCCTCAACTACCGCCTGTCCGCAGCTCAGTTGGATGAGCTGATCGACCGTCACCCGGGTGCCGAGGTGCTGCGCCCCCAGGACCTCGACGCCCTCCTCGACCCACCCGGCGACCCCGGGTCACGACCCGCCCCCGACGACCGGGAGGCCACCGCCGTCACCCTTTACACCAGCGGTACCACGGCGGCCCCCAAGGCGGCCCTGCTGCGCCACCGCCATCTGCTGGCCTACGTCTTCAACACCCAGGACTTCGGCTCCGCCGACCCGGCCGACGCGACCCTCGTCGGCCTCCCGCCGTATCACGTCGCCGGCCTGATGAACCTGCTCACCAACCTCTACGCGGGCCGCCGGATCGTCTACCAGTCGTCCTTCGAACCGGCCGACTGGCTGCGCACCGTACGCCGGGAGGGCGTCACGCACGCCATGCTGGTGCCGACGATGCTCGCCCGGATCACCGCCGAGGTCGGCGAGGCCACGGCGGACGTGCCGACCCTGCGCAGCCTCGCCTACGGCGGTGCCCGCGCGCCCCGTCCGGTGGTCGAGCGGGCGCTGCGGCAGTTCCCGCACACCGGGTTCGTCAACGCCTACGGCCTCACCGAGACCGCCTCCTCCGTCTGCGTCCTGGGTCCCGACGACCACTGGCGCGCGGTGGCCTCGGACGACCCGGCGGTGCGCGAACGCCTCGGCTCGGTGGGGCGTCCGCTGCCGGGCATCGCGGTCGAGATCCGCGACGAGGACGGCAAGGTCCTGGACGCGGGCACCACCGGGCTCGTCTTCGTGCGCGGGGAGCAGATCTCCGGCGAGTACGCGGGCGGCGGGGAGACGGACTCTGGGGGCACCTCCCGCTCATGGGGGTCCCCCCGCTCGAGCGGAGCCGAGAGTGGGGGAGGCTGGTTCGCCACCCGGGACCGGGGGTGGCTGGACGCCGACGGCTACCTCTACATCGAGGGCCGTGCCGACGACACCATCATCCGGGGTGGTGAGAACATCGCACCGGCCGAGATCGAGGACGTACTCCTCGAGCACCCGGGCGTACGGGAGGCCGCCGTGCTCGGCGTGTCCGATCCGGAGTGGGGGCAGCGGCTGGTCGCCGTGCTCGTCGGAGCGGGCGACCCGGAGGAGATCCGGGCCTACGCGAAGGCCCGACTGCGCTCCTCCAGGACCCCGGACACCGTCGTCTTCCGCGCCGAACTGCCCCGCACCGCCACCGGCAAGCTGCTGCGGCGCACCCTCGTCGCCGAACTGGAGGAGGCCCCCGATGCCTGAAGCAGTGATCGTCGCAGCGCTCCGCACCCCCATCGGCACCGCGTTCAAGGGCACCCTCCGCGACACGACCGCCTACGAACTGGCCGGCCGGGTGGTGGCGGCGGTCGCGGAGGGACTCGACCCCGAACTGGTCGACGACGTCGTCCTTGCCGAGTCCCACTACGGCGGCGGAGTCGTCGCCCGCCACGCGGCGCTCACCGCGGGCCTGCTCCAGGTGCCGGGGCTGGCGCTCAACCGGCACTGCGCGGGAGGGCTGTCCGCCGTGCAGACCGCTGCAGCGTCGGTGCGCGCCGGCATGGACCGGCTGGTGCTCGCGGGCGGCGTGCAGTCCCTGTCCACCGCGCCCCGGCTGACCTACCGGGGCGCCGACCGCTGGGTGCCGCCCTCCCATCCCGACCGCCCCGACGCCCCCAACCTCGACATGTCCGTCACCGTCGGCTGGAACACGGCCGTCCGCGCCGGCATCGGCCGCGCCGAGCTGGACGCGTGGGCGCTGCGCTCCCACCGCAACGCCGTCCGCGCGCTCGACGAGGGCCGCTTCAAGGACGAGACGGTGCCGCTCGACACCCCGCACGGCCCGTTCGAGGCCGACGAACACCCTCGCCGGGACACCAGCGCCGAGAGGCTCGCCGCCCTCAAGCCCCTGCACCCCGAGATCGAGGGCTTCTCCATCACCGCGGGCAACGCCAGTGGCGCCAACGACGCGGCGGCGGTGCTGGCGGTGGCGGACGCGGGCCTGGGGCTGCCGGGGCTCGCGACGGTCCGCGCCTGGGCCTCGGTCGCGGCGGACCCGGCGGAGACCGGGCTGACCCCCGTGCGGGCCATCCCCAAGGCCCTCGCCCGGGCCGGCATGACCGTCTCCGACGTCGACCTCTTCGAGATCAACGAGGCGTTCGCCTCCGTCCCCGTCGCCGCGATCCACCGCCTCGGCCTCGACCCCGACACGGTGAACGTCAACGGCAGCGGCTGCTCCCTGGGCCATCCGGTGGCGGCGACCGGCGCCCGCATGCTGGTCACCCTGGTCCACGAACTCCGCCGCAGGGGCGGCGGGGTCGGCGTCGCGTCGATGTGCGCGGGCGGCGGCATGGGCTCGGCACTGGTGGTGGAGGTGCCCGCACCCTGAGGGCTCACAGGAACCGCAGCAGCGCCTCCTGCGCGTACGACGCGACCAGCGTCCCCTCCCGGGTCAGCACATCCCCGCGACCGAAGCACCGCCCGTGCGCGGCGACGGGGCTGTGCTGACGCAGGAGCAGCCAGTCCCCGGTCTCGGCGGGACGGTGGTACCACACGGTGTGCGAGGTCACCGCCGAGACGAACACCCGCCCCGAGTCCGTCTGCCGCACCCCCTTCACCGGCCGGAGCGCGGTGCCGATCGGCGTGAGGTCGGTGGCGTACGCCAGCAGCGCCGGCGCGAGGTGCCGGTGCGCCCGCGGCACGCGGGTCCACAGCTCGAAGACGGGCGGCTCCGACTGCTCGGTGTCCAGCTCGGTCGCGGCCCTCGACTCCCAGGGCAGCAGGGGGAGTTCGGCCGCGCGCTCGGGTCCGGGCAGGGGCGGCACGGGGTCCACCGTCTGCCGGTCCGCTCCTTCCTCCCACCCGTGCAGACTCGCCTGCGCCACGGCCACGATCCCGTGCTCCTGGCGCGCGACGATCCGTACGGCCGCGAACGTACGTCCCTCCTGCGGGACTTCGGTCTCGTAGCGGACCGGCTCCCCGGCGCGACCCTCCCGCAGGAACTGGGTGTGCAGCGACTTCAGGCCCTTGCCGGGGGCGGCCAGCGCGGCGGCGCGGGCGAACTGCGCGAGGAGCTGGCCGCCGAACAGCCGCCGGTATGCGAGTCGTTGGGAACGGCCCTCGTAGACGCCCGTCCCCCGAGGGGCGAGGTCGAGGCAGCCGAGCAGGTCGGGCCAGAGGTCGATGGTCACGCGGGACTCCTCAGGGTCGCCGTTCTCGAAGGCTCCTCACAGCTCGACCAGACGGGGTGCCCGGCCCTCGCGCAGCAGCAACAACCCCGCCTCCCGGGTGAGTTCGCGGGAGGAGCCCAGCAGTCCGTCGAGGACGAGGGCGCGCCGGACATGCCGGTGCAGGTCGTGCTCGGCCGTGAACCCGATGCCACCCAGGGCCTGCTGGCAGTGCCGGGCGGTGGTGAGGGCGGCCCGGCCGGCGGCCGCCTTGGCCAGGAGCGAGCCCGTGTCGTCGCCGGCGGCGGTCAGGGTCGCCTCGGCGCCCTCCAGGGCGACGTATGTCTCGGCCAGCCGGTGTCGCAGGGCCTGGAAGGAGGCGAGCGGGCGCCCGAACTGGTGCCGGTCCAGGACGTGCCGGCGGGCCAGGGCGAGCATCGCGTGGCCCGTGCCGAGCAGCCACCAGCCCAGCGCCCGTCGCCCCGCCGCCCACGGCAGGGCGGGACCGCCGGCGTCGAGGCGGCGCAGGGGGAGTCCGGGGTCGAGCGGGCTGTCGTACGACGATCCGTCCCGGACCCACTCCAGCCAGGTGCCGCCCGTGTACGGCAGGGGTGCCGTCCCGCCGAGGGGAAGGCCGGCCGCGTGCAGGAGGACGTCGTTGAGGACCGGTGCGTGGGTGCCCGTCTCGCCCAGGAGGCGGAAGAGCAGCGGCACCACGGTGTCCGGTTCCTCGACGAGCATCGCCGGCCAGCCCAGCTCGGCGAGATCGGCGCCCGAGACGAGCGTCTTGCGCAGGGCGTCCGCCAGGAGGGCACGCTCGGTCGTGTCCATGGGTCACTCCTTTCCGAGATCCAGCAGACGGCGGGCGACGATGTTGCGCTGGATCTCGGCCGTGCCGCCGTAGACGGTCGCGGCGCGTGAGTAGAGGTAGTCGGTGCGCCAACGGCCGTGCGGGGACAGCTCGACGGCGCCGGGCAGCAGGTCCCGGGCAGTGTCGAACAGCCGCTGCTCGGCGCCGGCCAGCAGGATCTTGTCCACGGAGGTCTCGGGGCCGAGCCGTCCGCCCCCGGCGAGGCGGGCCTGGGTGGCGGCCGAGCGGCAGCGCAGCGTGTGCAGGTCGAGCCAGACGGCACCCAGCGCGTCCGGGTCGGCCTCGCAGCCGTCGGCGAGAAGCCGGTCGAGACGGCCGTAGAGGTGGGCGATCCGATGCCAGAAGCAGGTGGAACGCTCGTGCGGCAGCAGGTCCATGGCGAGCCGCCAGCCGTCGCCGGGCGCGCCCAGCAGCCGGGACGCCGGGACGCGGACGTCGTCGAGGAACACCTCGGCGAACTCGTCCACGCCGTGCATCGTGCGCAGCGGGCGGACCGTGATCCCGGGGGAGTCCATGTCGACGAAGAACGCGCTGATCCCGGCGTGTCCGGGGCCGCCGGTGCGGGCCAGCAGGACACAGCGCGCCGCGTACTGGGCGAGGCTCGTCCACACCTTCTGCCCGGACACCACCCAGCCGTCCCCGTCCTGGTCGGGGACGGCCCGCGTCGACAGCGACGCCAGGTCGCTGCCGGAGCCCGGCTCGGAGAAGCCCTGGCACCACTGCTCCCGGCCGCCCAGCAGCCGGGGCACCATCTCGGCGGCCAGCGCGGGCGGCGCGTGGTCGACGAGGGTCGGGACCAGCACCTCGACCATCGACCAGATCCCGGGCTCGGCCAGGTCGCGGGCGGCGACCTCCTCACCGAGCACCGCGCGCAGGGCGCTCGGCCCGCCGAGCCCGCCGACCGCGGGCGGCCAGCCGTACCGCATCCATCCCGCGTCCCACAACGCCCGCCGGACCCGCCCGAGCTGGGCCACCTGCGCGTCCAGGCCGGCGTCCGGTCCGCCGGGGGACAGGTCGTGGTCGTCCAGCCAGTCGCGCAGCTCGCACCGGAAGTCGTCGAGTCGCGTGAACGGGGAGAGCCTCATGACCGGGTGAAGGCGTGCGGCCGCCCCGAGTCGTGGTCCCCGCTGCGCCGGATGAAGGTCATCGCCCGGGTGCGCAGCCGCCAGCCGTCCGGCGTGCGGGCGTAGGTGTCGGTGTAGTAGCCGATCCGCATCTCGTGCCGGGCGTGCTCGACGAAGCACAGCGGCTGGGTGCCGGTGGCCGCGTCGCCGTCCAGCTCGATCGCGGGCGTGCCGACGAGGAACAGCCCCTTGGGGGCGGCGGCGATCAGAGCCGGGAACTCGTCGAGCGGGTACGTGTCGCCGAACGCGCTGTAGCTGCCGTCCGGGGTGAAGACCCCGAGCACCCGGTCCACGTCGCCACGGGTCATCGAGACCGCGTAACGGCCGAGGAGCTGCTCGATCTCCACCAGGTCGTCGGTGTCGCTCAAAGGACCTCCCGTGCCGATTTGAGAATGTGATTCTCTGAAATCGAGTATCACGCTTCCATGTGTGCCCGCCACCCGTCAACGGCCCGTTCGCCGCAGCTTCCCGAAGTCCCAGCTGACCATCTCCTCCGGGACCAGCCGCAGCCACCCGTGCCGTCCGTCGTACCGGAACCTCCCGCCCGCGTACTTCTCCCCGAACAGCCGCTCCGGCTCGCCGAGTCCGCCGCACGGTTCCCCCGTGCGCGGCACCTCGCCGACCACCTCCGCCGGTCCCCGCAGCTCCACCCCGCGCAGCGCCAGGAAGTCGAGGCCGCCCTCGTCCACCACCACCGCGATCCGGCCCTGTTTCACCACGTCGGCCCAGCGGCGGCTGCGCACCAGCGAGTTGAGCCACAGCGCCGTTCCGTCCCAGACGAACCACAGCGGGCTGATGTGCGGATGGCCGTCGGACGCCGTGACGGCGACCCGGCAGACCGGCTGGGCGCGCAGGAACGCGTCCACCTCCGCGGTGTCCATCGCGATCGCGGCGCCGCGCCTCTGTGCCTTGGCCATGGAACCTCCTCGTGTCCGAATGGTTGATTCTCCAATAGCGAGAAGCTAGTTTCCAGTCCATGGATCAGTTCCTGGCCTTCACGGTGGTCGGCCTGAGTACCGCCGCGATCTACGCCGTGATCGGCAGCGGCCTGGTACTCACCCACACCACGGCCGGCGTCTTCAACTTCGCCCACGGCGCCGCCGGGATGCTCGCGGCCTTCGCCTACTGGCAGCTGGCCGTCGGCTGGGCCTGGCCGGTGCCCCTCGCGCTCGCCGCCGTCCTCCTCGTCCTCGCGCCCGCCTTCGGTCTGCTCGTCGAACGGGTGCTGATGCGCCCGGTGCAGGCGCTCGGCGAGGCGGAACGCCTGGTCATGACGGTCGCCCTGCTCACCGGCTGCATCGCCCTGGCCCGCTGGGTCTGGGACCCCGACACCCCCCGCCCCCTCACCCCCTTCTTCGCCGACCGCCCCGCCCTGCGGCTCGGCGCGGCCGCCGTCACCTGGCACCAGGCCGTCACCATGGCGGTCGCCCTCGCCGTCGCCGCCGGTCTGTGGTTCCTGCTGCACCGCACCCGCGCCGGCACCGAGATGCGCGCCTGCGTCGACGACCCGGTACTCGCCGGACTCACCGGCGCCGACCCGCTGCGCGCCGGGCGGCTCGCCTGGGTGCTCGGCGTCCAGCTCGCCGCCGTGGGCGGCATCCTCATCGCGCCGACGGTCGCACTCGACGCCCAGCAGCTGTCCCTGCTCATCGTCAGCGCCTACACCGCCGCCGTCTTCGGCCGGCTGCGCAGCCTGCCGCTGACCTTCCTCGGCGCGGTCGTCGTGGGACTGCTGGAGGCCTACCTCGCCGGCTACCTCCCCCGCAACGACTACCTCCCCGGCCTGCGCCTGGCCGCCCCCGCCCTGCTCCTCCTCCTCGCCCTGCTCGCCTTCCCGCACCGCCGGCTGCGCGGCCGCGACCGTCGCCTGGTCCCCGTCCCGCTCCCCGGCCGCCGCGGCACCCTGCTCCTCGCCGCCGCCGTCCTCACCCTCGCCCTGGTCCTCGTCACTGTTCTCTCCGAGGACGCCCTCGTCCCGTACGGCGCGGTCTTCGCGCTCGGCGTCATCGCCCTGTCGTACGTGCCGCTCGCCGGGTTCGCCGGCCAGGTCTCCCTGTGCCAGCTGTCCATCGCCGGGATCGGCGCGGTGGTGTGGGGCCACCTGGGGGCGCACGGCGAGCTGTGGGCGCTGCCGGTCGCCGTGCTGGTCACCGCGGCTGTCGGCGCGCTGGTCGCCATACCGGCACTGCGGCTGTCCGGCATCTATCTCGCCCTGGGCACCGCCGCGTTCGCCGTCGTCCTCGACCGGTGGATCTTCACCCTGCCCGCCTTCCACGTCCTCGGCGTGCGGATCGCCCTGTTCGACCAGGGCTCGGTGAACGTCACCGGACCCGACCTCCTCGGACTGCGGCTGACCAGCCCGGCCCAGCTGCTCCTGCTGGCCGCCGTCTGTCTCGCCCTCGCCTCCCTCGGCGTGGCCGCGCTGCGCCGGGGCCGGTTCGGGCGCCGGCTGATCGCGCTGCGCGACAGCGAGGCCGCCTACGCCACCCTCGGCGGCCGGCTCCTCGGCGCGAAGGTCGCCGTCTTCGCGCTGTCGGCCGGCATCGCGGGGCTGGGCGGCGCCCTGTACGGCATGCAGCTGCAGACCGTCACCGCCGAGCAGTTCAACCTCGTCGCCGGGCTGCCCCTCTTCCTGATCGCGGTCATCGCCGGACTGGGCTCGGTCGGCGCGGGCCTCTTCACGGGCGTCGCGTTCGTCGTACCGACCCAACTGCTCGGCGAACTCGGCACCTGGGCCCAGGACCTGTCCGCGCTGCTCATCGCCCTGGCCGGCATGGGCCTCGCCCACAGCCCGAGCGGGGTCATCGCACAGCTGCGCGACGAGTGGGCGCCGCTCGCCCGGGACCGGCTGCTGCTGGGGGCGCTGGGCGCGGTGCTGGCCGGCTGCTGGCTGCTCGCTGCGCTGGACGCGGTGAACGGTTGGCTCCTGCCGGCCCTCGCCCTCGCGGCGGCCGTGGCCCTGCGGATCCGTGCCGCCGCACGTCGAGGGACGCCCGCCGACCTGCCGCCCGAGTGGTGGGGAGTACGCCGCCCCTGGCGGCCCGAGGACGGGGAGGTGCTGGGCCGTGCCACTGCTGCGGGCTGAGGAGGTGACCGTCGCCTTCGGCGGACGCCGGGCCCTCGACACCGTGTCCCTGACCGCCGAGGCCGGCCGGGTCACCGGGCTCATCGGGCCCAACGGGGCCGGGAAGAGCACCCTGTTCGACGTCGTCTCGGGACTACGGCGGCCACGCACCGGCCGGGTCCGGCTGGACGGGCGTGACATCACCCGCGAGGGGCCCGCCCGCCGGGCCCGGCGCGGGATGTCCCGCACCTTCCAGCACCTGGAACTCTTCGGCCGGCTCTCCGTCCGCGACAACCTCCTCGTCGCCGCCGAACTCGGCCCCGAACGCCGCCACGCCGCCCGCAGCGCCGACGCCGTGCTCGCCCGGCTCGGCCTGACCGCCCGCGCCGACGACCCGGCCGACGCCCTGCCCACCGGCATCGCCCGTCTCGTCGAGGTGGGCCGTGCGCTCGTCCTCAGGCCGCGGGTACTGCTCCTGGACGAACCCGCGGCCGGCCAGGACACCGAGGAGACCGAGCGGTTCGCCGCGCTGCTGCGCTCCCTCGCCGCCGACGGCACCGCCGTCCTCCTCGTCGAGCACGACATGAGCCTGGTGATGAGCGTGTGCGACGAGGTGTACGTCCTCGACCTGGGCCGGGTCGTGGCCTGCGGTCCGCCGGCCCGGATCCAGCAGGACGAGACGGTTCTCGCGGCCTACCTGGGGGAAGCATGAGCCTGCTGGCCCTGTCCGGCGTCCGCGCCGCCTACCATGGCATCACCGTCCTGCACGGCGTGGACCTCGAGGTCGCCGCGGGCCGGGTCGTCGCCCTCCTCGGCCCCAACGGGGCGGGAAAGACAACGGTGTTGAAGGTCGCCGCCGGGGTCCACCCGCCCACCGGCGGGCGCCTGCTGCTCGGTGGCCGGGACGCCACCGGCCTCCGCCCCCGCGACCTCGCCCGCGCCGGCGTCTGCCTCGTCCCCGAGGGCCGGGGCGTCTTCCCCAACCTCACCGTCCGCGACAACCTCCTGATGATGACCTTCACCGGCCGCACCCGGGAGGAGATCGAGGAGACCGCCTACGCCCGCTTCCCCGTCCTCGGCGGCCGACGCACCCAGCACGCCGGCACCCTCTCCGGCGGCGAGCAGCAGATGCTGGCCCTCGCCCGGGGCCTGGCCACCGATCCGGCCGTCCTGCTCCTCGACGAACTCTCCATGGGCCTCGCCCCGCTGGTCGTCGCCGAACTGTACGAACTCGTCGCCGAGATCGCCCGGCAGGGCGTCGCCGTGCTCGTCGTCGAACAGTTCGCCACCGCCGTGCTGAAGATCGCCGACCATGCCGCCGTCCTCGTCCGCGGCCGCGTCCAGTGGCAGGGCCACCCCGACAGCTCCCTGCACGCCGAACTCTCCTCCTACTACCTGGGGAGCACCCCATGACCACGACCCCCGTGCCGGCGTCGTCCGCAGACCGGGCCGAACGCTTCGCCCGTGAACTCGCCGAGCTGCGGATCCCCGACCCGGCCGCCTCCCGTGCCACCCTCTGGCTGCGCCTCGGCGCACTGCTGATGCTCGCGGGCCTGGTGCTCGCCGGCCTCGCCTTCCCCCTCGCCCACGCCACCGACTCCGCCCTCGGCCAGGGCGACGCCCTCGCTCTCGGCCTCGGCGGAGTCGCCGCGGCGGTGGTGGGCGGCGCGCTCTTCCTGCGCTACTCCCTCACCGGGTTCCTGCGGTTCTGGCTCGCCCGCCAGTCGTACGACCTGGACCGCCTCGGGGAGCGGCTCACCGACCCGCCGGCCACCCCGGCCCCGCCCCCAGCCACCACGGCAGTCGCCATGCCCGTCACACCGGCCGTCACATCAGAAGGAGAACCGCGCCATGGTGTCGTCGCCCGCACCGACCCCGCGCCCCGGTGACCAGCTCGCCTCGGCCACCGGCACCACCCGGGTGATCGTCATCCGGGCCCCCGAGAGCGCCACCGGCCCCATCGAGTGCGGCGGCACCCCGATGGTCCCCGCCGGACAGGCCCTGACCGCACCGCCGGCCGGAGAAGCGCCCGGCACCCTGATCGGCAAGCGGTACGTCGACGCCGCCGACACCCTCGAACTCCTCTGCACCGCCTCCGGCGCGGGCCCGCTGACCTTCGGAGGTGAGCCGCTGACCGTCAAGGCACCCAAGGCGCTGCCCGCCTCCGACTGACGGACCCCGCCTCCCGTACTCACCTGGTGGACGCCCCCTTGACGTCGGCCGGAGGCGGATCGACACTCGATCCAGGAATCCTAGTGAACGGGTAGGGAAACATGGGGTGCCTGGAGACGGCCACCGGCCGAGCGAGCCGCACGGCATGGTCGTCACCCCTCCTCACCTCCCGCCGTCACATCGACCTGCAGCGCGTCTGCAGCGCCATCAGCCCTTAGGGCGGGTCTTTCGGATCAGCCTGGGGCCGCGGGTCCTGGCACGCTCATCTGCGGCGTTGTCGTCGGTCCCCGACTCCCCCACTCTCGACTTCGCTCGAGCGGGGGGACCTCCATCGCGTCGGCTCCCTCCTCCGCCTCGCAGCTGCACGCACCAGGACCCGCTCACCGGCGTCACCCAGGCGCCGCGGCTCCGAGTCAGGCTGATCCGAAAGACCCGCCCGGGGCTGAGCCGGGCCCTCCCCGCGCCGAAAGCCACGGCGGTGTCCCACGGGCACCGCCCCGGTCGGCGCGTGTGGACGAGGGCCGTCTCCCTTTTCGACGTCGCATCCGCCGCGCGCACGTCCCTCAGCGCGCCCGCCTCCGGGGAGAGTCATGTCCGTCACACCGCTGGCCACCCACCTGCCCGTCCGCCCCGCCCCCGCCTTCCGGGGCCGCATCGGGCGGGACGCGCGCAGTGGCCACTACGCCGTGCCGCGCCGCTACCGCCTCCATCTGTCCACCGCCGACCCGGACGGCCTGCGCATCGCCGTCACCCACACCCTCCTCGGCCTGGACCGGGCCTGTCCGGTGACCTTCCTGCCCGCCGTGCCCGACTGTCCCGACGGCGGCCATCGGGCACTGCGCCCGCTCTACGACGCCAGCGCCCACCGCTACACCGGCCCGGCTCTCGCACCGGTGCTCAGCGACGACTGGTCCGGCCGGATCGTCTCCACCCACGGGCCCGACATCGCCCGCGACCTGGCCGAGCGCAGCGAGATGGGGGACCCCCCGGCCGAAGGCTGGGGGAGCTTCGGCGGCGGTCGGCCCGCGCTGTACCCGCGCGGCGCCGAGTCGGAGGTCGAGGCCGTCGAGCGGATGTGCGCGCGGGGCATCGAGGGGGCCGCACAGCGCGCCGGGGACGCGGGAGCGGGCGAGGCGGAGCGCGCCGCCGCGCTCGACGAGCTCCTCACCACACTCGACGTGCTGGAGCAAGGGCTCAGCGCCCAGCCGTACCTGATCAGTGATCAGATCACGGCCGCCGACGTGGAGTTGTGGGTCGCGCTGGTCCAGCTCGACACCGTGCACCGGCATCACCTCGACGCGGACGCCGTGCACTGCATCGCCGGACACCCCGCCCTGTGGGCCTACGCCCGCCGGCTGGCCGCCCACCCGGCCTTCGGCGCGCACCTCGACCTCGATGGCATCGCCCGTCGCCACCGCGCCCGCTGCCAGGGCCTGGAGGCCGCCGGCTCGGCCGTCCAGATCCTGGACTGGGCGACCCACGCGGCGGACGGCGACGGCGCCCCTCCGCAGGTCAACGGGGACTGAAGCAAGTCCGCTCCTTGGACGGCCGTTGACATTCGATCGGTCAACTGCCTTACTTACGGACCAGAACGGTCATGAGTGTCAGCGACAAGCCCTGGCTTGCTGACCGGCAACCCTCGCACCGCGGTGGGGTGCCCCAGGTGACGACCGGACCGGATGACGTACCGGCAAGGACGTTTCGGTAAGCGCGAGGGCCCCTGAGGGCCACAACAGTGACGGAGACACCCATGTACGCAGCTCTCAGGACGGCGCCCCGCCGCCTCCGGGGCTGCGTACACCCGTCCGCGCAGCCGCTCGTCGCCGACCGCGCCGTCGATCTGCTCCGCGTGAACAGCGCACTGTGTACCGCACCGGGCCGTGCCCGCTGTCGGGGCTGACCTCTCCGAAGTCCCCGCCCCGCCTCCGCGTTCCTGACGAACACCGCCCGAGCGGTGTGCCGTTGACCGCCCCACCCCGGTTCCCCGTACGCATCCGTGCGCCGTACGTCTGACGACGGCCGCCCACCGCGGCTGCGCCGGCCCGGGGTGCCCGACTCCCGCCGGAGCCCCTCATGAGTGAACCCCCAGGCGCCGTGACCCTCGCCGAGGCACCCGCCGCCGACACCCCGTCAGAGAAGCTCACCGCGCAGCGCGTCCAGCCGCTGCGCCGGCCGGGCCGCTGGATCGCCACCGCCGTCGTGCTGGTGCTGGTGGCCCAGTTCGCGCACGGACTGGTGTCCAACCCCTTCTACCAGTGGGACCGCTTCGGCTACTGGTTCCTGCGGCCGGTCATCCTCGACGGACTGCTCATCACCCTCGAAGTCGCCGCGTACAGCGCCGTGCTGGGCCTCCTCGGCGGGATCCTGCTCGCGCTCGCCCGGCTGTCGAAGAGCCCGGTGCTGCGCGCGGTCAGCTGGACCTACGTCTGGGCGCTGCGCTCCATCCCGCTGATCGTCGTCCTGCTCTTCCTGTACAACTTCAGCGCCCTGTACCAGACGCTGAGCCTGGGCGTCCCCTTCGGCCCCGCCTTCTTCACCTTCGACGAGTCCCGGCTCGCCACCGACATGGTGATCGCCGTCGTCGGCCTCAGCCTCAACGAGGCCGCCTACGCCGCCGAGGTGGTCCGCGGCGGCATCCTCTCCGTCGACCAGGGCCAGCACGAGGCGGCCTCGGCGCTCGGACTGCCCAAGGGCTACCAGTTCTGGAAGATCGTCTTCCCGCAGGCCCTGCGGTCGATCACCCCGAACTACGTCAACCAGCTGATCGGCCTGATCAAGTCCACCTCGCTGGTCTTCTACGTGTCGCTGCTCGACCTGTTCGGCACCGCGCAGACCATGGGCGCCACCTACCCCGGCGACATCGTGCCGCTGCTGCTCGTCGTCACCGTCTGGTACCTGCTCCTGACCAGCCTCGTCTCCGTCGTCCAGTTCTACGTCGAGCGGTACTACGCCCGGGGCGCCACGCGCTCCCTGCCGCCGACGCCGTTGCAGAAGCTGCGGACCGGTCTCACCGACCTGCGGGCCCGCATCCGCCGGGAGGCCGCCGTATGACCACCGAGACCGTGAAGACCGATCAGGTCGCCGACGTCGTACCCGCCGCCGTCGAGGTGCACGACGTGCACAAGTGGTACGGCGCCCACCGGGTCCTGGACGGCGTGAGCCTGACCGTGCGGCCCGGCGAGGTCACCGTGATCCTCGGCCCGTCCGGCTCCGGCAAGTCCACCCTGCTGCGGGTCATCAACCACCTGGAGAAGCCGGAGATCGGCTACGTCAGCGTCAACGGCGAGCCGATCGGCGTCCGCCGGCACGGCGACCGGCTGCGCGAGCTGAGCGAGCGGACCATCCTGACCCAGCGCGGCCGCATCGGCTTCGTCTTCCAGAACTTCAACCTCTTCCCGCACCTGACCGTGCTGGACAACGTCGCCGCCGCCCCCGTGGCGACGGGGAAGCTCGCCAAGCCCGAGGCCCAGGAACTCGCCCGCGAACTCCTCGGCCGGGTCGGCCTCGCCGACAAGGCCGGCGCCTACCCCCGGCAGCTGTCCGGCGGCCAGCAGCAGCGCGTCGCGATCGCCCGCGCCCTCGCCCTGCGCCCCGGCGTCATCCTCTTCGACGAGCCCACCTCCGCCCTCGACCCCGAACTCGTCGGCGAGGTCCTCGCCGTCATCAAGGACCTCGCGACCAGCGGCACGACCCTCGTCATCGTCACCCACGAGGTCGGCTTCGCCCGCGAGGTCGCCGACCGGGTCGTCTTCATCGACGCCGGAAAGATCGTCGAACAGGGCCCGCCCCACGAGGTCCTCGACAAGCCCCGGCACGAGCGGACCCGGGACTTCCTCAGCAAGGTGCTCTGACACCGCCCCCTGACTTCCCCCCACGGCATCACCCTCTCTCATCACACCCAGCCCCAAAGGATGGCCATGCCCACCCACTTCACCCGACGCAGCCTGATTCGCGGAATCACCGCGGCGACCGCGGTCGCCACCCTCGCCACCGGGCTCGCCGCCTGCGGTGGAGACAGCGACGCCGCCACCACGACCGACAGCGCCGCCTCGGGCGGCGTGACCATCGGCCGGGTGTCCAACGGCGCCGCCAAGGAGACGACCCTGAAGGTCTCCGAGGTCAAGTCCATCAGCGCCGAACTCCCGGACGCCGTCAGGAAGAGCGGCACGCTGAACATCGGCGTCGGCGCCCTGCCCTCCGGCTTCGCCCCGCTGGCGTACGTCGGCGACGACCAGAAGACCCTCACCGGCGCCGAGCCCGACTTCGGCCGCCTGGTGGCCGCGGTCCTCGGCCTGAAGCCCGAGACGAAGAACTTCACCTGGGAGAACCTCTTCGTCGGCATCGACAGCGGCAAGGTCGACGTCGCCTTCTCGAACGTCACCGACACCGAGGAGCGCAAGAAGAAGTACGAGTTCGCCTCCTACCGGCAGGACAACCTCGGCTTCGAGGTGAAGAAGTCCAACACCTGGAACTTCGACGGCAACTACGAGAACCTCGCCGGCCTCACCGTCTCCGTCGGCTCCGGCACCAACCAGGAGAAGATCCTGCTGGAGTGGAAGAAGAAGCTGGAAGCCGAGGGCAAGAAGCTCACCGTCAAGTACTTCCCGGACCGCAACGGCACCTACCTGGCACTCAACAGCGGCAAGATCGACGCGTTCTTCGGCCCCAACCCCGGCATCGCCTACAACGTCTCCCAGACCGCGGGCACCGCCAACGCGACCCGTAACGCGGGCACGTTCTCCGGCGCGGGCGAGTCGCTCCAGGGCCTGATCGCCGCCACCGCGAAGAAGGACAGCGGCCTCGCCAAGCCGCTCGCCGACGCCATCAACTACCTGATCAAGAACGGGCAGTACGCCAAGTGGCTGGCCGCCTACAACCTCTCCAACGAGGCCGTCGCCAAGTCCGAGGTCAACCCGCCCGGCCTGCCGCTGGACAACTCCTGATCAACCGTCACCGAACCGGTGAGCCATGCAAGTTGAGTTAGGCACGACAGGAAAGGACTCCGCCTCCGTGGCTTCCCCGATCGACCTCCGCGGAGGCGGAGCCCCCACCGTCACCGACCCGCACCCCCTCGACAACGCCGTCTGGGCCGCCCTCACCGGCCCGCACGCCCACCTCGCCGAAAGCGTCGGCCGCGCCGCCCGCTACCCGGCGGACGTCTACGCCTTCGCCGCCCTCGCCGACCCGCGCGACCCGGACGCCTGGGCCGACCTGCACACCCTCGCCGGACCCGGAACGGCCGTACGGATCAAGCCCGTCGACCGCGTTCCCGACGGCTGGGAGCTGCTGGGCGGGGGAGAGGGCGTCCAGCTCGTCGCCACCGGCGCGTTCCGCACCGAACCCGCCCCCGAGGCCGTCCCCCTCGGAACCGACGAGGTGCCGGAGATCCTCGACCTCGTCGCCCGCACCCGTCCCGGACCCTTCCTCCGGAGGACGATCACCCTCGGCACCTACCTCGGCATCCGCCACCAGGACCGGCTGATCGCCCTGGCGGGCGAACGCCTCCGACTCGACGGCTGGACCGAGATCAGCGCCGTTTGCACCGACCCCGGTCATCGGGGCAAGGGTCTGGCCACCCGCCTGATCCGCGCGGTCGGCCACGGCATCCGCGAGCGCGGCGACATCCCGTTCCTGCACGCCGCCGCCGACAACACCCCGGCGATCCGCCTCTACGAGTCCCTCGGCTTCCGGCTGCGCCGCCGCTCGACCATCGTCTCGGTGCGCACCCCGGGAACACCCGGCGAGGCCGGGGCGTTGTGACTCACGACGAGATGTGCCGCGCGCGCCCTCAGGACGCGCCCAGAAGGGGGAGGTGACGGTCGTGACCCACATACGCCACACCGTGCACCTCCACTCCCGGCCCCACATCGACCTCCAGCGCGTGGCCGGCGCGCTCTGTTGCTCCTGACCCTCCCCCAGCCTTCGGCCGGGGGGACCCCCATCTCGCTGCGCTCCCCCCTGCCGCACCCGTGTCATGGGTGGCGTGCGCCCTCGTACGGACCTCCAGGAAGGCACCCCCGTGTCCTCGACTCCCGCTACCCCGCTGCACCTCGCCGTCGCCCTCGACGGCACCGGCTGGCACCCCGCCTCCTGGCGCGAGCCGGTCGCCCGCCCCCGTGAGCTGCTCACCGCCGGATACTGGGCCGACCTGGTCGCCGAGGCCGAGCGCGGCCTGATCGACTTCGTCACCATCGAGGACGGCCTCGGCCCCCAGTCCTCCCACTTCCTGGACCCGGACGACCGCACCGACCAGGTCCGCGGCCGCCTCGACGCCGTCCTGATCGCCTCCCGCATCGCCCCGCTCACCCGCCACATAGGCCTGGTGCCGACGGTGGTGTCCACGCACACGGAGCCCTTCCACATCTCCAAGGCGATCGCCACCCTCGACTATGTGAGCACCGGCCGCGCGGGCCTGCGCGTCCAGATCACCGCCCGCCCCACCGAGGCCGCCCACTTCGGCCGCCGCACGATCCCCCGCATCGAGGCCTACGACGCCCCGGCCACCCAGGAGCTGGTGACCGACCTGTTCGACGAGGCCGCCGACTACGTGGAGGTCGTGCGCCGCCTCTGGGACAGCTGGGAGGACGGCGCGGAGATCCGGGACGTGGCCACCGGCCGCTTCATCGACCGGGACAAGCTGCACTACATCGACTTCGAGGGCCGCCACTTCAGCGTCAAGGGCCCCTCCATCACGCCCCGGCCGCCGCAGGGCCAGCCCCTGGTCACCGCGCTCGCCCACGCCACCGTCCCGTACCGCCTGGTCGCCCGGGCCGCGGACGTCGGCCATGTCACCCCGCACGACACCGACCAGGCCCGCGCGATCGTCGCCGAGATCCGCGCCGAGCAGCAGGCGGCGGGCCGCGCCGACGAGCCCCTGCACATCTTCGGCGACCTGGTCGTCCTCCTCGACGACGACTCCGCCGAGGCCGCCGCCCGCCGCGACCGGCTCGACGCCCTGGCCGGCCAGGAGTACACCAGCGACGCCCGGATCTTCGCGGGCAGCCCGACCCAACTCGCCGATCTGCTGCAGGAGTTCCAGTCCGCCGGCCTCACCGGCTTCCGGCTGCGCCCCGCCGTCGCCGGACACGACCTGCCCGCCATCACCCGGGGCCTCGTCCCCGAACTCCAGCGCCGCGACGCCTTCCGCCGCGCCTACGAGGCCGACACCCTGCGCGGACTGCTCGGCCTGACCCGCCCCGCCAACCGCTACGCCGCCGCCTGAGCGGGCGGGAGAGGACACCCCATGAGCAAGCCGCTGAAGCAGATCCACCTGGCCGCCCACTTCCCCGGCGTCAACAACACCACCGTGTGGAGCGACCCGAAGGCCGGCAGCCACATCGAGTTCAGTTCCTTCGCCCACTTCGCGCGCACCGCCGAACGCGCCAAGTTCGACTTCCTCTTCCTCGCCGAGGGCCTCAGGCTCCGCGAACAGGGCGGCGAGATCTACGACCTGGACGTCGTCGGCCGCCCCGACACCTTCACCGTCCTCGCCGCGCTCGCCGCCGTCACCGAACACCTCGGCCTGACCGGCACCATCAACTCCACCTTCAACGAGCCCTACGAGGTGGCCCGCCAGTTCGCCAGCCTCGACCACCTCTCCGGCGGCCGCTCCGCGTGGAACGTCGTCACCTCCTGGGACGCCTTCACCGGCGAGAACTTCCGCCGCGGCGGCTTCCTCCCCCAGGAGGAGCGCTACTCCCGTGCCAAGGAGTTCCTCGCCACGGCGAACGAACTCTTCGACTCCTGGCAGGGCGACGAGATCGCCGCCGACCAGGCCACCGGCACCTTCCTGCGGGACGCCAAGGCCGGCGCCTTCGTCCACGAGGGCCGGCACTTCGACATCCACGGCCGCTTCAACGTCCCGCGCAGTCCCCAGGGCCGCCCGGTGATCTTCCAGGCGGGCGATTCCGACGAGGGCCGCGAGTTCGCCGCCTCCTCCGCGGACGCCATCTTCAGCCGGTACGCCGAGCTCGAAGCCGGCCAGGCCTTCTACACGGACGTGAAGTCCCGCCTCACCAAGTACGGCCGCCGCTCCGACCAGCTGCTGATCCTGCCCGCCGCCACCTTCGTCCTCGGCGACACCGACGCCGAGGCCGAGGAGATCGCGAAGGACGTGCGCCGTCAGCAGGTCAGCGGCGCCACCGCCCTCAAGCACCTGGAGTTCGTCTGGAACCGTGACCTCTCCTCGTACGACCCGGACGGCCCCCTGCCCGACATCGACCCCGACCTCGGTGAGAACCACATCTCCCGCGGCCGTGCCCAGGTGCGCATGTACCGGGACCCGCTGGCCACCGCCCGCGAGTGGCGGGAGCTCGCGGCGGCCAACAACTGGTCGATCCGCGACCTGGTCATCGAGAACGGCAACCGCCAGAACTTCGTCGGCTCGGCGCGGACCATAGCCCGGACGATCAACGACTACGTCCAGGCCGACGCCGGCGACGGCTTCATCCTCGTCCCGCACATCACCCCGAGCGGTCTCGACGAGTTCGCCGACCGGGTCGTACCGCTGCTCCAGGAACAGGGCGTCTTCCGCACGGAGTACGAGGGCACCACCCTCCGCGACCACCTGGGCCTCGCCCACCCGGACGAGGCGGGCACCGAGCGGGCCGCGTCGTGAAGTTCCTCGCCATCACCCTGATCGTGCACCGCCCCGATCCGGTCACCGGGGTGCGGAAGTCCACCCAGGAACGCTTCCGCGAGGTGCTCGACAACGCCCTGCTGGCCGAGGAGCTCGGCTTCGACGGCTTCGGCGTGGGGGAGCGGCACGAGCGGCCGTTCATCTCCTCCTCGCCGACGGTCGTCCTCAGCCACATCGCGGCGCTCACCCGGCGGATCCGGCTGTTCACCGCCGTCACGACCCTCAGTCTCCTCGACCCGGTCCGTGCCTACGAGGACTACGCGACCCTCGACCATCTCTCCGGCGGCCGCCTCGACCTGATCATCGGCAAGGGCAACGGCGCCGCCCAGCGCGAGCTGTTCCACGTCACCCCCGAGGACCAGTGGGAGCGCAACGCCGAGAGCTACGCGGTGTTCCGGCAGATCTGGCGCAACGACAGGGTGACCGCGGCGACCCGCTTCCGGCCGGAGCTGACGGACGCCGAGGTGTGGCCACGGCCGTACCAGCGGCCGGTCCGGGTCTGGCACGGCAGCGCCACCAGCAAGGAGTCCGTCGATCTGGCCGCCCGCTACGGCGACCCGCTGTTCTCGGCGAACGTCACCCACCCCATCGAGCCGTATGCCGAGCTGATCCGCTACTACCGCGAGCGGTGGGAGCACTACGGCCACGACCCGGCCGCCCTCGCGGTCGGCGCCGGCTCGGCCGGGCTGCTGGTGACCCGCACCTCCCAGGAGGCGCTCGACGTGTACCGGCCGATCTTCGAAGCGAACCTGGCGTTCCAGAAGCAGGTCGGTCTGCCCGTCGTGTTCGAGACGCTGGAGGACTTCGTCGACCGCAGCTCCGCCCTGATCGGCAGCCCGCAGCAGATCATCGACAAGGTGCACCGCTACCACGAGCAGTTCGGCCACACGGTCCTCCACCTGCACGCGGACGCGAGCGGCCTCACCGACCCGCAGCACCGCGACTCGCTGGAGCTGTTCCAGTCCGAGGTGGCGCCGGTGTTGCGCAAGGAGATACCCGACCCGCCGTTCCCCTGGGGCCCGGTTCTGCCGGCCGTAGCCGCCGAGGAGGAGCCAGCCCGTGCCTGACATCCCTCTCGGCGTCCTCGACCTGGTCCCGGTCTCCTCCGGCGCCACCGCCGCCGACGCCCTGCGCAACTCCGTCGACCTCGCCCGGCGGGCCGAGCGCCTCGGCTACGCCCGCTACTGGTTCGCCGAACACCATCTCAACCCGGGCGTCGCCGGTACGTCCCCGGCGGTCGTCCTCGCCCTGACGGCCGCCGCCACCTCCACCATCCGGCTCGGCTCGGGCGCCGTCCAGCTCGGCCACCGCACCGCCCTGTCCACGGTCGAGGAGTTCGGCCTGCTCGACGCCCTGTACCCGGGCCGCCTCGACCTGGGCCTGGGCCGCTCGGGCGGCCGCCCGCCGGGCGGGAAGCCGACTCCGCCGGCCGCGGTGACCCCGGTCGTCGACGGCCGGGCCCCGAACGGTCTCCTGATCCCGCCCCGCTTCTCCTTCGAAGGCCTGCTGAGCTCACCCCGGTTCGCCCTGCACCACAAGCTGCTCCTGCTGCCCGGCGCCACGTCGCAGGACTACGCCGAGCAGATCGACGACATCCTCGCCCTGTTCGCCGGCACCTACCGCACCGAGGAGGGCGTGGAGGCGCACATCGTGCCGGGCGAGGGCGCCGACATCGATCTGTGGATCCTGGGCAGCAGCGGCGGCCAGAGCGCCGAGGTCGCCGGCGCCCGCGGCCTGCGCTTCGCGGCGAACTACCACGTCAGTCCGGCCACGGTCCTGGAGGCAGTGGACGGTTACCGCGCGTTCTTCCAGCCCTCCGAGTTCCTCGACAAGCCGTACGTCAGCGTCTCCGCGGACGTCGTGGTCGCCGAGGACGACGGCACCGCCCGCGAACTGGCCACCGGCTACGGCCTGTGGGTCCGCAGCATCCGCACCGCCGAGGGAGCCATCCCGTTCCCGACGCCCGAGGAGGCCCGCACCCACGAGTGGAGCGACGAGGACCGCGCACTGGTCCAGGACCGCCTGGACACCCAGTTCGTCGGCTCACCGTCCCGGGTCGCCGACCGGCTGGAACAACTCCAGGAGGCCACCGGCGCCGACGAACTCCTCATCACCACCATCACCCACGACCACCGGGACCGCGTCCGCTCCTACGAACTCCTCGCCGAGGAGTGGAGCCGCCGGGGTCACACCCTGCGGCCGAGCTGATCCGCGGGCGTCCCCACGGCGTGGGCCACGACGTCGAGCAGGTGCCTTCCGTCGCCCTCGGCGAACCACTCGGCGTGGCTCACGTAGTACTCGTAGGCCAGCCGGGTGTTCTCGGCGGAGCGGGTGACGCCGTGGAAGTAGCCCAGCTCGGACAGGGCGAACTCGGTGTGCACCAGGGGGAGGAGGGCGGGGAGCGCGGCCGCCTCGGCGGGGCTGAGCGGGCGTACGGACCGGTAGCCGTCGAGGAGGGCGATCGCGTCCTCCTCGCACACCGGGTAGCCGGGGCGGAGCCACTGGACGGCGTTGCGTTCGATCGCCGTGGCCAGGTCGTGCACGGCGGTCGTGCGGTCGCACATGCCGAAGTCGAGGACGGTGGTCACCTGCCCGTCGGCGCCCCACAAGAGGTTGGAGGCGTGCCAGTCGTTGTGGGTCCACAGCGGGGCCAGGGCGGGCAGCTGCGGGGCGAGCCGCTCGTGCAGGGGCAGGAGAACCCTCCGGGTGTCCTCGCGCCACGGGAAGCCGGCGAGTCCGGCGGCCAGGTGGGGGCGCTCGGCGACGTACCGCGACAGCGCGGTCCAGGGATCCGACGCCGTGAAGACCGTGAACGAGGCGACCAGCGGCTGCACCCGGCGGCGGGGCGCGTCGAACCCCTCCGCCGCCAGGTGCAGCCGGGCCAGCGCCTCGCCGGCCGCACGCGCGTGCGTGGGCGAGCGGAACGGCGACCAGGACAGCGCGTCCCGGTACAGGTCCTCGCCGCTCCCGGCCGAGTGCACCTCGTAGGTCCACTCGCCTCGCGCCGCCGCGTCCAGCACCTCCACCACCGGCGCGCCCCGCTCGCGCAGATGCCGCAGGAACGCGTGCTCCTCGGCCAGCCCCGCCAGGGTCCGTACGGTGACGTGGTGCCGTTTCACGAACAGACGCCGCCCGTCCCGCTCGACGACGGCCGCCGCCGACAGGGGACGCGGGCTGCGCCACACCACCCGGGCCGGGCCGACCACGTCCGTGACCTCGGCGTCGGTCAGCGGCGCCCAGTCGGGGTCGACCGGCTCGGTACCGAGCCCGTGGGCCAGATGCGCGCTCACGGTGTCCTCACCGCCGTCGGCCCGCGCAGCGCCTCCAGAACGCGCTGCTCGGTGGCCGTGAACCCGGGGGCCGTGAAGTCGTCCGCCCCGCGCGGGCGGGCCAGCGGCACCTCGACGCGCTCGACCACCGTGGCCGGGCGCGGCGAGAGCACATGCACGGTGTCCGCGAGCAGTACCGCCTCCCGGATGTCGTGGGTGACCAGGACCACCGTCCACCGGTGGCGCTGCCACATCTGGGCCAGCCACAGCTGCATCTCGGTGCGGGTCAGCGAGTCCAGCGCGCCGAACGGCTCGTCCAGCAGGAGCACCGGCCGTTCCAGCACCACCGTGCGCAGCAGCGCGGCCCGCTGCCGCATCCCGCCGCTGAGCTGGGAGGGGTACGCCTTCTGGAAGCCGTCGAGGCCGAAGTCGGCGAACAGCGCGTCGGCCCGCGCCCGCGCCTCCTTCTTCCGGATCCCCTGCGCCTCGAGCCCCAGCGCCGTGTTGTCGAGCACGGTGCGCCAGGGGAACAGCAGGTCCTTCTGCGGCATGTAGGCGACCTTGCCGGACTCCACCCCGGCCGGCTTGCCCTCCACCAGCACCTGCCCGGCCGTCGGCCGGGCCAGCCCCGAGACGAGATTGAACAGCGTGCTCTTGCCGCTGCCGCTCGGCCCGATGACGGCCGCGAACTCACCCGGCTCGACGGTGAGTTCGAGGTCCCGCAGGACTTCGAGCGAGCCGAAGGACTTCCTCACGCCCGCGATCCGCAGACTGCTCATCGCTCCGCCTTCCGCTCCCACGGCAGCACCAGCCGCTGCAGCAGATACGTCGCCCCGAACAGCGCGACGGACAGCGCCGCCGTGACCCCAACCGCTGCGAACACCAGGTCCGTACGGAACGCGCTCTTCTGCGCCTGCATGTAGATCCCCAGCCCCGCCTCGGCGCCCGCGTACTCGGCGAAGACGGCGCCGACGACGGCGTAGGTGATGCTCACCCGCAGGCCCGCGAAGAAGTAGGGCATCGCACTCGGCACCCGGACCAGCCGGAACGCCCGCCATCGGCCGGCGCCCAGCGAGCGCAGCAGCCGCATCGCCTCATGGTCGGTCGCGGCGAACCCGGCGGCCAGGTTGGCGGCCAGCGGGAAGAACGTCGTCAACGTCACCACCAGCATCTTCGGCAGCAGCCCGAAGCCGAACCAGATGATCAGCAGGGGCGCCACCGCGACGATCGGGATGGTCTGCGAGGCGACCAGGAGCGGGTACAGGCCCCGGCGGGCGGCTGCCGAGAAGTCCAGCAGGACGGCGACGAGCCAGGCCGCCGCGAACGACAGCGCGAAGCCGAGGAGCGTCTCCTGGAGCGTGGGGACCGTCTGGTCCCACAGGTCCTCGCGATTGAGCCAGCCCTGTGCCAGGACCCGGGCCGGGGACGGCAGCGTCGTCGGGTCGACGCCCGCCGCCGTCACGTACAGCTGCCAGCCGCCGACCACGACGGCCAGCACCAGCAGGGGCGGCCACAACGACCGCAGCACCGCCCTCACTTGGCGTCCTTCGCGTCCGGCAGGTAGTCGTTGGTGAAGAACTCGGCCGCGTTCGGCGCCTCGGTGAGCTTCTTGCCGTTCGCGTCGCTCAGCAGCCCCGCCCGGTACTCGAAGTCCGCGAAGGCCTGCCAGCGCTCCTCGCTCTGGGCGCCGATGGTGCCGTCGGCCGCCTGGTAGTACTCGTTGGCGAGCAACTGCTCGCTCTTCTTCACCAGTTCGGTGTTGGTCAGCACGCTCTTGTTGGCGGCTATGAGGAGGTCGGCCGCCTGGTCGGGGTTCGCCGCCGCGTAGCGGTAGCCCTTGTCCACGGCGGCCAGGAACTTCTTCGCGACCGTCGGGTTCTTCGTCAGGTACTGGTCGGAGGACGCGACGAGCGTCGAGTAGATCGCCGGGAAGCCGTAGTCGGACAGCTGGAAGTCCTTCAGCGGCTTTCCGCTCAGCTCCGCCTCCAGCCCCTCCCAGGTCGGCATCGGCATCGCGAAGTCCGCCTTGCCGGCGTAGAGCGCCGCGTACGCCGAGGTGTTGAGGGTGACCTGCCTGAAGTCGCCCTTGCCGCCCGCGTTCTGGATGACCTTCTGCAGCAGCGGCTTCTCGTAGGGCGCGCCGAAGCCGGCGTACGTCTTTCCGTCGAGGTCCTTCGGCGAGGCGATGTCGTCGCGGTTGGCGCGCACCGCGATGGTCACGTTCGTCTTCTGCGTCACCGCGTACACGGAGGTGATGTCCTGACCGGCGGCGCGGGCCGTGGTCACGCCCTCCTGGTAGGAGATGCCGAAGTCCGCCTTGTGGTTGGCGATCAGCGTCTCGGGGGCGGTCGAACCGTAGGGCACGATCTTCAGATCGATCCCCGCGTCCTTGAACCAGCCCTTCTGCAACGCCACGTAGACACCGGTGTGGTTGGTGTTCGGGGTCCAGTCGAGCGCGAGGGTGACGGTCGTCGTGCCGTCCTTCGCGGCTGCCGAGGAGTCGGCGTCCGCGGAGCAGCCGGTGACGGCGAGGAGGACGGCCGCGGCCGTCGCGGACAGGGCGGGCAGGGCGGTACGGCGGTGCATGAGGGTTCCTTCGAGGGGAGGGGAGCCGGGCAGAGGTGTCGGGGGCGGTCACGCCCGGCGACACAGCGCGCTGTCCACCCGCTTGAAGTCGACGGCCAGGCGCCGGGTCAGGAAGGTCACGCGGCCACGTCCAGCAGGCCGTTGGTGAAGGACCGGTCCCAGTCCCGGTCGTGCGCGATGGCGCCGTTGTCCGCCAGCCAGTGTGCGTACGGGCCCATCCGGGCCTCGTCGATGACACCCCAACGGCCGTCCGTGTCCGTCCAGGTGGGCGCGATCAGGGAGAGGGAGCGGGCGATGAGCGGGCGCGGGAAGTACGGGATCACACCCTCCAGCAGCTCCAGCGTGCCCTCCTGGTCCTGGGCGGCGGCCGCATAGCCGTGGGCCGTGACGGTCAGGAAGTCCCGTACCAGGGAGGGATGTTCGGCGAGCAGGCGCTCGCTCGTGCCGAGCAGGTAGCTGTGGTAGCGCGGGGCGCCGATCTCGTCCACGGGCCAGGTCAGCCGCCGCTCCTCGGGCAAATCCCCGCGCAGGGCGTCCCACGACCAGTAGTTGCCGAAGGTGGCGTCGGCCTCGCCCGCCTCGATGTCGTCCACGGTCAGCTCGCGGGTGCCCGCGTCGATGGTGACCACCGCGTCCGGGTCACCGCCGTCGGCCGCGACCAGGTGACGGACCATCGCACGGCCGCGCGGGGTCGGGTTGAGGGCGACACGGCGGCCCGCGAGGTCGCGGGGGCGGGTGATGCCGGTCGACGTCGTCGTCTGGACCGCCTCCAGACCTCGGTGGTTCACGGCCGCCACCGCGATCAGCGGCTGGCTGTGCGCCGCGCGGCGGGCGAGCAGCCGGTTCGGCGGGAAGATCCCGAAGTCCACCTCGCCCCGCGCCAGGTACTCCAGTGTGTCGCCGCGCCCCGGGTCCTGCACGACCAGCTCCACGTCGAGACCCGCCCCGGCGAACCAGCCGCGCGCACGGGACACGTACAGACCGGAAGAATTCGGCCAAGGGTGGAAATAGTCGAGCATGACCCGGATGTGCGGCATGAGGGTACTCCGAAGGCGGCGCGCGAGAGCGCGGGAAACGGCGAGAAGGGGGGAGTGTGGATCAGCGACAACAACAGGAGCGGCGCACCGGGGTTTTGACCACCGGAGGCTTGGGCTCGACTGCTGCGGACACGTGAACTCCTACGCGGGGCGCCTGGGTGGCGCGGTTGGTGCGGTCGGCGTCCCCATGGGGACCGCGCTCGGCGAACGGATCCCAGACGCCCTCTCAGCCCAGCCGGGGAGGGGCTCCCGCGTAGATGGCCGAAACCATAACGGCAGCCGACGGGCATCGCGCAAGCGTGATCCGGAATGTGAGACGGTGATGCCCGCTGAGTAAGACGCCCAGTTCACGGGCGTACGATCGGCCGCCATGACCGCCCCCCTGCTCCCCGGACCCCTGGTCGACGACACCTGGCTCGCCGACCGTCTCGACGACCCGCGCCTGGTGGTGCTGGACGCCACCGCGCTGCTGCCCGCGCCCCGGTACGACGGCGACCACACGTCGGCGAGCGGCCGGGGGGCGTGGGCGGAGCGACACCTCCCCGGTTCCCGACACGCCGATCTGACCGGCGAGTTCTCCGACCCCGACGCGCCGTACCACTTCTCCGCGCCGTCCCCGCCGGCGCTGGCCGCCGCGCTGGCCCGGGTGGGCGTGGGGGAGGGGTGTGCGGTGGTCACGTACGACACCGGGGGCGGGATCTGGGCGGCGCGGCTGTGGTGGATGCTGCGGGCGATCTCCGTACCGGCGGCCGTGCTCGACGGCGGGCTGGCGGCCTGGGAAGCGGCCGGGCGGCCGGTCCAATCCGGGGAGGAGACGGCACCGGCGCGGCAGGTCGCACCGGTGACCCCCGTCCCGCGTCCCGAACTGTGGACGGACGTCCACGAAGTGGCCGCGATCAGCAGGGGGGAGCGTCCCGGGACGCTCGTCTGCGCGTTGCCCTCCGGGGGTTACGCCGGGACTTTGCCCACCCGGTACAGCCGGCGGGGGCACGTTCCCGGGAGCCGTAGTCTTCCCGGGCGTGAATTGCTGGACGTGGAGGGGAGGGTGCTGCCGTCGGGCGACCTGGCCGCTCGGGTCGGGGCTGTGATCGGCAGCGGTGACACACCGGTTGTCCTGTACTGCGGTGGGGGTATTTCTGCGGCGGGTGCGGCGCTGGCGCTCACTCTGCTGGGTCGTGAGGATGTCTCGGTATACGACGGGTCGCTGGAGGAGTGGTCGAAGGATCCGGGGCGGCCGCTGGAGTTGGGCTACTGAGGGTGGGGGGTTCTGTGCTTCGGCGGCTGCGGGTGCGTTGTGGCTGGTCGCGCAGTTCCCCGCGCCCCTCGGGCGTTCCCACTGACCAACACCACCAGCGCCGCCCCCAGCAGTCCCGCGCACACCACCGACGTCACCGCGAAGGCCGTCCTGGGCTCGGGCTCCCGCAGATGGATTCCGGACACCGCGCTGAGGCACACCGCCGCGGCGATGCGTTGGGTCATCTGCAGGATGCCGCCCGCCACCCCCGCCGCCTCGGCGGGCGCGTGCTGGAGGATGCGGGCCTGGTTGGGGGAGACCGCCAGGCCGGACGCGGCTCCGGAGCCCACCTGGACCGCCGCCAGCACCACGGGCAGTGCCGCGAGCGGCAGGGTGACCGCCGCCGGCGCGCCGCCCAGCAGCGCGAGGATCCCCAGGGCCAGTCCGGCGGTGACCGTGTGCGCGCCGATGCGGCGTACGACCCGCCACGCCACCGCCGACGCCACGCCCATCGCGACGGCCGACGGCAGGGTCACGGCCGCTGCGGTGAGCGCCGACAGGCCGAGCCCGCTCTGCAGGAACAGGGTCAGGACGAGCCCCGCCGCCAGGGACGAACCGAACTGGGCCATGGCGACCACCGTGCCCAGGGCGTACGGCGCCGACCGCAGCAGTGCGGGGTGCACCAGCGGCACCCGCCCGCGCCGTACCCGCCACCACTGCCCCAGCACCAGTCCACCCGCCGCCACCAGGGCCGCCGTCACCCACAGGGCGACTGCGCGGCCGCTGTCCGGCGTGCTGATGAAGGGCAGCATCAGGGACAGGGTCAGGGCCCCACGCACGCCGGCCCCCGCACGTCCGGGCGGCCGGACGCGGCGATCCGGCGGGGCGGGGGCAGTCGGCGCGCCGCCAGCCACAACGTGACCGCGCCGCACGGCGCGCTCAGCAGCAGGCACAGCCGCCACCCCGTGTCCGGACCGCACAGGGCGACGAGGGCCCCGCCGAGCGCCGGGCCCAGAGCCGCCGCGACACCGCCGGTGACGGCGTACAGGCCGCGGGCGCGTGCCCGGTTCAGCCCCTGGAACACGTCCTGGAGGGTGCCGATCACCTGGGAGTTCACCAGGCCGGCGCCCGCGCCCTGCACCGGCCGGGCCACGACGACCGTCTCCGGCCGGGTGCCGGTGGCGGCGACCAGGCCGCACAGGGCGAAGGTCGTGAGGCCGATCAGGAACAGGTGTTTGCGACCGCGCACATCACCCAGGCTGCCGCCGGGCACCAGGGCCAGGCCGAACGCGAGCGAGTAGCCGGAGACGATTCACTGCACGTCCGTGGCGCCGGCGGACAGTGACTGGCGCAGCACCGGCACGGCGATGTTGACACCACCCGGACGCTCCTGTCCCGCCGGCCGCCGACCTGTTCGTACGACGGAAACACGCCGTTCGCACCGGCCCCCGCACGCCGGTGCGGCCGGGCACGTCTCCCTCCCCCGAAGGTGACGTGCCCGGCCTTTCCCCGGCGCCGGACAGTGGTCGATACGCGGTCGTGTGCCCGTTCACCAGCACATGACCGCGGTCTCGCCCGAACCCCAGCCGGAGTGGAGGCGGACCCGGACGAAGTAGCGGCGGCCCTTGACGAGCCGGGCCCTGATCGTGGCGTTGCGCGGGGTACCGCCGTCGTCCTGTCCGGCGAGGAAGCGGGGCTCGCCGTCCCGTTCCTCGAAGACCACGACGACCGAGTCGCTCTCCCCGAAGGTGCCGAGGGTGTACTCGCGGGTCTCCTTCGGCTCCACGGTGAAGTCGGCCTGCTCACCCGGTCCCAGGGACAGGGCCACCGAGCGGAACGGCACCAGGGCGGGCGGCCGCGGCGCGTCGAGCGGCGGGTACCAGCGGAGCACGAACTCCTTGTCCAGCGGGGACAGCGACCCCGGCGGGTGGACACCGCCCCGGAACTGCTCCGGCTCCAGGATCAGCCCCGCCTCGAAGGGGTACTCCATCACGGACTGCGGATCCCACAGCGAGCCGTTGACCTCGGCCGGGTCCAGCTTGCGCAGGACGTTGAACCAGGTGCGGTCCCGGCTCCAGTGGTTCGGGGGGCCCGCCAGGTCGGCGTAGACGGCCTCGTCGTCCCAGTGGATGCCGGCGAACGGGCTCTGGTGCTCGTGCTGCATGCCGAGCGCGTGCCCGATCTCGTGCAGGGCCGTCGCGCGCTCCCCGGGCGCGGTCAGGTCCCAGCCGAAGTTCATGGTCCGCTCGTTGAGCCCCGCGAGCAGCGCGTCCCGGCCCACCGCCGACCAGGAACCGTCGCCCTGCTGGAAGCCGATGCGCAGTTCCGCCTCCGAACGGTCGAAGACCTCCGCGAACGACACCCCGATCCCCAGGTCGGCCCACTCGCGGAAGCAGTCGCGCACCACGTCCCGCCGGGCCCCGTCGCCGACCCACGACACCCGCCGGGTTCCCCCCGAACCCGGCACGGGGATCACCGAAGCGTCACTGTCGCGATCGAAGAAGTAGTAGTGCAGGACCGTGCCGTTGACCCACATCCGGCGCCCGCTCATGAGCGCGCCGAGCCGCTCGGCGGCCAGCCCCGGGGCGAACGCGGGGGCCGGCTGCTGCGCGAGCGAGCAGTAGCGGGCGGTCATGACCACCAGGGTGCCGTGACCATCCCGCCGGGCGCCTGAGTCGGGGGCTACTCAAGTCGTCCTGTATCAGGTGTGAGTAGCCGGACTCCACATGATGTGACGACGATCGAGACGCATGCCAGGACCCTGCGGCTGCCGTGGCCGTTCACCGGCCGGGAGGAGGAACTGGAGGTGGTCCGCCGGTCGCTGGCGGCGGGCCGGCCCGGAATCGTGATCACGGGACCGGCGGGCTGCGGCCGCACCCGGCTGGCGGCCGAGGCGGTCCGCGGCACCGACTGCGCCCGGGTGGCCGGCACGCCGGGCACCCGGGGCACCGCCTTCGCCGCGTTCGCCCACCTTCTGCCCGAGGACGTCACCCTGCACCGCGCCGTACAACTCCTCTCCGGTGTACGGATGTTGCTGGTCGACGACGCCCATCTGCTCGACGACGCCTCCGCCGCGCTGCTGCACCAGCTGGCCGTCCAGGGCCGCACCCGGCTGCTGGTCGTCGTGACCGACGGCACTACCGCCCCGGGAGCCGTCACCCGGCTGTGGACCGGAGAACTGCTGCCCCGCCTCGCCCTGGAACCCCTGACCGCCGAGGACACCGCCCAGCTCCTCGCGGCCGGTGCGGGCGGTCCCCCGGAGCCCCTCACCGTCCACCGTCTGCACCGCCTGTGCCGGGGCGACCTGCGGCTCCTGCGGGACCTCCTGGACGCCGTGCGCGACGAGGGACTGCTCACCCCGGTCCCCGACACGGACGAGTGGGCGTGGCGCGGCCGCGTCCCGTCGACCCCCACCCTCCGCGAGCGCACCGCCCCCGTCCTCGCCCGCCCCTGCCCCGACGAACGCGAGACCCTCGACCGTCTCGCCTACGCCGAGCCCCTGCCGCTGCCCGCGGACACGCTCGACCTGCGCGTCCTCGAACGCCTGGAGACGGACGGCCTGATCGAGGTGGACGACGGCGGGGCCGGGACGACCGTACGCCTGGCCCACCCCCTGCACGGTCCGGTCCTGCGCGCCGCCGCCGGCCGGCTGCGCGCGCGTCGGCTGACCGGCACCCGCGAATCCCTGGGAGACGCCCTCGACGCGGAGTCGGCCGCGATGACCCGAGGCATCGCACGCGCCGACGTCCGTGCCCGGCCGAACCCCGTGGGGGACTGGCTGGTCGCCGAGGGCGAAGCGGTCCCACCCGCGTACGCGGCCGTCCGCGCCCGCTTCGCCCGCCTGCGGGGCGAACTGCGCGAGGCGGCGGCCTGGGCGAGGGAGGGGCTGGCGAGCGCGCCGGAGGACACGGCCTGCCGCCGCGAACTCACCTTGATCGCAGCACAGTTGGGCGAGGGTGAACCCGCCGGCCTGCCGTGCCCGATGCCTCCCGACGAGACGGACGGCGCCCACGCCCGCGATGCCGCCGGGAGGGACGATCCCTGCCTCGCCTACGACGCCGTACGTCTCGGTGAGCCGGAGCGGGCCCTTCGCGTGCTCCCGCCCGGCAGCGTCTTCGCCCGCCACGCCCGTGCCCTCGCCGACGCCGACGGTGCCGCGCTGGACCGGGTCGCCGAGGAGCTGGAGGCGGGTGGCTTCCTGCTGTTCGCGGCCGAGGCGCACGCCCAGGCCGTACGGGTCCACCGCGACCCCACGGCCGCGCGTACCGCCCGCACCCGGGCCGTCGCCCTCGCCCGGCGCTGCCAAGGCGCCTGCACCCCGGCCCTGTCCGGGCTCGTCCTGGGTGAACTCACCGCCCGCCAGCGGCAGATCGTCGCTCTGGCGGCCTCCGGACTGAGCAACCGTCAGATCGCCGAGCGCCTCACCCTGTCCGTCCGCACCGTCGGCAACCACCTCTACAGCGCCTACACCCGCCTCGGCGCGAGCGACCGGGGCGCCCTGCCGTGGCTGATCGACCTGCCGGACACCCGATCCGCCTAGCGGCAACGGGCGTTCACGCCGCTCCGAACGCCGTGAACGCCCAGCCCGTCGCCTGGTGCAGCGCGTCCCCCGGCAGTGCGGCCCGTGCGTCGCGCAGCGCCTCCGCCAGGGAGGCGCCGTCGCTGAGGCCCTTGTGCAGGGCCAGCATCAGGGGCACGACCGCCGCGTCGTTCACGGGCGCGCTGCTCGCGACGACACCCGCCGTGCCCAGCGGGAGCAACGCCGTGACCAGGCCGAGGAGTTCGTCGGCGCCGACCGAGGCGAGCCGGGCGGTGTCGCAGCTGGAGAGGATGATCCGGTACGGGCTGCGGGCCAGCCGCTCGAAGTCGTGGACGATCAGCGGTCCGTCGGCCATGCGCAGGGACGAGAACATCGGGCTGTCGCCGCGGAAGGTGCCGTGCGCGGCGATGTGCGCCAGCGTGGCCCCGTCCAGCTCCTGGAGCACCCGGGGCACCCGCGCGTCGTCCGTCTCCAGCACCGTCGGCCTGCCGTACCGTCCGGCCACCTCCGGCACCTCCGCGCCGCCGGTCGCCAGGCCCGGCCCCCGCACCAGGACATGCCGCCCGCCCGGCGGCGGCTCGGTCTCCCGGGCGCGCAGCCAGCCACTCGCCGACGGCGACACGCTGACCACCCGCTCGCGCAGCGAGGGCAGCAGCGCCCACGGGACGCGGTGCAGCCGCGCCGGCGGCACCACCACCAGCGGGCCGGAGCCCAGCTGCCCCGCCGCCTCGCCCAGCAGCAGCTCCTCCAGCCGCCGCCCGGCCGTCTCGACCAACGGCAGCCGTCCCTCGCCGCCCGGATGGGCCAGCCGGCGCAGCGCCGACTGCACGTACTCGGCCTCCCGCTCCGCCTCGGCCAGCAGCCCGCCCGCGAACCGCCTGACCCGCCCCCCGCCGCACAGCAGCACCTGAACCCGCCCGTCCAGTACGGCGAGTTCGACGAGCCGTCCGTCGCCGAGCCGGTCGAGGAGCCGGCCCGCGTCGAACCGGCCCCCGTAACCCGGCGCGTGCCCCCGGATGTGCAGGGTGCGGGAGCGGATCTCCCGCTCCAGGCGGCGCTGCTCCCGCTCCAGGGTCGGCACCGGGCGGCCGTCCATCCGGGCCTCCTCCGCGCGCGCGGCGATCACCCGGAACGCGGTCAGGCCGCTCAGCAGCGCCGGGTCGGCGGGCGGCCGGGTGGGCGGCGTGGACAGGGCCGTGGCCCGCCACCGCTCGCTCCACACCAGCAGCTGCCGGGGCCCGCCCCGCTCCAGGCTCACCTCCTGGGCCAGCGCGGCCAGTTCGGCGCCCTGCGCGGTGGCCCGGGCCCGCAACTCCGAGGCTCCCAGCGTCGTACGGTGGGCGTCGAGCACGTCGAGGCCGCGCCGGCAGGCCTCCAGCACGCCCCGCCCCGATCCGGTGGCCCGCGCCCACAGCGCCTGCGCCGCCCAGCCCGTCAGCCGCGCCAGCGGCGGCCCGCTGCGCCGGCTGCGCGCGGCGACCTCCAGATACCTCTCGGCGTCCGCGGTCCAGTTCAGGGCGAGCGCGATGCGGCCCGCAAGCAGCCAGGCCTCCGGCGCGGCGGGCGCACCGAACGCGGACAGCCGCTCCGCCACCCTGACCGCGTCGGCGACCAGCCGACCCGAACCCCGCCCGGCGGCCACCCGCGCGTCGATCAGCACCAGCTGGGCGTGCGTCTCCCACCAGGTGCGCCGCTGACCGGCGAACAGGCGTACGGCCACCGCCGCGCGCGCGATCGCCGTCCCCGGGTCACCCGCCAGCCGGGCCGCTCTCGCGGCGGCCAGCAGCAGTTCCGCCTTGCGGGTGGACTGCCCGCCGATCCCGTCCAGGACCGCGGTCGCCGCGTCCGCCTCGGCTAGGGCCTCCGGCGCGAGACCGGCCGCCATCAGGACCTCGCAGCGCCGGATGTTGAGCATGAACGTGGGCGTGCCGAGCTTGGCGTACCGCTCCTCGGCCTCGTCGAGGAGCCGCAGCGCCGCGGGGACGTCTCCCGAGCGGAACGCGGCGAGGCCCCGGCTCTCCACCGCGTCCGCCTTGTCGTGCTCCTGGCCGGTGGTGTCCCACAGCGCCTCGGCCGCCGTGAAGTCCGCCTCCGCCCGCTCCACCGCCCCGAGCGCGAGATGCACCGTGGCGCGCAGGGTCAGGGCACGCGCCGTCCAGATGACGTCGTCCGCCTGCCGCAGGACCGGTATCGCCCGGCGCACGTCCTCCAGCGCCTCACGGTGGTGGCCGAGCACCCACCAGGAGTAGGCCCGCCGGAACAGCACCCGCGCGCGGGTGTGGCCCGTCCCGCGCTCGACCCCCCGCTCGAACGCCGCGAGGCCCTGCCGGGTGCGGCCGGCGTGCACCAGCGCCACCCCGAGCGTGGCCAGTACGTCCGCCTCGCGCTCCGCCGAGTCCGCGCGCGCCGCCAGATCGCGGGCGCGCCGCAGATGGTCCAGGGCGAGCCGCATGTCGCCCCAGTCGCGCTGCCAGATGCCGATCACCTGATGGGCGACCGAGGCGTGCAACGGCGTCGGATCGGTGTCGAGCACTCCTTCCGCCCGCGACAACGCGTCGCCCGGGGCGGCGAACACCATCGGCAGCAGTTCGAGAACCGAGTCGTTTCCCGCTGTCACTCCACGGATGGTAGTGCTCCGCTCGGCACGCCACACCAGTTCGGCGCCGTATCCGGGGGTATCAATGGGACATCACGTCAGCGGACTTGACCCCGCGGGGGAGGCGCACGCGCCGGCATGGGCGGCGTGTCGAGGGGGCGCACGTTTGGAGGGGGCGTACAGAAGGGGCGTACACCCGCAAGCGCACCACCGGCTTCCGCAACCGCACCACCCGTATCCGCCGTGGCACCACCTGTATCAGACGAACTCCGCGGGGATCTGACTGACGACACACCGGCCAGGGGGAGGACACGGCATGGCACCACAGCGATTCCACGAGCAGTTCGACCAGATCCAGCGCTCGCTGCCCGGCGTTGCGTTGGCGATGGGACCGGACGACTCCGCCGAGTTCATCTACGAGAAGGGTGTCGTCCTCGCCCGCGACGGCGAGGAGGCGCAGGTCGTCGAGGACACCGTCCGCACCCACTTCACCGCGACCGACGGCCTGGTCCCCGACCACGTCCGCAGGGCGGGGCCGCGGACCAACCGCTCCGGCATCACCCGCATCCAGGTCGGCGAGCCCGGCCAGGGGGACCGCACCGCGGACCACGCCGTCGCGGGCGCCCTGCGCGCCCTGCGCGAGGCGGAGGGCCGTACGGGACGCCGGCTCGTCAGCCGCAACCACGTCGTGTCGATCTCCGTCAACGCCTGCCCGGGCGACGAGCCCGTGCCCGCCCCGCTCACCCAGACCCCCAACCCCGCCCGGGCCGACGGGGACCACGACCCGGACAGCGCGGTGGGCGTCCTGGTGATCGACACCGGTCTGATGCACGACTTCCGCTCCTACCCTCCGCTCGCCCACACCGACGGCGACCTCCAGATCAGGGAGACCGACGACGACGGCGTCCTCCAGCAGTACGTCGGCCACGGCACGTTCATCGCCGGACTGGTCGCGGCCGTCGCGCCCAACACCGACGTGACCGTGCGCAACACCCTCAACGACTGCGGCGCGATCCTGGAGGACGAGTTCGGCGAGAAGCTCTTCGACGCCGTGGAGGAGGGCGGCTGGCCGGACATCCTCAGCCTCTCCGCCGGCACCTCCAACGGCCGGGTCGACGGCCTCCTCGGCCTCGACGGCTTCCTGCGCGCGCTCCGGGAGCAGCGCACCCTGCTGGTCGCCGCCGCCGGCAACAACGCCAGCGCCACGCCGTTCTGGCCCGCCGCCTACGCCTCCCTGCCCGAGTACGCCGACGCCGTCCTGTCGGTCGGCGCGCTGCGCTCCGACGGCGAGTTCGGCGCCTGCTTCTCCAACCACGGCCCCTGGGTGCGGGTCTACGCCCCCGGCGAGCGCCTGATCGGCGCCCTCACCGGCTTCGAGACGCCCGTCCCGTATGTCTACCAGCACTCCACCTACGACACCTGCCGCTACGGCTTCGGCTACGCCTGCACCTGCCGTTCCCCGCGCCACACGGGCCTCCTGAGCGACGCCTCCGGCAAGCCGGACCAGGTGATGTTCGAGGGGTACGCGTCCTGGAGCGGGACCTCGTTCGCAACGCCCGTGGTGGCCGGGCTCGTCGCCGCCCACATGACCGCCGAGAAGGAGACCGATCCCCGTGCCGCCGCCCGTCAACTGCTCGACCGCAACACGCAGTTCGCCGAGGTGCGCGGAGCGCACGTACCGGCGCTCCGGCCGGCGGGCTGGCGTCCGGTCCCGGTCGGTCCGGCGTGAGTTCCCGAAGGAGGACCGGACCGAGCACCGGACCGAGGACCGGGCCGAGGACCGGACCGAGGACCGGGCCGAGGACCGGAACGAGGACCGGGCCGAGGACCGGAACGAGGACCTCATGAGGTCCGTGGGAGGCCCCGCCACGGCGTACGATGACAGGCCGTACACAAGGGGTGGGGCCGTGGACCGTACAGATGTCGGCGCGCTCGTCCAGTCGGCCGTCGACGGTGAAACGGCGGCCTGGAAGGCGCTCGTGGAAGGGTTGAGCCCGCTGGTGTGGTCGGTCGTGCGCGCACACCGGCTCTCCGAGGCCGACGGACACGAGGTCTACCAGACCGTATGGTTCCGCTTCGCCCAGCACCTCGGTCGGATCCGCGAACCGGACAAGGCGGGCTCCTGGCTCGCGAGCACCGCGCGCAACGAGTGCCTGAAGGTGCTCAAGAGCTTAAGGCGGCTGACGCCGACCGACGATCCCCAGCTGCTGGACCGCGCCAGCGAGGAACTGACGCCCGAGCAGTCGGTCCTCGACTCGGAGGAGGCGGCCGCGCAGAGCGAGCGCGTCCGGTTCCTGTGGCAGGAGTTCGAGGCGCTCGGCGACCGCTGCCGACAGCTGCTGCGAGTGCTGATCACCTCGCCACCGCCCAGCTACCAGGAGGTGTCGGGCGCGCTCGGCATCGCCGTCGGCAGCATCGGACCGATGCGCCAGCGATGTCTGCGCCGCCTGCGGGCCCGACTCGACGCACGGGGAGCACTGTGAGCGACATGAGCGACATGCATGACATGAGCGACGACGACCTGGCGGGCGAGGACTCCTTCGACGGCTCGTTCGGCGACGAGGAGTTCGACCACGGGCGGCTGGAGGAGGAACTCCGCCAGGCCGCCGCCATCCTGGACCCGGTCCCGGCGGAGCTGCGCCGCATCGCCATCGAGGCGTACGCGCTGCACGACCTCGACGCACGCATCGCCGAGCTCACCTTCGACTCGCTGACCGACGCGATTCCGGTCAGGGGAGCGGGGGACGTGCCGCGGATGCTGACCTTCCACACCGGCGGGCTGACCGTCGACGTGGAGGTGACCGAGGAGGGGCTGATGGGGCAGCTGCTGCCGCCACAGGCCGCCTCGGTCGAGGTCCTGCACGGACCGCGCGCGGGCGCCTCGCTCACCGCCGACTCCATGGGCCGCTTCTCCGGCGACGCCCCGCCCGCGGGTCCCTTCGCCCTGCGGCTGCGGACCGGCGGGGAGGTGGTCGTCACGGAGTGGCTGCGGGCCTGAGCACAGCCCCTCCGGCGCAGTTCAGGAGACGGCGTCCACCAGGGCCGCCAGTGCCGAGGCCAGCCGGGGCAGTCCCGCCCCGGCCGGCCCGCCCGGCTCGCTCATGTAGGTGTCCCGCCGGATCTCCACCATCAGCGCGGACACCCTCGGCTCCCGCCCGTAGTGCTCCAGCGGTACGTACGTGCCGGCGAACGGGCTGTCGAGCCCCGTCTCCCCGGTCCCCGCGAACGCCTCGCGCGCGGCGGCGAGCAGCTCGGGCGGGGTGTGGAAGGGGTCGGTGCCCAGGCAGACCGGCGGCCGTGGGCCCTCGCCGTGCAGTTCGTAGGGCAGCGGCTCGGTGGGGTACGAGTGCACGTCGACGACGACCACCCGTCCGACCGCCGCCAGCCGCTCCCGCACGGCCTCGGTCATGGCCCGGGCGTACGGCCGGAAGTACCGCGCGATCAGCGGCTCGGGGTCGAGATCGTCGTCCCGCAGCACCTCCCGGTGCGTGGTCCGCGTGTACACGGCCCCCATCCCGACGGCCCCCATCTCCTCCCGCTCGTCCGGGAACCGCTCCGGATCCACGACCAGCCGCGACAGCCGGTTGACGAACCGCCAGGGCGTCACGCCGGCCAGCCGGGCCGCCTCCTCGGCGATCCGGGCGGTGTGCGCGTCGGTGATGTGGTCCAGCTCCCGCCCCAGCGCCTCGTCGTCCAGCACGATGCCCGCCCGCACCTCGGCCGGTATCTCCCGCGCCGAGTGCGGCACATGCAGGATCACCGGCGAGCCGGCGGCTCCGGGCAGGAACTCGAAGGAGGGTGCGGCAGGGGTCATCGGGCGGCTCCCGGGGCGTTGTCAGTGGCGTGGCGCATGATCGGAGATGCCATCACAACACGACGGGGGAGAGGGCGGGACAGCGGCATGGCTGCGCACAACGAGCAGGTCAGGGGGCACACTTTCTGGTGAAGCGCTAGCCGAGCAGCTCCCTCACCAGCGAAGCGACCTGCTCCGTCTCGATGAGGAACCCGTCGTGGCCGTACGGCGACTCCACCACGCGGAGCCGGTCCGCGGTCGGGATCAGCGCCGCCAGTTCGGACTGCTGGGCGAGCGGATAGAGCCGGTCCGAGTCCACGCCGGCCACCAGCGTCCGTGCCGTCACCCGCCCCAGCGCCGCCCGTACGCCGCCCCGGCCCCGGCCGACGTCATGGGCGTTCATCGCCTCGGAGAGGACCACATAGCTGCCCGCGTCGAACCGCCGTACCAGCTTGGCCGCGTGATGGTCGAGGTACGACTCGACCTGGTAGCGGCCGCCCCGGAAGGGGTCCTCGCCGCCCTGGGGGGTGCGGCCGAAGCGGAGGTGGAGTTCCGGCTCGCTGCGGTAGGTGACATGGGCGAGACGGCGGGCCAGGCCGAGGCCGGCGTGCGGGCCGCGGCCGGTGTCGTGGTAGTCGCCGCCCTGCCAGTGCGGGTCGGCGCGGACGGCGTGGAGCTGGACGTTCGCCCAGGCGATCTGCTCGGCGCTCGCCGCCGTCGTCGTGGCGAGCAGCAGCAGGGCCGCCACCCGCCGCGGCTGGGACACCGCCCACTCCAGCGCCCGCATCCCGCCCATCGACCCGCCGACCACCAGCGCCCACCGCTCGACGCCGAGCGCGTCCGCGAGCCCCGCCTCGGCCGCGACCTGGTCCCGCTGGGTCAGGAACGGGAAGGCGCCGCCCCAGCTCCGGCCCCCGTCGGGGCGGGCGGAGGCCGGTCCCGTACTGCCCTGGCAGCCGCCCAGCACGTTCGGCGCGACCACGAACCACCGGTCGGTGTCCAGCGGCCGCCCCGGCCCGACCAGCCCGTCCCACCAGCCGGGCGTCGGATGCCCGTCCCCGGCGGGTCCCACGACATGACTGTCCCCGGTGAGCGCGTGCAGCACCAGCACCGCGTTGGAACCGTCCGCCGCCAGCCGCCCCCAGGTCTCGAACGCCAGCCGTGCGCCGGGCAGTTCGCCTCCCGCCTCCAGTGGCAGCGGCTTCTCGGCCGCGTACCACCGCCGCCGCCCGGGCGGGTCCCCCTCCCGCCAGGCCCCGGTGGCCGGCGGAAGGGGGACCTCCAGGTGCGGCACGGTGTTCGGTACGGCGTTCAGGACGCCGCGCCCTTCGCCGCCCGGAAACCCGCCTCCAGGTCGGCCCTGAGGTCGGCGAGGTTCTCGATGCCGACCGACAGCCGCACCAGGCCCGGCGAGGTGCCGGTCGCCGCCAGCTGCTCCTCGTCCAGCTGGCTGTGGGTCGTCGACGCCGGGTGGATGATCAGGCTGCGCACGTCACCGATGTTCGCGAGGTGGCTGAACAGCTCGACCGCGTCCACGAACCGCTTGCCCGCCTCGATGCCGTCCCGCAGCTCGAAAGAGACGATCGCACCCGCGCCCCGGGGCAGGTACGTCTGCCCGGCCTCGTACCACCTGCTGGACTCGAGGCCCGGGTAGTGGACGGCGGCGACCTCGTCCCGCTGCTCCAGCCACTGCGCCAGCGCCAGCGCGTTCGCCGAGTGCCGCTCGATGCGCAGGCTCAGCGTCTCCACCCCCTGCAGCAGCAGGAACGCGGAGTGCGGGGAGAGCGCCGGACCGAGGTCGCGCAGCAGCTGCACCCGCAGCTTGATCGCGAACGCGCCCGGGCCGAGCGCCGGCCAGTACCGCAGGCCGTGGTAGCTCGGGTCGGGCTCGGTGAAGTCGGGGAAACGGCCGGCGTGCGCGCCGAAGTCGAAGGTGCCGCCGTCCACCACCACACCCGCGATCGCGGTGCCGTGCCCGCCGAGGAACTTGGTCGCCGAATGCACCACGATGTCCGCGCCGTGCTCGATCGGCCGCAGCAGATAGGGGGTCGGCACCGTGTTGTCGACGATCAGCGGCACGCCCGCCGCGTGCGCCACGTCCGCGACCGCCCGGATGTCGAGGACGTTGCCGCGCGGGTTGCCCAGCGTCTCCGCGAACAGCGCCTTGGTGTTCGGCCGGATCGCCGCCCGCCAGGCCTCGGCGTCGTCCGGGTCGTCCACGAACGACACCTCGATGCCGAACCTCGGCAGCGTGTGCCGGAGCAGGTTGTACGTGCCGCCGTACAGGGACGTGCTCGACACGATGTGGTCGCCCGCACCCGCCAGGGTCAGGATCGCGAGGGTCTCCGCGGCCTGCCCCGACGACAGCGCCACGGCCGCGACACCGCCCTCCAGCGCGGCGATCCGCTGCTCGAAGACGTCCTGGGTGGGGTTGTGGATGCGGGTGTAGATGTTGCCGGGCTCGGCGAGCGAGAACAGGTCGGCGGCGTGCTGGGTGTCCCGGAACACGAACGACGTCGTCTGGTAGATCGGGGTGGCCCGGGCCCCGGTCGTCGGGTCGGGCGCGGCCCCGGCGTGGATCTGCTTGGTCTCGAACGACCACGCCGAAGTGTCGGACTGGGTGCTCATGGTGCTCCTCGTGCGGGGGAGAGCCTGGGACGTGCGACGAGGTAAGCACAGCCGGACATCGGCCGACAGGCCTGTACGAAACGTGACATGAGGACGTCACAAACGACATGTTCCGGCAACGACACCGCCCCGCCCGGGAGTTGCCGGACGGGGCGGAGTGCGGAGCGGGGTGGGTCAGCTCAGGGACGCCAGCGCCTCGTTCCAGGTGGCCGACGGGCGCATGACCGCCGCCGCCTTGGCCGGGTCGGGCTGGTAGTAGCCGCCGATGTCGGCCGGCTCGCCCTGGACGGCGTTCAGCTCGTCGACGATGGTCTGCTCGGCCGCGGCGAGCGTCTCGGCGAGCGGCTGGAAGGCCTTGGCCAGGTCCGCGTCGTCGGTCTGCGCCGCCAGCTCCTGCGCCCAGTACAGGGACAGGTAGAAGTGGCTGCCGCGGTTGTCGATGCCGCCGACGCGACGGGTCGGGGACTTGTCCTCGTTGAGGAAGGTCGCCGTGGCGCGGTCGAGGGTGTCGGCGAGGACCTGGGCGCGGGCGTTGCCGGTGGCCGTGGCGTACTGCTCGAAGGACGGCACGAGCGCGAAGAACTCACCGAGGGAGTCCCAGCGCAGGTAGTTCTCCTTGACCAGCTGCTGGACGTGCTTCGGCGCGGAGCCGCCGGCGCCCGTCTCGAACAGGCCGCCGCCCGCCATCAGCGGGACGACCGACAGCATCTTGGCGCTGGTGCCCAGCTCCAGGATCGGGAAGAGGTCGGTCAGGTAGTCGCGCAGCACGTTGCCGGTGACGGAGATGGTGTCCTCGCCGCGGCGGATGCGCTCCACCGACAGCTTGGTGGCGTCGACCGGGGCGAGGACGCGGATGTCCAGGCCCTCGGTGTCGTGCTCCGGCAGGTAGGCGTTGATCTTGGCGATCAGCTGCGCGTCGTGGGCGCGGGTCTCGTCCAGCCAGAAGACGGCCGGGTCGCCGGTGGCGCGGGCGCGGGTGACGGCGAGCTTCACCCAGTCCTTGATCGGCGCGTCCTTGGTCTGGCAGGCGCGGAAGATGTCGCCGGCGGAGACGGTCTGCTCGATGACCGCGTCGCCGTTCTGGTCGACCAGGCGGACCGTGCCCGTGGTCGGGATCTCGAAGGTCTTGTCGTGGGAGCCGTACTCCTCGGCCTTCTGCGCCATCAGACCGACGTTCGGGACCGAGCCCATGGTCGACGGGTCGTAGGCGCCGTGCGCCTTGCAGTCCTCGATCACGGCCTGGTAGACGCCCGCGTAGCTGCTGTCCGGCAGCACGGCCAGCGTGTCGGCCTCCTGGCCGTCCGGGCCCCACATGTGGCCGGAGGTGCGGATCATGGCCGGCATGGAGGCGTCGACGATCACGTCGGACGGCACGTGCAGGTTGGTGATGCCCTTGTCGGAGTCGACCATCGCCAGGGCCGGGCCCTCGGCGATCTCGGCGTCGAAGGAGGCCTTGATCTCGGCGCCGTTCGGCAGGGCCTCCAGGCCCTTGAAGATGCCGCCCAGACCGTCGTTCGGGGTGAGGCCGGCGGCGGCGAAGGTCTCGCCGTACTGCGCGAAGGTCTTCGGGAAGAAGGCGCGCACCACATGACCGAAGACGATCGGGTCGGAGACCTTCATCATCGTGGCCTTGAGGTGCACGGAGAACAGGACGTCCTCCGCCTTGGCGCGGGCGACCTGCGCGGTCAGGAACTCGCGCAGCGCGGCGACCCGCATGACCGAGGCGTCGACGACCTCGCCCGCCTGGACCGGTACGGACTCGCGCAGCACGGTGGTGGAGCCGTCGTCGCCCTTGAGCTCGATGCGCAGCGAACCCGCCTCGGAGATCACCACGGACTTCTCGGTGGAGCGGAAGTCGTCGACGCCCATGGTCGCCACCTCGGTCTTGGACTCGGAGGTCCAGGCGCCCATGCGGTGCGGGTGGGACTTGGCGTAGTTCTTGACCGAGGCGGGGGCACGGCGGTCGGAGTTGCCCTCACGCAGGACCGGGTTCACGGCCGAACCCTTGATCTTGTCGTAGCGGGCCTGGATCTCCCGCTCCTCGTCGGTCTTCGGGTCGTCCGGGTACGCCGGCAGCGCGTAGCCCTTGGCCTGCAGCTCGGCGATCGCGGCCTTGAGCTGCGGGATCGACGCCGAGATGTTCGGCAGCTTGATGATGTTGGCCTCGGGCGTCTTGGCCAGCTCACCGAGCTCGCTCAGCGCGTCCGGGATGCGCTGGTCCTCGGTCAGGTACTCCGGGAACACGGCGATGATGCGCCCGGCCAGCGAGATGTCCCGCGTCTCCACGGCGACACCCGCCTGCGAGGCGTACGCCTGGACCACCGGCAGGAAGGAATACGTCGCCAGGGCCGGGGCCTCGTCAGTGTGCGTATAGATGATGGTCGAGTCAGTCACCGGGTGCTCCGCTCCACGTCTGCAACATTGCTCGACATCAAGATATCTCGTGATGGGATCGCGCTCGACAGGGGTCGGCCGGTGGGCCGCTCACACTTCTTTGCCGTCCCGTGTCCTTCGCCGGGCAACCGATCCGCCGGATCCGGTGGTCCAGAGGTCAGAGAGTCGACCTCGTCCACCGGCCGGACCGACCATCCGGCCGCTTCAGCGAAAGCGGATCATGAGATATCGCAGCAGAGTGACGGGCCCGGCGGCGGCCCTGATCGGCGCCACGGCGCTCACCATCGGGGGTACCACCAGCGCTCACGCGACCGGTTCCGACACCGGTCCGGCCCCCGAGACCCTCGGTGACCCCGTCTTCCCGGCCCTCGGCAACGACGGCTACCGGGTCACCGCCTACCGTCTCGACCTCTCCTACGACGCCACGACCACCCTGGTCGACGGCACGGCGACGCTGGAGATCCGCACGACCCAGGCCCTGTCCCGCTTCTCTCTGGACGCCCTCGGCCTGGACATAGCCTCCGTGCGCGTCGACGGCCGCACCGCGGAGTTCGAACAGGTGGACGAGAAGCTGCGGATCACGCCGTCCCGCTGCCTCCCGGACCGCGCCCGCGCCACGGTCCGCGTGACGTACACGGCGGACCCGCGCCGCAGCCTCGCGCACACCGCCTGGGTCCCCACCCCCGACGGGTTCGCCGTGTGCCCCCAGCCGGACTCGGCGCACACCGTCTTCCCGTGCAACGACCACCCGTCGGACAAGGCCGACTTCACCTTCCGCATCACGGTCCCGTCCGCCCTGAAGGCCGTCGCGAGCGGCTCCCTGGTGTGCACCGAGGACCTGGCCGGCGACCGGACCGCGTACACCTACCGCTCCCGCTCCCCGATCGCCACCGAACTGGTGCAGATCACGGTCGGCGACTACGTCGTCAAGGACCGGCAGGGCCCGCACGGGCTGCCCCTGCGCGACGTCGTCCCGGTGGCCCGGGCCGAGGCGCTGGAGCCCGCCCTCGCCCTCACCCCGGGCCTGGTGGAATGGATCGAGCGGCGGCTCGGCGCGTACCCCTTCGAGACGTACGGCCTGCTGCCCTGCAACTCCGACGACCCGGCAGCCTTCGACTTCACCGGCCTGGAGACGCAGACCCTCACGCTCTACAAGCCGAACTACCTGCTGCAGGCGGAGCCGAGGATCGGCTCGCACATGATGCACGAGCTGGTCCACTCCTATTTCGGCAACAGCGTCAGCCCCGCCACCTGGGCCGACCTCTGGCTCAACGAGGGCCACGCCGACTTCTACGGCCTGCTCTACCGCTATGAGCGCGGCTGGCCGGACTCGCTGGGCCTGACCACCTTCGAGGCCCGGATGAAGGACACGTACGCCCGCGGCGACCAGTGGCGGCGGACCTCGGGCCCCGTCGCCGCGCCGAACGCGGCCAACCTCTTCGACAGCCAGCGCTACCTGGGTGGCGTCCTCGTCCTGTACGCGCTGCGGCAGCTGATCGGCGAGGACGCCTTCCACGCGGTCGAGCGGGCCTTCCTGGCCCGCTTCCGCAACGCCTCGGCGTCGACCGAGGACTACATCACCGTCGCCTGCCAGGTCTCCGGCCAGGACGTCTCCGGCTTCCTGCGCGACTGGCTGTACGGCACGACGACACCGAGGATGCCCGGCCATCCGGACTGGACGGTGACCCCGGTGACGCCGTCCCTCACGGCCCCGCGCAACAAGTCCGCGGCACGCTGGCACGAGAACTCGGCGACGCTCTAGCCGAGCCGGTCGGCCGGGTCGGCCCGGTCGGCCCGGTCGGCCCGGTCGGTCTTCGGGCCGGTCAGCCCTCGAGGCGGGCGGAGACCACTTCGCCCGCCTCCTCCGGGTTGCGCTGCTGCGGGATGACCACGGCCCCCTGCTGCAGCGACACGTTCCGGGCCGGCGCCGGGATCCGGATGCCCTCCGCGCGGTACCGCTTGTGCAGCCGCTTGATGAACTCGTGCTTGATCCGGTACTGGTCGCTGAACTCACCGACCCCCAGGATCACCGTGAAGCCGATGCGGGAGTCGCCGAAGGTGTGGAAGCGCACGGCCGGTTCGTGGTCGGGCACCGCCCCCGTGATCTCGGTCATCACCTCGGCGACGACGTCCATGGTCACCTGCTCCACGTGCTCCAGGTCGCTGTCGTAGGCCACGCCCACCTGCACCAGGATCGTCAACTCCTGCTCGGGCCGCATGAAGTTGGTCATGTTGGCCTTGGCGAGCTGCCCGTTGGGGATCACGATCAGGTTGTTGGACAGCGCCCGGACCGTGGTCTGACGCCAGTTGATGTCCTCGACGTACCCCTCCTCACCGCTGCTCAGCTTGATGTAGTCACCGGGCTGGACGGTCTTGGACGCGAGGATGTGGATGCCCGCGAAGAGGTTGGCGAGGGTGTCCTGCAGGGCCAGCGCGACGGCCAGACCGCCGACGCCCAGGGCGGTGAGCATCGGCGCTATGGAGATACCCAGGGACTGCAGCATCACCAGGAAGCCGATCGCCAGGACCAGCACACGCGTGATGTTCACGAAGATCGTGGCGGATCCCGCGACACCGGAGCGCGACTGGGTCACCGACTGCACCAGTTCGGCGACCACCCGGGCCGCCGACACGGTCACCACGAAGATCATCAGCACTGTCAGGCACTGGTTGACCGTGTGCTGGACCGTCCTCGTCAGCGGCAGCACCGCGGCGGCGGCCGCCGCGCCTCCCGCGATCGCCGCCCACGGCACCACCGTGCGCAGCGCGTGCACGATGACGTCGTCACCGCTCCACCGGGTGCGCTTGGCGTGCTTGGCCAGCCAGCGCAGCAGCGTGCGCGACAGGAAGGCCACGAGGAAGCCTGTGGCCAGCGCGATGCCGGCGAGGACGAGATCGTCCAGGGTCAGCGCGCGGTTCACCGGCCACCTCCGGGAAGTCGATCCGCGGCGAGGGCGAAGACGCCCGCCGAAGGCCGGATGTGAAGTCTCGTCACGTTGTCACCTGCTTGTTTCCGGGATGTGCGTGTGTGCCGTCCGCGAACGGGCACAGCCGTCCATCCTGCCGTACGGGGAAGGGCGGTTGGCACCCCAGGACCTGCCCGGACGTCGTCTTTCGGGCACGCCTCGTGCCCTCTCGCGCCCCGCCGTCCCCAGAAGTCCCTTGGGAAACCTCTGTCGCAAGCGCTTTCGATGTGTCAGGATCTTCGCGTCTCACGGGGGAAGAGGGCGACGGCCCTGCGCCTGACCAGCGCGAAGGCCTCGCCTGTGACGATCTGTCCGCGCGGCGTGCGGTGCCGTCATGGCCGCCGTCGCGCGTGCGCACGGGGCCGTTCACCGCTGCCCGTGCGGCCCGGCACCGTGCCGGCGTGCTTCCTCCCTGGACGTCCGTCCGACAAAAGGGGAAGCAAAGTGACCAGACAGCCACGATTAGCCCGGCGGCACCCCGGCACCCGTCGCAGACGCCTGGCCGGAACCGCACTGGTCGCCGCGGTCTCGGTGCTCACGACTCTGGCGTACGCCGTGCCCGCGAGCGCCGCCGACCCGCTGCCCGACAACGGCAACGGAGCGCGGATCACCTTCGGGCAGAGCGCCCGCCAGGACCGCTGCGAGGCCGGGTACGCCCTGCACATCGGCGGGCCGGCGCTCAAGGCCGCGGCGAGCAAGGCACTGGGCGGCACCGACGCCGACCTGGCGGCCGCCCTGTTCCGCAAGGACAACATCTACCCGAGCGTTCTCGACGACGCCCTGCGCGCGGACCGCACGAGCGCCGTCGCCTACGTACAGGCCTCGGGCGACCGCAAGAAGGGCTGGGAGGCCGCCAACCGGCCCTACGCGATGAGCGCCACCGGCAGCACCGGGATGTCGCTGCACGCCCCGGAGTTCGACGCGGACATCGTGGCCTTCACGCTCGGCCCACAGGAAGCGCTGTACGACACCTTCGGCCAGGACGGACGCAGCGCCCCGGGCGCGACCGCGTTGGACGGCGCTCGCAGGCTCGCCGCGTCCCTGAAGGGCAAGTCGCCGGCCGGCGACGACCAGTTGGCCGAGTTCACCACGTACGACGGCAACGTCCAGCCGCCCTTCAATTCCATCACCTCCACCGACATCGCCCGCTATCTGCGGCAGGGCGGCTTCCCGACGCAGGCACCCGTCGAGGGCTCCGCCGAGTACCGGACGGAGGTGGAGTCCCTCAAGGTCGCCTGGGCCGCGTGCGACAGCTGGAACCCCCAGGACCCGCGCCGCGTACTCGCCCCGGTGACCGCCACCGCCTACGCGGAGTGGGAACAGGAGTACGCCGCCCAGGCCAAGCCGCGCGCCGACATCATGGCCGCCGAGACGGCCGCCGCCGCGCAGGCCCAGAAGGCCACCGACGCGATGATCGAGTCGATCGGCCGGGCCTGGCTCGCCGAACAGATCCTCATCTGGCAGAAGTTCTGGGCCTCCAAGCCCGCCGACGACCCGTCGCGCCCCGCCAAGGCCCTGTTCACCCAGGCCGCCACCGACCTGACCAACGCCCGCAACAAGGCGGCCGCCCAGCTCACCCTGGCCAACACGGCGGCGACCGCGGCCAAGTCGGCCGCCGACAAGGCCGCCACCGCCCAGACCACGGCGTACGGGATCGCCGACGCGGCGAAGACCCCGCGCGGCCGAGGGCTGCTGTACGCCCAGCAGTCGGTGCAGGTCGCCAAGGCCTCCGCCGCTGCCGCCCAGGCCGCCGCGAAGGCCACCCAGACCGCCGTGAACGCCGCCAAGGCCACCGTCGCCGACAGCCAGGCCCAGCTGGCGCTGTCCCGGACGCAGGCCCACGCGCTCAACACCGAGTTCCGCCGCGTGGCCGCCGAGGAGGCCGCGGCCCAGGCGAAGGCGGCGGCGGACGCGGCCGACGCCCAGGCCAAGGAGGCGGCGGCCAACGCCGCCAAGGCCCGTACCGCGCAGACGACGGCCGAGAACGCCGAGAGGACGGCCCGGACCGGCGCGGCGACGGCGAAGGCGGCCCGTGCCACGGCCGAGGCGGCCTCCGCCACCGCGCAGGCCGAACAAGCCAACGCCACCCGCGAACACGCCAAGGCCGAGGCCGCCGAGACCCGGGCCAAGCAGGACCAGGCCACGGCATCCTCGGCACGTGCCGCCGCCGAGACCGCGGGCGGCACCGCCGAGGACCGCTACGCCGACGCGATCGAGGCCGAGCAGCGGGCGTACCAGGCCAAGAACAAGGCCAAGGAAGCCGCCCGCGACAAGCAGGCCGCGCTCTCCCGCGCCGCCGCGACGGAGGCGGCGGCGGCCGCCGCCGAGGGCACCGCCGCCGCGCAGGAGACCCGGGCCGCCGCCACCGAGGCTCGCGCCGCCGCGAACACGGCGACTGCTGCCGCGGCGAGCGCCCAGCAGGAGGCCGCCACCGCGACCACGGCGGCCGTCGCCGCCCGCGCGGCGTCCATCAGGGCCGACGCGGCGGCGTTCCGGGCGGAGTCCGCCGCCGACACGGCCCAGGCCGCGTACCGGACGACACACGCGGCGGCGGTCACCGCTCACGCGGCGGCGGCCACGGCGATCGAGGCCGCCGCGGCGGCACAGAAGAACGCCGAGAACGCCGAGGCGGAGGCCAAGAAGGCCGCCGCTGCCGCCGTCACCGCACGCACCGAGGCCACCGCCGCCCGCTCCGAGGCCGACAGGACCGCGTCCTGGGCGGCCGTCACCGCCGGCTACGCCTACGCCGCCGCCGAAGCGGCCACCGCCGCCCGTGACTCGGCGGCCGAGGTCATCAAGCCCGCCAACGAAGCCATCAACGTCGGCACCCCCTACAAGGAGACCGACTCCTCCGCCGCGTTCGCCGTCCTGGTCGGCCAGACCTCCATGACCCTGGCCGAGCAGCAGGCAGCCGCCGCGAAGGCCAAGTCCGACGACGCGGCCAAGGCCGCGGCCACCGCGAAGACCCTCGCCGACAAGGCGGCTGCGGACGCCAAGGCAGCCGCCAAGGCGGCGGCAGCGGCGGCTGCGGACGCCGCCCGGGCGGCCGCCTCGGTCGCCGCCGCCCGGGCCTCCGCGGCGGCTGCGGCGAAGTCGGCCGAAGCCGCCAAGAAGGCCGACGCCAACGCCCAGGCGTACGACCAGCAGGCGGGCGTCGACGCGGCCGCCGCACAGTCGGCGGCGTACTCGGCGCGGGCGGCGGCCACCGCCGCCGACAACGAGGCGACCGAGGCCGAACGCGACGCGGCGGGCGCCCGTGCCGCCGCCACGGCGGCCGAGAACGATGCCGCCAGCGCCCGTGCCACCGCGACCGAGGCGGAGCAGGACGCCACCGGCGCCGAAGCCGCCGCCAAGGACGCCAACGGCTCGGCCAAGGAGGCGGACCAGGCCGCCGACGCCGCCGAGGAGGAGTTCCGGAAGCTGATCGAGGCGCAGCGCACCGCCACCGCCCAGGCGGGTCCGGACACCGGTCCCGGCCTGTCCGCGAGCGACGAGGAACTGCTGCGCAAGGAGTGCGGCCAGAGCTGCGTGGACGAGTACCGCGCCGCGAAGGCCCTCGCCTCCATGGACGTCATCGACTGGATCAAGCAGAACGGCGCCGCCATCCTGCTGGAGTTCATCGGGGTCGAGGACGCCAAGCGCTGCTTCGGCACCGGGGACGTAGAGAGCTGCCTGTGGACCGCCGTCAACGCCGGCGGGATCATCGTCGCGGTCGGCAAGTTCCCGGCCCTCGGCAAGGCCATCATCAAGGTGAGCAGCGGCGTCGGGAAGTTCCTCGACGACGCGGCGCAGGCCAAGCACACCCTGGACCGGCTGCGCAAGCTGCTGGAGACCCTGCGCAAGGGCCAGGCCCCGGCGCAGTGCCTGCTCAGCCTCGCCGACGAGGTCCTCGGCCTCGCTCCGGCCGCCACCGCCCGTGGCAGGTCCCTGGCGGCAGCGGCTGCCGCGAAGTACTGCATGAAGTCCGCCATCCGGAAGGACAAGAGGCTCAAGGACCTGGCCGAGCTGTCGACCAAGAACCAGCAGGTCCAGGATGATCTCCACAGCATGTTCAGGAAGCTGATGGAGGGCAATCTGAAACCCGGCATAGGCACCGGCTCGCTGCCCAACGGCATCAGCTACGCCCGCAGCAAGAACGGCGCGCGGCTGTTCTTCCGGAAACTGGGCGACACCATCGAGATCGTCGGCAAGTCGGACAAGAAGTACGAGTCCAAGGTCATCGCAAGACTGAAGGAGCTGTATGGACCTTGAGATCGACGAGCCGTTCTGGACGGTGCGGACGCCCAAGCTCGCCGTCAGGTTCACGGTGGGAGCGGACGAGGACCCCGAGACGCTCGAGGACGGGGACGTTCTCGTCATCGCGCCCAACGGCGATCGCTGGTGGGGCGTCATCCTGACGATGGGCAGGATCCAGGCGATCATGGACCGCGAGCGCGGAACCGGTGACAGTCTGGGAGGGGCCTATTTCTGGGCCAAGGGCCTTGTCATCGTCCGTGAACCGGGCATGGAGTCCATGGTGCGGGCCATCGAGGACCTGTACGACTCCTACGGCCACCTCGACGGCGTCCTGCCCCGGACAGAACCCGACGACGAGGACGACGACGAGGACGACGACCTCTGACCCGCCCCCGCCCGCCCCCACCCGGGGCGGGCGGGCCTCAGATCACCTTCAGCCGCACCAGCGCCCCCAACGTCACCGCCCCCGGCACCAGCGGCAGCCACACCGTGATGATGCGGTAGGTGACGACGACCGCCGTGGCGAGCGCGACCGGGCCGCCCGCCGCCACCAGGGCCACGATCAGGGCCGCCTCGACCGAGCCGATGCCGCCCGGCGTGGGCACCAGGGCCACCGCCACGGTCGCCGCGAGGTAGGCGACCACCATGTGGGCCGGCGGGACCGGGAGGCCCAACGCCTGCCCGACCGCGGCCAGTCCGGCCGCCTGGAGTACCGGGAACGCCAGGGAACCGCCCCACAGGGCCAGCGCCCGCGCCGGGCAGGTGTGCACCGAGCGGGCCTCGCCGAGCGCGGTGCGCAGGAAGGAGAACACGGCCGTACGCAGCCGTCGTACGAAGGTCAGCGCGGCCGCCGCCAGCAGCACGGCCACCGCCGCGGCGGCCAGCAGCGGGCCGACGGCTGCGTGGGGCAGCAGGGAACCGAGCCGCAGCGCGTCGGGGAACACGAGCAGCAGCGCGGCCAGCAGGCCCACCCGGGCCACGCCCTCCGCCAGCAGGTACAGCGCGAGGGCAGCCGAGGAGCGGGCCAGCGGCACCCCGCACACCGTCATGAAGCGCAGGTTGACCGCGCTCGCGCCCAGTCCCGTCGGCAGCAGATGGTTGGCGGCGCCCGCCGCGAACTGCGTGGCCAGCAGCCGCAGCCGGGGCAGCCGCTGCACCACGGCCCCCTGCCGGGTGACGGCCGCGGCGACCCACGTCAGACAGGTGGCCCCGGCCGCGGCCAGCAGCCACGGCCACTGGGCCGTCCGCAGATGGCCGAAGCCCTCGACGAGCACCGAGCGGTGGCGCACCGCGACCACGGTGACCAGCAGGAGCGGGAGCAGACACAGGATCCGGCGGACGGGGAAGCGCCGGGGGAGCGAGGGGAGCGGGACGGCAGTCACAGTGGGAGAGGTTTTCCGCGCGGCCCCAACAGCGGGTTGCGGAAGCGGGGACGGAGCATTACGTACGGTCATCGGGTCCTTCGGGTGGGTCCGCGGACGAGGGGACGGGAGGCGAGGGGACGTGAGGCGAGGCGGCGGGGGGCCGGCATTGACCTCAAGGATGCTTGAGGTTCTACGGTCGCTCCCATGAGCATGGACGCCATTGCTATGACGCAGCTGTACAGCGTCATGAACTCCCAGCAGGAACGCCGCCCCTTCGACCCCGCGACACTGCGCCGCATCGGCGCGTTCGCCCGGCCGCACCGCCGCCGGATCGCCCTGTTCGTCGTGCTCGGGGTGGTGACCGCGCTGCTCGCCGTCGCCACCCCGGTGCTCGCCGGAGGGGTCGTCGACGCGATCGTGTCGCACGGCGACCCCGACCGGGTCGTCCGGCTGGCGCTGCTCATCGCGCTCATCGCGGTTCTGGAGGCGGCACTGGGCGTCCTGGGCAGGAGGCTCTCGGCGATGCTCGGGGAGGGACTCATTCTCGATCTGCGCACGACCGTGTTCGATCATGTGCAGAAAATGCCGGTCGCGTTCTTCACACGTACTCGTACGGGGGCGCTCGTCTCCCGTCTCAACAACGACGTGATCGGCGCACAGCGCGCGTTCAGCAACACCCTCTCCGGAGTGGTGTCCAACGTGGTCACCCTGCTGCTCACGCTCGCCGTCATGCTCACCCTGTCCTGGCAGGTCACCCTGCTCGCCCTGGCCCTGCTGCCGGTGTTCGTGATCCCGGCCCGGCGGATGGGCAGCCGGATGGCCGGAATGCAGCGGGAGGCGGCCGCGCTCAACGCGGCGATGGGCACCCGGATGACCGAGCGGTTCTCCGCACCCGGCGCCACCCTGGTCAAGCTGTTCGGCCGCCCGGAGCAGGAGTCGGCCGAGTTCGCGGCCCGGGCGGCCCGGGTCCGGGACATCGGCGTCCGTACGGCCACCGCCCAGTCGGTCTTCATGACCGCCCTGACCCTCGTCTCCGCCCTGGCCCTCGCCCTGGTCTACGGCCTCGGCGGCCGGCTCGCCCTGAACGGCACCCTGGAACCGGGCGCCGTCGTCGCCCTCGCCCTGCTGCTGACCCGCCTGTACGCCCCGCTCACCGCGCTCGCCGGGGCGCGCGTCGAGGTGATGAGCGCCCTGGTCAGCTTCGAGCGGGTCTTCGAGGTGCTCGACCTCAAACCGCTCATCGAGGAGAGGCCGGACGCCCGCGAGGTCCCCGAGGGCCCGGTGTCCGTCGAGTTCGACGCCGTCCGCTTCGGCTACCCGTCCGCCGACAAGGTCTCCCTCGCCTCCCTTGAGGAGGTGGCCTCCCTGGACACCCGCGGCGGCAGCGAGGTCCTGCACGGCCTCTCCTTCCGCGCCGAACCCGGCCAGACCGTCGCCCTCGTCGGCTCCTCCGGCGCCGGAAAGTCCACGATCGCCCAACTCCTGCCGCGCCTCTACGACGTCGACGCCGGCGCCGTCCGCATCGGCGGGGTCGACGTCCGCGACCTGAGCGCCGGCTCCCTGCGGGCCACCCTCGGCATGGTCACCCAGGACGGCCACCTCTTCCACGACACCGTCCGCGCCAACCTGCTGCTGGCCTGCCCGGCGGCCGGCGAGGACGAACTGTGGGACGCCCTGCGCCGCGCCCGCCTCGACGACCTCGTCCGCTCCCTGCCCGACGGCCTCGACACCGTCGTCGGCGAACGCGGCTACCGGCTCTCCGGCGGCGAACGCCAGCGCATGACCATCGCCCGGCTGCTCCTGGCCCGCCAGCGGGTCGTCATCCTCGACGAGGCCACCGCCCACCTCGACAACACCTCCGAGGCGGCCGTCCAGGAGGCCCTCGCCGAGGCGCTGGCCGGACGCACCGCCGTCGTCATCGCCCACCGCCTGTCCACCGTGCGCGCCGCCGACCTGATCCTCGTCGTCGAGTCCGGCCGGATCGTCGAACGCGGCACCCACGAGCAACTGCTCGCGGCGGGCGGCCGGTACGCCGAACTCCACCGCACGCAGTTCGACGAGCCGGGGCTGGCGGTCTGATCCGAGGGCCTTCGCCGCCCTCCCGGGGCGCCACGACCGTGGTGTCACGACCGTGGTGTCACGTAGACCGGTTACGTACCTTTCGCGCGGGGACTGTCAGTGGCGTACGGCAGGATGATCAGGAAGGCACCACCGGGGCGGGGAAGACATGACGACGGAACGGACGGCACTGGTCGGCAGAGAAGCGGAACTCGCGCTGATGGACCGGCTGCTGGAGGACCTGGCGGCGGACACGGACGGACGTCCGGCCGTGCTCGACGTCAGCGGCGAGACGGGCATCGGCAAGAGCCGCCTGGTCCACGAACTGTGCGCGCGGGCGGCGGCGCACGGGGCGACCGTGCTGCGCGGCCGGGCCACGGAGTACGAACGGCACATCCCGTTCCAGCCGTTCACCGACGCCCTCGCCGACCTCGACCCCGAGGTCGCCAAGTCCTTCCCGGCGGCCGAGGAGGTCGCCCCCGTGCTGAGCGGCGCCCCGCGCCGCGCCGACCGCTTCGGTCTCCACCGGGCCACGGCCGCCCTGCTCACCCACGCCGCCGAAGCCCCCCTGGTGGCGGTGCTGGACGACATGCACTGGGCGGACGCCGCCTCCCTGGAACTCCTCGACCACCTTGTACGGCATCCCCCGCGCGCCCGCGTCCTGCTGGTCGTCGCCCGCCGTGAGCGGCAGAGTCCCGCACCGCTCACCGCGACCCTCGTCCGGGGCACGGACACCGGGGCGGTACGGCGGACGGTGCTCGGGCCGCTCCGCCGGCGGGACTGCGTCGACCTGCTCACCCCCGACCTGACCCGCGACGAGGCGGTCCGGCTGTTCGCGGCGAGCGAGGGCAACCCGCTCTACCTCCTGACCCTGCGCCAGGCGCGCCGCGAAGGCGCCTCGGTCAGCCGGCTGTCGACGACGGGGCTCGGCGCGCTGCTGCTGGAGGAGCTGACCCCGCTGACCCCCGCACAGCGCCGCGTCGTCGACGTGGTGGCCGCGCTCGGCGACCACGCCAGACCCGCCCTGCTCGGCCCGGTCACCGGCCACGAAGGGACCCGACTGGCCGAGGACGTCGCCGAACTGACCCGGCGCGACCTCCTGCGCACCACCCCGCACGGCCGCCTGGCGCTGCGCCACCCCGTGCTCCGCAGCCTCGTCCACGACGGCACCGACCCCTGGCTGCGCACGGAGATCCACCGCCTGGCCGCCGCCGAGCTGGCCCGGACCGGCGCCCCGCTGGCCGAGCGGGCGCACCACGCCGAGCGGTCGCTGGCCGGCTGGGACCCGCAGGCGGCGGCCGTGCTGACCGAGGCCGCCGACCAGGCCGCCCACACGGCGCCCGCGAGCTGCGCCCACTGGCTGGACGTGGTGCTGCGGAACCTCCCGCACACCGCCGAACACGCCGCGCGACGCCGTGAGCTGATGCTGCGCAGGGCCCGCGCGCTGGGCGCCTGCGGTCGGCTGCGGGAGAGCCGCGACCTCCTGCACCAGGTGATCGCCCTGCCCGGCCCGGGTGGCGACCCGGCGCTCTCCCGCGCGTCCGCCGTCGTCCTGTGCGCCGTCATGGAGCGCCACCTGGGCCGGTACTCGGAGGCGGTGGCCCTGCTCCGCCGCGAACTGCACCGCGACGACCCGGCACCGTCGCCCGCCGACCAGGTGGCGCTCGGGCTGGAACTGGGCAACTCCGCCCCGCACGACACCTCGTACGCGGACGTTCGCTCCGACGTGGCGAGGACGCTCGCCGTCGCCCGGGCCCTCGGGGACGAGACCGGCGTCGCCGGGGTGCTGACCGTCGCCGCGCTGGGAGAGGTGTACGAGGGGCGGACGGCCGAGGCCGAGGACCTCGCCCGCCAGGCCGCGGTGCTCGTCGACTCGCTGCCGGACGACGACCTCACCGGTCTGTGCGAGCCACTGGCCCGGCTCGGCTGGGCCGAGGCGTTCCTGGAGCGTTTCGCCGACGCCGAGCGACACGCCGACCGCGGCCTGGCCGTCGCCCGCCGCACCGGCCAGCTCTCCCTCCTGCCCCATCTCCTGCTCTGCAAGGTGCACGTCAGGATCCAGACCTGCCGGCCGGCGTCGGCGGTGGAACTGGCGGACGAGGCCGAGGACATCGCCCGCGGCATCGGCAGCGACGAACTGCTCGCCTTCGTCCTCGGGACCAAGGCGCACGCCCTGGTCGACGCCTGCCCGCCCGGCGACCCCCGACCCCTCGCCACGGCCGAGGAGGCGGTGGCCGCGGCGGGCCTGAGCGTCAACTGGTGGGCGTCCGTCGCCTGGTGCACCCTCGGCTACGCGGCCCTCACGGCCGGCGACGCGGTCCGCGCCCGGGAGGCGGTGCTGCGCGCCGGCGGCCCCGGTCTGCGAAGGCTCCAGCCCTCGATGCGCCCGCTCTTCCTGGAGATCCTCGTCACCGCCGCCGTCGCCACCGGCGACCTGGACGCCGCGAAGGAGTGGGCCGAGCAGGCCCGGGAGGAGGCCGAGCGGCTCGGCCTGCCCGTGCAGCGGGCCTCGGCGATGCGCAGTGCCGCGCACGTACGGCTGGGTGACGGCGCGGCCGCGGAGCTGTTCGTGGCGGCGGCCGAGGAGAGCGCCCGCAGCGAGGGGACGTTCTGGGAGGCGTACTCCCTGCTCCTGGGCGCGCCGCTGCTCGCGGCGGACCCCGAGGGGCCGCGGCGTGGGCAGGCCGCCTGGCTCCGGGGGCAGCGGCTCGCCGCCGCCGGGGACTCCCGGATGCTCCTCGAGCTGGCCGAGCTGACCCGGCCGGCGGTGGCCGAGGCCGCCGACGGGCCCGAGCGGCGGCTCGCCGAACTGACCGCCCGGGAACGCGAGATAGCCGAACTCGTCGCCGAGGGCCTCACCAGCCCCGCGATCGCCGACCGCCTCTGCCTGAGCCGCCGCACGGTCGAGACCCATGTCTCCCGGATCTACCGCAAGACGGGAGTCTCCTCGCGGGCCGCCCTGACCGGGCTGATCGCCGGGCGGCCGTCCGGGCCCGCGTTCGGCGGGTGATCCACACACCCCGTGCGGCGGCTCAGGCCGTGGCGTCCGCGTACTGCCCGAGGTAGCGGAAGCTGCCACCGGTGGCCCGGAACAGATACACCGCGTCCATGGTGTAGCGGGTGCTCGATCCCGTGTAGTGCAGCCGCTTGGTGATCCCCCGGTAGTCGGTCTCGCGCAACCGGCCCACGAGCGCGGCCCGTTCGGCGTGCGCCGCACCCAGCGTGGTCAGGGCGCGTCCGACGAACAGCGTCGCGTCGTAGGCCTCGGCGGAGTACGGCGGCGGGGCGGTGTCGTAGCGGGCCCGGTAGGAGGTGACGAAGGACCTCGCGGCCGGGACCCGGGTCGGATCGAGGAAGGCGGTGGAGAAGACCCAGCCGTCGGCGGCGTCGCCCGCCGAGGTGAGGAAGCGCGGGTCCAGCGCGCGCTGGGTGGCCAGTCGCGCACCGGAGTAACCGGCGGAGCGCAGCGCACGGGCCAGCCGGGCGGCGCGCGCGTACCCTCCGGCGAACACCACCGCGTCCGCCCCGGCATCCGTCACCGATCCGGCGAGGGCACGGAACGCGGCGTCCGTGTCGTCGTCGGCGGCGAGGGTGCGCCCGATCGTGGTGCGCTGCGCGGAGCGCAGGGCCTCGGCGACTCCCGCGCAGAGGTTCCAGCTGAAGTCGCCCTCGGCCTCGTCGTCGACGAGCACCGTCCTGCGCGCGTCCGCGGTGCGCGCGAGGTACGCCACGACGGGCGCCGCGAGGGTGGCGTCGCCCGGGCGGGTGGCTGCGTACACCCGGTAGGTGAGGGCGGACACGTCGTCGAGGCCGACGGACACGGAGACCATCGGGAGCACGGCCCGCTGGTAGAGGGCGAGGGTGGCCTGCGCGCAGGCGTCGGTGGTCGGCCCGATCACCGCGCGGACCTGGTCGTCGGCCGCCAGCCGCCGGGCGATCTGTCGCGCCCGCGCCGTGCCGCCTTCGTCGTCGTGCACCTGGAGCGCCAGCTCGAAGCCCCGGCCGGTGAGGGAGTTGAGGTGGTCCACGGCGAGCCGGACGCCGTCGCGCTGGGCACGGCCCGTCGTACGGTCGTCGCCGCTCAGGTCGGCGTGCAGGGCGAGGGTCAGCCGGGGAAGCGCGGTGCCGCCGTCCCGGGCCGAGCCACGGCCGGCGCGGTCGGCGCTCCACCAGGCCGCCGTTCCGCCCGCCGCCAGGACTGCGGCGGCCGACCCCAGCACCAGGAAGCGCCGCCGCGTGGGTGCCCGCTCGGGGCCGGGGTCGACGACGGTCGCCGCCGCCCCCGACACCTCGGTCGCCTCGACATCGGGCAGGGCGAGAACGGCGGCCGAACGACGGGCGATCAGCCGGGTGAGGACTTCGGGCAACCAGGCACCGGCCTGTAGTGCGGTGTCGTCCGCCGGGACGGCCGGCAGTCGGGCGTCGTCCTGGGGTGCGGTGTCGTCCGGGGTCGGCAGCCGGGCGTCACCCTGCGGTGCGGTCCCCTCCAGGATCCGGCGGACGTCCGCCACGCCGGGCCGGGAGCCCGGCTCCTTCGCCAGGCAGCCGCGCAGCAGCGGCAGCAACGGCTCCGGTACGCCGTCCAGGTCCGGCTCGTCGTGGACCGTACGCATCAGCATGTCGGCCGCGGAGCCCCCGCCGAAGGGGCGTTCGCCCGTCACGGCGTACGCCAGCAGACAGCCGAGCGAGAAGACGTCACTCGCCGGCCCGATCTCCCGGCCCCGGCCCCGGGCCTGCTCGGGGGAGAGGAACCCGGGCGAGCCCACCACCAGGCCGCTGGCGGTGAGCGAGGTGTCCTCCGGCATCCGGGCGATCCCGAAGTCGATCATCCGGGGTCCGTCGACGGCGAGCAGAACGTTGCCCGGCTTGACGTCCCGGTGCACCAGCCCCGCCCCGTGCACCGCCTCCAGCGCCTCGGCGAGCCGGGCCCCCAGCACCCGGACCGTCCCGTACGGCAGCGGCCCGCACTCCTCGACCGCCTCGGCCAGCGAGGGGCCCGGCACGAACGCCGTGGCCAGCCACGGCGAGGACGCGTCCGGGTCCGCGTCGAGCAGCGGCACCACCCAGGGGCTCGCCACCCGCCCCGCCGTCTCCACCTCGCGGCGGAACCGGGCCCGGAAACCGGGGTCGTCCGCGTGCCCCGCGCGGATCACCTTCAGCGCGGCGAGCGCACCACCCGTGGTCCGGGCCAGGTACACCACACCCATGCCGCCCGCGCCCAGCCGGCGCAGCAGCCGGTAGCCCGCGATCCCGGCCGGATCGGCGCCGCGCAACGGCTCCATCGACGTCTACGCCCCCTCAGGCGGTCACCTGGTACGGCGCCACGCCCTGGTAGGCGAACCGGCCGCCGGTGACCTTCCACAGGTAGACCCCGCTGCCGTCGATGACCAGCGCGCCCGTCGTCTTGTCGAACGCGAGGTTCCGGCTGATCCCCTCGTATGTGGCCGAGCGCAGCGCCGTCGTCAGGTTCTGCCGGGTGCGGCGCCCGGCGGTCAGCGAGCCCAGCGTTCGCACGGCGAGCTGCGCCACGTCGTACGTCTCCACGGCGTACCGCTCCGGCTCCGCGTCGAACCGCCTGCGGTACGCGGCCCTGAACTGCTTCGCCTCGGGGGCCACGGTGGCGTCCATGACGGGGGCGACGATCACCCAGCCCTCGGCCGCGTCCCCGGCCGCGGACAGGAACCGGGCGTCGAGCACCCCCTGGGCGGCGGCCCGGGCGCCCGGGAAGTCACGGTTGCTCAGTTCCCGGGCCAGCAGCGCGGCCCGGTCGTGGTAGCCCGCGAAGACCACGGCGTCGGCACCCCCGTCGAGCAGGGCGTCCAGGGTGGGCGCGAAGTCGGTCCGCAGCGCGCTGACCACCTTCGGCACGGCCGGCAGCCGGTCGTCCCGCAGGACCCGGGCGAGCGTGCTGCTGAGCTCCCAGGCATAGGCGTCCGCCGTCCGGTCGTCGACGATCCCGACCGTGCGCGACTTCGCGGTGCCGCGCAGATACGCGCTCAGATAGAACGGCAGGATCGTGTCCGTGACCCGGGCGTGGAGGAAGGACCGGCTGCCCATCACGTCCAGCACGGTGGCACCGGGCGACACCGCGATCAGGGGCAGCGACGCCGCGTCGTACGTCGCCAGCGAGGCCAGGGCGGTGGCGTCCGTGGTGGGACCGATCACGGCGAGGACGGAACGGTCGGCGACGAGCTTCTTCGCCACCTCGGGTGCCCGGGCCGGATCGCCGCCGTCGTCCACGGTCTTCACGGCGAGCGTGAACGGCCTGTTCCCCCGGGAGTTGAACTCGTCCACCGCGAGCCGCAGCCCCCGCTCCTGAGCCCGGCCGACCGCCTTCTGATCACCGCTCAGGTCGGCGTGCAGGCCGATGGTGTGCACGGGACCGGTGGCCGCCGGGGCCGGGGAGTCCTTCTCGCCGTCCCCGGAGAGCGCCGCCCACGCGGCCGCACCGCCCCCGGCCACGACCGCCGCCGCGCCGCCTCCGGCGAGGAGGAGGAACCGGCGTCTGCCGGGCGAAGGACTCGACGGCTGCGCCGCCGTGGTGTCCGCCGGAGCGGTACCGACCGACTCCGCGTCGATCTCGGTGTCGTCGATGCCCGGCAGCGCGAGGCCGGCCGCCGACCATTCGGCGATGAGCCGCACCAACGGCTCCGGCAACCAGGCCCCGTCACCGGGGACCCCGTCCTCGGGAGCCTCGTCCTCGGGCACCGGATGGGGTACGGCGGGCCCGTCCGCGGCCTCGGGACGCACCGCCCGCAGGGCCTCGCGCGGATCGGGGGGCGTGGCGGGCGAGGTGGACGCGGCGGCCGTGAGGGACTGCGCCAGCGCCTCGGCCGTGGGCCGCAGCTCCGGGTCCTTCTCCAGACAGCCGCCCACCAGCTCCGCGAGCTCCGCCGGGACACCGTCCAGGTCCGGCGCGTCGTGCGCGGTGCGGTACAGCAGCGCGTCGAGCGCGCCGGTGCCGAAGGGAGGGCGGCCGGTCGCCGCGTACGCCAGCACACAGCCCAGCGAGAACACGTCACCGGCCGGGCCCGACACACGCCCGCCCCGGGCCTGTTCCGGGGAGAGGAAGCCGGGCGTGCCGACCACGACGCCGGTCGACGTGAGGGAGGTGTCCTCGGGGTCGCGGGCCACACCGAAGTCGATGAGCCGTGGACCGTCGAGCGCCAGCAGCACATTGCCCGGCTTGACGTCCCGGTGCACGAGACCGACCGCGTGGAGCTCCCGCAGGGCCTCGGCGAGCCGCGCCCCCAGCACCCTCAGGCTCCGCGCCGTCAGCGGCCCGTGCGCGGCGAGGGCCTGGGAGAGCGAGGGACCCGGCACGAACGCGGTCGCCAGCCAGGGCTGCGCCGCCTCCGGATCCGCGTCCACGAGGGAGGCCACCCACGGGCTGGTCATCCGGCGGGCCGTGTCCGCCTCGCGCCGGAACCGCGCCCGGAAGTCGGGGTCCTCGGCGTACTCGGCCTGGATCACCTTCAGCGCGACCAGGGTCCCGCCGGCCGTACGGGCCAGGTACACCACACCCATGCCGCCCGCGCCGAGCCGCCCGAGGAGCCGGTGGCCCGCCAGCTTGGCGGGGTCCGAGGTGTGCAGCGGCTCCATCACTTCTCCTTCAACCGCTGCTGGATCCGCTCCAGCATCTTCGCCAGGGCGTCCGCGCCCAGTTGGGTGAGTTCCTGCTCGGTGTGTCCCTTCGCGCCCGTCACGGAGACGGCCACCACGACCGTGCCGAGCCGGGCGACCATCCACCGGTACGGCTGGGCGGCGCCGCCGTTCTCGGTGAACTGCCCGGCCTCCAGTACGGAGTCGTCCGCGTACTCCTGCTCACGGGCGCCGAAGGGGGTGCCCAGCGAGTTCAGGCCCGTGATCCGCTCGTCGGTCCGGGGCTGCTGGTCGGGACACCGCAGCACCTCCTCGAGGGTGGTGCTCAGCTGGTCGTCGGCGCCGAGCGCGGAGGCGTGCACGGTGGCCGCGGCCGTCACCTTGACCGTGCCCTTGCCGCCGCCCGCGGGCAGCAGGCCGTAGCGGGAGGAGCTGGCCAGCACCCCCTGCGGCAGCTTCTCCCGCTGCCAGCGGCAGGAGTCGTTCAGCACGGCCCAGGTACCAAGAGTGCTCGCCGCCGGATCCTGGGCGGTGAAACCCCGGCCCCAGTCGCCCGGGGCGAGCACGACGGCGTCGGCCAGGACCCGCCCGTCCTTCGCGGCGCGCGGGACGAGGGAGGCATCGGGCGTGAAGACGGAGGAGGCGGGGGAGGCGGGGGACGAGCCGCCCGAGGGGGTCGCCGTGGCATCCGCCGAGGCGCCGGCCGAGGGCGAACCGCCCTTCCCGGGAGACCCTTCGTCAGCTCCTGTGGACGAGCACCCGGCCAGCAGACTCACCGCCACCAGCAGGGTCACCCAACTGCCCCGCACTCCTTGGGCGTTGCCTCTCACACAGTCCCCTCATCACCGCTCGCGCCGTTCGACTTCCCGAACGTAGACGGCCCCGGGGGGAGGGACCTCCGTAGAACCACGTAACCCACTACGTATTCCGCCACGGGATGACCCGGTGGGGTGAGCCGTCAGCAGGATGGACGAGTTCAGGTGGCCCGCGTGAAAACCCGGCCCCAATACTCCTTGAGGGAGCCGGTGCCGTCCCTGCGGCCGGGCTCTCTCCTTCTCCGATTCGGCGGCGCATTCCCCTTCACCGTGCGGCCGGTCGCCCCACGACAGGAAGGTTTCGGAATGTCACGCTTGGCGCAACCGGCGCCGTTTCGGGTCCGGTCCACCAGGGCCGCGATCGCGGCCGTCACCGCCGTCCTCGGCGCCTGCCTCCTCCAGCCCGCCTCGGCGACGGCAGCCGCCGACCCCGCGGGAGGCACCCGCGCAGCCGGGGCGCCGACGGGCGTCACCGTTCTCTCCGGCCAATGGACCAGACCCTGGGCCATCACCTTCCTGCCCGACGGGAAGAGAGCCCTGGTGACCGAGCGCTTCACCGCCGACGTCTGGCTCCAGGCGAGCGACGGCTCCAAGAAGAAGGTGGGCACGGTCCCCCAGACGGTTCCCCCGTCCCCGAGCGGCGGCAAGGGCGGACTGCTGGGTGTGGCCCCCTCGCCGACCTGGAACGGCACCACGGACCAGGACGTCTTCTTCGTCCACACCGCCGCCTCCGCCATCCGCGTGGCGCGCATGCACTTCGACGGCACCTCGCTGCGCGACTACAAGGTCGTCCTCGGCGGAATCACCCGCGGCGGCGACCACAACGGCGGAAAGATCGCGTTCGGCCCCGACGGCTATCTCTACGTCAGCGTCGGCGACGCCCTGAAACGCAATCTCGCGCAGGACAAGAACTCACTCAACGGAAAGATCCTGCGCATCACGAAGAGCGGTGCCGCGGCCCCCGGCAACCCGTTCGGCACCCGCGTCTACAGCCTCGGCCACCGCAATCCGCAGGGCCTCGCCTGGGACAGCCGCGGCAGGCTGTGGGAGACCGAGATCGGCGAGAACACCTGGGACGAGCTCAACCTCGTCGAACCGGGCAAGAACTACGGGTGGCCCACCTGCGAGGGATCCTGCGCCAAGGCCGGTATGACCAACCCCAAGAAGGTCTGGCACCCGGACCAGGGCGGCGTGCCCGCCCAGATCGCGATCAAACGCGACGTCATCTACGTCACGACGCTGCTCGGCCAGCGGCTGTGGGCGCTGCCGATCGACGGCACCGGCAAGGCCGTCGGAACCGCGAAGTCGTACTACAACGGCAGCTACGGCCGGCTGCGGGCGCTCGCCAAGGTGCCCGGCGCCGACGAACTCTGGCTCGGCACGACCGACGGCGGCGACAACAAGGACCGCATCCTGCGGATCACCGTCAAGTGACTCCCCGACTCCCCTTCGCACGCATCCCGCGAAGGGGTGAACCCACCTCCCTCGAAAGGAAGGTACGCACCATGAACGAAACCACCGAGCAGTCGACGCAGGCGCAGCGGCCGGCCGGGACCACCGCGGAGCAGACCGACCGGACCCCGTGGCAGACGCCCGGGTACACGGTCGTCGACACCGCGCTGGAGGTCACCGCCTACTCGCTCTCCGCCCGCTAGTCCGCCGCCATGCTGCTGCAGGTGCTCGGCACCGCGGCCGGCGGCGGCATCCCGCAGTGGAACTGCGCGTGCCCCGGATGCTCCGGGGCACGCGCGCACCCCGAGCGCCGCCGCCGTCACGCCTCCCTCGCGGTCCGTACGGACGAGGGCCGCTGGTACCTCGTCAACGCGACCCCCGACCTCGGCGACCAGATCGAGGCCCACCCGGCGCTCCACCCCGGGCCCGGGCCCCGGCAGACACCGATCGCCGGAGTCGTCCTCACCGACGCCGAACTCGACCACACCCTGGGCCTCGCGCGGCTGCGCGAGGCGGACGCCCTGGAGATCCACGCCACGGCCCCCGTCCGCCGGGCGCTTCAGGACCGCCTCCGCCTCGGCGAGGTCCTCGGCCCCTACACCGCCCTGACCTGGCGGGAGCTGCCCCGCCACGGCACCCGGACCCTCGGCCCGCAGGACCGCGGGGTACGGATCAGCGCCGTCCCCGTCTCCGGCAAGCGTCCCCGGTACGCCGCCGACGACGCCGAGGACGACGCCTGGGTCGTGGCCCTGCGCCTGTACGAGCCGGCCACCGGACGGACGGCGGTCTACGCCCCCGCCGTCGCCGCCTGGTCCGACGCCCTGCACCGGGTCGCCGCCGAGGCCGACTGCGTCATCGTCGACGGCACCTTCTGGGACGACGAGGAGCCGCGCCGCACCGGCATCTCCTCGCGCACCGCCACCGGCATGGGCCATCTGCCCGTCGACGGACCGGGCGGCACCGCCGGCATCCTCGCCACGCTGTCCGCCCGCTGCTACTACACGCACCTCAACAACACGAACCCCCTGGTCGATCCCACCGCGGCGCAGCACAAGACGCTGGCCCGGCTGGGCATCGAGGTGGCCGACGACGAGTTGGTGATCGAGCTGTGACGACGACCCTCGCTCCCCGGACCGAAGCCTCCTCGGCCGAAGCCGCGAGCCCCGCCGACGGACCGTGGAGCACCGCCGAGTTCGAGGACCGCCTGCGCGCGGTGGCCCAGGAGCGCTATCACGACCGACACCCCTTCAACGTCCGGATGCACGAAGGCGACCTCCGCCCCGACGAGGTGCGGAGCTGGATCGCCAACCGCTTCCACTACCAGCGGCACATCCCGGTCAAGGACGCGCTGATCACCGCCAAGCTGGACTCCCCGGGGCTGCGGCGCATGTGGCTGCGGCGCATCGAGGACCACGACGGCCGCGCGGAGGGGGAGGGCGGCATCGAGCGCTGGCTGCGGCTCGGCGAGGCGGCCGGCCTGGACCGCCGCGACCTGCTGACGGGCGACTGCGTCCTGCCGGGCGTGCGGCTGGCCGTCGAGGGTTACGTCAACTTCTGCCGACTGCGCCCGCCGCTGGAGGCCGTCGCGGCCTCGCTCACCGAGCTGACCGCGCCCGATCTGATGCGGACGCGCATCGACGCCTTCGAACGCCACTACTCCTGGATCGAGCCCGAGGGCCTCACCTACTTCCGCACCCGCGTCGACCAGGGCCGCCGCGACAGCACCGAGGCCCTGGCCCTCGTCCTGGAGTGGGCCCGCACGCGCGAGGACCAGCAGCGGGCCCTGGCCGCGCTCACCTTCAAGTGCGAGGTGCTGTGGGCACTGCTCGACGCGGTCCAGCACGACGGCCCCCGGGACCCGGACGCCCGGCCCGAGGTGGACCTCCGGCCGTGGCGCGACAGCGGCCGGGACGAGCGAGCCGTACAGGACAGCCGATCCGTACGGGAGGAGCGGCCCGTACGGGACGAGCGAGCCGTGCAGGACGAGCGGCCGGAGACGGACAGCCGGCCGTGGCGGACGGGTGCCGCTCGGGGCGGTCGGCCGGGGCCGGACCGCAGGGCCGACGGGGACGGGCCGTCACAGCGGGACCTGCGGCCCTGGCGGGTGCGGGCGTGACGCCGGCGGTCGGCGGTGAGTGGTGCCCCGCCCTCGCACCGGCGCTGATGCTGCGGCACGACCGGGTGCGCGGCGCGGACCTGCTGGTCCTGCCCGAACGGGTGGTGGTCCTCGAAGGACACGCGGGCCGGATCGTCGGCCTGTGCGACGGGACGCGTACCGTGCGCGGCATCGTCGACGCACTGGCCGGGCGGTACCCGGACGCCCCGGTGGCCACCGAGGTCCCCGCCTTCCTCGACCGGCTGCGCGGGGAGGGCTGGCTGTCATGACCGCCGCTTTGCCGCCCCGCCCCTGGGCGCTGCTCGCCGAGCTCACGCACGCGTGCCCGCTGCACTGCCCGTACTGCTCCAACCCGCTGGAACTGGCCCGCCGTTCCGGCGAGCTGACCGGCGACGAGTGGGCGGACGTCCTGCGCCAGGCCGCGGCACTGGGCGTCGTCCACACCCATCTCTCCGGCGGCGAACCCCTGCTGCGCCCCGACCTGGAGCGGATCGTCGCCGCCGCCGAGGCCGCGGGGATCTACACCCAGCTCGTCACCAGCGGCACCGGCCTGGACGAGGCCCGGCTGACCGCGCTCCGGGCGGCGGGGCTGCGCAGCGTCCAGCTCTCGGTCCAGCACGCCGATGCCCGGGCCAACGACAGGATCGCCGGACGCCCCTCCGCCTTCGCCGCCAAGGAACGGGCCGCGGCCCTCGTCCGCCGGGCCGGACTCCCGCTCGGTCTCAACGTGGTGCTGCACCGCGACAACCTCGACGCCGTCGACGACCTCATCGACCTGGGCGAGGCCTGGGGCGTGGACCGCGTCGAGCTGGCCAACACCCAGTTCTACGGCTGGGGCTTGCTCAACCGTGCCGCCCTGCTGCCCTCCCGCGAGCAACTGGCCCGCGCCCGGGAGACGGTGGAACGCCGGCGCGAGCGGCTCGCCGGCCGGATCGACCTGGTGTGGGTCGTCCCCGACTACTTCGACGGCGTCGCCAAGCCCTGCATGGGAGGCTGGGGAGCCGTCTCCCTCACCGTCACCCCCGACGGCACCGCGCTGCCCTGCCCGGCCGCCGCCTCCCTGCCGGACCTGGACCCGCCCAACGTCCGGGACCGTCCGCTCGACTGGATCTGGGACCACTCGCCGGCCTTCGGCCGCTACCGCGGCACCGACTGGATGACCGGACCCTGCGGTACCTGCCCCCGCCGGGAGGAGGACTTCGGCGGCTGCCGCTGCCAGGCGTACGCCCTCACCGGCGACGCCACCCGCACCGACCCGGCGTGCGCGCTGTCCCCCGACCACCACCTCCTGCGCACCCTCGCCGACACCGACGCCGCACAGGATCCGCCACCGTACGTCTACCGCCGCCCCGGAGCCGACGTGGCCGCTTCGCCGTCTACTCGTTCACCGCGGAGCGTGCGAGCCCCCAGCCGATGAGGGCCAGGATTCCGGCGATGGGCCCCAGCACCGGCGCGAGCGTCGTGTTGACGACGGCGGCGCCGATCAGTCCGGTCGTCTGCCAGGCCGCGCCGAGTACGGCGAGGGCCGACAGCCAGTGCAGGCGGTTGTACCGCGCCACCACGAACGGCAGCAGCAGGAAGGCGGCCGTCTGGACGACGTATCCGACCTGGAAGTAGGTGTCGCCCAGGGACTCGTACCAGTCCAGCCCGGTGGCGTCGGCACGGCCCTCCAGGTGCTCGGCACGGAAATCGAGGAACGACTGGCCGCCCCAGACGCTCCCCGGGAACCAGTCCAGGACGTAGAGCCCGACGAGGGTGAGCGCCGAAGCGGCCACCGTCAGCACGTAGGCGGTGGTCAGTTTTCCGTCGGTGGCCGCTGGGCTGCTGGAAATGGTCATGGGCCAGCGTGTCCCGGATCCGGCCCGGTCCGCTTCCGTGGAACTACGTAGGCCACCACGTAAGGCCGGTGGAGGGGCTCACTCCGCGTCGGCGACGACCGAGCCGACCCGCTCGGCCAGGGTCGGGTCGCGGCGGACCAGGAGCGCCGCGTAGCCGATGGAGGCCAGCAGGGCGGCGAGTGCCACGTACGGGAACCAGCTGTACGGCGCGGGCTGGCCCGGCTTGGCGAGGTAGTAGAGCGGGACCAGGATCGCCAGGGCGCCGATCGCGGGCAGGACGAGATGCCGGATCGTCCGGAACTCCTGCGGACGGTACCGGCGGTAGTACAGCGGCAGGGCGATGTTGGACGCGAGGTAGACCAGCAGGATCAGGAGGGCGCCCAGGCTGGAGGACTCGGTGAAGAAGACCACGGGGTCCATCCGGCCGCCGTCGGAGCCGAGCAGATGCCCCAGGCCCCAGCCGCCGATGATCAGCAGCGCGGTGACGGTGAAGGTGACGATCGCGTTGGTCGGCGTACGGCGGGTGGGGTGGACGTATCCGAAGAAGGACGGGAGCAGCCCCTCCCGTCCGGCGTTGAAGATCAGCCGGGCCTGGGAGTTGATGCCGGCGATCAGCACGCCGAGGGTGGAGGTCAGACCGCCGAGGTAGGCGAGGAAGGCCAGCGCTCCGAGCGTGTGGTGGGCGACGTCCACGAAGGGGATGGGGGAGTCGCCGAGCCGGGCCGTGTCGTAGTCGAAGCCGGTCACCGTGGCGTAGGAGAAGAGGATGTAGCTCACCGTCATGATCGCCACGGAGGAGAACACGGCGCGGCCGACGTTGCGCCGCGGGTTCTCCGTCTCCTCGGCCAGCGCCGCCGAGTTTTCCCAGCCGATGAACAGGTACACGGCCAGCGGGAAACCGGCCGCCAGTCCGCTGAGGCCGTGGCGGAGGTGGCCGGGCAGGAACGGGTCGGCGGAGAGGCTGCCGCGGTGTTCGACGAGCGTCGCGACCGAGACCACGACCAGCACCAGCATCTCCACGCCGAAGAAGTAGCCGGCCCACTTGGTGGAGACCACGATCCCGCGCAGCATCAGCACCACCGACAGCCCGGTCAGCAGCAGCGTCCACAGGATCCACGGCAGGTCGATGCCGGTGTAGTGGTGCAGGGTGATCTGCACGAACCCTCCGGAGATCGCGATCACCGAGGCCATCGCGATGATGTAGCCGAGGCCGGCGAGCAGCGCGGTGGTCACGGCGCTGACCGGTCCGAAGGTCTTGCCGACGAAGGTGATGAAGCTGCCCGCCGAGGGGTGCGCGCGGGAGAACTCGGCGAGCGTGTTGCCGAGCAGCGCGACGGCGACGCCCGCGGCGGCGATGGTCAGCGGGGACGCGACGCCCGCGGTGGTGGCGAGGAAGGCGAAGCCGAAGAAGAAGCTCATGGCCGGGCCCACGTTGGCCATCGTGGCGGCGGCGATGTCCGCCATGCCGAGCACACCGCCGCGCAGGCGCTGGGGCGTGCCGCCGGCGGGGCCCGACGTCGGCGGCGGGCCGACGGCTCCGGGGTCGGTCATGGCGACAGCTCCTTGTGCGTGTCCTCGGACGGAGTGGGGACCGTCGGGCGTCAGCTCCCGCGGACCTGGTGGTGCGACTTGACGGCCCGGACGGCCGGGTCCAGGGCGCCGCGGCCCAGTTCGGTGAGCAGCTCGGCGTGGTAACGGTTCTGCTCCCGGACGACCGCGGGGGGCGGGGCGGGCCGCAGCAGGCACTGCCGGCCGAGCAGGTCGGCGGCGAACTCACGGATCTCCGTGCCGCCGAGCGCCTCCGCGAGGTCGAGGTGGAAACGTGCCTCCAGCTCGGCCAGCCGGGCCCCGTCGTCGGCCACGTTCATCTCCTCGACCAGCGTGTGCAGCCCGTCGAGCCGGCCGGCCGGGACCTCGCCCGCGCCGTGGGCCACGAGACCGCACTCCAGCAGCAGGTGGAAGGCGTCCAGCGAGGCCGCCTGGGCGGGGTCGTGCATCGCGGAGACGACGGTGTCCCAGTCGGCGGCGACGAAGGTGCCGCCCGAGCGACCGCGCCGGCGGTCGAGCAGACCGTCCTGACACATGCCCTCCAGCGCGCGCCGCACCGTGATCTCACCGATGCCGAGCTCCTCGCCCAGCACTCCCGCGTCCGGCAGCCGGTCGCCGGGCGCCACCGACTTCAGGCGCACCCGGAGTGCGATCCGCGACCGGACGAGCTCCGCCCCGGTGGGGCCCCTGCCGGGCAGGACACGGGCGTCGCCGCCGCCGTAGGGGCCGAACTTGCCCGCTGCATTCACCACGGCGCCACCCTAACGGCCTGCTGAACGGGGTCACGGTGTGGTCCACAGAGGGCTCCCGGAAGAGAGGGTTCCGCGCTGCACGAAAAATAGAGCAAGGTGAACAGTTAAACAAGTCTTGTTCTTTTGGATCGTCCTGAACTAATTTCCCGACGCAGTCCCCGTCCCTGCTCTCCCCCTGGATGTCGCATGACCAGCACCCTGCCCGAGAGTCCTCCCACGCAGTCCCCGGAGTCCGGCCTCCAGGCCGGTCTGAAGAACCGCCATCTGTCGATGATCGCCATCGGCGGTGTCATCGGCGCCGGCCTGTTCGTCGGCTCCGGCTCCGGCATCGCCGCCGCCGGCCCCGGCATCCTGATCTCGTACGCGCTCGTCGGCGCCCTCGTCGTCCTCGTCATGCGCATGCTCGGCGAGATGGCGGCGGCCAACCCCACCTCCGGCTCCTTCTCCGCCTACGCGGACCGGGCGCTCGGCCGCTGGGCCGGATTCACCATCGGCTGGCTCTACTGGTTCTTCTGGGTCGTCGTCCTCGCCGTCGAGGCGACCGCCGGCGCCAAGATCCTGGCCGGCTGGATCCCCGCCGTCCCGCAGTGGGGCTGGGCGCTGATCGTCATGGTCGTCCTCACCGCCACCAACCTGGTCTCGGTCAGCTCCTACGGCGAGTTCGAGTTCTGGTTCGCCGGCATCAAGGTCGTCGCCATCGCCGCGTTCATCGTGATCGGCGGCCTCGCGATCTTCGGTCTGCTGCCCGGCTCGGACCACCCGGCGAGCGGATTCTCCAACCTCACCGCCCACGGCGGCTTCCTGCCCAACGGGCCGGGAGCGATCCTCACCGGCGTGCTGATGGTCGTCTTCTCCTTCATGGGCAGCGAGATCGTCACCCTCGCGGCCGGTGAGACCGCGGACCCGCGCGGCGCCGTCACCAAGGCCACCAACAGCGTGATCTGGCGGATCGCCGTGTTCTACCTCGGCTCGATCCTGATCGTCGTCTCGCTGCTGCGCTGGGACGACCCGGCGATCCTCGAGGACGGCTCGTACGTCGCCGCCCTCAGCTCCGTCGGCATCCCGCACGCCGCCCAGATCATGAACGCGATCGTGCTGACCTCGGTGCTGTCCTGTCTCAACTCCGGCCTGTACACCGCCTCGCGCATGGCCTTCTCGCTCGGCCGCCGCAGCGACGCCCCGGCCGCCTTCGGACAGACCACGGACCGCGGCGTCCCCCGTGCCGCCATCCTGGCCTCGGTCGTCTTCGGCTTCGTCGCGGTCGCCTTCAACTACCTCTGGCCCGACACGGTCTTCCAGTTCCTGCTGAACTCCTCGGGCGCCATCGCCCTGTTCGTCTGGCTGGTGATCTGCTTCTCCCAGCTGCGGATGCGCAAGATCATCCAGCGGGAGGCGCCCGAGAAGCTGGTCGTCAGGATGTGGCTCTACCCCTACCTCACCTGGGCCACCATCGCCCTGATCACCTTCGTCCTCGTCTACATGCTCACCGACACCGCCGACGGCGGCGGCCGCGACCAGGTCGTCCTGTCGACCCTGGTGGCCGTGGGCGTGGTGGTCGTGGCCCTGGTCCGCCAGCGCCTCGGCCGCGGCAGCGCGCACGACGCCGTCTCCTCGTCGTAGCGTCCTTACCCGCACCGAAGGCCGGACCCGCCTCTCCTACGGCGGGTCCGGCCTCGTCGGCGTGGGGGCGCCGCCGGTCAGGCGAGGGGCTTGCCCTCACGGAACCGGCGCAGACCCTCCGGCCCCTCGACCACGGCCGCGGTGAGCTCCTCGACGCTGGTGTCCTCACGCCGTACGTCGAGGATCTTGCGCCCGTGGTTCATCACGATGTGCCGGTCGCAGATCTGGAACGCGTGGTGCAGGTTGTGCGTGACCAGCACCGAACTGACGCCCTCCTGCCTCAGCTGGAGCAGGTAGTTGAGCAGGGCCTCGGTGGCACGCACCGCCAGCGCGCTGGTCGGCTCGTCCAGGATCAGCAGGCTCCGCTTGAAGTGCACCGCACGGGCGATCGCCACCGCCTGCTGCTGTCCGCCGGAGAGCGAACCGACCAGCTGACGCGGGCTCTTGATGCCCTCGATGGTCACCACGCTGTCGAGGATCCGCGCGGCGATCTCGTCCATCTGCTTCAGCTTCAGCAGCCCCAGGGCGTTGGTCAGCTCACGGCCCATGAAGATGTTGCGGGTGATCGTCATCGACGGCACCAGGGCGGAGTCCTGGAAGATCGTCTCGACACCGCGCTTCTCGGTCTCCTGGCGGTTGAGCGAGGTCAGCTTCTCGCCGCGCCAGAGGTAGTCGCCCTCGTCGGCGACGACGACTCCGGACATCGTCTTGACCAGGGTCGACTTGCCGGCGCCGTTGTCGCCGAGCAGACCGACCACCTCGCCCTGGTGGATCCGGAAACCGACGTCGTTGAGGACGGTGTTGGCGCCGTACCGCTTGGTGATGCCGGACAGCTCCAGCAGGACCTCACCCGTGGCTTCTGCGGTGGCGGTGGGGGACATGGTTGCTCCGTTTCCGGCGGTGGGCTCGGCGGCGCTCACTTCGCCTTTCCCTCGATCAGACGGTTGAAGAAGGCCGCGGCGACGATGATCAGACCGACGAACAGGTCCAGATAGAAGCCGGGCGCACCACCGAGCAGCAGGATGTCCTGCACGGTGAGGATGAGCGCCGCGCCGAGCACCATGCCGAGGACGCTGCCCCGGCCGCCGGAGAGCGCGACCCCGCCGACGACCGCGGCCGCGATCGCCTTCAGCTCCATGCCGCGGCCGGTGCCGGGCTGGACCGAGCCGGTACGGACGGCGGTCAGCACGGCGGCGAGGGCCACGCACACCCCGAGGATGCCGAACGCGACGATCTTGACCCGGTCGGGATTGATCGAGATGGCACGCGCGGCGGCGGGGTTGCCGCCGACGGCGAAGATGTGGTTGCCGAGCCGGTGCCGGTGCACCAGCAGCCAGAACACCACCCCGACGCCGACCATCCACAGCGCCTGACCGCGGAAGAAGCCGAGGTCGGCGGTGAACACCTGCTTCACGGTGTCGCTCGGGATCATCAGCGCGGCCGTGGTGCCGTTGTAGAAGAGCGCCGCGCCCTCCCAGAACAGCATCATGCCGAGCGTCACGATGAAGGAGGGGATCTTGGCCTTGGTCACGAGCAGCGCGTTGAGCAGGGCGATCGCCACACCGGTCAGCAGGGCCATGCCGGTGGCGGTCCAGACGCTCGCCCCGTCGGAGTACCAGCGGGTGAACACCAGCGCGCAGAAGGTGAAGTTGGCGCCCAGCGACAGATCGAACTCACCGGCGATGATCAGGATGCCCGCGCCGATGGCCAGGATCGCCAGCACCGGGATGCTCTGACTGAGGACGTTGAAGTTCGACTTCTCCAGGTAGGGGAATCCGGCCGGGTCGACGAGGTAGTAGACGATGCAGCCGAGCTGCACCAGCACGAAGACCAGGCCGATCTCCAGCGCGCCACGCCCGCGGATCTGGCGTAGGCGCTCCGCCAGCCGGTCGGAGGTCGTGACGGGGGCGGAGTCCGCGAGAGTCCGCTTCCGGGCGGGTACGCCCCCTGCTGTGGCGTGCTCCTCCACGGCGGCGCCCCCTGCCGCCGGGACGGTCCCCGCGGTCGCCTGACCGCTCCGCTCGCTCATGGTCGTACTGCCTTCCTGGTGGAGGTGGGCGGGACGGCCGGCCGGTGGCGCCTGGCTGTCCCGGGCCGAATCGTCGGCGGGTGGGTGTCTGCCCCGAGGTCCTGACGGCGGGGGTCAGCGGACCTTGCCGGCGAGTTCCTTGGCGATGCCGACGTTGTCCTTGTCGACCAGGCCGCTGCCACCGGAGTTGATGCCGGCCGGGCTGAGACCGAAGTCCAGCTTCAGACCGAGCTCCATGACGGTCTGGAAGCCCTGGACATAGCCCTGCTGGTCGGCCGCCGCGTCGATGGCGCCGGACTCGATGCCGCTCACGATCTGCGGCGCCAGGTCGAAGCCGACGACCGGGACCTTCACCCCGGCGTCCTCCATGGCCTTGACGACGTTGCGGTGCGGGGTGCCGCCCAGCGGGACGATCGCGGCGGTGTCCTTGTGGCCGAGCAGGTACTGCGTGTTCTTGTCGAGCGCGGCGGAGTCCTCGATGCCGGTGCCGAGGATGTCCGTCTTGGCGCCCACCTCGTCCAGCGCCCGCTTGACGCCGGCGTGCCGCTGGACGGCGTAGACCTGGTCGGGGAACTCGACGGGGGTCAGGACGGTGTCGCCCTTGCCGATGTCGGGGTTGTCGGCGAGGAGGCGCTTGCCCAGCAGGTAGCCGACCTCCTCGAAGTCCTGTCCGACGAACCCGAGCGTGCAGGCGCCGACCTCGCCCTCCTGGGTGATGTTGTAGCTCATCACGGGGATGTCGGCCTTCTGGGCCGCGCAGACGTTCTCGGTGTACTTGTTGGGGTCGTCCAGGACGACGGCCAGCGCGGCCGGCTTGTCGGCGACGGCGCTGCCGATCAGGTCGTTGTACTTCGTCTGGTCGCCCGAGCTGGTCTGCAGGTTGAGGTCCAGGTTGAGCAGCTGCGCGGCGTCCTTGGCGCCCTGCGCGATGGTGGTCCAGAACGGGTCGCCCGGGTCCTGGGGGAGCAGGAAGGTGACCTTGCGGTCCTTGGCCTTGCTGCCGAGGCCCGACTTCAGCGAGGTTCCCTTGCCCGAGGCGGACGCGGTGTCGCCGGAGCCCCCGGAACAGCCGACGGCGAGCAGGGCCAGCGGGGGGACGACGGCGAGTGCGCGCCAGCCGGCGATGCGGCGGGTTCTCCGGGGGGAGCGAGCGGAGTGCGACATGGTCCTACCTCTCCTATGAGGAACAAGAACGGCGCGAAAAGAGATGAGGTCCAGAATTCGCCGTGGTGCGGTCGACGACCTCGTTGGCGAAAATTAGCGCCCTTTTTACTGGGGGTGTCAATACGGTGGGGCGCGCCGAATTCCAACGAAAAGGTCACGCGTTCTGCAGGTCGTTCGGCCCGGTGGGGAGGTGTTTTTGGGCAGCAGAAACGGCCCTGCCGGGTGGGGAATTGATTTCCCGGCAAGGCTGTCGCTGTATTTTTCTGTAAAACGGTCGGATTAATTGTCCTCGAAATTAGACCGCGAGTTCCTTGGTGATGCGGTCGAGCATGAACGCGGAGGATTCGCGGGCGCGCTCCTCCCAGGCGAAGACACAGGCGGTGGCGACGCCGTCGAAATTCAGCTCACGCAGGGTGCCGAAGAACGCGTCCCAGTCCACCTCGCCCTGGCCGATGTCCAGGTGCTGGTGGATCCGGGCCGTCGTGCCGGGCGGGTTGAGGATGTACCGCAGCCCGGAGGAGCCCTTGTGGTTGAAGGAGTCGGCGATGTGCACGTGCTGGAGCCTGTCGCCGGCGTAGCGCATCATCGCCGCGATGTCCGCCGTCGGGTCCGCGCCCGACAGGTGGAAGGAATGAGGCGCGCAGTAGAGGTAGTTCACCCAGGGCTTGTTGATCGCCCGGACCAGGTCGACCGCCGGGGTGTTCTCCTCGCAGAAGTCGTCCGGATGGGCTTCGAGATTGAGCGCGATGCCCTCCCGCTCGAAGAGCGGCAGCAGTTCCTCCAGCGAGCGCCAGAACGCGGCCTCGCTCTCGGCGGCCCGTTCCGGGCGGCCGTTGAACTCGGAGTTCATCAGCGGACATTCGAGGTCCGCGGTGATCTCGATCATCCGCTTCCAGTAGCGGACGGCGGCCTGTCGCTCGGTCTCGTCGGGCGAGGACCATGTGTAGAGGGGCAGCACCGAGGACAGCTTCACCCTGTGCGTGCGCAGGGAGTCCTTGAGCTCCCGGATGCGCTCGTCGTCCGCCCGCGGATGCAGGAAGAACGGCATGAAGTCCTCGCGCGGCGACAACTCGATGTACTCGTAGCCGAGTTCGGCGACCGTACGCACCATGTCGTCGATGGGCAGGGCCCGGAACATGTACGGGTCGAGGGCGATTTTCACGGGGTGCCTCCGTAGAGGGTGGGGCGGGGCTTGAGGTCCGTGGCGACGACGCGGCCCGACTCCAGGGCCTCGACGGTCGCGGCGGTGATGACGGTGGCGGCGTAGCCGTCCCAGGCCGAGGGCCCGGTGGGCTCGTCGCCGGCGGAGAGGTTCGCGATCCACTCCCGGAACTCGGTGTCGAAGGCGTCCGCGAAGCGGCCCACCCAGTCCGTGAGCACCGTCGTGGTGTGCTGTCCGGCGCTGCGCACGGCGACCGAGGCCGGGTCGGGCAGCCGTACGAGGCCCTCCTCGCCCACCGCCTCGCACTGGATGTCGTAGCCGTACTGGCAGTTGACGAAGACCTCCAGATCGATGCGGACGCCGTTGGCCGTCTCGAAGAGCATGATCTGCGGGTCCTTGAGGTGCTCGAACCGCTTGCTCGTGGCGCGCGGGGTGACCACCTGGGCGGAGACGATCTCGTCGTCGAGCAGCCAGCGCAGCACGTCCACCTCGTGCACCGCCGTGTCCAGGGCGGCCATCGCGGAGGTGTACGACTCCGGGACGGTCGGGTTGCGGTGGGCGCAGTGCACGATCAGCGGCTCACCGATCCGGCCGGAGTCGATGACCTGCTTCATCTGCCGGTAGCCGGCGTCGTAGCGGCGCATGAAACCGACCTGGACCAGCCGGCGGCCGTGGGCCGTCTCGGCCTCGATGATCCGCAGGCAGTCCTCGGCGGTGGTGGCGAGCGGCTTCTCGCAGAACACCGGCTTCCCGGCGGCTATCGCGTTCAGCACGTGCTTGGCATGGGTCGGGCCCCAGGACGTCACGAGGACGGCGTCGACGTCGTCCGCCGCGACCACCGCCGCGCCGTCGGGCAGCACCCGGGCGCCGACCGGGGCCGCCGCCTCCTCGGCGCGGGCCGGGTCGATGTCGGTGACCGCGGTGACACGGGCACCGGTGATGGTCTCGGTGAGTCGCCGGATGTGTTCCTTGCCGATCCAGCCGGCGCCGATGACGCCTACACGTACGGTCATGGTCATTCCTTCAGGGGTCAGGAAGAACGGGGGTCAGGAGAAGCGCGCCCGGAGTTCGGCTTCGAGGGTTTCGAGGGTCCGGCCCTTGGTCTCGGGGACGTAGAGCTTGACGAAGACGAGCGAGAAGATCCCCGCCACGACGAAGAGGAAGAAGGTGTGGGAGATCCCGGTCCCGTCGACCAGGGACGGGAAGACAAGACCGATCACGAAGTTGGTCAGCCACAGCACCACGGCCGCCACGCCCATGCCGAAGCCGCGCATCCGCATCGGGAAGATCTCCGACAGCATGAGCCACGTCACCGGCGAGATCGCGCCCTGCTGGAAGGCGAGGAACGTGACCGTCATGGCGAGCACCGCGTAGGCCCGGCCGTCCCCGGCGGGCAGCACCAGCGAGAAGACACCGATGAACAACAGCGCGGCCGTGGTGCCGAGCTGACCGGTCATCAGCATCGGACGCCGGCCGACCCGGCCGAGCAGCCAGATGCCGACGAAGGTGGCCAGCACCGAGATCACGCCGTTGGCGATGTTCGCGGTCAGCGCGCTGTCGGAGGCGAAGCCGGCGTCGGTGAGGATCTGGGTGCCGTAGTACATGATCGTGTTGACGCCCGTGATCTGCTGCACGATCGCGATGCCGAAGCCGACGAACATCGGCTTGCGCACCCACGGCGTGGACCGCATGTCCTGCCAGCCGCCGAGCCTCTCCTGGTCGTCCTTGACGGCGAGCGCGGAGACCTCGCTCAGCTCGGCCTCGGCCCGCTGCCGCGAGCGGACCTGCCTCAGCACCTCCAGGGCCTCGCCGAAACGCGCCTGCGAGGCCAGCCAGCGCGGGCTCTCCGGCATGACCAGCATGCCGAACCACAGCGCCACGGCCGGGATCGTGGCGATCACCAGCATCCAGCGCCACACGCCGCCGGACTCGCCGCCGACGTCCGCGATGACCGCGTTGGAGGTGAAGGCGAGCAACTGCCCGCTGACGACCATCAGTTCGTTCCGGGTGACCAGCGCACCGCGCCGCTCGGCGGGCGACACCTCGGCGAGGTACACCGGCACGGTCACCGACGCACCGCCGACCGCGAGACCGAGCACGAACCGGGCCACGACCATGATCGCGGTCGTCGGCGCGAGCGTGCAGCCCAGCGCCCCGACGAAGAACAGCACCGCGAGGGTCAGGATCGTACGGCGCCGTCCGCGCGCGTCCGACAGCCGCCCGCCCGCGACCGCGCCGAGCGCGGCACCGAGCAGCAGCGAGCTGGTGACCATGCCCTCGGTGACCGGCGTCAGACCGAGGTCGTCGGTCATGTAGGGCAGGGCGCCGTTGATGACACCGGTGTCGTAGCCGAAGAGCAGTCCGCCGAAGGTGGCGACGACGGTGATGATCCGCAGCCGCCGGGACACGGCGGGCGAAGGGGCGTCGGCGGTGAGGGCGGGGGCCTGAATCGCGTCGTCCCTGACGTTCATGGGCCGTCCTCCTACCGGTCGAGGTACGGGCGTCGGGTTCCCGTCAGACCGAGGCCGGCCAGGTGCTCACGGGTGCTGACCGCGATGGGCAGCGGTACCTCGGGCGCGCACGGGTACAGGTCCTGCTCGACGATCACGAACAACTCGGCGTCCAGCTTGGACAGTTCGGCCACCACGTCCGCCGGGTTCGGCACACCGGCCGGCGGCGACACGCAGACCCCGCGCTTGACGGCCTCGCCGAACGACAGGTCCTCGGCGGCGACCTGGGCGAGGACGGCCGGGTCCATCTGCTTGATGTGCACGTAGCCGACGCGCTCGCCGAACCGGCGGATCAGGTCGAGGTTGTCGCCACCGCCGTAGGCCACATGGCCGGTGTCCAGGCAGAGGTTCGTGTACCGGCTGTCGGACTCGTCGAGCAGCCGCTCGATCTCCGGCTGCGTCTGGATGTGGCTGTCGGCGTGCGGGTGGATGACGAGCCGTACGTCGTACTCGTCGAGCAGCAGCCTGCCGAGCCGGTCGGCGGCCCGGCCGAAGCCCGCCCACTGCACGGCGGTCAGTTCGGGCGCCTCGGTGAACTCACCGGTCTTCTCGTCCCGGTACATCGGCGGGATGAGAACCAGGTGGTGGGCGCCCGCGGCCGCCGTCAGCGTCGCGACCTGGCGGACATGGGCGAGCATGTCGTCCCAGGCCTCGGGCCGGTGCAGCGCGCCGAAGGCGGTACCGCCGGAGACCTTGAGCCCACGGGCGTCGAGATCCTCCTTCAGCCGCTGCGGATCGGTGGGCAGGTAGCCGTACGGCCCGAGCTCGAACCACTCGTAGCCGGCCTGCTTCAGCTCGTCGAGGAAGCGGGTGTACGGGACCTGGTGCTCGTCCTCGGGGAACCAGATGCCCCAGGAGTCGGGAGCGGAGCCGAGGCACAGATTGCCCACGGTGGTGCGGAGGGGGGATGGCGCCGTTGCCATGGCGTGTCCTTCGGGGAGAGGGGGCAGCTGGAGAGGGTCAGTTGGAGGTGGGGAAGTCGAAGCCGGCGGTGGTCTGCTGGGTGGGTTGGGGCCAGCGGGTGGTGACGACCTCGGGGCGGGTGTAGAAGCGGATGCCTTCGGGGCCGTGGATGGGGTGGTCGCCGATGAGGGAGTCCTTCCAGCCGCCGAAGGAGTAGGAGGACATCGGCACGGGCACCGGCACGTTGACGCCGATCATTCCGACCTTGACGCCTCGCTGGAATCGGCGTGCGGCCTCACCGGAACCGGTGAAGATCGCGGTGCCGTTGCCGTAGGGGTTGGCGTTGATGAGGGCGATGGCGTCGTCGAGGGTGTCGGTGCGGACGATGGCGAGGACCGGGCCGAACAGCTCCTCCTTGTACGCCTCCATCTCGGTGGTGACGTGGTCGAGGAGGGAGGGGCGGCGGCGCCGACCGCGTTTTCGACGCGTTCCTGGGCGGCCTTGGTGACGAGGGGGCTGCCGAACGACGTGACCTCGGCCGGCCCCACCCCTGTCTGGAGCGGATGCACATCCACTTCCACGCGGCCCATGGTCAGCACTTCGAACGGCATCACAGTCTCCGGTGCAAAAGGGATCAGAGCTTCTGGCGCGCTCTACTAGCGCGCTCTAGTGCGAGTACGATGACCCCTGTCCAAATGTCATGTCAATAGCTTGTTGCCGGGGGATTTCGCGAGCGCGCGCAGTGGTGGGCCGCGCCGGATGGTCGGGGGTGCCCCTCACCTCTTCACGGAATCTGCACAAAGCCCGCAGGTGCTTTAGGTTTCAAGGGGCTACGCTCGCGCTCAATCCCCCCACCCAGCACAGGAGATCCGTTGTGCGAGACGGCAACGTAGTGGTGATAGGCGGCGGTTACGCGGGCGTCCGCCTGGCGAAACGGCTGGACTCGACGGCGAGCGTCACACTCGTGGACCGCAAGGAGGTCTTCTTCCATCGCATCGCCTCCCTGCGGGCCGGTGTGCGCCCGGAGTGGACGGTGACCCCGTTCATTCCGTACGACCGGCTGCTGCGCAACGGCAGGGTGGTCGTGGGCAAGGCGGTCCGCATCGACACCGCCGCGCGAGAGGTCGCCCTGGGCACGGGCGAGCGGCTGCCGTACGACGTCCTGGTGATCGCCACCGGCGCCGACTACCCCGAACCGGCCCGCTTCACCGGTGGCACCACCGAGGAGGCGGCGAAGTCGTTCGCCGACCATCAGCGGAAGATCGCCACCGCCGAGCACGTCCTCGTCGTCGGCGGTGGCCCCTCCGGTGTCGAGCTCAGCGCCGAGATCCGGCTGGCCCGCCCGGACGCCCGGGTCACCCTCGCCCACGCCGGAGCCGAGCTGCTGAACGGCACGGGCAGCGCCCGCGCCGGACACAAGGCCCGCGCCTGGCTGGAGTCCCACGGCGTGGAGGTGCGGCTCGACTCCTTCATGTCCCCCGGGAACGACTTCGGCACCTACCGTGACGCCCGCGGCACCGTCCTCGCCGCCGACCTCTCCTTCTGGGCGACCGGAACCACCCCCAACACCCTCTGGCTGCGGCTGGCCGGGCACGGCGCCTGGCTGAACGGCACGGGGCACGTCAAGGTCGACAGGATGCTGCGGGTCGAGGGATGGCCGGACGTGTTCGCGGTCGGCGACGTGAACGACGTCGGCGAGCTCAAGGTCACCCCCGCCGCGCTCTCCCAGGCGGAGACCGCCGCCCACAACATCAGTGCCTATCTGCGTAGTTCAGGCCGGCACGGGAAGAAGTCCCGCTTCTACCGGACGGTCCACCGCACCCCGCTCATCGTGCCGTTCGGCCCGGCCGACGGAGTGACCGTCCTGCCCGTGCCGGGAGGCGAGACCGCGGTGCTCGGCACCCGCACCACCACCGTGGCCAAGGCGAAGACCCTCATGACCCCCTTCATGCGGCGCCAGCTCGGCTACACGGCGGCCTGAGACCGGGCGGCCCCCCTCAGGGCTTGAAGTTTCAAGCAATGAGGGGCAGACTCATGTTTGATATTTCAAACTCTCCTGGGAGCCGCCATGTCCGTCGCCTCTGATGCCGTCACCGTCCGCCGTGGTCCGCTCGTCGTCGTGGGAGGTGTCCTCGCGGCGATCGTGGTCGCCTCCGTGGCGGACGCGGTCCTCGCGATCCTCGCCCTGGCCGCCGGTGCCCCGGACGACTTCCAGCCGCTGAAGGCGTCCTCGTACATCTTCCTCACCGCGGTCGGAGTGATCGCGGGAGCCGTCGGCTGGGCCGTCGTCCGCAAGCTGTCCAAGGACCCCGAGGCCCTGGTGCGGTGGCTGGTGCCGGCCGTCGTCGTGGTGTCCTTCGTCCCCGACTTCCTGCTCTTCGGCGACGGCGGGGTGACGGGTGTCCTCGCGCTGCTCCTGATGCACGTGGCGGTCGCGGCGGTCGCGGTCTTCACCTACCGCAAGGTCATGCCCCTGTCGTAGGCGCGAGCGTCGCCATGTGATTTCCTCCCGCTCGGTTGCGGTCTACTCTGAACCGAACTGCTGATCACGGAAATCAATCCTGTGGATCCATGAAATCCATCGGATGGATGGCTCTTCGCTCGCTAGGTGGTGCCCGGTGAACCTGTCCCGACTCGACCTCAACCTGGTCGTCGCACTGCGCGCCCTGCTGGAGGAACGCAACGTCACCCGGGCCGGGGAACGCATCGGACTCAGCCAGCCCGCGATGAGCGCGGCACTGGCCCGGCTGCGCCGCCATTTCGACGACGAATTGCTCGCCAGGACGGGAAACGCCTACGAGCTGACCCCGCTGGGGGTGGCGCTGCGGGACCGCAGCGCCACCGCGTGCGACCTGCTGGAACGGGTCTTCGCCAGCCAGGCCGACTTCGACCCGGCCGCCGAGACCCGGGAGTTCACCCTGTTGTGCTCCGACTACGGCGCCGCCGTGTTCGGCTCCGCGCTGGCCCGTGCCCTGCACCAGGAGGCGCCCGGCATCCGGCTCACCTTCCAGCACTCGACGCCCGCGGTGGTGGAGAACACCGCGGCCGTGCTGAGCACCGTCGACGGCCTGCTGCTGCCGCACGGCATCATCGACGGCTTCCCCTCCGTGGACGTCCACCAGGACCGCTGGCTGTGCATGGTCGCCGACGACAACCCCGAGGTCGGTGACGAACTCACCCTCGACCACCTGTCGCGGCTGCCCTGGGCGGTCTACCAGCGCCCCTACGACGCCCCGGCCGCCCGGCAGCTCAGCATGCTCGGCATCAGCCCTCGGGTGGAGGTCTCCGTACAGACCTTCCAGCTCCTGCCCCACATGGTGGAGGGCACCCGCCGGATCGCGATGATCCAGGAACGCCTGGCCCGCAGAGCGGTCCGCGCCGCCGCGGTGCGCGTCCTGCCCTGCCCCTTCGAGGCGGTACCGGTGCAGGAGGCGATGTGGTGGCACCCGGTACATGCCCAGGACGCGGCCCACATCTGGCTGCGGCAGCAGGCGGCGGAGGTGGGAGCGACGCTGACGACAACTCCCTGAGGGGCGCGGGGCCGTATCGATATGCGGCTCCGCCGCGTGGGCGCGACCAGCCACGAAAGAGCCGCACGCGTGGATGAGCTCGGGGCCCCGCCGTTACGCCTGTGTGATCACTTCGCGGCGCCCGGACCGCAGCGTCGTCGCCGCCCTCAGGTGCAGCTCGTCCAGCGTCCTGATCTGCTGTTCCGCCCGCTGCAGCAGCTGCCGCAGCCGGTCGGGGTCCAGGCGCGGGTCCTGGGCGGAGGCGGAGAGCAGGGCGCGCCACAGCAACGCCTTGCCCTGCACGCCCAGCCGCATGGCCTCGAGCTCCACCAGCACCGTCAGGCCGGAGCGGCGCAGCAGCCGGCCGTTGGGCTTCACCCGCGCGACCTTCTCGCCCAGCCACGCCCCGTACACCTTGTAGTGCTTCACGGGCATCTCGAGGTCGGCCAGGAGCCGCAGCAGAGACCGCCGGTCCTGCGTGATCTCCGCCGCGAGTCTCACCAGGTTCGCCCCGTACTCCGTGGCGCGGTGCTCCCGGGCCATGCGCCGGACGAGTTCGGTACCGGCTGTCGCACCCGCCAGATGATCGTTCAGGTAGACGTCCAGCGCCTTCTCCGGCGTCGGTGTGTCGCCCGTGCCCCGCTCTGTCACGCTCATGATGTCCCTCCGGCCTCGGCAGCATCTCGACAACCACCGAGTGCCCCTCCTGGGCCGGTCGACCACCGCCCGGGTCAGTCCCGGGCGGCGGACGCGCTCCGGGTCGGCTTGCCCAGGGCCCAGAAGAGTACGCCGAGGAGCATGAAACCGATCAGGGGGACGGCCTCCGTCAGGAGGTACTCCCAGCGCTCGCCGTGCGTCCAGCCGTCCGGGGCGTAGTCGGAGCCGAACCAGTGGTCGCCGAGCCCGGGGGCGACCAGCTGCACACTGGCGAACAGGACGAGCAGGGTGAGGACCACGCTGATCGTGCGGGGGAAGGGCGCCCGGTAGGGGCGGGGGACGTCCGGGGCCTTGCGGCGCAGTACCGCGAGGGCGGGGAAGATGCCCAGATAGCTGACCAGGGTGGTGGAGACGGCGAGGCCGAGGACCGCGCCGAACAGCTTGGCGGCGCTGCCGTCGGTCAGTTCTTGCGCCAGAATCAGGACGACCGTGGAGACCAGCCCGCTGAGGATGTTGACCCGCACCGGCGTGCCGAACCGGCTGGAGATCACGCCGAGGAAGCGGGGGGCCGCGCCGTCGTAGCCGGAGACGGCGAGCGCGCGGTCGGATCCCATGACCCAGGTGACGCCGGAGGACAGCACCGTGAGGATGAACAGGATCGCGGCGAGGTCACCGAGGACACTGCCCGCGCCGCTGAGGGTGGCGGTGCCGTCGCCGGCGACCTGGCCGCCGTAGACGGTGAAGACCTGGCGGATCGCGTCGATGAACCCGCCGAGGCCGGTGATGGCCTTGACCGGCAGGACGAGCAGGATGCCCAGGATCGGCAGCGCGTAGAGCAGGACCGCGAGGACGGCGCTGCGGAAGATCGCGAAGGGTACGTCCTTCTGGGCGTCGGTCATCTCGTCGCCGGCGGTGTTGGGCAGCTCGAAGCCGACGTAGTTGAACATCAGGACGGGGACCAGGCCGACGAAACCGGCGTACGTCGGCGAGAAGTCGCCGAGGCCGAAGCCGTGCAGGCCGTGCCGGACGCCGTAGATCACGACGGTGACGGTGAACAGGCCGAGGAGGAGGAAGCGGCTCCAGGCGCCGATGGTGGGAATCCACTTGCCGACGTCGAAGGAGAGGATCGCGGCGAGCACGCCCACCCACACGAACACGAGGGTGAAGACGTAGAACGCCGGGGTGCTCAGGTCCTTCCCGTCGTGGAAGAACGTGGTGAAGGCGGTGACGGCGGAGACGGAGAGGGTGCCGCCGAGCCACACCGGGTTGGTGATCCAGTACAGGAAGTTGTTGACGGCGCCGGCGAGACGGCCGAAGGCCCGGCTGGTCCAGATGTAGGGGCCGCCCTCGTCCGGGAACGCGGCCCCGAGTTCGGCGGTCAGCAGCGCGGAGGGCACGAAGAACACGACGGCCAGAACGATGAGCCAGGTGAAGGCCTCGGCGCCGGAGGAGGCCACCGTGCCGATGGTGTCGACCCCGACGATGGTGCAGAGGAGGAAGAAGAGGATGTCGAAGCGGCCGAAGTGCTTGCGCAGCTTCCGCCGCTCCGTCTGGGCTGCCGCCGGCGAGTCGGCCGGCTCGGAGACTATTTGGCCAGCGGCCACCGGGGGCTCCTGCGTGCTTGTGGTATGGGCGGGATCCGGCCAATGATGGGCCGCCGCCACAAATGCTCACAAGCGTTCATGTACAAGTCTTGGCCATCACTTATCCGCCCGAAAGCAAAGGAAACCGAACCGCAACACGGGGTGTCGTTCCGGCCAACCACATGGCGGAGGCCCTCGGAGTCCGGATCGGCTCGGCTCCGAGGGCCTCCCCCCGTGGTGCGGTGGTCACAGGTTCTTCGCGGGCTCCAGCCTTCTGGGCCCGACCGCGGGAACGGTTTCCGCCGTGGTGTCACGGTGGGGAAGGGCGACCCGGCCCACGATCACCGCGTAGAACAGGCCGGAGGCCAGCACCAGCGCGAAATCGGGCGGGTACAGGGTGACCATGCGCCAGAGGGCCGTGCCCACCCACAGGACGGCCGTTCCGCCGTTCCAGAACCGGACGCCGACGCACAAGCGCCGGTTCTTGTTCCGGCCGGCGGCCGCCGAGCCGGTGGGCCGCCAGGCCTGGCGCCTGCCCCGGGTGATGTCCCAGATGGCGAACAGATGCGCCCAGCCGTACATCAGGCGTACGGCCCACGCCTCGATCCGGTAGGGGCACCTGTGCCACAACGGGAAGATGAGCAGGGTGTAGATGACGCTGGGCAGGACGAGCAGCATGTACTCGACCTTGAGTTTCTCGGGCATCACCACGAGCAGGACGATCGGGAGCAGCGGTGCCACGAAGGTGAAGAGAGCCGTGTGGATGTAGTAGAGGAAGCCTGAGAAGTAGCAGAGCCGCGTGGTGAGCCGGAGCTTGGTGCTCCAGAACTTCTTGCTGCTCAGCAGGCTCATGGAACCCGAGCACCAGCGGTACTGCTGGTGGTAGAACGCACTCGGATTGTCGGGACAGTTGCCGGTGGCGAGGGGGATCGGCACATACCGCAGGTTCCAGCCCAGACGGCCGAGGTCGAAACCCGTGTGCACGTCCTCCGAATGCTCGATCAGTGTGGTGCCGCCGTTGGCCTCCAGGGCCGCCCGCCGGTACACGGCGCAACTGCCCACGCAGATGGCACCGCCATGGCGCTGACGGGAGACCTGGATCGCCCGGTAGAACAGCTCCTGCACGGAACCCGCACCGCGCTCGATCCACGTCTGCCGTTCGGACACGCGGAAATACTGCGGTGACTGCACGATGCCCGTCTTCGGGTCGCGCTCCATGTACGGCAGCAGTTCCTCCAGCAGATCCGCCCGCGGGGCGAAGTCGGCATCGAGGATGAGGATGTACTCCTCGTCGGAGATGCCCAGCCCGTAGTGCAGATTGCCGGCCTTCTTGAACCAGCCCCGATTGGGCCGGCTCCCGTAGCCGAAACCGAACTCCTCGGCCATGGACGCGAGTTCCGCGGAGTCGGAGTCGTCGAGTACGTACGCGTTCGCCTCGCCGGGATAACGGTCGGCGAGCCGGCGCACATGCTTCCAGGTGTTCTCCAGTACGTCGACGGGTTCGCCGCACACCGGAAGGAAGACGGCGACCGTCGGATACGTCGTGGGCCGCCATTCCTGGACGAGTCGGCGATGGGCTTTCAGATCGAAGTCGGCCGTGAATCCGTTCACGCGCAGCGAGGCCAGGTAGTAAAGGACGCTGAAGACCAGGCACGGCAGCAGGACGAGCAGCCATGGCGAGGACTGGACGAGTCTGAACTGGCTGAAGACGAGGCAGCCCATGCTGATGAGCGAGGCCCCCGTGAGTACCCACAGATGACGTCTCGCGTAGGAGTACTTCTCGTCGTCGTCCGGGGGCTGGGGAAGTACGGAGGCGTCGGTCTGCCCGGACCGATGGGTTATCTGGTTGGCCTGCTGTCGGGTCGTCTCCATTTTGGTGTCAAAGGAATCAAGGCTCAAGGTGTGCTCCTTGAAGGGGGTGGTCTCCTCCACCACTAGCCACGGAGGGTGTGACCTGCGCCATCGGCTGGGCTGATTGCTGCACCCCTCGCTCGAAGGAAGGATTCGCCGGAGTGGCACCCACCGAAGAGCAGGCGGAACGGTGGCCTCAGGGGGCCCGCACACGCGGCATCTGCACTCGGGTGAACATTTCCTGCGCCTCGGGCGAATCGCGGTGACGCTCCCTCACATACGACGCGTCCTATCGTCATATTTGCCTTCGGTTCCCACCCCACGAACTGGAGGCAGAAGTGCCCTCACCGACTTCCCGCAGCCGCCGCGCCGCCTGGACCGCGCTGGCTCTCTCGGCGACGCTCGGCTTTCTCCCCGCGAGCCCGGCACACGCGGAGGGATCCGGAACGGTCCCCAAGGCCAGGACCCCGATCCAGGAATACGGCAAGCTCCACGTCTGCGGCACCCAGCTGTGCTCCGAATCCGGCAAGGCGGTCCAGCTGCGCGGCATGAGCACGCACGGGACACAGTGGTATCCGGACTGCCTGACCGGCGCCGCGCTGGACGCCGTCGCCTACGACTGGAAGGCGAGCGTGCTGCGTGTGTCGACGTACGCACGCGAAGGCGGATATCGCGCGGATCCGAAGAAATACACCGAACTGGCGAGCAAACTCGTCGACATGGCGACCGCCCGCGGAATGTACGTCATCGTCGACTGGCACACGATCCACCCGGGCGATCCGCACCAGGATCTCGCCAATGCCCGCGCGTTCTTCAAGCAGATCGCCGAAAAGCACAAGAACAAGACCAATGTGATCTACGAGATCGCCAACGAGCCCCACCATGTGAGCTGGCCCGTCATCAAGGACTACGCCAAGCAGATCATTCCGGTGATCCGTTCCCGGGTTCCCAGCAGCGTGATTCTCGTGCCGACCCGAGGCTGGGCCACGTTCGGCCTCGCGGAAGCGACCAATGAGAAGATCGTCGTCGCGGATCCCCTGCCGGACAAGAACGTCATGTACACCTTCCACTTCTATGCGACGGCGGGGCGGGAGCAGTTCCTGAAGCTGCTGGACCGGGCCTCGGACAAACTCCCGATCTTCGTCACGGAGTGGGCCGTCGCCTCCTGGAACGGCTGGGGCACCGACTACGCCATGGCGCAGAAGTTCACCGACGTCATGGCCAAGAAGAAGATCGGCTGGACGAACTGGAGCCTCTCCGACAACCACAAGGACCTTTCCGTCTTCAAGAAGGGCATCTGCAGCACCGGCAAATTCGCCGGTACCGGTGTGCTCTCGCCCAACGGGGTCTGGGTCCGGAACCAGATCAGGGGCTGAGCGGATGACCGCTCCTCGCCTCGGACATCGTCAGCGACCCCTTCCAGGAGGATCCACCCGTGTACATCCACAGACCCCGCCGTAGGGCCGTCTCCCGCGTCGCGGCCGCCGCGGCCGCGGTAGCCGGGCTGCTGGTCACCACGGCCGCGACCGGCAACGCCGCACCACCGGTGCCGTCCGTTCCCGAGGCCGGCGCCCCTTCGGGCATCAAGACCCTCTCGTCCGGGTGGACCAACCCCTGGGGCGTGAACTGGCTTCCGGACGGCTCGGCGCTCGTCAATGAACGCGACACACTGAAAGTCTTCAAGGTCACCCGGGCCGGCGTCCGGTCCGAGGTCCCCGCCGAGCCCCGGATCGCCGCTCCCGACAGCGGGAAGACCCTGCTCGGACTGGTCCTGTCACCCCACTGGAGCCAGGACCACCAGATCTTCGTCTACCACCGGGCGGACGAGGGCAACCGCATCGCCCGGATGACGTTCGACGGCTCCCGCCTCACCGGCTACACACCGCTCGTCACCGGCATCAAGAGGGGCCTGCACGACGGCGGCCGTATCAAGTTCGGCCCGGACGGCTACCTCTACGCCACCACCGGCGACGCGGACGACCCCCGTTCCGCGCAGGACAGGAACTCTCTGAACGGCAAGATCCTGCGCATGACCCCGAACGGAAAGCCGGCGCCGGGCAACCCGTTCGGCACCCTCGTCTACTCCTACGGCCATCGCAACCCCGAGGGCCTCACCTGGGACAACCAGGGCCGACTGTGGGAGACGGAGATCGGCGAGAACACCCACGACGAGCTGAACCTCGTCGAGCCCGGCATGAACTACGGCTGGCCCACCTGCGAGGGCGTCTGCTCCAAGGCCGGCATGACCGACCCCAAGCACCAGTGGCACCCCTCCAAGGGCGTGCCGAGCGGGCTGGCCTATGCCGACGGCGCCCTGTACGTCGCCGCGCTCAAGGGCCGGCGCCTGTGGCGCATCCCGGTCGACGCCACCGGTCTCGGCACCCCGGTCGCGTACTACACCAACGGCTTCGGCCGGCTGCGGGACGTCGTGAAGGTCCCCGGCGAGAAGGCGCTGTGGGTCCTCACCGACAAGGCGGGCAAGGGCGCGGACCGACTGCTCCGGGTCCAGCTCGGCTGACTTCGACGCCGGGACCGGAGAGCCGGGCCACACGCAACCCTGCGGCGGAGGACCAGTTCCTCCGCCGCAGGGTTTTCGCCTGTGCCGACACCCGTACCGACCTGCCGCGGCGGCCGGCCGTAAGAGACGTGTCAAAGCCGTGGGCGTCGCCGTTAGGGACCTGTCAACGGGCGGTCCCCTCCGGCCAGGGTCGGTGTTTCCTCGATCCCGTCCGTTCCTCTTCGCACCTCTCAAGGAGTTCGCGATGGCCGATCTGGCCTTCGTCGTCACCACGGTCGCGGTGTTCGCGCTGGTGGCCCTCGTCGCCAAGGGGGTGACGAAGCTGTGACCGCCGAGAACGTCGTCGGCCTGGTCGTGGCCGTCGCCCTGCTGGGCTATCTCGTCCTCGCCCTGATCTTTCCGGAGAGGTTCTGAGACAGGCAATGGGTCCCGTACTCGCCGGCGTCCTCCAGCTCCTCGCGCTCATATCGGCGCTGGCGCTCGCCCACGTCCCCCTCGGCACCTACATGGCCAAGGTCTACTCCTCCGACCGGCACTGGCGCGTGGAGAAGTGGATCTACAAGGGCATAGGTGCCAACCCCGATGCCGAGATGCGCTGGCCGGCATACCTGCGCGGCGTCCTCGCCTTCTCGGCGGTCTCGGTCCTCTTCCTCTACCTGCTCCAGCGGCTGCAGGGCGGCCTGCCGCGGTCACTGGGCTTCAAGGCGATCGACCCGGACCAGGCGTTCAACACCGCCGCGTCCTTCGTCACCAACACCGACTGGCAGTCCTACTACGGCGAGCAGGCCATGGGCCACGTCGTACAGACCGCCGGGCTGGCCGTGCAGAACTTCGTGTCGGCCGCGGTCGGCATCGCCGTCGCGGTGGCCCTCGTACGAGGATTCGCCCTCCCCCACTCTCGGCTTCGCTCGAGCGGGGGGACCCCCATCCATACCGGTGAACTCGGCAACTTCTGGTCGGACATGGTGCGCGGTGTGACCCGCATCCTGCTGCCGCTCTCCTTCGTCGCCGCGATCGTGCTGGTCGCCTGCGGAGCCATCCAGAACTTCTCCGGCATCCACGAGGTCGGCCAGTTCATGGGGGGCAACCAGCAGTGGAACGGCGGTGCGGTCGCCTCTCAGGAGGCCATCAAGGAGCTGGGCACCAACGGCGGCGGCTACTTCAACGCCAACTCCGCCCATCCCTTCGAGAACCCGACCCCGTTCACCAACCTCTTCGAGATCTTCCTGCTGCTGGTCATCCCGTTCGCGCTGACCCGGACCTTCGGCCTCATGGTCGGTTCGGTGAAGCAGGGCTACGCGATCCTCGCCACCATGGCGACCCTCTGGGTCGGCTTCGTCGCCCTGATGATGTGGACCGAGTCCGCCCACCACGGCCCGGCGCTCCAGATCGCGGGCGGGGCGATGGAGGGCAAGGAGGTCCGCTTCGGGGTCGGCTCGTCGTCGATCTTCGCGGTGTCGACCACCCTCACGTCGACGGGCGCGGTGGACTCCTTCCACTCCTCCTTCACCGGTCTGGGCGGCGGGATCACCATGCTCGGCATGATGCTGGGCGAGATCGCGCCCGGCGGCACCGGCTCCGGCCTCTACGGCATGCTCATCATGGCGGTCATCGCCGTCTTCATCGCCGGTCTGATGGTCGGCCGCACGCCCGAGTACCTGGGCAAGAAGATCGGCACCCGTGAGATCAAGCTCGCCGCCTGCTACATCCTGATCACCCCGGCGCTGGTGCTGGTCTTCACCGCCGCGGCGATGGCGCTGCCGACCCCGGCGCACTCGATGACGAACTCCGGCGCGCACGGGTTCTCCGAGATCCTGTACGCCTACACCTCCGGCGCCAACAACAACGGTTCCGCCTTCGCCGGTCTGAACGCGGACACGCAGTGGTTCAACAGCACGATCGGGCTGGCGATGATCCTCGGCCGGTTCCTGCCGATGGTGTTCGTGCTGGCGCTCGCCGGCTCGCTCGCCGAGCAGAATCCGGTCCCGGTGACCGCGGGCACCCTGCGCACCGAGAAGCCGCTGTTCACCAGCCTGCTGGTGGGCGCGATCCTGATCATCACCGGTCTGACCTACTTCCCGGCGCTGGCGCTGGGCCCGCTGGCCGAGGGGCTGGCGTCATGACCACTCGCACAGAGAACCAAGAGGACTCGATGTCCACTGCCACCCCGACCCGGGCGCCCCACCAGGACGTCCCGACCGGTCACCGGGAAAGCCGGGTCGGAGCCGGCCTCTTCGACCCCAAGCAGCTGGTGAAGTCGCTGCCGGACGCCTTCCGCAAGCTCGACCCGCGGGTGATGGTCAAGTCGCCCGTGATGTTCGTGGTGTGGATCGGCTCGCTGCTGACCACCGTGTTCTCCTTCAAGGACCCGGGCGACTGGTTCGGCTGGACCATCAGCGCCTGGCTGTGGCTCACCGTCGTCTTCGCCAACCTGGCGGAGGCCGTCGCCGAGGGCCGCGGCAAGGCGCAGGCCGACACCCTGCGCAAGGCCAAGACCGACACCGTCGCCCGGCGGCTCGTCGGCGAGCGCGAGGAGCAGGTGCCCGGCACCGAGCTGCGCATCGGTGACCTGGTCGTCTGCGAGGCGGGCGACATCATCCCCGGCGACGGTGATGTCGTCGAGGGAGTCGCGTCGGTCGACGAGTCCGCCATCACCGGAGAGTCGGCACCGGTCATCCGGGAGTCCGGCGGCGACCGCAGCGCCGTCACCGGCGGTACGAAGGTCCTCTCCGACCGGATCGCCATCAAGATCACGACGAAGCCGGGCGAGACCTTCATCGACCGGATGATCAACCTCGTCGAAGGCGCGGCCCGGCAGAGGACACCGAACGAGATCGCCCTCAACATCCTCCTCGCCTCGCTGACGATCGTGTTCCTGCTCGCGGTGGCCACCCTGCCGCCGTTCGCCGACTACGCGGGCACCCACCTCACGATGGTCGTGCTGGTCGCCCTGCTGGTCTGCCTCATCCCCACGACGATCGGCGCGCTGCTGTCGGCGATCGGCATCGCCGGCATGGACCGCCTGGTGCAGAGGAACGTCCTGGCCATGTCGGGACGGGCCGTCGAGGCCGCCGGTGACGTCTCGACCCTCCTGCTCGACAAGACCGGCACCATCACCCTCGGCAACCGTCAGGCGTCGGAGTTCGTGCCGGTGAGCGGTACCACCGAGGCCGAGGTGGCCGACGCCGCCCAGCTGTCGTCGCTGGCCGACGAGACCCCTGAAGGCCGTTCCGTCGTCGTACTGGCGAAGGAGAAGTACGGGCTGCGCGAGCGCCATCAGGGCGAGCTTGCCGGTGCCGAGTGGATCGCTTTCACCGCGCAGACGCGTATGTCGGGTGTGGACGTCGACGGACGCAAGATCCGCAAGGGCGCGGCCGGATCGGTCGTCGCCTGGGTCCGGGAGCAGGGCGGCGAGGTGGCCGAGGACGCCGGCGCGCTCACCGACCGGATCTCCGAGGCCGGCGGCACCCCGCTGCTGGTCGCGGTCGAGGACGCCGAGGGTGCCCGAGTACTGGGTGTCATCCACCTCAAGGACGTCGTCAAGGACGGCATGCGCGAGCGGTTCGAGGAACTGCGCCGCATGGGCATCAAGACCGTCATGATCACGGGTGACAACCCGCTGACGGCCAAGGCGATAGCCGAGGAGGCGGGCGTCGACGACTTCCTCGCCGAGGCCACGCCCGAGGACAAGATGGCCCTCATCAAGCGGGAGCAGGCCGGCGGCAAGCTCGTCGCCATGACCGGCGACGGCACGAACGACGCGCCCGCGCTCGCCCAGGCCGACGTCGGCGTGGCCATGAACACGGGTACGTCGGCCGCCAAGGAGGCCGGCAACATGGTCGACCTCGACTCCAACCCGACCAAGCTCATCGAGATCGTCGAGATCGGCAAGCAACTGCTCATCACGCGCGGTGCGCTGACCACGTTCTCCGTCGCCAACGACGTCGCGAAGTACTTCGCGATCATCCCGGCGCTGTTCGCGGCCGTTTACCCCGGCCTGGACAAGCTCAACATCATGGACCTGGCCTCACCCGACTCCGCGATCCTCTCCGCGGTCGTCTTCAACGCGCTGATCATCATCGCGCTGGTCCCGCTCTCTCTGAAGGGCGTGCGGTACCGGCCGGTCAGCGCGGACCGGATGCTCCGCCGCAACCTCGGGATCTACGGCCTCGGCGGACTGATCGCGCCCTTCGTCGGCATCAAGCTCATCGACCTGCTCATCTCCCTCATCCCCGGGCTGTGACTTCCGAAAGGCGTGTTGAACGGCATGAACAACTCGGTAACCAACACCCTCCGGTTGCTCGGGGCGGGGCTGCGCGCCCTCCTCGTGCTGACCCTGGTGACCGGTGTCGTCTACCCGCTGGTCGTCACCGGCGTCGCCCAGGGGCTGTTCGGCGACAAGGCGAACGGCTCGGAGATCAAGGCGGACGGCAGGGTCGTCGGCTCCTCCCTGATAGGGCAGCAGGGCTACGGCCTGGACTACTTCCAGCCGCGTCCCGCGAACGGACTGGGCGAGAACTCGGTCAACACCCAGTACAAGCTGATCCTCTCGGGAGCCACCAACCGATCCGCCGACAACCCGGACCTGGTGAAGTGGGTGAAGGAGGCCAGGGCGAAGGTGGTCGAGGAGAACTCGACCGCCGACTACAGGGTGAAGCCCGCCGACGTCCCCGCCGACGCGGTCACCTCCTCGGGCTCCGGGCTCGACCCGGACATCTCCCCGGCCTACGCCGACCTCCAGGTCCACCGGGTGGCCGAGCGGAACGGCCTGTCCGTCGCCCAGGTCCAGAAGCTCGTCGAGGAGCACACCGAGGGCCGCACCCTCGGCTTCATCGGCGAGCCCCGCGTGAACGTCCTCGAGCTCAACATCGCGCTCGAGGACGTCACGGCGAAGAGCTGACGGCGTCCCGGTCGCTGACCTACCTGCCGCTACTTCGCGTACAGGTGAATGTTCTTGAGGTAGATGTCGCTGCGTGAGGACATCCCGTCCCGGCCGTACAGGCCCGCCTTGAAATAGTGCGTGCCGTCGCCGTGGTCCTGGAACGTCCTGACGAACGTCCGGTTGACGAAGACGTGGCTGTTGCCGGTGTCGGTCTCGTGCACCACGTTGAGGCGGATGTAGGTGTTGTAGACCGGGGAGGCGATCTGGGTCGTCGTGTCGTAGTAGTTGAGGCTGTCGGTGTTCATGGCGAGGGTCATGAACGCCGTGGCCCAGCTGGAGCCGCCGAAGATCTGGAAGACGGAGACGCGGTGCGCCCCCGACCCGATCCTCAGGTCGCACTCGAACTGGCTCTGCCCACTGGTGTAGTCGTTCCTCCAGCGCATCTCGCTGCGCGGCCCCGAGGAACTGTCCGGCCACAGCCACGGGTCGCTGTCGTACAGCCACAGGTGGTGCTCCCCGGTCGCCGACAGGTACTCGTAGCGCGTCGTGTCGGGCGGGGTCTGGAGGACGAACCCGGGGTTCACCTCGGTCCAGCCGGTGCCGATGGGGGACGCCTGGGCCTGCGGCGCGCCGGCCACCCCCAGCCGGCGAGACCGAGCCCGGCGGCCGCGCCGCCCAGCAGTGTGCGTCTGCGCATCCGGCAGCCCCGCCGACACGGCGAGCGCCGTCACCGCGGACGACTTCAGGAACGTACGGCGTCTCATGCCCGGCCCCTCTCGTCGCCGTCGAGGAACAGCTCGATCACGGGGAGCGCCACATCCGGCCTGCGGAGGGGGAGTTCGAGGGTGTGCGCGCCCTCCGGGACGCCCTTCGGCGTCACATTGCCGTTGTCCCAGTTCGGGTCGGCGTTCACGGGGCGGACCTCGGAGGCGTCGTGCAGGAACTGGGCGTAGCGCACCCGGCCGCTGAGCCCGGGCAGGTGCAGATGCTTGTACGGCCACTCCAGGAGATGGACGTAGAGCCGGTCCCCGCGGCGGGTGTAGCGGCAGCCGGTCGGCGGGAGGTGCGAGGAGGGGCCGGCTCCGTGGACGGAGCGGGAGTGCAGCCGCATCCAGTCGCCGATGCCGCGCAGCACGGCGAGGGCACGGGGCTCGAACGCGCCGCGGGCGTCGGGCCCCACGTTCAGCAGCAGATTGCCGTCCTTGGAGACCGTGTCGACCAGGAGCGCGATCAACTGCTCGGAGGTCTTCCAGTTGAGGTTGTCCCGGTCGTAGCCCCAACTGCCGTTCAGTGTCTGACAGGCCTCCCACACCTCGCCCGGCGGGACGAGCGGCTGGTACTCCTCGGGAGTGGTGAAGTCCCCCGGAATCCCCAGCCGGTTGTTGACCAGGCACTCGGGCTGGAGCCTGCGGATCAGCGCCATCAGTTCGTGCGCACGCCATTCGTCGGGGCCTTTGCCGCCCGTGACCGGTTTCCCCTGGCGGATGCGGCCCGCGTAGCTGAAGTCGAACCACAGGGTGTCGACCGGCCCGTAGCGGGTGAGGAGTTCCTTCACCTGGCCGTGCAGGTCGCCGGTCGCGTCGTCCCACTCGGGGTGGATACGGTCCAGCGGGAACAGCGGATGATGCCAGTCCAGGAGCGAGTGGTAGTAGCCCACCCCGAGCCCGGCCGCACGGAACGCCGACACGAACGGGCCCACCAGGTCCTTGCCGTACGGGGTCGCGGTCACGGAGTAGTCGGTGAGCGCCGAGTCCCACAGACAGAAACCGTCGTGGTGCTTGGTCGTCAGGACCGTGTACCGCATCCCGGCGTACCGGGCGGCCTCGGCCCAGGCCTCCGGGTCGTACAGATCGGGGTCGAAGTGGTCGACGTGGGACTGGTACTGATGGATCGTCAGCCGCTCGCGCTGACGCACCCACTCATGGCGGGCGGCTGCCGGGTACACGCCCCAGTGGACGAAGAGGCCGAAGCGGTGGTCACGGAACTCGGCGATCCGCCGGGCGCGCGGACCGACGAGGGGATCGGCAGAGGCGGAGGTCAAGACGGGATCATCCCTTCACTGCTCCAGTGGTCAGGCCGGACCGGAACGTGCGCTGGAAGGCCAGATAGACGACGACGCTCGGCACCAGGGCGACCAGGGCGCCGGCCAGCAGCGCCCCGATGCCCACCTCCGGTACGGAACGCATGAGTTGCAGCCCGACGGTCAGCGGGTACTGGTCGGGGGAGGAGGCGACGATCAGGGGCAGCAGATACTGGTCCCAGATCATGTTGAAGCCGAAGATGACGACGACACCGAGGCCCGGCTTGCACAGCGGCAGCACGATCTGCCCGAAGATCCGCAGCTCGCCCGCGCCGTCGACGCGCGCGGCCTCCTCCAGTTCGAGCGGGATCTCCTTCATGAACTCGCTGAGCACGAAGATGGAGAAACCCCAGCCGCCCATCGGCAGCACCATCCCGAGCAGCGTCCCGCGCAGACTGACGTCCAGGCCCGGAAGGTCGTTCAGGACGAGCGGGAGCGGGATGGCGATGACCTCCTCGGGCAGCATCATCGTCGCCAGGATCACCATCAGCACCAGGGCCTGCCCGCGGAAGCGGTGCCGGGCGAGCGCGTACGCGGCGAAGACCGTCACGCTCACCTGGAGCAGCAGCGCGCTCCCGGTGATCAGCAGCGAGTTGCGCAGATACGTCCACAGGCCGCGCTCGCCCGCGATCTCGAAGTTGCGCAGGGTCGGGTGACGGGGTACCAGGGACATCCGCGTCGGGTCGGGCGTGCGGTCGAAGGCGCCGGTGAGGACGGCGAGCAGTGGCCCGCAGAACACCAGCAGCACCAGCGCGTACAGCACCAGCCGGGCCGTCGAGGCGAGCGGCCGGCCGCGGCCCCAGCCCCAGCCCAGCGCCGTGTCGTAGCGGGAGGCCGTCATGACAGCTCCTTCCGGCGCCGGTACCACGTCACCCCGCCGGTGAGGACGAGGGTGAGCAGGAAGAGGGCGACCGAGCAGGCCGAGGCGAAGCCGAGGTCGTTGGCCCGGAACCCGAGGTCGTAGATACGGGTCATCAGCACATCGGTGAAGCCGGCCGGGCCGCCGCCGGTGAGGATGTACACCTCGGTGAAGACCCGCATCCCGCGGATCGCGGCCAGCGTCAGCAGGATCGTCACGACCGGACGCAGCGCGGGCAGCGTCACATGGCGCAGCCGGCGCACGAGCCCGGCGCCGTCCAGGGCCGCCGACTCGTACGACTGCCGGTCGATGGAGGCCAGTCCGGCGAGGACGATCATCATGTCGTACGGGGCGTTCTTCCAGATCCCGACGGCGATCACCCAGCCGAGCGCCTGGTCCGGATCGTCGAGGAAGCGCTGGGTGTCCGAACCGAGAAGGGACAGAACGGAGTTGAGCAGGCCCTCGTCGCCGGGGAAGTACAACAGCCGCCACACCTCGGCGACCACCGCGACCGCCGCGACGACCGGCAGGAACGCGGCCGAGCGCACGAACCACAGGGTCCGGGCCCGCCCTTCGAGCAGCAGCGCGAGGACGAAACCGACGAGGATCGCCCCCGCGGTCTGCGCCACCGCGTACACCGCGGTGTGGCCGAGCGCCCGGCGGAAGGTCTCCTCCTCCAGGATCCGCCGGTAGTTGTCCAGGCCCACCCACCGGTCGAGCCCCGCCACCGCCCTGCGCCGTCTCGCCGCCCGCCTCGCCGCCACCGCCGCGCAGCCGCCGCTCGGCCTGCCGCCGGCCGGCCGCGGCCCCGCCTACTCCACCTGGTACGCGCTCGGGCAGGACGTCACCGCCGACGCCGTGGCGCACGAGGCGCGGCTCGCGGCCCGGCTCGGCTGCGCACTGCTCATCCTGGACGACGGCTGGCAGCGCGGCGGACGCCTCCGCGGCTACGCCTGGGCCGGTGACTGGCAGACCGACCCGGAGAAGTTCCCCGACCTGGCCGCACACGTCGCCGAGGTGCACGGCCTCGGCATGGCGTACATCGCCTGGGTGGCCCCCCTGCTCGCCGGGCCCGACTCGCCCCGCTGGCGCGAGCCGGCGCCGCTCGCCCCGCTGCCCAGCCCCACCGCGCCCGGCGCCCATGTTCTCGACCCCCGCGACACCCGGGTGCGCGCCCATGTGGTCACCACCTGCGCCCGGCTCGTCGGCGACCACGGACTCGACGGCCTCAAGCTCGACTTCCTGGACGACGCCATGGTGTACGCCGAGGACGGGCGCGGCGACGTCAGCGCCGCCATGGACCTGCTGCTCGGCGAGATCCGCGACGCCCTCACCCCGCTGTACCGCGCCACGCCCCTCATCGAACTGCGCCAGCCCTACCTGGGGCCCGGCACCGCCGCGTACGGCAACCTGCTGCGGGCCACCGACTGCCCGGCCGACGCCGTCGCCAACCGCGTCCGCACCGTGGACGCCGGGCTGCTGCGCTGCGGCGGCGCCGTCCACTCCGACATGCTGATGTGGGACCCGGACCACACCCCGCAGGCCGCCCTGCGTCAGTTCCTGGCCGTCCTCCACGCCACACCACAGCTCTCCTGCGGACTCGGCGAGCTGCGGCCGTCGCACTACAAGGCGCTGAAGTTCTGGCTCGCGCAGTGGGCGAGACTGCGGCCGCTGTTCGGGGAGGGGGAGTTCGAACCGGGACGGCCCGACGAGCTGTACCCCGTCGTGCGGGCCGCGAGAGCGGAGCGCGAGGCCGTCGTCGTGCACGACGAGCGGACCGTGGCCCTGGATCTGACCCGGCGCCGCACGGTCGACATCGTCAATGCCACGGCCACCGACGCCCTCGTCCTCGACCTCACCGACGGCGGACCGTACGACATCTGGTGCAGGGCGTACGACGTGACCGGCGAGCTCGTGCACGAACACAGCCTCGACGCCGTCACCGGCGGCCCACTCAAGGTCGCGGTGCCACCCTCCGGTCTGCTGTCGCTGCGTGTACGACTGGGGTAAAATATGACAAAAGGGTCTGGGGTGGGAAGGCAACCGTTCCGTTGCCCCATAGGTCGGCTTTCATGGACCTCAACACCATCACCGAAGTAGTCCGGCGACCGTCCGAGCGGCCAGGCCAGGACTGGCAGGAGGGTGATGCCTGGCTCGCCGGCGGAACATGGCTCTATTCCACGGAGCAGCCGGACCTGCGACGGCTGATCGACCTGACGGCGTTGCGCTGGGAGCCTCTTGTTGTCACGGACAAGGGCCTGGAGATCAGCGCGACATGCACCATTCGCGATCTGTACGCCTTCCCGTGGCCGGAGGGCTGGACCGCCGGAATCCTCTTCCGGGAAAGCTGTGAGGCATTCCTGTCGTCGTTCAAGGTCTGGAACGCGGCGACCGTCGGCGGAAACATCTGTATGTCCCTGCCCGCCGGCCCGATGATCACGTCGACCGTGGCGCTGGAGGCGCAGTACGAACTGTGGGCGCCCGACGGCTCCGTGCGCTTCGTCGACGCCCTCGACTTCGTCACCGGCGACCACCGCAACGTCCTCACGCCCGGGGAGATCCTTCGGCGCGTCACCATTGCGGAGCGTGCGCTGCGCAAACGCACCGCGCGCCGTCGCTTCTCACTGACCCGGCTCGGCCGTTCGACCGTGTTCCTCGTCGGCACGCAACGGCCGGGAGCGAGTGACCTGTTGCTCACCGTCACGGCCGGTACCACGCGGCCGGTCCGCCTCGCCTTCGACGTCCTGCCCGATGTCCGGACCCTGCGGCAGAGCATCGACGCCGTGCCGGCCGACGTCTGGTTCACCGATCCCAACGGAACCCCTGACCACCGTCGTCATCTGACACGGCACTTCGCCGAAGAGATTCGCCGCGAACTCATGGAGGGGGACCTGCCATGAGCTACCTCGTGAACGGCAGGGAATTCGACCGGGAGCCGGCCCCCGGCCAGTGCCTGCGCACCTTCCTGCGCGAACTCGGCCACTTCGGCGTCAAGAAGGGGTGCGACGCGGGCGACTGCGGCGCCTGCACGGTGTGGCTGGACGGCGCACCGGTACACAGCTGCATCACCCCCGCGTTCCGCGCGGACGGCCGTCAGGTGACCACGATCGAGGGTCTTGGACGGCCCGGCGCCCCGCATCCGATGCAGCGGCAGTTCGAGGACGCCCCTGGCTTCCAGTGCGGTTTCTGCACCGCCGGGATGATCATGACGTCGGCGACCTTCAGCGAGGAGCAGAAGGCGGACCTGCCCAGGGCGTTGAAGGGCAACCTCTGCCGTTGTACCGGATACCGGGCGATCGAGGACGCCGTGAAGGGCGTCAGTGCGGTGGAGACGGCGGCACCGGGCAAGGCCGTCGGGACGAGTGCCGGCGCGCCCGCGGGCCACGATGTGGTGACGGGGCACGCCGAGTTCACCATGGACACGCGGATCGACGGCATGCTGCACCTCAAGGTGCTGCACTCACCCCACGCGCACGCCCGGATCCGCTCGATCGACAAGAGCGCCGCCCTCGCGGTGCCCGGCGTGCGCCGGGTCTACACCTGGGAAGACGTACCCCGCAGACGCTTCACCACGGCGATCCACACCGACCACCTGGTCGATCCGGACGACACCCGCATCCTCGACGACACGGTCCGCTTCGCCGGCCAGCGTGTCGCCGCGGTCCTGGCCGACACGGTCGGGGCGGCCGAGGAGGGCTGCCGGCGTCTCGCGGTCGAGTACGAGGTGCTGCCCGCGGTGTTCGACCCGGAGGCGGCGATGGCCGACGGCGCACCCCAGTTGCACGGCTCCGACGATCCGTTCGTCCGTGACCCGGTCCACAACATCCTGCTCGAACTCCACTCCCACATCGGCGACGTCGACGCCGGCTTCGCGGCGGCCGACGTGATCCACGAAGGCACGTACTTCTCACCGCGGGTGCAGCACGCGCATCTGGAGACCCACGGTTCGATCGCCTGGATGGAGGACGGCCGGCTGAACGTGCGCACCAGTTCGCAGTCACCGTCGATCGCGAAGGTCAAGCTGGAGTACCTGTTCGGGCTGCGCCCGGACCAGCTGAGGGTGTTCTGCAAGCGCGTGGGCGGCGGATTCGGCGGCAAACAGGAGGTGATCGCGGAGGACCTGGTCGCGCTCGCCACCCTGGACACCGGGCGGCCCACCTGTCTCGAGTACACCCGTGAGGAGGAGTTCACCACGGCCTCGCCGCGGCATCCGATGACCCTGACGGTCACACTCGGCGCGAAGGCCGACGGGACGCTCACCGCCCTCCAGGTACGCAATGTGTCGAACACGGGCGCCTACGGCAACCACGGCGGCGAAACGGTGTACGCGGGCGGAGCCGCCGTCATGATCTACCGCTGCCCCAACAAGAAGTACGACGCGTACTCCGTCTACACGAACACCGTGCCGAGCGGGGCGCTGCGCGGCTACGGAATGACGCAGCCGGCGTTCGCCGTGGAGTCGGCGATGGACGAACTGGCCCGCGCCCTTCACATCGACCCGCTGGAACTGCGCCGACGCAACATCGTGCGGCCGGGTGAGCCCCTGGTCGCCCTGCACGACGGCCCCGACGACGTGGTCTTCACCGAGGACGGACTCGCCCAGTGCATCGACCTCGTGGGCGGCGCCCTGGCCCGTACGGCCGACCAGCCGCCCCCTGGCCCGGCGTGGCTCGTCGGAGCCGGCGTGGCGAGTTCCCTGCACGAGACCGCGCCCCCGACGGAACACCTCTCGGAGGCCTGGGTCACGCTGGGCGACGATCTCATCTACGAACTGGCCGTCGGGACCGCCGAGTTCGGGGAGGGAACCTCCACGGCCCATGTCCAGATCGCAGCCGGTCAGCTGGGCACGACGCCGTCGCGGATCCGCCTGGTGCAGTCCGACACCGACCGCACGGGATTCGACACCGGTGCCTTCGCGAGCGCGGGCCTCTTCGTGGCGGGCAACGCGGTCCTGCGGGCGGCCAACGCGGTGCGCGACCGCATCCTGGAATTCGCCGCGGCGCACACGGGCGTCCATGTCGTGCTGTGCACGATGGACGACGACGGTGTCGTCTGCGGGGACCGGCGGGTGTCGCTGGCCGAACTCGTCGCGCTGGCCCGGACGCGTGGAATCCGCTTCACGGCCGCACGCAAGGCGTACGGCTCGCCCCGGAGCGTCACCTCCAACACGCAGGGATTCCGGGTCGCCGTGCACCGCGTGACGGGTGAGATACGGATCCTCTACAGCGTGCAGGCGGCCGACGCCGGTGTGATCATCAATCCGGCGCAGGTCCGGGGACAGGTGGAGGGCGGTGTCGCCCAGGGAATCGGCTTCGCGCTGACCGAGAACCATCACGTCGACGACAGCGGCGTCATGGTCAACCCCAACCTCCGGAACTACCGCATCCCCACCTACGCCGACATTCCCCGTACCGAGGTCCTCCTGGTGGACTCGGCGGACTCGGTGGGGCCCATGCGGGCGAAGGGGATGGCGGAGTGCTGCATCAACCCGGTCGCCCCCGCGCTCGCGAACGCGGTGCAGGACGCCACGGGCGTCCGCTACCGTGCGCTGCCGCTGACTCCGGAACGCATTTACGGCCGGCTCCCCGCGGAGCAGTCGGCGTCGGCGGGTTGAGCCACCATGAGCGCCGAGAGGAACATGGCCGCCGCGGCGACGGCGATCATCGGCCAGAAGGTCCTGCCCGGGATGGAGCGGGAATTCGAGTCGTGGCAGGAGGACCTCAACACCGCGGCCGCCTACTACCCCGGCTTCCTCGGCGCCGAGATCTCCCCGCCGACCCGGCTGCAAGCCGACTGGGTCGTCGTGTACCGGTTCAACTCGGTGGCGCATCTGCAGGCGTGGATCAACAGCGCGACCAGGCAGACGTATCTCGACGTCGGTGCCAAGTACTTCGACGGTCCGGCGACCCAGCAGGTGGTCAGCAGCGGCACCCAGTCACTGGATCCGCTGGTCACCGTGGTGGTCACCCACCGCGTCCACCCGAACCAGGTCGACGACTTCCTCGACTGGCAGCACCGCATGGTCCAGGAGGAGAGCAAGTTCGAGGGGTTTCGCGGGACCGAGCTCTTCCGCCCCGTCGAGGGGCTCCAGGAGGAATGGACGACGCTGTACCGCTACGACAACGCAGAGCACCTCGACGCCTGGCTGACCTCGCCCGAACGGCACCAGATCCTGGCCGAGGGCGCCAAGTTCAGCGACTTCGCACTGCATACGATCGACAACTCGTTCGGCAGTTGGTTCGCCTTCGAGGGCAACGGCAGGGAGGCACCGCCGCCGCCCTCCGAGACCAGAACCTCCCTCGCCGTCTGGGTCGGCCTGTACCCGACGGTCGTGCTGCTGACGCTCGCTCTGTCCCCGCTGCACATGCCGCTCTGGATCGGCCTGCTCGTGGGCAACCTGCTGTCGAGTTTCATCATGAGCTTCCTGACCATGCCCTACTACGTGAACCCGCTGCTCGGGCGATGGCTGCGGCCACTCCCGACCGAGCCTGCGGCAAGAACCAATTTCCGAGGCCTCGGTGTCGTCGCTGTGGCGATGGCCTTCTGGGCTGTCGTCTTCTACCTCGTCACGGTCCGGCTGTGGACGCTGCCCTGACCGGCGACCGCATAGACGGACCGGAAGACGGCATCACGCGGGCGAGGCCCCCTCCTCACATCCCGCCCATGCCGCCGCCGGTGAGGCCCGGAGCCAACGCGGGGACCCAGAAGACGGCGCCGGCCAGGGCGATCGAGACGATTCCTGTGGCACGGGCCACCAGGCGGCCGGCCGGAGCCAGCTTCTCAGCGGTGATCACGGCGGTCAGGGCCACCATCGCCCAAAGGTTCATCACACCGAACGCCGCCAGCAGCACCATCAGCGACCAGCAGCAGCCCAGGCAGAAAGCCCCGTGGTGGGCTCCGGCACGCAGATCGCGCGAGGGCCCCGGGTACGAGGCGTAGCGCAGCATCAGCCCGATCGGCGAGCGGCACTTCGCCAGGCAGCGGTCTTTGAGTGGTGTGAGCTGGTAGACGCCGTTGACCGAGAACACGGCCGCGGCCACCGCGGTCCCCGCCATGGCGGGGAGGCCTGCCGCGTGACCCAGACCGGTGGCCAGCCCGTACGCGGGCAGCCCGGCCGCGGCCCAGACAAGCAGGTAGGCGACCGTGAAAACGACCATGCGCGGAGCCCGGTGCACGGTGATGGTACGCGCGTAGAGCGCGGCGACGGACGCCGTGGCGGGCAGCATCATCGCAGCCGTCATCAGCGTCCACATGCCCAGGAAAGCGGGCAGGCCCAGGCCCATGGTGCCCGGCATCGCCTGCTGGTCGCCCCAGCGTGTCACCATCCAGACCCAGGCGGTGGCAGCCGCGACCAGCAGCAGTCCCGCAGGACTCGCCCTGCGGCTTACGGTGACCAGCCGACTGGTCACGCGGACCACGTGAAGGGCGCCGAGTGTCCGTTGCCGCCGGAGAAGTCCCAGGACCGGCCGTACACGCCCTCACCGGTCGCCCGGGTGGACCGGGCGACGGTCACCGTGCTGTTCACCGGGTGGAACAAGCCGGTCAGGCTCATGACCGGACCGTCCTCGCCGAACTGTGGGGCAACCTGGTCCGCGATCTCGACGTCGATGGCGTCGCCCACCCGTACGGAGTGGCGGCGGCCGTCGTCGCGGTAGTCGATGGGAACACGCTCCACGCCGAGGACCTCGCCGATGAGCGGAGCGAGCGCAGCCATCGGCCCGCCTGCCTGGCCGGAGAAGACCTTGCCCAGCGCCTCCGCCTGGTCGTCGTCGGCCGCGGCGTCCAGGTACAGCGCCACCTGCCAGCCGCCTTCGGCCATCACCCGGGGTGCGTCGACGAAGACGGCGACGCTGCGGTCGGAGACGTCCACGCCGTCCAAGTTCCCGCTGTCCACATGGAACGCGAGGGTCAGCTGGCAGCGCTCGTGGTCGGCCGGTGCGGTGAGGCCCGAGGTGGTGCAGGGGCACACCACGTCGCAGTTGCAGCTTTCCAGATACGTGCCGGTCAGATTCCAGGGCATGGCTCTTGGCCTCCCTCTATTACGTCCCCCTCGGCAAAGGGCATGCATCGGGAGGCTCCGCTCCGTCCCGGTGCCACTCCTCTCCAGCCTATTCCCGACGACCCTCGTCTCGCAGATCCGCTGTCGGCGCAGCTCCCGCGGCCCCAGGATGCGGGCTGCGGAGTACGAGCAGGGTGATCTCGCTGGGGGCGAAGACGCGGAACGGCGGGCCCCAGAAGCCGGTGCCGCGGCTGGTGTAGAGGAGGGTGCGGGTGCCGTGGTGGCTGAGGCCGGCGAGGGCGGGCTGGTCGAGGCGGACCAGGTGGTGGAAGGGCCAGATCTGGCCGCCGTGGGTGTGCCCGGAGAGCTGGAGGTCGATGCCGGCGGCTGCCGCCCGGTCGATGAACTTGGGCTGGTGGGCCAGGAGCAGGACGGGCAGGTCGGGGTCGGCGCCGTTCAGGGCTCCGGCGAGGTGGGCGCGGTGGCCTGCCAGGCCGGAGGACTCGGCGGTGACGTCGTCCACGCCGGCGACCACGAGGGTGTCGCCTCCGCGTTCGAGCAGCAGATGGCGGTTGCGCAGCGGTTCCCAGCCCAGCTCGTCCATCAGGTCGACCCAGCCCTGGGCCTCGCTGTAGTACTCGTGGTTGCCGGTGACGTACACACGGGCCCGGGTGGCCCGCACGGTTGCGAGTGGGGCGGCCTGGGCGCGGCGGCGTTCGGCCGTGCCGTCCGCGATGTCGCCGGTGTGGCAGACCAGGTCGGCTTCCAGGGTGTTCACGGTCTCGCACACCCGTGCCGACCAGCGGGCGCGGTCGAGTGGGCCGTAGTGGGTGTCGGTGATGAGGACGACACGGATGCCGTCCAACCCGGCACCCAGTCGCGGGAGTCGCACGTCGAGGCTGCGCACGCGTGGCACGCGGCGCGCCTCGGCGTACCCCCAGGCGAGCAGCACGGCGGCGGTGCCGAGGACGGCCCAGGTGACGATGCGGGCCCGGTCCTGGCTCTCGCCGACGCCGGCCACGGTCAGGGCGAGCCGCACGAGGACGCCGAGCAGAACGGACCAGGTGAACAGCACCCAGCTGGTGCCCAGCAGGGTGTCACCGATGATCGCCGCCCGGTCCTGCTGGCGCCGGCCGTGGCCGCGCACCATCGCGAGCGGCATACCGACGAGGCCGAGGACGAACAGGACGGTGCCGACCAGCCTGACGGGCAGCGGCCACTGCTGCCCGCCGTACAGGAGCACCCAGCAGGGCACGGCCCACAGCAGGACCGGGGCGATCAGGGGGATGTAACGCATCAGGCGGTGCAGCCGACTCTGCCGCGGCGCTCGCGCCTCACCCTCGGCGGACCGGGCGTTGCTGGTGTCGGTCACGCTTCCCCTCCCTGACCAGACTGCCGTCTCGCGCACTGTATCCGGTCGCCTCGGGCCGACCGGACCGGCGTCTGAGGTGCTGCGCACTCTATGCAAGTCCAAGGGACTGCGGCTGTGCCAGGCCGCCCCCGTGCCCGCACCCGTACAGAATCCGTTTCCGCAGCGGCTTGGGGCAGCAGATCGAGCAGGGCGGCTTCGACACGCAGGACGATGCGATCGAGCGCCTCACCCGGGGAATGAGGTCAACATATTGCGCACCCTCAAGGCGATTCTGCGGGACGCCTACGACAAGGGGGCGAGACCTCGTCAAGGGCCTATGTGAAGCAGGCTTTGGCTGTCGCGGGTGACGTGGCCGAGCGGATGGGGCACAGGTCGATCGAGGAGACGTACCGCACCGCCTGTGATCGCTCGTGACGCGTGAGGACCCCCGTCGGCTTGCTCCGGCGGGGGTCCTGCGTAGACCTTCGTCACCTCTCTGCCGCCCTCAGACGCTGGGCCGCCGTGTCGCCGCGTCGACCGACCGGTACGACACCTGTCGCGGCGCCGAGGCCGTAGGCGGGCATGTCGACGTACACCGACTCGTAGGAGCCTGCCGGGACGATGAACGTCTCGTGCCAGATACCCACATGCCCCTTCCCGGCGCGTGCTCGTCGGTTGAACGCCGACCATGCGGGCCGGTGCTCCTTGTCCTGCTGGTGGGCGTAGGCGAGGAGCCGTTCCTTGTCGGACCAGTACTGGATGACGTAGAAGTCTCGGAGGCTGCCGTAGAGCACCTTGTAACCGAGAAGCCCGCTGGTCTTTTCCTGCGACAGCTCACGCAGCATTCGCGGCATCGACATGAATGCCGGCAGCCAGCTGGAGAATGCTCGCAGCCGGTTGATCCGTAGCCCGATGTGGAAGACGACGACGTCGCCTTCGGCGGCGGCGGTGTTGCGACCCGGAACCACTTTCTCGGACATGATTCTCCTCTGGTCCTGCTGGCGATGGTTCAGGTCATGACCGGGCGAGTGATCGGGACTTCGAACGGATCGCCCAGAAGTGGATCACCAGCCCGATACCCCAGCCCAGAATCGACCACAAGGGCCAGAAGAAGTGGTCGGGTGTGAGAATCCCCCACAGCACCACCTGGGCCACATTGGCGATGACGTACCGGAAAAGGTGGACCCGCAGGCCCCACCTCATGGCCTTTTCGCTCTTGTGCACTTTCCCTCCCATGGATCATCGGATCGATGCACTCGCGGTGACCAGCGGTGCTATCGCGGGAGCGTCTGCTCCTGCACGGCTGTCTCGATGAGGGCCACGGTCGCGCCCGGCCGGGAGACGAACACCATGTGCGACGCGCCCTCGACCACCTGGGTCTTCGCGCCGGAGCGCTGGGCCATGAACTCCTGCGTCGCCGGGGGGATGATCCTGTCGGCGCCGCTGATCAGGTTGTAGTTCGGGATCGTGTGCCAGGCCTGCGGACCGGTGGCGGGCTCGCCCAGGGCGGCGCCGGTGGCCGGGCGTTGCGTGATCGAGTAGAGGGCGGCTTCCTCCGCCGACACGTCGGCCGCGAAATGGGGATGAAAGACCTTCGGGTCGATGTAGAGGTCCACCTGTCCGTCCGGCAGCGGCACAGGCTTCAGGGACTCGCCCACGGTGCTGCCCGGGAACTTTTCGACCAGTGCCTGCGCGCTCTCGCCCGTCTCCGGCACGAACGCCGCCAGGTAGACCAGTGCCTTCACGTTCGCGTTTCCCTCGGCGGCGGCGGAGATGACCGCACCGCCGTATGAGTGCCCGACCAGCACGATCGATCCCTCGATGCTGTCCAGCAGTGCCTTGACGTGTGACGCGTCAAAGGCGAGCCCTCGCAGTGGATTCGGCGCGGCGACCACCGGATAGCCGTCGGCGACAAGCCGCTTGGCGACGGCGTTGAAGCCGCTGCTGTCGGCAAATGCTCCGTGTACGAGCACGATCGTCGGATTCCCGCTCACCATGGACCAACCTCTCTTTCGGGGGACCCTCACGCCCGGCGCAAAGCTATGACGGCGCACTGGACGGGAATTGAATGAGACCGGCACCTGGTTCCGGGTGGCCTTCCACTGATCATTCAGTCGACGTCAAGTCGGTTCGGCCAATCTGAGCTCTCGGAGGACGGATGACTGGGGGGGTTGCAGATGGTGTCGGACGAGGAAGCCGATGTGGTGGTGATCGGGTCGGGTATGGGCGGTCTCGCGGCGGCGCGCACGATCGCGCAGTTCGGCGGGAAGCGTGTTCTCGTCCTCGAACAGCACTACACGCTCGGTGGGATGACGCACGAGTTCTCCCGCGCCGGGCGATACCGGTTCGGCACCGGGCTGCATTACATGAGCGCGAGCGCCGGCCCGTTCCTCGGGTTCATGACGGACGGGCGGGCGCAGCTCTCGCCCCTGCCGGACGAGTACGACGCACTGCACTTCCCGGGGTTCGATTTCGCCGTCCCCGCCACGAAGGAACGGTTCCGTGCGCGTCTGAAGGAACGGTTCCCCGCCGAGGCCGGCGCCATCGACGGCTTCTTCCGGACGACGCGCTGGGCCATGGCCGGGCTGACCGCGCGCAATGTCTTCGCGTCGTTCCCCGCCGGCGTACGAAGAGCGGGTGCGCCCTTCGTCGAGCGGCTCTTCCCGTCGACGTTCCGATCGTTGCGGGACCAGGTTTCCCGCAGTTTCCGCGATCCGCGACTGCGGGCCGTGCTGGCCGCGCGATGGGGGCTCTACGGCACTCCGCCGGCATCGAGCGCGTTCGGCTATCACGCGGCGGTCCCGCTGACCTTCTTCATGGAAGGCACCGCACATCCCGTGGGCGGCCCGCAGGAGCTCAACCGGGTCGTTCTGGAGATCCTTCAGCGGTACGGCGTGGTGCTGCGCTCCCGGCAGCGGGTCCATGAGGTCGTCGTCGAGGGCGGCAAGGTGGCCGGCGTCGACGTCGAGGACACCGCCACCGGCCGCCGCTACCGTGTGCGGACGGACACCGTCGTCTCGGCGGCCGGAGTGCGCAACACGTACGCCCTGATCGGGAAAAGCCACGAACTGGCGGAGCTGCCCGAGGAACGGTCGGCGGTCATGCTGTTTCTCGGACTGAACCGGTCGCCGGCCGAGTTCGGGCTGCGCGGCGAGAACCACTGGTTCATGCCGGATCTCGACGAGCACGACAGCGTTCATCGCCCTCCGGGGGAAGGCACGCTGTACGTGTCGTTCGCGTCGCTCAACAACCCCGCCGCCCGGTTCCACACGGTGGAGTTGCTGGAACTCGTCGATCCGAAGCTGGTCGACCAGTGGCGTGGGACGCCCGAGAACGAGCGACCGGACAGCTACCGGAAGTTCAAGGACGAGCTGACCGGACGGCTGATCGCCCGCCTGGAGGAACGCTGGCCCGGCTTCCGGGAGACGATCGCGTTCGCCGAACTGGCGACACCGCTGTCGTTCGAGACCTACCAGCACAGCGTGCTGGGCTCGTTCTACGGACTCGCGGCGACTCCCCAGCGGCTGCGCTCGGCTCGGGCGGGATGCCGTACTCCGGTCAAGGGCCTCTTCGTGGCCGGGCAGGACGCCTGGGGGTCCGGCGTGGTGGGGGCGCTGGCGGGCGGGCTGATGGCGGCGAACGCCGTCCTGAAACCGCGGCAGCTCGGGACGATGTGGCAGGCCATCCGTTCCGGCGGGATCACCCGGGATCCGGCCACGCCCTGGGAGGGCTATCTGCGCGTGGCCGGCATCGAGGTGCTGACCCCGACGGTCCGCAGGATCCGCCTCGAACCCCTGGACGGGGGCACGATGCCGTTCTCGTTCGCCGCCGGGCAGTACGTGAAGGTCGACCTGCCCGTCGCCGTCGAGCCGATCGAACGGTCGTACTCGATCTGCAGCAGTCCCGGGGAGAGCGGCTTCGTCGAGATCGCTGTGAAGCACGAGCCGGACGGGCTGGGCTCGGGGTTCCTGCATGAGGAACTGGAGGTCGGGCCGGCGTTGCGGGTGAGCGGCCCGCACGGCGAGTTCACCTGGGAGCCGGGCGGCGAGGCGGACACACTCCTGCTCATCGCCGGGGGCGTCGGGATCACCCCGCTGATGAGTGTCCTGCTCGCGGCCGCCGACGCCGGTCACACGGGGCGGATCGTCCTGCTGGCGAGCTTCCGGACCGAGGACGAGGTGGTGTTCGGGCCGGAGATCGAGGCGCTGCGGTACCGGCTGCCGGGGCTGGAGGTGTCGGTCTTCACGACCGACCGGAATCGGCGGATCGGTCTCGACGAGTTGCTGCCCCATGCGGGCCCGACGACCCTGGTGCACCTGTGCGGGCCGGCGCCCATGATGCAGGACATGATCGGCCGCCTGAGGGAACTGGGGGTGCCACGAGAGGCCATCCGCACCGAGGCGTTCGTGTCGGGCCGGAGCAAGGAGACCCGCCGGGAGAAGGCGCACGCCATCGCCGTCGCCGCCGCGGCGGCCGGTGTCACCGAGTTCGTGATCGGCAGGGCGGGCGGCGCCCCGGCGTTCCCGTGCAGCCCCGGGCAGTCGGTCCTTGACGCCGCCAACGCCGTCGGCGTCGCGTTGCCCCAGTCGTGCGGCGAAGGCGCTTGCGGTACCTGTCGGGTGCGGGTGCTCTCCGGCGCCTACGAGACGGATGACCGGGGGATGTTCTCCGCCGACGAGTTGGCGGCGGGCTGGCGGCTGGCCTGCCAGACACTGCCCACCGAGGACCTGGTGATCGGTCAGTAGGACGGGCCGGCTGCGGTTGTGCCTCGGCCGGCCGGCGCCCTGCCGCGTGAGTTCGTCCACCACGGGCAGCGCATGGCGGCGAGGGCGACCCGGGACTGGGAATGGAAAAAAGGAATGGCCTCCTCCGACGCATCTCTGCGTCTGCAGGTACTCGGTCCGTTGCGGGTCTGGCGAGACGGTGTGGAACTGGACGCCGGTCCTCCGCAGCAGGCGTATCTGCTCGCCGTTCTCCTCGCCCGTGCGGGCGAGCCGGTCAGCATCAGCGAGTTGGTCGACCTGATCTGGGCCGAGGACGTCCCGGCCTCGGCGGTCAACATTCTCCAGAAGTACGTCGGCGCGCTGCGGCGGCTGCTGGAGCCGGCGTTGCCCGCGCGCGAACCCGGCTCGTACCTGCAGCGTCGCGGTAGCGCGTACCTGTTCGTGGCTGACCCCGGGACACTGGACGTCGTCAGGTTCCGTGAGCTGGTCGATGCGGCCGAGGGCGGCGTCGCAGAGCAGCGGCTCGCTGCGGCACTCGACGGGTACTTGGAAGCGGTGGGGCTCTGGCACGGCTCGGCCGGCGACGGGATCGCCTACGGCTCGACCGGTATGGCGATCTTCGCCGGGCTGGACGACGAGTTCCGTCACGCCTGTGTGGCGGCAGCCGAGTTGGCGACACGGCTCGGCCGGCCCGAACGTGTGCTCCCGTCCCTGCACATGGCGGCCCGGATGGCGCCGTTGCACGAGAGAGTGCAGGCGAGTCTCATCGCCGCCCTGGCTGCCGCCGGCCGGCCGGCCGAGGCGCTGTCGGTGTTCCGGACCGTCCGCGCCCGGCTGGCCGAGGAACTGGGCGTCGACCCCGGCCCGGCACTGGTGGCAGCTCACCTGCGTGTGCTGGAACGGGCACCGGCTGAGGAAATGCCCGATGAACGGCCTGCGGCACCCACCACCGGGGCGTCGACCGCCGACTGCCTGGTCGGCCGGGCCGAGGAACTGGCTGTGGTGCGGCATGCGGTGGAATCGGCACTCGCCGGATCGACGGGGCTCGTGCTCGTCGAAGGAGAACCCGGAGTGGGCAAGACCCGCCTGCTGGAGGAGGCCGGCGCCGAGGCGAACCGGCGTGGCGCGCTCGTTGTCCGGGGCCATTGCCTGCCGGGGGACGGCACGCCGTCGATGTGGCCGTGGGCGCAGGTCATCAACGTGCTCCTGGATGACGTGCCGGCCGCAGCGCGGGGGGACTGGCAGGCGGGCGAACTCGGTCGTCTCTTGACATCGCGGGGCAACGGCCACACGGCGTCGGCCCTGCCGGACAGCGGCGTCCGGTTCCGCTTCTTCGAGCAGGCTGTCGCGCTCGTCCGCCAGGTATCGGCGCGGCGACCCGTGGTGCTCGTCGTCGACGACCTTCAGTGGGCCGATGCCGCCTCGCTGGATCTGCTCGGTCACCTGATGGCCCGGTTGCCGGGCGGCACCGCCGTGATCGGGGCGCTCCGCGACCGTGCGCCCGCGCCGAGCTCGGAACTGGGGCGGATGCTCGCCGCGGCGAGTCGGCTGTCCGGTCACCGCAGGATCCCGCTCGGACCGCTCGGCCCGGCCGAGGTGGCCGAACTCGTCCGCCGTGAGACGGGGCAGGACCCGGGCCCGGGGGCCACCCGCCTCATCCACACCCGCACCGCCGGCAACCCCTTCTTCGTCCGCGAGCTGTCCCGGTTGCTCGCCGACGGGGATGTCCTCACGGAGGCCACCGCGGCCCGGACCGCGGTACCGGCCACCGTCCGGGATGTCGTTCGCGACCGGATGACCGGACTGGGGGCTGACGCCAGAAGCCTGTTGCAGATCGCCGCGCTGATCGGCCGTACCGTCGACCTCGCTCTCCTTGCCCGCACCGCCGGTCTGGACCACGAGACGTGTCTGGACCGCCTGGAGTCGTGCGAAGGGCTCGGCCTGCTCGAACCTTCGCCCGGGGATCCTTACTCGTTCGGATTTCCGCACGACATGGTCCGCGAATCGGTGGCCGAGACCATATCGCCGCCGCGCGCGGCCCGGCTGCACCTGCTGGTCGCCGACGCGCTGGAGCACAGGGCCGCGGACACCGAACTGGTGGCCGAGCGCCTCGCACATCACCTGTGGTCTGCCGGGCCGCTCGCGGATCCGGCCCGAACCGCGACCGCGCTCGTCCGTGCCGGCCGCTGCGCCGCGGCCAAGCTGGCGCTCGAGGCAGCCGCGCGCCGGCTTCACTCAGCCGCGCGGGTGGCACGGACAGCGGGCCTGGCGGAGCTGGAGCTGGCTGCCCTGTCGCTGTTCACCGCAGTGGACGGCATGCGGGCGGGATACGTGGGTTCAGCGGTCGACCTGCTGGAGCGGGCCGAACACCTTTCCCGTGGACTCGACCGGGAACGGGAGGCCGCCGACTTCCTCTTCTCCCGCTGGGCCGCGTACGCCCAAGGCATACAGCTGGACCGCGCCGGCCGGTTGGCCGGCCAGTTGCTGGAGCAGGGCGAGGCGTCCGACGACTCTGCCGTGCGTGCCTACGGCTGGTACGCCTGGGGCATCCACCAGTGGGGTGTCGGCAACATCGGAGAGGCGTTCCGGTACCTGAGCCGCACGAACTGGACCGTGCTGGACGACCTGGCCCATCAGGAGGAAGACCCGCTCCGGCGCGATCTGCGGCTGATCGCGGCCGGGATGCTCGCGATGATGACCGCGCTGCACGGTGACACCGACGCGGCACTGGCCCTGCTCGACACGATGGGGGCCACCGCAGGAGACGATCCCTACGTGATCACGGTCTGGGCGGCCTTCTCCGCACGGGTCGCCGCGTTGATCGGCGACCCCGTGCGGGCACTGAGCGCGGCTGAGCGCGGGATCGCCGTAGACCCGGCGTTCTCGTTCGGCTACCTGGGCAGCTACCAACGGCTGGCCCGCTGCTGGGCACGTGCCGTGACCGGCGAGGACCCGGCCGGCGCCGCCACGGAGGCGCAGGACCTGATCGTCGCGTCGCTCTCCGACCCGCCACGCTCGGGCCTGGCCACCTGGTACGGGCTCCTCGGCGAGATGTGGCTGGCAGCCGGAAAGCTGGACGAGGCCGACGCAGCGCTCGACCGGGCGGACTCGGCCATAGAAACGTACGGCCAGCGCTACGCCGAAAGCCTGCTGCTTCTGCTCCGGGCCCGGGTGCTGCAGGCACGCGGCGAGCCGGTCGCCACCCTCCGGGCCGTCGCCGAGCGGGCGCACGCACTGTCCGTCGAGCGCGAGGCCCACCTGTTCGCCCGCCGTGCCGAGCAACTGATGGCCGAGCTTGCGGACAGCACACCCCGCTGACCTCGGCGTTCACGACGTCGACCGCCGGTGTTCCGGACGGTTCGGGCCAGGCTCGTGGAGGAGTTGGGCATCGATCCCGGCCCGGCGCTGGTGGCGGCGCACCGGCGCGTGTTGGAACCGGCATCGGCCGAGGAGTCGCCCTTCAAGCGCCGTCGGCCCTCGGTGGCGGACCGCCGCCGGACGACCGCCTGGTCGGCCGGGTCGAGGAACTCGCGGTGTTGCGGCGTTCGCGGAACCGGATGATCCGGTGGGTGCGGGCAGCGGTCAGATCGTGGGCGCGGCCGGGCAGTACGGGCGAGATCCACAGCGGCCGCCCGGCCGGGTCGGTCACCATCTGCACGTTCACGCCGTGTCCGCGGTGCTTGCGGGAGTAGTCGGCCCGGCTGTCGCCGACCCGGTCGCACTCCGCGAGAGCGCCGTCGAGCGGGACATGGTCGGGATCTGTGACGATCCGCAACGCCGCAATCGTCGGCAGACATCTTGTCGTCGTCACGGCTGGGCAGTTGACGGATCCCGACCGGGGACCGGCACGTCGAAGCAGTTCAGCACCATCGCGATGAGGCAGTAACTGCCGATGAGGAACACGAGCTCGCCGACCCCGTCATGGCCCAGCAACTGCGTGGCCCGGTCGTATGTGGAGTCCGGCAGTACGTGCCCGGAGGTCAACGCCATCGCGACGTCGTGGGCGACGGCCTGTTCGTCACTCAGCCCAGAGGGTCGCCCGCCCGCCGCCAAGGTCGCGATCTGTGCCGCCGGAAGGCCGACCTCATCTGCCGTCTGCTCGTGTGCGTACAGCAGGTACCGGGCGCCGTAGGCGCCGCCAACGGTGAGGATCGCCACCTCGCGAACGATGGGATCGAGGCGAGCCTCGGCCGCGACCGCCCGCTGCAGAAACAGAGCCGGGACCCCGAACGTGGGGAAGTGCAGCATCGCCGCGAACGGCCCGACGAGCGCGCCGTCGTCGTCCAGGATGACGACGCGGCCCTGCTCCTCGGTGACGAGGCCGGCGATGCCGTCATGCACCTCGCGGAGTTGAGGGTTGAGCTCATCGGGTGGGATGGGTCGAATACGCATACGATGCTCCTCCTCAGAGTCCGTCGGTGTACTGGCCGTCGATGAGTACGAAGGCGACCCGGCAGTTCGCAGCCGACCGGTTCGCCCATGCGTGGTTGGTGCCGCGCTGAATCACGATGTCTCCGGTGCGGACGATGGTCTCGCCATCGTCGAGAACCAGCGTGAGCTCGCCCTCGATGACGATCCCGTAGTCGATCGTCTGCGTGCGGTGCATCAACGGATGCGGGGCGCCGGCAGCGGACCGTGCGGCGTCGGCACCGCCCATCTCCCCGAACTTCTCGGCCGCCTCGACCCCCGTCAGGTTCCGGATTCGGTCGTCCTCCGGAGGGAAGTCGATCACCCGGATGCGAGTGCCACGCTCGGGAGGTCCGAGCACCAGCCCGTCCTCCGCCGGCTCACCCGACTGCCGGTCGATGACGGCCGGCGTCTGGCGTGTGTTCCACACCTCATAGAAGATCGGGCCACCAGGCCCGCCGATCTCCACCACGCGAGTCGGCGGTGCGTCCTGCGTGATCACCGCACGGTCGGACGCGTCATGGCCGGTCACGATTCTCCGGAACGGTTGCACTGGGCTCATATGGCGAGTCCCTCCCCTTGTAAGCAGCCCGGCAGGCATGGACGCCGCCGCGCACCGAAAGACTGGCGCCCGCCACTTGACGCGGAGTGGACCGTCTGCGGACCGTGCTCCACTGTCCGTAAAGTCCCGTACCCAGCGGTGGAATTCGGCCGGTCCACGTACACTCGCACGAAGCCGAAGAAGATCACGTCGTGTCCGTCCCGGGATCGAGGAGTGCAGCGGTGCCAGTCCTTGCGGCCCGGTCCGGCGGTGAAGATCAGCCGGCCGGGAGAGGCTCGCCGTATCTGCAGATCCTGGGCCCGTTGAGGATCTGGCGCGACGGTGTCGAACGGGATGCCGGGCCACGGCAACAGGCGTACCTCCTGGCTCTGCTGCTGGCCCGCGCCGGCAGGCCGACCAGCACGAGCGAGCTGATCGACCTGATCTGGGGCGATGCCGTCCCCTCCAGCGCCCTGAACGTTCTTCAGAAGTACATCGGCGCGTTGCGACGGCTGCTCGAGCCTCTGCTGCCCGCCCGCGAAGCCGGCTCGTTCCTCCACCGTCGCGGCACTTCCTACCTTTTCTCCGCCGACCCCGCCACGCTGGACCTCGTCGCCTTCCGGGAACGCGTCGATGCCGCCAGGGCCGCGCTGGCTCGGCACGATCACGAGGTGGCCCTCGATCACTACGTCGGAGCGCTCGGGCTCTGGCACGGCCCGGCGGGCGACGGCATCGCCGACGGGACCATCGCCACGACGGTCTTCGCCGCACTCAACAACGAGTTCTACGACGCGTGCACGGCGGCGGCGGAGCTCGCCGTGTCGACGGGCCAACCGGAACGGGTGCTTGCGGCTCTGCAACTGGCCGCATCGATGGCACCGTTCAACGAACCCGTGCTGGCCGGTCTCGTCGGCGTTCTCGGCGCCACTGGACGCCAGGCGGAGGCGCTGTCGGTGTTTCGTCAGGTCCGCGACCGGCTCGCCGACGAGCTCGGCATCGACCCGGGTCCGGCGCTGGAGGACGCGCAGCGGCGGATTCTCACCCAGTCCCCGGCCTCGCCGCTCGTGCGGGAGGCGGACCACGAGATCGGGCGGACCACGGCGGCCACCTTGATCGGCCGGACCGAGGAACTCGCCACGCTGCGGCGCATCGTGGAGCGCGCACTCGCCGACGACACCGCGATCGGCATCGTCGAAGGCGAACCCGGCGCAGGCAAGACCCGGCTGCTGGAGGAGGCCGCCGCCGTGGCGGGCCGGCTGGGTGCACTCACCGTCTGGGGCTCCTGCCTGGAGGGCGACGGGACACCGGCGATGTGGCCATGGGAGCAGGCACTGAGTCAGGTCGTCCACAGTCTGCCCGCTCCGGCGAGCGAACAGTGGCTCACCGGCGGGCTGGGAAGCCTCCTTGCGGCACGGGACGACGCAACCCGGGAACTTCCCGACGGCAACGCCCAGTTCCGGCTGTTCGAACAGGTCGTCGCCCTCGTCGGACAAGCCTCGGCGCGGCGGCCGACACTTCTGATACTCGATGACCTCCAATGGGCCGACGCCACCTCCCTGCAGTTGCTGCAACACCTGGCGGGGCGGCTGCCCCGGGGCACCGCGCTCATCGGCGCGTTACGCGACCGCGCACCCACACTCAGCCCGGACCTCTCCCGGGTGCTGGCCGCCGCCGGCCGGCGGCCCGGTCACCGGAGGTTCCGGCTCGGCCCGCTCGGTCCGGCCGACGTGGCCGAACTCATCCGCCACGAGGCCGGCCAGGATCCCGGCGACGCCGTCGCCCGCGCCATCCACGCCCGTACCTCCGGCAATCCGTTCTTCGTCCGCGAACTGTCCCGGCTCCTCAGCGGGGCCGGCGCGATCGGCGACGGCGACACGCCCGCGTCGGCCGGCGTCCCGTCCACCGTCCATGACGTCGTCCGCGACCGGATGGCCGGGCTCGACGACCGCGCCCGCGACCTGCTGCGCGTGGCCGCGCTCATCGGCCGCGACGTCGACCTCAGGCTGCTGTCCCGCGCCACCGGTGTGGACGTCGCGGACTGTCTCCATCGCCTCGAACCGCTGCACACGCTCGGGCTGCTCGAACCCGGGCCGCAGGACCCGTCCTCGCTCCGCTTCGCGCACGACCTCGTTCGCGAGTCGGTCTCCGAGACCGCGACGAAACAGCAGGTCACCCAGCTGCATCTGCGCGTCGCGGACGCGCTCGAACAGATCCATGCCGACGACGAGGACGTCGCCGAACGCCTCGCGTACCACCTGTGGGCCGCCGGCCCCCTCGCCGAGCCCGTACGCGCCGCGGAGGCGTTGATCCGCGCCGGGCGCCGCGCGGCAGTCAAACTCGCGTTCGAGTCCGCCAATCGACAGCTGCGCTCCGCCATACAGGTCACCCGGGCTTCCGGACTCATGGAGCTGGAGTTCTCCGCCCTCACGCTGCTCGCCATCGTCGTCAGACGACAGTCGGGGTACGACGCCTCGACGTTCGATCTGCTGGGGCGGGCCGAATACCTGGCCCGCACCCTCGGCCGGGAGGCGGAGGCCGCCGACTTCCTCTTCATCCGTCTGATGGGCGCCTACACCTCCATGGAGAAGGGCCGCGGGCAGTTGGCCCGCCGCATGCACGAGTTCGGTCAGGCGTCCTCCGCTCCCGCGGTCCGACGCTACGGCCGGCAGGCCTGGGGCCTGCATCAGTGGGACATCGGCAACATAGGGGAGGCCTACCGTTCCTTCAGCAAGGAGGATGTCGCCGCCGCCGACGGCACCGTCGCCCCGGACGAGGAGACACCGCTCCGGCTGGACGGCAGCATTCCCGGGGAAGGGCCCGGCTGGCGGGCAGTCATGACCGCGCTGCACGGCGATGTCGACACGGCGCTGGCTTTCGTCGACACCTGGGACACCCCGGGGGACCCGTACGCGGCCTCGGTCTGGGTCTACTACACGACCATGATCGCTTCCATGGCCGGGGACGCAGAAACGGCACGGCGAGCCGGCGAGCGGTGGGTCGCCGCCGGCCTCGCCCGCCTCAGCGCCCACATCGACCACTACATCCGGCAGTTCTGGTGCTGGGCACGCGCCCTCACCGGCGAGGATCCGGCCGGCGCCGCGGCCGAGGCCGAGGAACTCCTGGCCGCCCACCTGCTCGATCCGCCGCAATGGGGCGTCGCCTACCACTACGCGCTGATCGCCGAGATGTGGCTGGCGGCCGGATCGCCCGACCGGGCCGACGCCGCTCTCGACCGAGCCGACGAGGCGATGTGGGACCACGGCCAGCGTTACGCCGAAGGGTTGCTCCTGCTGCTGAAGGCGCGCCTGCTGCAGGCCCGCGGCGCACCCCTCACCGCTGTCCGGGCCGCCGCCGAACGGGCCTACACGCAATCCACCGCACGTGAGGCGCACCTGTTCGCGCGACGCGCCGAACGACTCCTCTCAGGACCTGGAGGCAACGCATGACCGGCCCTGAGGAACAGAGCGGGCTGACGGCCCTGGCCCGTGGGCTCTCGGTGCCGAAGGGCTTCGTCGACGCCAGCCTGGCCGCCCCTGCCTCCGGCGCGATCAGCCTGCTGGGTGGCATCCCCGCGCCCGAGGCTTTGCCGGTCGAGGCGATCGGCCAGGCAGCGGCGCAGCTGTGGCAGGCCCCCGACGCCGCGGTCGCGAGCCTGCAGTATGCGCCGGCGCGCGGATCCGCCGCGCTGTGCGACTGGATCGCGAAACGGGAGGGCGTCGACCCGAGCCGGATCGTGGTGACGAACGGTGGCATGCACGGCCTCGCGCTGGCGGTGCTGACCGTCGTCGAGCGCGGCGCCACCGTCGCGGTGGACGATCCGGTGTTCCCGGGTTTCCTGTGGGCCCTGGAGGTGTCGACGACGCGGATCCTGCCCGTACCGGTAGTGGCCGACGGATTCGACGTCGAACACCTCGCCCGGCGGCTCGCCACCGGCGCCCGGATCGCCGCGGCCTACACCGTGCCCGACTTCCACAACCCGGCCCAGGTCAGTCTCTCGGCGCCGAAGCGGCAGGCACTGATCGAGCTCGCCGAGCGGTACGGCTTCTACGTGATCGTCGACAATCCGTACCGCGAACTGCGCTTCGGCGGCCAGGACCAGGGTGTCGCGGCCTTCCACCAGTCGGATCGGGCGATCCACGTCAACACCTTCACCAAGACCCTCGGCCCCGGCTGGCGCGTGGGCTGGCTGGTGCTGCCGGACCACCTCGTGGACCCGGTGATCCGGCTGCGCAACCGCCTCGACGTCCACACATCCTCGGTGACCCAGGCGATGATCGAACGGCTGCTCACCGACGACGCCCAATTGTTCGACCGGATCGTGGACAGCGCCGCCGCGCTGTACCGCGAACGCGCCGGCGTGCTGATCGACGCCCTGCGGGAACAACTCCCGGACGCCTTCCACATCGTGGCCCCCGAAGGCGGGCTGTTCCTCTGGCCGCGGCTCACCGACGACGCCGTGGACCCCGCGGCGCTGTTCCGGCGGGCGGCCGCCCACGGCGTGCTCTACCAGCCGGGCGAGTTCTTCGCGGCGGACCCCCGGCGGCGGTCTGCGGCCCGGCACCTGCGGTTCGCCTACAGCGACCGCACCCCGGAGGAACTGCGGGAGGCCGTACGCCGGCTGACCCTGGCCTTCTGAGGACGCACTACGACAGTCACCCCATGGTGGATTTCCGGAAGGCGGCTCATGACCCACGTTCGGCTCCCCCTGCGCGCACTCGTCCCGTTCGCCGCCGGTTCGATCGGCATGGGCATCTGGGTCACCGTGCCGGGCATCTTCCTGCTGTACTTCCTGACCGATGTCCTGGCCGTGCCGCCGTACGTGGCCGGCCTGGCGTTGCTGCTGCCGAATGTCGCCGACATCGTGGTGCACCCGTGGGTGGGCCGGCTCTCCGATGCCAACCTGGCCACCACTGGCCACCGACGGCGACTGATGCTGGCCGGCTGCGTCGTGGTGCTCGCCTTCGTGGCCCTGTTCGCCGTGCCGTCGGACCTGCACGGGACGACCGCCGCGATATGGGTCTCGCCGGCGCTGGTCGCCGGCAACCTGCTCTACTCGCTCTACCAGGTTTCCTACCTCGCCACACCGGCCGACCTGGGCATCGGCTACCACGAGCGGACCCGCCTCATGGGCTACCGCAATGTCGTGATCACCGTGAGCGTCCTGCTCGCCGGCGTAGCCGCGCCGCTGGTCGCCGGCGACGATCCGGGCGTCGGCGACTACACGAGAATGGCCCTGCTGCTCGGCGCGGTCATGCTTGCGGCGATGCTGGTCGGCATCACCGGCGTCGCCCGCCTCAACCGGGCCGCGCCGGGCACCCCGGCTGGGCCGGGAAATCGGGGCGGGCTCCTTGTGGCGCTGCGCGACCGGCAGTTCCGTGCGCTGACCGCGTCCTATCTGACCGTCGCGATCACGATGAACCTGGTGCTGGCCGCCATGCCGTACTTCGCCGAGTACGAGTTGGGCCGCTCCGCGCTCACGACCGTGCTCATCGCGGCGTTCATGGCGCCGGCGGTCCTGACCACGCCCCTGTGGGTACTGGTGGCCCGGCGTCTCGGCAAGCAGCGCAGCCTGCTCGCCGCCCAGGCCGCGTTCGTGGCCGGCTCGCTGGTGCTGGCCCTGGGCGCCGCGGCCGGCCTGCCCCTGCTCATCGCAGCCGTGGCGGTGCTGGGCGTCGCGTTCGCCGCGATGCAACTGATGCCGCTGTCGATGGTGCCCGACGTCATCGCCGCCGCCGGGCCGGCCGGGACCGCCAGTGCGGGCAGCTACACCGGCGTGTGGACCGCCGCCGAGGCCACCGGCGGCGCATTGGGGCCGTACGTGTACTCGGCCTGCCTGGCTGTGGGCGGGTTCGTGGCCAGTACCGCGGGCGAGCACACCACGCAGTCTCCCGGCGCGCTGGCGGCCGTTCGCTACGGCTTCACCCTGGTACCGGCCGTGCTCATGACGATCGCCATCCTGCTGCAACGCCGGTACACCTTGGACAAGCGCGCCCACACCGCGGCGCCGCGTGCCGTCGCCCAGGACGAAGCAGTGGGGTGACGCCCGCCCGCTTGCCACGCCGGAACTGCGAGACCACTTGTCCTCGGTCAGTAGGCTAACGCGCCAACCACAGGTCGGGGCCGAAGACCTCGTAGTGGATCTCAGATGGGGCCACGCCCTTTTCGATGAGCTGGCTGCGCACTGCCCGCATGAAGGGCAGCGGCCCGCACAGGTAGGCTCGTGTGCACTGCGGGACATCAACTGCCTCAAGGTTGACGTAGCCCGTGTGTTCGGCACCGCTGCTGTCTTTCTCGTACCAGACGTGCATGGTGCCTCCAGCCAGCCTTCGCGCGTACGTTTCGTGGTCAGCACGCAGTGCGTGATCTGCGGGAGCGCGGTCACCGTGGACGACGATGACAGGGCCACTGTGTCTGTCCTGGGCAAGCTGCGACAACATGGCGACCATGGGGGTCACACCGATGCCGGCTGAAGCCAGCAGCAGCGGGCGCTCAGCGTCGTCGACGTCGAGAACAAGATCGCCGCACGGGGCCGACACGTCCAGGACGTCGCCCTCACGTACCTGCGAGTGCAGATGATGCGAAACCTCGCCCTCGGGCGTGCCCCCTACTTTCTTGACGCTGATCTGTCGCAGTGCCCCGCCAGGCACACCGGACAGGCTGTACTGCCGAATCTGCCGGGCGCCGTCAGGAAGTTCGACTTGCACTGATACATACTGCCCGGCCCGGAAAGCAGGCACGGGACCCTCGTCGACGGGACGCAGCAGGAACGTCACGACGTCTGCCGTCTCGGGGACGCGCTGGACGACTTTCCACTGTCTCCAGCCGTGCTCCACCGCTTCCTCGTCCAAGCGCCGCTCGATCGCCATGAGTGCGTTGGCCATGAGCCAATAGACTTCGTCCCAGGCAGCCGCAACGTCGGGCGTCACAGCTTCGGCGAGGACTTCGGCGATCGCGGCGAAGAGGTGCTCGTGCACGATCGCATACTGTCCGGCTTGAATGCCCAGAGAGACATGCTTGTGTGCGATTCGACCGAGCATTGCGTCCGGCCTCGTGTCGGGGTGCTCGATGAGATGTGCGGCGAAGGCCGCTATGGAGCCGGCCAGTGCCTGGCTTTGCGTCCCGGCTGCTTGGTTGCCCCGGTTGAACAGATCGCGCAGGAGTTGGGGATGTGCGGTGAAAAGACGTTCATAGAAGCGCGCGCTGATCTTGTTGATTGCAGCATCTACGAGAGGAAGGGTGCCGCGGACGGTAACGGTCGACTTTTCGGACAGCATTTTGCCCCCTGTGGAATCCATTCACCCTGACCGGCCGCCGCGAGACCGCCCGTGCCCGGCCCGATCGCAACGGCATCGGCTTCCTCGTCCACCGCCATCCACGACCTCCACTTGTCCGTCTCCGGGGGCTCAGACTGGCCGACCCGGCTTGACGGCGACTGGATGATCCGTGGATGCCGCCCGGAACCGTGCCCGATATCCAGCAGTTCTTGGGCACGGTGGGCGAAGAGACGGGCTTCGCGTTCGGTGGACAGCGCGTGGGCCCGTTCGGCGGTGGCCCGGACGGTGGAGGCGGGTTCGTCGCGGGCCTGTGACACTCACGCCCGGAGCACGAGCAGGAGACCTTCGGCGTAGCGCTGGCCGTACGTGTCGAGGGCTGCGGCGGCTTCGTCGAGCTTGCCGGCCGCGAGCCACATTTCACCGAGGAGGCCGTACCAGGTGGCCAGGCCGGAGCGTGGTGGCCTCGGCCAGTACCGCGGTGATCAGTCGTTGTGCTTCCGCCGCGGCGCCGGCCGGGTCCTCGCCGGTCACGGCGTGCGCCCAGCACAGAGCCAGCCGCTGGTGGCTGCGGAGGAAGACGAACGAGAACTCGGCGTCCAGGGCGCTCCCTCGCGCGGCCGTGCGCAGCGCCTGCGCCGGGTCGCCGGCCAGTGCTGCGGCCGTGCAGGCGAAGGCGGCCCGGACAATGATCACGCAGGGGTCGTCATCAGCGGTGGCCTCGATCGTGTCGAACAGTGCGTGCGCTGTGTCGAGGTCGCCGTGCAGCGCGGTCATCAGTGCGAGCATGGCGGGCCCGAGCAGTCGCAGATCGCGCCGGAGCGGGTACTCCCCACGGTGGGCCAGGTCGTCGAGTACGGTCGAGTCGGTCCGGCTCAGGTACCCGAGCGCCTCGCCGATGTTGCCGACGTCCCCTTGGTGGATGCCCCAGGCGTACTGGCCGTATGTGCGGACGACGGGGTCGGCGGATGCCTCGCCCTGTTCAGCAGCAGTCGGTGGCTTCCCGTTCCCTGCCCGGGCCATGTGCCAGGTGCTCGGCCCGCTCCAGCAGTTCGAGCGCCGAACCGACGTACCCCGCCCGCATCCCGTCCACCGCGTTGAAGAGCGACAGGGCGGACAGTTCCAGCTCGGCCAGGCCCACTGTGCGCGCCACCTGCGCGGCCGACTGCAGTTGTCGTGCGGCGGCCTCGCATGCTGACTTTCCCGCCGCGCAGCGACCCGCGCGTATCAGTGCGGCGGCGGTGCGCGCGGGGTCCGCGAGTGGGCCGGCGGCCCACAGGTGATGGGCGAGGCGCTCGTCGTCCGCTGTCGCGTGCTCCAGTGCGTCCGCGACGAGCAGGTGCAGTCGGATCGCCCGCGGTGGCGGTGTGGCCCCGACGACGGACTCGCGGACCAAGTCGTGCGCGAAGCGGACCACATACGGGTTTCCGGGCGAGGGCTCAAGGAGGCCGAGTTCCTGTAAGGGCTCAAGGCGGTCGAGGCAGGTCTGCACGTCTGGTCCGGCGGCGCGTGCAAGCAGTGCGAGGTCGACGTGCCGGCCGATCAGTGCGGCGATCTGCAACAGCCGTACGACATCGCTGTCCAGTCCGGCCATCCGGTCGCGAACGATGTCCCGGACGGTGGCGGGTACCGCGGTTCGTGCGGTGACGGCCTCGGTGAGGACGCCGCCGTCGGCGAGGAGGCGGGACAGTTCCCGGACGAAGAAGGGGTTGCCCGCGGTGCGGGTGTGGATGTTGCGGGTGGCACCGGGGCTGGGGTCCTGGCCGGTCTCCTGGCGGACGAGCACGGCCACTTCGGCCGGGTTGAGCGGGCCGAGCCGGATCCGGCGGTGGAGGGGAAGCCGGCTCACTGCGGCGAGCATCCGTTCCAGCTCCGAGCCGGGCGCCGGCGCCCGGTCGCGGAGAGCGCCGATCACGGTGGTGCCGCTGGGCAGATGAGCCGCCAGGTGGCTGAACAGATCCAGCGAGGAGGCGTCGGCCCATTGAAGGTCATCGACGACGACCATCACCGGCCGACCCGCCGACACCTGGCCGACGAGCGCGACCGTCTGCTCGAAAAGGCGGAACTGGTTGCCGCTGTCCGGCAGTACCGGAGTGGTGGGAACGTGGCCCCGCGGCCCCGCGAGGCGGCCGAGCTCGCCGACATGCCACTCCCGGCGCGCCGCGGCAGGCAGACCGCCGAGGACCGCACCGACGGCCTGCACCCAGGGCCACATCGAGGGCGTGCCGTCCCCCTCCAGGCAGCGGCCCCAGACGACGAGCGCCCCGCGCCGGTGGGCTTCGGCGCCGGCCTCCTCGATCAGGCGGGTCTTGCCCACTCCGGGATCTCCCTCGACCAGGACGAACCCTGTGCCTCCGGCGAGCGCCGACTCCACCGCCTGCCACAGCACCGCGAGCTCCGCGGTCCGCCCGACCAGGCAGTCGGCGGACGAGGTTCCGCTGGAAGGGGCCGACGGCCGTTCGTACGGCGTTTCCTCGGCCGGTGCCGGTGCCGGTGCCGGTGCCGGTGCCGGTGCCGGTGCCCGTGCCTGTTCCAGCACGCGCCGGGATGCGGACACCAGCGCCGAGCCGGGATCGATGCCCAACTCCTCGGCCAGTTGGGCGCGAACGGTCCGGAACACCGACAGCGCCTCGGCCGGCCGGCCGGCGGCAGCCAGGGCGGCGATGAGACTCGCCTGCACTCTCTCGTGCAACGGCGCCATCCGAGCGGCCAGGTGCAACGACGGGAGCACGCGCTCGGGCTGCCCCAACGACACCGCGAGTTCGGCCGCCGCGACGCAGGCGTCGAAGAACTCGCCGTTCAACGCGGTGAAGACTGCCATCGCGGTCAATCCGTGGGCGAGTCCGTCACCGGCTGAACCGCGCCAGAGCCCTACCGCCTGCACGTACCCGTCGAGCGCGACATCCGACTGCTGTTCCGCGGCGGCGGTTCCGGCTGCCTGGACCAGCGTCCGGAAGGTGACGACGTCCAGCATGCCGGGGCGGGCGGCGAAGAGGTAACCGTTACCGCGGCGTTGCAGATACGAGCCGGGTTGACGCGCGGGCAGCTCGGGCTCCAGCAGCCGCCGCAGCGCGCCGACATACTTCTGGAGAATATTGACAGCCGAGGCCGGGACGTCCTCGTCCCAGATCAGATCGACCAACTCGCTCATGCTGACCGGCTTGCCCGCGCCCGCGAGCAGCACTGCCAGCAGGTACGCCTGCTGCGGAGGCCCGGCATCCAGTTCGACGCCGTCCCGCCAGACCCGCAACGGACCGAGAAGCTGCAGACGCAGAGCCGCGCCGGAGGCAACCATGCGCATTCCTCCTACTCCTGCTTCTGCTCCTGCTCACCGGCCGACCGCGATCGGCCGCCGGGCCAGGCACTCCAGGGTGAGTTGCCACCAGGAACCTCCGGAGTCGGCCTCTCCTCAAGAGAACTGGACCGGTGTTCACAACCGATGCACATCCGATTCACTGATGAGGGACGCCCTCGGATCCCACCTCTTCGGAGAGCGGCTTCGGAGAGAGCACGGAGCGAGAGCGCGGGGCGCCGGGCCACGGTGAGCCCCCGACGAATACGCCAACCGGCCCGGCCGACGGCACTTGGCCGACCGGGCTCCGGAGCGAAGACGGGCTACGCGTCGGTGAGTGCGGTGTCCGCCTGTGAAGAGCTGCTCGGTCCGTCGAGCCGACGCAGTTTGGTGTGGAGCGGCTCGGTGTCGGCGTGGCCGAGCCGTTGCATCAACTCCAGCCCCTCGGTCCACGCGGCGCGGGCCGGGCCCGGTTGTCCGGCGCTGAGGTGGGTGTCCCCCAGGCGTATGAGGGTGCCGGTCACGAACCCGGGGAAGTCGCCCCGCTGATAGAGGTCGAGGGCGTTGCGATAGGCGGCGACGGCCTGCTCGTACTGGCCGAGGTCGTGGTGAGCGTGGCCGATGCTGTCCCACGTGTGCGCCGCGTTGGTGTCGTCTCCGAGTTCCTGGTGCAGAGCCAGCGCCTGTCGGCAGTGGTCGAGGGCTTGGCGGTTCTGGCCGAGCAGGGTGTGGTACCAGCCGACCGCGTTGAGAGCGAATGCTATGGCCATCCGGCCACGGTCGTCGTCCGCATCACGGCCGTTATGTTCTCGTCGTATCGCGAGGGACCGCTGTGCGGCGCCGAGCGCGGCTTCCGGATCGCCCTGGCGCTCCTGCACCCAGGCCAACATGAGATACGCCTCGGTGCAGGCTCTCGTCTCGCCCGATTCGGTGAAGAGTTCGATGGCACGCTCGGCATGAACCCGTGCCTCGTCGATGCGGCCCAGATCCCTTGTGGCGCCGGCGAGACCACAGTGGACATGGGCCTGGGCCGTCCGGTCACCCAGTCGGCGCGCCGCGTCGACGGCGGCGCGGTGCACGGCCTCCTCGTCCCGTAAAAGGCCACGCCAGTGCAGGTGGTCATCCATGGTCCAGGCGAGTTGCCAGGTGTGCACGTCGTACTGGTGGGCGACGGCCTGTTCGAGGAGCGCGAGCATCACCGCCTGCTCGGCCGTGAACCAGGCCGCCGCCTTTTCGGCGTCTTCGCCGAAATCCTCAGCACGTACCCCCTGAGCCCTGGGAGCGAGCGATACCAGCACGCGCGCACGAGCCGTCAGCCCGACCGCCTGATGGGCCGTGTGCAGGTAGTGGTCGAACATCCTGAGTCGGGTCGCTCGCACCTCCTCGGGCCGCTCGACGGCTTCGGTCAGTTCGGTGGCGTAGGCGCGCAGCAGGTCGTGGAATGCATAGCGGCCCGGGACGTGTTCGTCCACGAGGTGGGTCTGGGTGAGTTCGGACAGGAGCCGACGGGTGTGCGGGACGGTGAGCCCGGCCAGGCTGGCCGCCGCGGGCAAGGTGATGTCGGGGCCGGGGTGCAGGCCGAGCAGCCGGAACAGGCGGGCGGCCTCGGGGGTGAGGGCGTGGTAGGACCAGGAGAAGACGGCGCGCACGTCGGCCGCGGTATCGCCGAGGTGAAACGCCTCGAGGCCGCCGGCGCTGTCGCGCAGGTCGGTCACGATCGCCGCCAAGGGGAGAGCGGACCGGGTCGCGGCGCGGGCGGCGGTGACGGCCAGGGCCAGCGGCAGCCTGGAGCACCGGGCGATGATCTCCTCGGCCGCGTCCGGTTCGGCCGAGACCCGGCCGGGCCCGAGGCGCCGGGCGAGCAGCTCGCGGGCCTCCGGCACGGAGAGCACGTCGAGGTGGAGGGGGTGGGCGCCGTCCACGGCGACCAGCCCGGCGAGCCGGTCGCGACTGGTGACGATGACCAGGCAGCCGGGCGCCCCGGGCAGCAGGGGCCGCACCTGCGCGGCGTCGCGGGCGTTGTCCAACAGCACCATGACACGCTTGCCGGTGATCAGGGTGCGGTACAGGGCCGCGAGCGCGTCGACGTCCTGCGGGAGGCTGCCCGGGTCGGCGCCCAGCGACTCCAGCAGCGTACGCAACGCGTGCTCCGGCGGAACCGGCACACCGACCGGCTCGAAGCCCCGCAGGTTCAGATACAGCTGACCGTCGGGGAAGCGGTCGGTGACCTGTCGCGCCCAGTGCACCGCGAAGGTGGTCTTACCGACGCCCGCCATGCCCGCGATGGCGCTGATCACCACGGTGCCGCCCGACGGCAGCTGGGTCACCTCGGCCAGTTCGGCATCACGGCCGACGAACACCGGCAGGCCGGCGGGCAGTTGGGCCGGGACGACGCGGGCCCGGGCCGGGGTGGGCACCGGTGCGGGAGCGGTGTCGGCCGGGGCAGGTTCCTGTGCCGGGGTCGCCGAGCCCGGCGCAGCGAGCAGATCGGCATCGGCCCGCAGAACGCGCTGGTACAGAGCCTGCAACGGCGGCCCGGGATCGACCCCCAGCTCGCTCGCGAGCAGCGCCTGCGCCTCACGGTAGGCGGCAAGCGCGGCCGCCTGCCGCCCCGACCGGTACAGGGCGAGCATCAGCAGCTCCCGGAACCGCTCGTCCAGTGGATGCTCGGCGACCAGCCCGGTCAGTTCCGCCACCGCCTGCGCAGGGACACCGGAGTCGAGTTCGGCCGTCAGACGGGCCGTCTGCGCGGACAGGCGCAGCTCGCCCAGCCGCTGCCGCTGCAGCTGCGCGTAGTCCCCCCGCACACCAGCCAGCGCCGCGCCCTGCCACAGACCGAGCGCATCCCGCAAATACGCCGCCGCACCCTTGTTGTCCCCCGCCCGCCGCGCCCGCTCGGCCCGGGCCAGCAACTCCCGGAAGGCACCCAGGTCCAGTTGGTCCGGCGAGATCCGCATCTGATAGCCGTCCCCCGTGGAACGGATCACGGACGACGCCGTCTCCTTGGCGGGCTCCAGCACCTTCCGCAGCCGGTGCACATAACTCCGCAGAATGCCCAGCGCCGAGACCGGGGCCCTGACTCCCCACACAGCGTCGACCAGCGCGCTCGACAGCACCTGCGAGCCCTCCGCGAGCAGCAGTACCGCCAGCACCGCCCGCTGCTGCGGCGGACCGAGCTCGACCTCCTCCGTCCCCCGCCACGCCCTGACCGGCCCCAACACCGAGAACCGTAAGTGCCCTTCCAACGGGCTTCCTCCCTGGGTGATTTTCATCCGAAGCCAACCAGCAGGGCCGGCCTGCGGGCCCTGCCGAACTCTAGACCAGCACCTCGGCCGGAGGCGGGTTGTTTCTTGAGCGCAAGCCCGCAGATCAGGGGGCGGACTGCTGGTAGTCCATCACCGCGCCGAGTACGACCCCGGCGCCGCTGCGGGCCTCGGCCCGCCACCAGCAACAGGCTGCAACACGGCCGCGCGGCCCAACGTCCGCCGAGCTCGGTCGCGATCGACCGGGGGAGGCCCCGACTACGAGCACCGCGCGGCGCATGAGCGGCAGCGAGCCGGCCTCGGGAGCGGTGCCGGCGCACCTGGAGGAGCAACAGCGCGAGATCGCCGCGCAGGCCGAAAGCCACGCGGGGACGCATCGCGGAACTCACCGCGCAAGCGAAGGAGTTCGACCGGGGCGCCGAGGAGGTCCGCATCACCCGCAAGACCCTGCTGGCGGCGCCTCGTCCGTCCCCGCCGACGCCGTCGGCCGCGAGGCTGCCGGACCATCCGGCCCACCGGCAGATCATGGCGGTGTAGAGGCCACAAGCAATTTCACCGATGCGTATTCCGGCTTTTCGACGTGCTTGACAGCAACGGAACTGATGGTGAAGCGGCCCCTGAATGGTGCCCGGATTTCTGTTCAGTGCTCGTCAAGTAACCGGCTCTACGCTGACCCGCGATCACCACCGAGAACGCCGGTTACCGAAGGGCATACATCGATGACGACAACTCGCCGGGGGCTGTTGGCCGGGTCCGCCGCGGTCGTTGTGGGCGCCGCGCTCGACGCGCCCGCCGCGCAGGCACACACCGGAAGCGGAAGCGGCAGCGGCCGGAAGCCCACCGTGGTACTCGTGCACGGCGCGTTCGCCGACGCCTCCGGCTGGAACGGGGTCGCCTCCCGGCTCATCCGCGACGGCTATCCGGTCATCGCACCGCCCAACCCACTGCGCGGCGTGGCCTCCGACTCCGCCTATCTGGCCGGCATCCTCGCCACCCTCAGCGGCCCGCTCGTCCTCGTCGCGCACTCCTACGGCGGGATCGTCGTCACGAACGCCGCGACCGGCAACCCCAACGTGAAGGCGCTGGTCTACGTGGCCGCGTTCGTGCCCGATCAGGGTGAGACGCTGCTGGGCCTGCAGACGAAGTACCCGGGAAGCAGGCTCAGTGAGGCGGCGCTGGACTTCCGTCCCTACGGTGAGGGCCTCGTCGACGGCTACATCAAGAGGGAGTTCTTCCACGACGTGTTCGCCGGTGACCTGCCGAGGTCGACCACCGAGCTGATGTGGGCCGGCCAGCGGCCGGCGGACGTGCGCACCCTCGGGGAGCCGTCCGGCGCCCCGGCCTGGAAGACCGTTCCGTCCTGGTACCTCGTGGGCCGCGACGACCAGGTGCTGCCTCCGGCGGCGCAGCGGTTCATGGCGCGCCGGGCCGGCGCGCACACCGTCGAGGCCGACACCTCGCATGTCGCGATGATCGCGCGGCCCGCGGCGACGGCCGCCCTCATCAAGCGCGCCGCGCGCTGACACCACCGAGCCGACGAAGCCAGGAAGGGACGGCGATGTTCGAGAGGTGGGGGCGGACGGTGGTCAGCCGACGCTGGTGGGTGATCGGCCTGGCCGCGGCCTTCCTGGCGCTCGGCGGCATCTGGGGCACGCGGGTCTTCGGCTCGCTGACCACCGGAGGGTTCGACGACCCGGCCGGCCAGAGCTCGCGCGCGGCCGCACGTGCCGAGGCGACGCTGGGCCGGACGGGCAACGACGCGGTGGTCCTGTACAGCAGCCCCAGCACGACAGTTGACGATCCGGCGTTCCAACGAGCCGTCACCCAGACGCTCCAAGCGCTTCCCCATGACGTGGTGACCCGGACCGTCACCTATTGGAGCACCGGCAGCCCGGCCCTGGTCAGCCACGACCGGCACGCCACCTACGCGGTGCTGACCCTGGCCGGCGACGACGAGGAGCGGCGCGGCGAAGGGCTGGACGAGATCGAGGACGAACTGGCCGCGCCCGGCCTGCGGACCCAGGTCGGCGGCGCCAGCACGGTCGACCGCGACATCCGCGAGCGGGTCGCGGCGGACATCGCCTTCGCCGAGACGATCTCCATACCGGTGCTGCTCGTGCTCCTGGTCGTCGTCTTCGGCAGTGTGGCCGCGGCGAGCCTGCCGCTCGCGATCGGCGCTCTGGCCATCCTCGGAGCGTTCACCGCGCTGCGTGGGATGACCTACCTGACCGACGTCTCGGTCTTCTCGGTCAACGTGGTGACGATTCTCGGGCTGGGCCTGGCGATCGACTACGGCCTGTTCATGGTCGGGCGGTTCCGGGAGGAGATCGCCCGCGGGCTCGGTGTCGAGGACGCCGTCGCCCGCACGATGGCCACCGCCGGTCGTACGGTCGCGGTCTCCGGCGTCACCGTCGCCGTCTCGCTGGCCGGACTGCTGATCTTCCCGATGTCCTTCCTCCGCTCGATGGGCCTCGGCGGTCTGTCCGCGGTCGTGGTGGCGATGGTGGCGGCACTGACCGTGCTGCCCGCCCTGCTCGCCGTCCTCGGCCCCCGGGTCGAGGCACTTTCGGTGCGGCGGCTGTTCCGCCGCCCGCCGCCGGCTCTCCGGCAGGACGAGGTCGCGCACGGGTTCTGGTACCGCCTCGCGCACAGCATCATGCGCCGCCCGGTCGTCTACGCGACCGGGGTGCTCACGGTCCTGTTGCTGGCCGCCGCGCCCTTCCTGCGCGTTGAGTTCGGCGGTATCGACCCGAGGGTGCTGCCGACGGGTACCGAGAGCCGTGTGGTCTCGGAAACCGTCGACCGGGACTTCGTACGGAACGGTCAGGTGCCCATCGAGGCGATCGTGACCTCGTCGGACCGGGCCGGTCTGGAGCGCTACGTCGACGCCGTCCAGACTGTCGACGGGGTGTCAGGAGCCGAGGTCACGGGTCGGTCCGGCGACGTCGCCCGGGTCACGATCATGTACGAGGGCGACCCCATATCGCCCCGGTCGAGGGATCTCGTGAGCCGGATCCGGGCCGTACCGGCACCGCCGGATGGTGAGGCGCTGGTGGGTGGCCAGACCGCGCAGTTGGCCGACCAACTCGACGCCGTGGGCGATCTGCTGCCCTGGATGGCGCTGATCATCGGCGGCGCCGGCTTCGTCCTGCTGTTCCTCGCCTTCGGCTCCGTCGTGCTGCCGGTCAAGGCGATCGTGATGAACATCCTGTCGCTCGGCGCCTCGTTCGGCGCACTGGTCCTGATCTTCCAGGACGGCCATCTGTCCGGCCTGTTGCACTTCACCTCCACCGGGACGCTGGAAGCGACCCAGCCGATCCTGGTCCTCGCGGTCGTGTTCGGGCTGTCGATGGACTACGAGGTCTTCCTGATGTCCCGGATCCGCGAAGAGTACGACCGGACCGGCGACAACACCGCGGCGGTCGCGGTCGGGCTGCAGCGCAGCGGCCGGATCATCACCAGCGCCGCGCTGCTCATCCTGGTCGTGATCGGGCTGTTCTCCGTCTCCGGAATCACGTTCATCAAGCTGATCGGGGTGGCGATGCTCATCGCCGTCCTGGTGGACGCGACGATCATCCGGGCGCTGCTGGTACCGGCCACGATGCGCCTGCTCGGAAACGCGAACTGGTGGGCGCCGGCGCCCCTGCGGCGCTTCTACGCCCGCCACGGCCTCCGGGAAGGCGACGACCGGCCCCCCACGCCCGATCTCCGTCCCGCACCGGCCCCAACGCCGTCCGACTGACCCTCCTGCCGAGGACGAGACGAGGCGAAATGATGCATCAGCGCGCATACGACAGCCAGTGCACCGCCGAGGAGCAGCGGCACACCTCCGCCAAGTCACCCATCAGGCATCCGAGACTGACGTTGTTCGCACTGGCGTTGGGGACCTTCGCGATCGGCGCCGGCGAGTTCGGCAGCAACGGCGTCATCCAGCTGTTCGCGTCCGATCTGGATGTGTCCGTTCCGGTCGCGACCTACGCGATCACCGCGTACGCCGTCGGGGTGATGATCGGCTCTCCGGGACCCCTCGCTCATCCCGATCGCGCTCGCCGTTTTCGGCCTGGGCATGGCGGTCGGCAACCACGTCGGCGGACGTGTCGCCGACCGGTACGAGAACCGCGGTCTGATCCTGGGCTACGGCGGTGCTCTGGCGTTCCTGGTGCTGATCGGTGTGGCAGGCGGCAACCTGGTGATCCTGCTGCCCTGCCTGTTCGGCGTCGGCGCGACCATGATGTTCGCCATCCCCACCATCCAGGTCCGGCTGACCGCTTTCGCACCGGACGCCCCGACCTTGATGGGAACGCTCAACCTGGCCGCCCTCAACCTGGCCAACTGTCTCGGCGCGATCGGCGGCGCGGTCGCCCTCGACGCCGGCTGGGGGACCTTGTCCACCGTGTGGGCCGGCTTCGTCCTCACCACCGCGGGTCTGCTCCTGTACGTCACGACCGTCGCCCGGGTGAAGCCGGCGCCCGTTCCGGTCCGCGCCTGAACAGCCCGACTCAACGGAGGAATTACTTGAACGACGGTGCGGCACAGCGCGGGCCGGTCCTGGACGACGAGCAGTTCCGGCGGCTCGCCGAGTACGGCGAGGTGGAACACACCGAGCCCGGCCGGGATCTGTACACGTCCGGCGACGACACCTACGACTTCTTCCTGCTCCGGTCGGCGACCGTGGACATCGTCCGGGACGCGACGGCGATCGAGCCGGAGCGTCTGATCTACCGGGGCGGCCCCGGAGACTTCCTCGGCGAGCTCAACCTGCTGACCGGTCAGCACGTCTACCTCACCGCCCGGGTGGTGTCCGCCGGGACAGTCGTCCGGATCAGGGCGGCGATGTTGCGCCGGGCCCTCGCCGAGCAGGTCGACATCGCCGACACACTGATCGAGGCGTTCAGGGAACGACGCGAGGTGATCCGCGGGGCGGCAGGCAACGCCCTGGAGCTCGTCGGCCGGCCGTACGCCGCGGAGACGCTGGAACTACGCACCTACGTGACGCAGATGCTCCTGCCGCACTCCTGGCTCGACGCGGCCTCGCACCCCGGACGCTCGCTGATGACACTGGCGGGGCTCGGCGAGGACGACCTCCCCGCCGCGATGGTCAACGGTTCGCTGCTGAGGCGCGCGACGCCCAGAGCCGTTGCCGAGGTGCTCGGTCTCACCTATCGAGCCGACGGGCGGCCGGTCGATCTCGTCGTGGTGGGCGCCGGCCCGGCGGGTCTGGCCGCCGCCGTCTACGGGGCGTCCGAGGGTCTCGTCACCGTACTGCTGGACCGCGCCGGGCTCGGCGGCCAGGCCGCCAAGAGCGCCCGCATCGAGAACTATCTGGGCTTCCCGCACGGAGTCAGCGGCGAAAGCCTGACCCGTCTGGCGATGGTCCAGGCACTCAAGTTCGGTGTACGGATCCACTCGCCCTGCGCGGTGTCCGGCCTGGACCTCTCCGAGGAGCGACGGCCGGCCGTCCTGCTGGAGGACGGCGCACGCATTGAGTGCCGCGCGGTGATCGCCGCGACCGGGGCGCGCTACCGGCACCTCGACCTGCCGCAATGGACGACTTTCGAGAGGTCCGGCTGCGTCCGGTACGCCGCGACCGAGCTGGACGTCCGAGGCTATGAGGACCAGCCGGTGACGGTCGTCGGCGGCGCCAACTCGGCCGGGCAGGCGGCCCTGTCGCTCGCCGCCCGTGGTGCGACGGTGGATCTGATCGTCCGCGGCGCCGATCTCGGGGCCCGGATGTCGTCCTACCTGACCGACCGGATCCGAGCGCATACGCGGATCCAGGTCCACACCAGCAGCACGATCCGCGAACTGGGCGGCGAGGACACCCTCGCGTCGATCGTCGCCGAGAAGTCCGACGGGCTGCGGGACCGTTTGGCCAGCCGCGCCCTGTTCTGCTTCATCGGCGCCGACCCGGTGTCGGGCTGGCTGGACGGCGTGGCCAAGGACCACGACGGCTTCGTCCTCACGGACAGCCGCCTGCCTGCCGGTACGGCACTCCCGTTCCAGACCAGCGCACCCCGGGTCTTCACAGTCGGCGACCTCCGGGCGGGCTCGACGAAAAGAGTGGCCACCGCCGTCGGCGACGGCGCCGGCGCGGTCTCCTCCGTCCACGAGGCACTCGCCGACGACTGACACGTCCCTCGGCCGCCGGCGGGGGTTTCACCTCTGTCGATACCTGAAGGGCCGAGCCGAGTAGGCAACTGGGGAGGACACCTCGTACCGGGCGCCTGCCCGCGGCCGTTGTCGTCGCCTACCTGCTCACCACGGCGGTGGCGACGGCAGCCTCGGGGCTCGCCCCGATCGTCCGGCAGTTCTTCCTGGCCGTGGCCATGAGGCTGTTCATGGTGATGAGCATCCCGACAGCGGCGGCGCCGTGCCCGCGCCGATGCCAGGGCCTCCGAGGTGAGTGGAGACGTCAAACTCCACTACGCCCGGAGGCCCCCCAAGATCAACAGCGGACCGGCGTACGAGGATGTGGCAGAGCCGATGTTCCGGGGTCGGATGACGAAGCGGGGTGACCAGGGAAAACCGGGATGTGAGACGCGGTCGCCCCGTCCTTGGCGTGTCTCCGGTGCCTGATGTTTCGTCAGGTAAGTCAGTATCCGGCCAGCACTTGGTGACCGCCACGGCGTCAAGGACTGTGAGAAGCCCCCGTGCCGAACCCGGGGACTCTCCACTCCCGGCTTCCTCATCAGCGCTTCTGCTTGACTACGGCATCGCTGACGACTCCCTGAGAGGACGGCGCTCATTGTGATGATGCACAGATAACATCCAGCTTCCAGGCATGGGCGTACCCATTCGGCGCGCGTCCGGCCTTCGTACTCTGCCGGTGACGGAGAACGGAAGCCCCCGTGAGCAGTACTCGCTCCGGCGGGCGGGTGCTGCCCGCCCGCCCCGGTGACCCGAAGCGGGTCGGTCCCTACCGGATCATCGGCCGTCTCGGCTCGGGTGGTATGGGCACCGTTCACGCCGGCCTCGACGCCGCCGGCCTCCGCGTCGCGGTGAAGGTCGTTCATTCCACGCAGGCCGAGGATCCCGAGTTTCGGGCCCGGTTCCGCCGCGAGGTTCAGCTCTCCGCGCGTGTGCAGGGGCCGTTTCTCATACCTCTGGTTGCCGCCGATCCGGATGCCGATGCGCCGTGGCTGGCCACTGCGTACGTTCCAGGGCCAACCCTCGACCGGCATCTCGCCGCCCACGGGCCGCTTGCCGAGAGCACCTTGTATGCCTTCGCGACAGGCACTGCTCAGGCTCTCGCGGCCATCCACGCTGCCGGCGTCGTCCATCGGGATGTCAAGCCGCAGAACGTCATACTCACCCCTGCCGGCCCCCGCGTCCTGGACTTCGGCATTGCCCACGCCGCCGACGGCACGTCCGTGACCCGCACCGGCATCGTGACCGGCACCCCCGGCTGGATCAGCCCCGAGTATTACCGCGCCGGCAGCGCCGGCCCCGAAAGCGACCTGTTCGCCTGGGGCGCGCTCGTCGCCTACGCTGCGACCGGACGCCTGCCCTTCGGCACGGGAGCTCCTGACGTGGTCGCCTACCGTGTCATGTCCGAGGAACCCGACCTCCATGGCGTTCCCGGCGAACTCCGCACCCTCGTGGAGAGTGCCCTTGCCAAGGAGCCGGGCAGCCGAACCACCGCGAGTGAGGCCGCCGAGGAATGCGCCGTTCTTCTCGCGTCCCAGGCCACACAGGTCATCCCGGCCGGTGCGGAACCGACGCTGGTCGGTGATCTCGTCGCGGCCGAGTGGGACGTGCCCGCCCTGGACGACCCGGCCTGGCACCCTCACGCCCGTTCACGCAGACGCACGGTGGGCATCGCCGTGGCCACGGGCGTCGTCATCGGCGGCCTGACGGGTGGAGCGCTCGCCCTTCAGCCCGACAGGTCGGAGACACCGCCCTCGAGTTCCCGCCACCTCGACAGCGCGTCCTCCACGACGATCACCGATGCGTCCGCTCCCGCTTCACCGAGTGCAAGTCCCCGGACTTCGGACCCGTCACCGTCCGCGGACGCCGACGAGGCGACGATCACCACATGGCGTGCGGCCCGCCGCGCCAAGGGGGAGGCCGAGATCGAGACCGAGGCCGCGCTCGGGCACGACGTCAGCCTGGGAGTCGGCGAGGAGTACAACTACAGCGGCCGGTACGACGTGAGCTACGCCCAGCCGAGGAAAGAGATCTACGTCGCGATCAGCGGCCCGGCAGTCGAGTCACGCGTCATCCAGGGAGCGGCCAAGGACGCTTGTCTCACCCTGCGCATGATGGCGGACATCTACAAGGATCTTCCGTACGACGAGTACGTGCTGGTGGACAACACCACTCCCACGGCACCCGCCATCGTGTGGGAGGACGACTTCCGTACCAACACCGGCTGCGTCACACAGACCATCGAACGCACCACCAGCGACCAGGGGCAGGATCCGAACTGGAATCCCACCGAGGCCGGCCTGACGGCCGCGCGGATCCCGAGCGTCGACAAGGACGAGATCCGCGTGGCAACCGAGGCGGTCCACCAGCTTTTCGTGGGGTGGAACGGCAATTCCCGGCTGGTCCATGACCCCCGCTACATCAGCGACGAGAACACCAGCATCGGCTTCGCCCCGGACGAAGGCGTGATGTACGTGTGGGCGACCAAGCCCGAATGGGACCAGAGCATGCGGGAGGACTGGGGGCAGACCGCCGCAGGTGTGGCCTGCCGGTCAGTCCTCACCGAATCCCGCGCCCGGCCGGAATGGGGCTACGCCCGGTACGCGGTTGCGGTCCTCGACGGGGCCGGCGGTGCGGATTTTCTTCGCTGGGGTTCCGTCGGCAACTGCGAGAGCTGACCCCCTCATCTCGGCATCTGGGCGAAGGAGGCGGCTGCCGGCCTCAGCGTGTGGATACCTCACAAGTGGCCGGCCACGACTACTCCTGCCGCTGGCTGCTGGTCCGGCGAGGACCACGCCTGAATGGGTACCTACCAGCGGCTGGGGCGTCCTGAGGGGGTAGGCGCGGGTCTGCCAGGTCCCGCTGCCGCCCCGGTGCGGGGCTGTCTCGGTCGCGTGGGAAAGCCGGCGGCTCCGCAAGCATGCCGACGCGGCCGATGGGGAAGAGGGCACCCTGGTGATGTGCTGGAAGGCCGCGTTGGCTCAACGGGGGCACGGCCACTTCACAGACCGCAGCGCCGGGTTGATGGGGGGCGGGATGCACACCAGCCACCGTCTGTGGAACCGAGGTGCGACTGAGGCGGGAGCCGGTACGGCCGCACCCATGCCACTGGTCGGCAGGGAGCAGGAGTGCGGCTTGCTGAACAGCCTGCTGGCGGGGCTTCCCGATCGTGGTGCGGCGCTGTTGCTGCCCGGCGACCCGGGGATCGGCAAGAGCGCGCTGCTGGAGCACACCGCCCGGCGCAGTCACGCTCGGGTGCTGCAGGCCCGGGGTGTGGAATCAGAAGCGATCCTGCCGTATGCGGTACTCGCCGAGGTCCTGTTGCCGCTGCGTGAGCACTTCGTGGAACTGCCGGCACCTCAGCGGCGGGTGTTGGAGGCCTGCTTCGGCCTCTCCGAGGCTACCGGCCCGGACCCGTACGCGGTGTGTGCGGGTGCGCTCGGCGTACTGGCCGCCGCCGGCAAAGCGGAACCCCTGGTTGTGCTCGTGGACGATCTGCACTGGGCGGATCCGTCGTCCCGGCAGGTCCTGCATTTCGTGGCGCGACGCCTGGAGTCGGAGCCGGTCGCGCTGGTCATGGCAGCGAGGACCGGCTCGGACACCGAGACGGCATGGGAGGGCATACCACAGCTGCCCCTGTCCGGACTGGACGACGACGCGTGCGACGAACTGCTGCGACAGCGCGGCCTCGACCCCGGAGAACCCGAGTCAGCCCGGCTGGTGGAACTCAGCCTGGGAAACCCGCTGGTGCTGGTGGAGTACGCGGCGGTACTGCGGGACAGCAGGCACAGCGGGCCGGATTCGTGGGAGAAGACCTGGGAGACGCCCGGCCCCCTGGTGGAGCGAGCGTGGCGGGGAGCCCTCCAGGCGCTTCCCCCGGAGACTCGAGAGGCTCTGGCATATGTGGCCGCGAGTCGCTCGGGGGACATTCCCGTGCTGGAGCGGGCCTTCACCGCGGTCGATCTGCCGATGGCAGCCCTGACACCGGCCGAGACAGCGGGACTGGTACTCATGGATCCGGGGGGTGGCTACCGACTGCGCCATCCCGTGCTGCGGCCGTTGGTCCTGCGCGGGTGCGGGCCGGACCAGAGACTGCGGGTCTACCGAGCCCTGGCCGAGTCGTCGCCGGCCGGCCTGCGCGCCTGGTACCTCGCGGCCGTGGCCGACGGGCCCGACGAGGAGGTGGCGGGGGCCCTGGCCGCCGAGGCCGCGCAGGCGCGGCGGCTCGGGGCCCCGGGAAGCGCGGCCGAAGCCTGGTACCGGGCGGCCGAGTTGTCACCTGCGGCGCACGACCGGGCCGTACGTCTGCTCAAGGCCGCGTCGGACAGCTTCCACAGCAGTGCTCCCCGGGATGCCGTGCGGTGGTGCGAGCAGGCGCTGCGGTGGAGCCACGATCCCCTCCTGACTGCGGACATCGAACTCCTGCGCGGCCAGGCCTGTGCCTGGCTGGGAGACCCCGCGAAGGCGCATCAGCTGCTGGTGGCGGCTGCCGAGGCGGTCCGGACCACGGATCCGGCCCGGGCGGGTGCCCTTTACGGCGCGGCCACACTGCCCGCGGCGATGGCCGGGCGGGTAAGCCTGGCCGTGGAACTCGCCCAGAAATGTGCCGGACTCGCTGATACCGCGCGGGCCGACGACAGGGGAGCGGTCCAGCGACAGCGCCGTCCGGGAACCGTCCTGCTCGGGGCTGCCCAGGCGCTGGCCGGGCGGGTCCGGGAGGGCCGGGAGCTGCTGCTGCGAGAACGCGCGACGCTCCCCGAGGCCCGGACGCCCGAACTGCAGCAGCTGACAGTGCAGATAGGCGAGGCTCTGTCATGGGTGGATGAGGACACTGCCGCCAGGTCCGTCCTGAGCGATGCCGTCGACCGGATACGGCGCGACGGTTTACCCGGAATACTTCCGTATGCTCTCGCGGGCAGGTGCGAGGTCGAGAGCTGGAGACACTGGACGGCCGCTCGCGCGGATGGCGTCGAGGCCGTGCGCTGGGCGCGGGAGCTCGGGCAGACGGCAATGGGCGGCTACGCGCTGATCCTCTTGGCCCGCCTGGACGGACAGCGCGGCGACCGCGCGGGCTGCGAGGCCCACATCGCGGCATACCGGGGACACGGAGGCGGGCCTGGGGCACGCGGTCTGGAGGTCTTCGCACAGGGTGCCCTCGGATCGGCCGCTTTCACCGCAGGCGACCTGGACGACTGCGTACTCCACCAGGAACGGGCCTTCGCGCTGGCCCAGGAGACGGGTCTGGCCAACCCCAACATGCTGACCTTCGTCGCGGACCTGACGGAGGCGCAGGTCCGCAGAGGTCGGCATGACCGGGCGGCCGAACTGGTCGCTTGGTTGGACGAGCGTGCCCGGGCAACCGGACTGGCCTGGCCGGAGGCCGTTGCGGCGCGCTGCCGCGCCCTCCTGGCGACCCGGGCCGATGAGGCAGCGGAGTGGCTGGCGGTGGCGGACCGGGCCCACGCCCGCCGGGAAATGGTCTTCGAGCACGCCCGAACCCAACTGGTGCACGGCATGGTGATGCGGCGGCTACGTCGCCCGGCGGCGGCGAAGGCCCCGCTGCTCGCCGCGCACGCCGCCCTCACCACATTGGGCGCTCGTCCCTGGGCGGCCAGAGCCGAAGCCGAACTGGCGGCATGTGGACACCGCACGGCCGCGGAAGGCGTTCGCGCACCGGCGATCCACCTCCTGACGGCCCAGGAACTGCAGGTCGCACGGACCATCGCCCAAGGACTCAGCAACGTGGAGGCGGCGAGCGCCTTGTTCATCTCCCGCAAGACAGTAGAAGTGCACCTCACCCGGGTCTACCGCAAGCTCGGCATCCGTTCCCGCTCCGACCTGGCCCGCACCCTCACCCGCGCGGGATTGGTGGACTGAGGGAGTTCCCTGATGCGGCACGCGCAGGCGCGGCCTTCACTGGTGGCTGACCGAACCGTGCTCGAGTACCTGGGTCCGAAGCGGCCCGGCACTGTCTTCAGGGGGGCATAAAATTTCATACCTGTTGAATCCGAGTTTCGAGGCAAAAGACGCCCACTGGACTCGAATCAATCACCCCAATGCGACCAGCTTTCAATGGGGTTCTCCACATGTCGGCGCGATGTCCGGCGGCACCTACCTGGCGCTGACGTCCACGGTGCCCGGCGGTTCAGTGGGCCAGGACGTAGCCATACCCGGGCGACTGACGAGCATCTCGCGTTCTGAGGAGGGCCGGCGCGATGCGAGGTGCCGTGACTGTGCGCCGCCGGAACAGATGTTCACCAGAGCGGCCACGCACCCCGGACGTTCCTCGGAGCGTCCGGGTCCGGAAACGCGCGGTGCACCGCCGACAGGATTCCCACACCAATACAGAGGCAGACAGAGGGTTCAGGGGGTGCCCATGCCGAGGGACGAATCCGCAGCGACTCAGGCCCGGCTCCGGGTTCTGGCGTTGTCCGAGCAAGCGATCAAAGCTCTGGCTCCTGACGAGCTTCCCTACTTCGCCGAATGCGGCGAATCCTTCCTCCGTAATCCGAAACGCGCTCTTCGGCTCGCGCATCCCGATCGTGCCGCGGGTGGCGAAGACGTCGGCTTCGGAGCGGAGTTGGTCGAGGTCGTGACGCCTCTGGTGCTGGTCGCAGTGGCGGAGGTGGTGCTGCCTCCGGTTCAGGGGCTGCTGCGCTCCTGGGGATCCCGTGTGGCGGCCCGGCTCCGGAGGCTGCGGGGCCGGTCGGAGGCCGCGCCTGCGGAACCGGCCTCTCAGGCAGGGGACCCGGAAGAATTGACGCACGAGGACCTCGTCCGCGTCCGGGAGGCGGCGCTGGTGGTGGCCAGGCGGTTCCGGCCCGAGGAAGAAGCGCTGCTCTTCGCGGACGCACTGTACGGATCCCTGTGCGCGCCGCAGGTTCCCCCGGCCCAGCCGCCGGCATGAGCACGCAGTGGTCCAGCCAGGCGCCGTCACCGACGACGGCCCGAACGGCGCTGCTGGTCGCGGCGGTGGCGGCGTCCACCACGGGCACCCACAACCTGACCTACTACGGCATGGTGTCCCGGGACAACGCCTATCTGAGGCGCACCCAGGAATGCTCGGTCCGTGTCGCCGAAGCAAGCACCGCGGATGGCTTCGCCGCACGCCAGGCGGCGTGCATGGCTCCGTTCGACCGGGCCGTCGCGGGGTGGATCCTGGTGACCGGAGCGCTGCTGATACTGACCGCGGCCGGGTTGTACGCGGTGTACCCGCGGTGGCGCCTGTGGCGTGACGACGCCCGACCGCTCACCGGCCCGAAGCAGCCGGAACTCGACCGCGAACTGCACCAACTGGTGGCCCGGGCCGGCCTTCCGGTGTCGCCCGAGTTCCTCGGCGCACCGATCCCCACCGCGGACGCGATCACCTTCGGACGGGCGGGGCGTTACCGGATCCGGCTCAATTCCGGTCTGCGGCAGTTGCTGCACCGGGACCCCGGCAGGTTCCGCGCCGTGGTCCTCCACGAACTCGCCCATGTACGACACCGCGACGCGCATACTCACTACCTGGCGAAGGCCCTCTGGTGGGCCTTTGCCGTCACCGCTGTCCTTCCGGTCCCCCTGTCCCTGCTCACCACCGACCGCCAGTCCGGCTACGCCTGGCTCTGGCGGCTGGTGGCCCTGACCTTCCTGGTCCACATCGTGCGCACCTCACTCATCAGAGTCCGCGAGTACGAGGCCGACCGCACGGCATGCGACTGGCTCGGAGGACCGGACGATCTGATACGGGCTCTGCCCACCGCGCATCCGCCCGGCGCGACGGCACCGAACCGGTGGCGCACCCGCCTGCGCCGCCGGTTCGGCATGCACCCCGCACCCGAAAGACGCATCGCACGGCTCCTAGCCCCCGCCGCGGCCTGGCAGCTGGGCTTCTGGGAGAGCGTTGCCGCCGGCGCCACCGCGGCCCTGGCCGTCGAGGGGCTGAACTCCTTTCTCGTTCTGGCCTTCGGGAGCGCCGGTCCGGACCTGCTGCGGTGGGCGGCGTCGCTGGCTCCGGCGCTGTTCCTGAGCGCGCTGGTCGCCGCGGGAGCCTGGCGCGAGGCGGTTCTGTCGGCACCTGGCGCACTCCGCTCCTGGCCGACCACCGTGCGTGTCGGGGCCGGTCTCACCGCGGGACTGCTCGCCGGTTACCGGATGGCTCCCTCCGGCATCGGGGCCGATGTCGGGGGATGGGGCGGTGCGGGATCCCCCCTCGCCTGGCCGGTGCCGGCCACCGCACTGCTCGCCGTGGTCACTGCCGCTGTCGCCTGGATCAGCCTCGGTGCCCGCATCTGGCAGTCCGGCGGCGCTCCGTGGCGTGCGTGGAAGCCCGCTGCGCTCGCGCCGGCCGTGCCGTTGACGGTGGTCCTCACGTTCTGGCCGTTGCTCGCCGACTTCGGCGCCGACCTGAACGAGCCACTGGACCGCCTCGCCAGAGACGGATACGAACTTGCCTCAGGCGCGATGCCGGCCGGACCTTTCTGGTTCTACGTGCTGTTCGAGCATCCGATGGTGACCAGACTCGCTCTGTGGGGTCCCGCGCTGGCCGCGGTCGTCGTGCTCTGGCTCTTCCCGTTGAGCGCGCCCCGCGCCGGACGGCAGATCCTGGGCCATCGCACGGTGTTGGTGCTCCCTGTGGCCGCGGGCGTGCTGTTCGCCGGTGGATCTGCGGCAGCGCGGCTCCTGCTTCGCGCCGACGTCCCCGAGGAAACCCGGACGACGGATGGTTTCCTGTGGGCTTTCTCCCACTGGTCGCTCGTCGCTGCCGTCCTTCTGGCGGCAGTCGCGTCGCTGCCGGTACTGCGCGACTTTCGGCGGAAAGGCGCGCCTGCCCATTTCTCCGTTCCCGCAGCGCTCTTCAGCGGTGGGGCCGCTGCGCTGCTGAACGCAGTCGCGCTCATCGTCGTCAACAGCGGCTTCCGGTGCGTGGACGGGCTGAGGGCCGGTGCCGGCTGCACAGCGGGCGTCGAGGCCGGATGGGTGTTCGACACCACGATGAGGATCCTCGTGCTGGGCACCCTGGCCACCTGCGCAATGGTGCTGGCCGCCGCACCCATGATGCGGTGGAGTCGGCCGGTGGTCATACGCGGGGCACCGCCACGCCCCGCACGGATCACGGTGTCTCGCACCGTGCTGGGCGTCGGCCTGTGCTTCGTGTTGTACGGGATCGCGGGTGCCCCAGCCCCTGGCTACACGAACGACCCAACCGACGAACCCACGCACGCGACCGGCCAGGACTCCGCTCGCAAAGCGTGCGAACTGCAGGCCGCGCTGTTCGCCGCTCCGCCGGGCCCCACGGAGACCAACATGAAGCTTTTCGACTCCTTACGGCTGGCCACCGACAGCGGAGACGCCGAGCTGATGCACGCCATAGGCGACCTCACCACAGCAGGCATGGAGAACGAAGCCGCCGCATTCGGTGCGGCAATACAGCGGATCAGATCGGCCTGCGCGGTTCACGGCGTCGCGATCCCCTGAGGAGGATCGGGGACTGGAAACGAAGTACCCGACGCCGACGCCAACAGTGCACTTCTCGGAAGCTGATATCGAGCCGGAGTATGTTCGCCAGAGGGTGGTCCTTCCGGACCTGGCCCATGTGAAGCAGGCTCTGGCTGTCGCGGGTGACGACCTTGCGCTGGAGATCGTGATGATGGCGGGGTGCGGACTACGCAACGGCGAAGCCCGGGCCGTGAACATCAACAACGTGGTAGCGGACGACGTGTACCGGGTGCAGGAGCAGATTCTTTGTCCCTCGGCCGCAGCCGGCATGGACGCCTACGTCTCCGGGCCGCCGGACCCGTGAGCCCGCTCCGCGTGGCCCTCGCCTGCGGCTGGTGCCCTGGGCCTCTGCCTGCATCGCCCCCACGGAGGCAACTGTGTTCGCCTACTGCGGCCCGCCCGGCTGGTCCTTGGCCCACCACAGGAACGCGGCGGAGTGCTGCTGGTTGGCGAACCCTTCGCCGACCAGGGCACGCAGGAGGTCGTTGCTCCAGAGGATGAGCCGGCCGAGGGTCCAGTTCACCGACTCCGGCGCCGGCAGCTCCAGGCCGTAGACCATCTGCGCGATCTCCCGCTTGCCGCCCGCCTCCGTCGTGTACTTGAGGATCGACAGGAACCGCTCGGGCTCCATCACGCAGAGAACCCTCGTGAGGAGGGCTTCCTTGAAGCCGGTCATGGCGAACGGCTGGGCGCCGCTCAGGAGCTGTTGCAGCCGGTCCTCGACCGGGACGTCGTCGGGCCCGTACAGGAGGTACGCGATGGTCTTGCTCGTGGCCCGGCCGGCCGCGGTGTCGCCCATGGCGTTCCACGCGGAGTTGAACGTGGCCTGGTTGCCCGGGTGGGCTCCGATGTCGGAGTTGGCGAAGTCCTTGAGAAGCCTCGGATCGCTCGTCCGCAGTCCGTCAGGAGAGAAGATCTGCTGGTACTTCGCCCAGTAGGCCGCCACTTCAGGGTGGAAGCCGGGATGGGTGGCGAGGTATTGCTTCTTGAGCCGGGTCGCCCGTTCCCGCCACCGGGGCTCGACGTCTTCGGGCTTCGGGAAGCGGGCTTTGAGGTCGCTGAAGGAGCGGGGGAGATTCCCCTGAGGGGTGACGGCCGCCCGATGCTTCCACTCGAAGCCGCACCGGTGTCTGACGAGTTGGCGTCCGTCGTCGAGGGCACCCACCACCTCGATGTCCTCGTCGTCACTGCACAACGGACACATGACCACTGCCATGGCTACCCCCGGCTCCCGGCGTCGCTCGTACTTCAGTGCGAGCCCGTGCATATTCGCTCAAGGGCCGCATTCTTGCATTCGGCCCTGCCCGGCGAAGGACGTGGGGAGCCAGCCTCGGGTGGGGCCATGGACAGACGAAATCCTGTGTCCAGATGGTCCGAAGCCCCGCACATGCCGTTCCTGGCCTCCGAGTGGGAGGGAGCTCAGCGGCTGTTCGGCTCGTCAGCTGTCCGTGGGGTGCGCCAGGCCGAGGTCGAGGGCGGTTGCCAGGGTCGGGGTGAGGCCGGGTTCGTGGACGGCGGGCAGCAGGTTGCCCGGCTGGGCACACTGGGCCAGCCTGTGGTGGCCCGTCGCTGGAGTGCCGAGGCGGTCAAGTCCGCGATCGCCGGTCCGCAGGCTCGGCGGCTGCGGAACGTGCAGCCCATCGCGCGCGACCCCCGGGCCTTCGAGATCGCCGACCGGCTGCGCCGGATGGGCTGGCAGCAGACGGAGCCCGGCAGCGAGGACGGCTTCGCCGCCGGTCAGCCGCGCTACGTGTTCCAGGTGCCTTTCGCGGGACGGCCGTTGGAGGAGGTCCGGCGCGGCCTGAACCAGCAGTGGCGCCGCAACATCAAGAAGGCCGAGAAGGCCGGCGTCAAGGTCGTCCAGGGCGGCTACGAGGACCTGGCCGCCCCCTACGAGATCTACGTCAAAACTGCCGAGCGGGACCGGTACATCCCGCGGCCGCTGTGCTACTTCCAGCGCATGTGGACGGCGCTCGGAGCCGAGGACCCGGACCGCATGCGGCTCCACCTCGCCCGCCATGAGGGCGAGGTGCTCGCGGCGGCCACCATGCTGACCGTCGGTGAACACGTCTGGGCTGGCCCGGCGCGGTCTGTACACGCCCGGCTTCATGTCCGGACGACATGGATGCCCACAGAGCCGACGCCCGTCGAACTGGGCGACGGCGACGGCTGCCGTCGCCCTCTGGTTCGGGCGGGGGTTGCGGGGTGCTTCTCGCCCGGTTGGGGCAGGGATGGCGCCGGATACCCTGGCGAGGTGATCGATAACCTTCCTCCCTGTCCGAAGTGCTCCTGTGAGTACACCTACGAGATGAACGCCCTCGTGGTCTGCCCGGAGTGCGGCCACGAATGGGTGCCCGCCGAGGGCGCCCAGGATTCCGGTGCTCCCGCCGAGCGGGTTGTCAGAGATGCCGTCGGCAACGTTCTGCAGGACGGTGACTCCGTGGTCGTGGTCAAGGCGCTCAAGGTCAAGGGAAGCCCCTCCGGTATCAAGGCCGGCACCAAGGTGCGCGGCATCCGCCTCGTCGACGGGGTCGACGGACACGACATCGACTGCAGGATCGACGGCTTCGGGGCCATGCAGCTGAAGTCGAGTGTGGTCAAGAAGGCTTGACCTGGCCCGCGGGTAGGTTTGCAGGGCGTCAGCCGGATGGTGAATTGCCAATTTTCGCAATTGGTTAGATGCTGTCAGCCGTTCGCCGCCGGCCGGAGCCCCTGTCGTCGGCCGTCGTCGATGCAGGCAATGCCTTCGACGGCGGCCGACGTATGTCGGCGGTGGCAGAGCCGGCGGTCATGGTGACTGCACATGACCAGGCTTCGCTTTGTCATCGGGCGCGGACTCCCGTGCCCGTGCCCGGCGTGACCGGCGGCTGTCGACCCGGGACTTCGTCCCGCCGGGCTTCGTGCTCCCGGCTCGAGGTGGGGCTTTTCGTTGTATGGAAGCGTGCGGAGCGTCGCGGTGTTCATGGCTGCGGCTGTCGCGGGTGTCACCTGTGGCGGGCGGGGCGTGCCTGGACCAGTGACGGATGGCCCAGTGGGACGCGGAGCGGGAGCGGGCCGACAACCGGTGGGGCGGTCGGACCGACTGAGCAGCAGGTGGTCACAGGCGGTCACCATGGATGCTGAATTGCAAAATTCTGCAATTGGTTAGATGCTTTGTTTGCTGCGCCTGCAATGGTTGCCGCGGGCGCAGCACCTTCCGCGTGGCCCCGGGTGGGGTGCTGTCTCCAAGAAGTCGAGGGGTCGTGTCGGTTCCGCTGTACCAGGCCAAGGCCGAGTTCTTCCGGATGCTGGGGCATCCCGTGCGGATACGGGTGCTGGAACTTCTCCAGGACGGACCGATGCCGGTGCGGGACCTGCTGGCCGCCATCGAGGTGGAACCGTCCGGCCTGTCGCAGCAGCTCGCGGTCCTGCGCCGGTCCGGGATCGTCACCTCCACCCGTCAGGGCTCCACGGTGGTCTACGCACTGGCCGGCGGGGACGTAGCGGATCTGATGAAGGCCGCGCGCCGGATCCTGACCGAGATGCTCACCGGGCAGGGCGAGCTGCTGGCCGAGCTGCGGGAAGCGGAGGTCGTCGCGCGATGACCCCGAGGATCAGCCGGGCGTGGGCCCGGATCACGTTTCTGCTGCCCGGCCGGGCCGATCTGGCGGACGTGCGGCGCGACCCGCGCCGGGATCTGCTCGCGGGGCTGACCGTCGCGATCGTGGCGCTGCCGCTCGCGCTCGGTTTCGGGGTTTCCTCCGGGCTGGGTGCCGAGGCGGGGCTGGCCACCGCGGTTGTCGCGGGCGCGCTGGCCGCGGTCTTCGGCGGATCGAATCTGCAGGTGTCCGGGCCCACGGGGGCGATGACCGTCGTCCTGGTGCCGATCGTCGCCGAGTACGGGCCGACCGGGGTGCTGACCGTCGGACTGATGGCCGGCGTGATGCTGGTGACGCTGGCCGGGCTGCGGGCCGGGAAGTACATGCAGTACGTTCCCGCCCCCGTGGTCGAGGGCTTCACCCTCGGCATCGCCTGCGTCATCGGCTTGCAGCAGATCCCGAACGCCCTCGGCGTGCCCAGGCCCGAGGGCGACCGGATCCTGGTGGTCTCCTGGCGGGCGGTCGAGGAGTTCGCGAAGGCTCCGAACTGGACGGCCGTCGGCTTCGCGGTCGCCGTGGCCGTGGTCATGCTCGGCGGTGCCAGGTGGCGGCCGACGATCCCCTTCTCCCTCGTCGCGGTGATCGCCGCCACCCTCGTCGCCCAGCTCGCGGGCCTGGACGCGGCGAAGCCGATCGGCGACCTGCCGTCCGGCCTGCCCGCCCCTTCCCTTTCCTTCCTCGACCCGGGCGCGCTCGGCTCCCTGCTCGCCCCCGCCGTCGCGGTCGCCGCCCTCGCCGCCCTGGAGTCCCTGCTCTCGGCGTCGGTCGCCGACGGCATGACCGTCGGCCAGAAGCACGACCCCGACCGGGAGCTGTTCGGCCAGGGCCTGGCCAACATCGCCGCCCCGCTGTTCGGCGGCGTCCCCGCTACCGGCGCCATCGCCCGCACCGCCGTCAACGTCCGTACCGGCGCGACCTCCCGGCTCGCCGCGCTCACCCACGCCGCGATCCTCGCCGTCATCGTCTTCGCCGCCGCGCCCCTCGTCTCCAAGATCCCACTGGCCGCGCTGGCGGGTGTGCTGCTGGCCACCGCGATCCGCATGGTCGAGGTCGGCTCCCTGCGGGCCATGGCCGGGGCCACTCGCTCCGACGCGCTGATCCTCGTCCTCACCGCGGTCGCCACCCTGGCCCTGGACCTCGTCTACGCCGTCATCATCGGCCTGGCGGTGGCCGGCGCCCTGGCGCTGCGGGCGGTGGCCAAGCAGGCCCGCCTGGATCAGGTCCCCCTGGACCGCGGCGACCACAGCGCCGAGGAACACGCCCTGCTCGCGGAGCACATCGTGGCGTACCGCATCGACGGGCCGCTGTTCTTCGCCGCCGCTCACCGTTTCCTGCTGGAGCTGACCGAGGTCGCGGACGTCCGGGTGGTGATCCTGCGCCTGTCGCGGGTGTCGACGATGGATGCCACCGGTGCCCTCGTCCTGAAGGACGCGGTCGAGAAGCTGCAGCGGCGCGGCATCCTCGTCCTGGCCTCCGGCATTCGCGCCGGCCAGCGTCAGGTCCTGGACTCCGTCGGCGCGTTGGAGCTGCTCCGGCACGACGGGCGGGATCACGCCACCACGCCGGAGGCGATCCGCAGCGCTCGCGAGCACCTGGAGCTGGCCGGAGTCATGCCCACCGCCGGCGGACGATGATCCCGAACAGCACGAAGTCCACCGAGTCCACCGAATCCGTTGAGGAGCCTGCCCGATGACCCTTCCCTCCGCGGCCCTGCGCATGGTCGAGGTGTCCGGCGCGGAGGCGCTGTGGCTGGTGGAGGGCAGCAGCCTGGGCCGGCTGGTGTATGTGCAGCGGGAGCAGACCGTCGTACGGCCGGCCCGGCATGTGTGGGAGTACGGGCGTCTGATCGTCCGGGCGCCCGTCCAAGCGGCCGTCGTACCCGAGGCGGTGACGTATCAGGTGGAGGAGATCCGGGTCGTGACCGGCACCGGCTGGACGGTCACCGTGTCCGGCCCCGCCGAGGTGATCGGCGACCCGAACGAAGCCGCCCACTACCGGCGCACCCTGGCCGGCTGGAGCCATGGGCCGCACGACACCGTGCTGCGCATACACCCCAAGACCGTCACAGGCTTCCGCCTCGCCCGCGCGGAGAGCTGATGTCCGCCGGGCTCGAAGCACTGCCGCACCGGCATGTGCTCACAGTGCCCAGTGAGCCGTCCGCCGTCCGCGTGGCGAGGGAGACGGCCGAGCAGGCGCTGGTCCAGTGGGGAGTCGGCCTGCGTCATCCCACGGTGGATCCGGCGCTGCTGATCCTGAGCGAGCTGGTGACCAACAGTGTCCGGCATGCCGCAGTGCTCTCCCCACAGGTCACCGTGATCTACGCGGCGGGCGCGGACTGCCTGGTCCTCGGTGTGCACGACCGCCACCCCTATCAGCCTCCGCTCCACGGGTCGGCCGCCGGACCCGGCGCGAGCGGGCTCGGGACCGTCATGGAGTTCGTCATCGCTCTGGGTGGTACCGCGGTGGTCCGCGGTGACGCGGACGGCCGGGGCAAAAGCATCTGGATCACCCTCCCCCTCTGAGATCACTCTCCCCTCGGATCTGAGCGCAGACCCCACCACCCGACCCGCGCAAGGAAGTGCACCACGATGACCATCGACTGGCGCTACACCGTCCAGGACGATCTCGGCGTTCTCTCCGTCGCCGGACACCTTGGCCCCGACGCCGTGCGCCGCTTCAGCGGAGCCGTCGGCTGGGCCCTCGCGCGTGGCACCGGCCCGCTCATCGTCGACCTCACCGAGCTGCGCAGCTGGTCGGCCGAGGGACAGCGGGCCATCACCGACGCCGCTCGCCGCCTCGCCGAGGTGGGCCGCAGACTGGAGCTGGCGGCGATCCCCGCCGACGGCTCACTCGTCCCGGCCGGTGACTGCCCGTCCATCCCGGTGCACACGGACCTGTCCGCAGCTCTCGCCGCAAACCACAGCGGACAGAAGGCGGATCAGGGCGAGGAGCGCCAGGAGTGGCGCACCACGGGCTGGCCGACGGAGGACGCCGGCCCCTGACGTTGCCGGGTCATCCGCGGGCGAAGGCGCCGTCGCCGTCCCGTACCGGTACGAGCGCGCAGGCGTCCTCCTGTGTGGCGATGGCGATGTCCTCCGCGAAGCCCAGCGCCGTCAGCTCGCGGCCCGAGGCACCGGCGGTGACCGCGTGGCGAGATCGGCCGTGCCGTCGTAGGCGGCCCTCGCGGCGGCGGCCTCGACGGAGAGCGGGACCGCGCCCTGCGCGTGCAGGTCGCTGATGAGGGCGCCGGCACCGAGGAGGTCCTCGACGGCGGGGCGCAGCCGGCCGTCCGGCCACTGTTCTCCTGCGGCGATGACGGCGACCGGGTGCGCGGGGGAGCCGTAGCCACGCTCGGTGAGCCAGCTGCCGACGGCGGTGATGTTGCGCAGGCACGCGGCGACCAGCGGCACCCTGCGCGGGGTGGCGACCGTGATGGACGCGCCGTTCGGCGAGGGCAGCACCAGACGGGCCACGAACGGAGCGGTGCGCAAGTGCGCAGGCGAGAGCGACCACGGGGTGTCGGGCGTGACGGCATGGCGTCCGGCGGCCAGCCGGGCGCCCGACTGGCGGGCGAATGCCTCGGCGGCCATTGCCGCGCCGGCATGCTCGATGTCACCGGCGCCCGAGGCCGGCCACCAGAAGGGAAGGACGCGGATGCCCTTCTCGGTGGCGACGCGGCTGCCGTGTGCGGATCAGCCGCGGTCGTTCTGCGCGTGCTGGTGGGTGGCGCCCTCATGTAAACCTCCCTCACGTAGCCTAGGTAATTGCTAATGTTGGCAATTACTGAGTTCATCACCGCTGGAATCGGTGGTCCGGTATCTCGGCGCGGATTCGGTGTGACCGGCTCCGCGGGTGAGGATGGGCCGCATGTGTGTGACGAGTGGGTGGATGCGATGCGCCGAGGTCCGGCCGGCGGTGCTGTGTTGCTGCGGGGAAGGGAGGGCCCGGTGAGTACGCCGCTGTACCAACTGAAGGCCGAGTTCTTCAAGACGCTCGGGCATCCGGCCCGCATCCGGGTCCTGGAACTCCTCAGCGAGCGCGAGCACGCCGTCGCGGAGATGCTGCCCGAGGTGGGCATCGAGCCCGCACACCTCTCCCAGCAACTGGCGGTGCTGCGGCGGGCGAACCTGGTGGTGACCCGCAGAGAGGGTTCCACGGTGTACTACTCGCTGACCAGCCCGCATGTCGCAGAGCTCCTGCGGGTGGCCCGCACGATCCTGTCCGGTGTGCTGACCGGCCAGGCCGAGCTGCTCGCCGACCTCCAGGCCGCCCGGACCCAGGCCGAACCGCCGTCGTGACGACGGCCCGCATCCGACGGCCGTCTCCCGTGAACTGGACAGCAGATGCGGATCGGGAGGCGGCCGTCCCCTCACCCGTACGAGGAGAGGTTCACGGGGCTGTTGCGCAAGGTCCGTGAAACGGGGCGGGTGGCCGAGCGCGCTCCGCCGCGCCCGGCGGGCGACGTGCCGGAGAAGGCGCGGGAGCTGGGCGGTTCGGCGCAGGTGTGGTGTGTGGACGCGGGCTTCTGCAACGCCTGCGAGATCAAGATCGCGGCGGCCTTCAACCCGGAGCTCGCCGGTGGCTACGGCGTCGAGGGCGCGGTCTCCGATGTCGTACCGGTGGATCTGGCGGTGCCCGGGTGTGGCTGCACGGGCGGAAGTGGGTGGACAGCCGCCTTCCCCGGGGTGGACGCGCTCGCGGGTCTGTTCATGGCGGTCGTAGTGCTCATCACTGGAGAACCCTGCTGCTTCCGCTGAACGCGTTGATGTCTGTTAGTCACCCGTCCGCGGTAAATGCCTGGACTGAGGGCCTTCCTTGACGGGAAACTTCCGACTTCCGAACCTCCGGGAGTGTGATGGGGACAACAGATACGCAAGGGCCGACGCCGGGCAGGAGCGCGGTCGTTCTGGCACTGCGCCGCTACGGCCGGGAACTGTTGCGACTACGACGGCTGGCCCTGCCCGCGCTGCTGCTGCCGGCCCTGGGCAATATCGGCACCCGCTACGTCGCGCCCCTGCTGATCGCCAAACTGGCGGGACAGGCCGCCGACGACGGTGGTCTCACTCTCGCCTCGGCGCTGCCGTACGTGCTGGGCTTCGGGGTGACGCTGCTGCTCGCCGAGGCCGTGTGGCGGGTCGGGCAGCACTGCCTGAACCGCGTGGACGCCCTTGGCATGGAACACCTGTACGTGAGCGGCATGGATGAACTCCTCGCCAAGGACGCGGCATTCTTCCACGACAACTTCGCCGGCTCCCTGACCAAACGGGTGCTGAGCTTCGGCAAGCGCTTCGAGGACTTCGTCGACACGGTGACGTACCGGATCGTGGGCAGTCTCGTCCCCCTGGTGTTCGGTGCCGTGGTGCTGTGGAGCTACGAACCGATGCTCGTCGCCGGCCTTCTGGTGATGATCGCGCTGACCGTGGCAGCCGCGACACCTCTGATCCGTCGTCGGCAGAGGCTCGTCAACGACCGTGAGGCGGCGATCGCCCGGGTCTCCGGCCATGTCGCCGACAGCCTCATGAATATGGAGACCATCCGGGCGTTCGCAGCCGAGCGGCGGGAGGCCGACGAACACCGCAACCGTGTCGCGCACTCCCGGCGCCTGACGCTGAGGTCGTGGGACTACGGCAATCTGCGCGTCGACACCCTGATCGCCCCCATGTCCGTGCTGACCAACGTGCTGGGTCTGTTGGTCGCCATCGCCTTCGGTGGTCCGGGCCAGGGAGTGGAGGAGGTCGTCGTCGCTTTCACCTACTACTCCAACGCGACGCAGATCATGTTCGAGTTCAACCAGATCTACCGGCGTCTGGAAAGCTCGATGACCGAGGCCGCGCAGTTCACCGAGCTGCTGCTGGAGCCGCCCACCGTGCTCGACCCGACGGGACCCGAACCGCTCGCACCGCGGGACACCGGCATCCGCTTCGAGGCGGTGACCTTCGCTCACGCGGGCGCGAAGCCGATTTTCCAGGGACTCGACCTGGACGTGCCCGCAGGCGCACGGATCGGTCTGGTCGGCAGGTCCGGCGGCGGCAAGACCACACTCACCCGGCTCCTGCTGCGGATGTCGGACATCGTCGACGGACGCATCCTGATCGGCGGGCAGGACATCAGCCGGCTGCGCCAGACCGACCTGCGCTCACTGATCGCCTACGTCCCGCAGGAACCCGCCATGTTCCACCGCAGCCTGCGGGACAACATCGCCTTCGCCCGGCCCGGCGCCACCGACGAGGAGATCCACGCCGCGGCCGCGGCCGCGCACGTCACGGAGTTCGCCGACCAACTCCCCGACGGTTTCGGCACTCTGGTGGGGGAGCGGGGGGTGAAACTCTCGGGCGGCCAGCGCCAGCGCGTCGCCCTCGCCAGGGCCATCCTGCGCGACGCCCCGATCCTGCTGCTCGACGAGGCGACCAGCGCGCTGGACTCGGAGAGCGAGCTCCTCGTCCAGGACGCCCTGTGGCGGTTGATGGACGGACGTACGGCCCTCGTGGTCGCCCACCGTCTGAGCACCGTCGCCGGCATGGACCGTCTCGTCGTCCTCGACCGCGGAAGCGTCGTCGAGCAGGGCCCCCACGCGGAGCTGCTCGCGGCGAACGGTGCCTATGCCAAGCTGTGGCAGCACCAGTCGGGCGGCTTCCTCGGCGAGAGCACCGAGTCGGCCCTCGACCGCCCGGTCCCAGGAGCCGGTTCCAGCGGGCTGCCCGGGCCGGCCGACCCGTTGCCGGACGGGGACCGCAGGAAGTCGTCGCACGCTCGTACGAGCACTGGGTCCACATGACCGCTGGCTGTCCTCCCGCGGCATCAGGCACCGCCTCGCCCGCAAGGGCATCGAGTTCCCGGGCAACGACTCGTCCTGGGCCTTTCACGCACCTGATGAGCCGTCAGGTAAGAGGAGAGCGATGTTTCTCACAGTCATCGGGTCCCAGTGCGCCGTTGTAGAGTGAAGAACGCCTTTGACCTGCAGAAAGCAGGCAGGGAGCCGTCTTCCAGGAGTCCAAAGTGCTGCGTACTCTGTTCAAGTCCAAGATCCATCGCGCCACCGTCACCCAGGCCGACCTGCACTACGTCGGATCCGTGACCATCGATGCCGATCTGCTGGACGCCGCCGACCTGCTGCCCGGCGAGCTGGTCCACATCGTCGACATCACCAACGGGGCGCGGCTGGAGACGTACGTCATCGAGGGCGAGCGCGGCTCGGGGGTCGTCGGGATCAATGGTGCCGCCGCCCATCTCGTGCATCCCGGCGATCTGGTGATCATCATCAGTTACGCTCAGGTCACCGACGCCGAGGCGAGGGCGCTGAAGCCACGGGTCGTGCACGTGGACGGCGACAACCGGATCGTGGCCCTGGGGGCCGACGCCTCGGAGCCGGTACCGGGCTCCGACCAGCGGCGCAGCCCGCAGGCGGTGTCCGCCTGAGTGAGGCGTCGGCCGTACCGTCCGTACGCATCGCACCGGGAGTGCCCATGAGCGACATCGAGATCCGCGACGACCGGGCGGCGGGCCGCCTCGAAGCCGTCGGCGACGGCGGCGAGGTCGTGGGCCGCATCGAGTACTTCGTGCTGGAGTCGCCCGCCCGGGCCCTCGTCCCGGTGCACACCATCGTCGAGCCGGCCCACGAGGGCAAGGGCATAGCGGGCTCCCTGGCGCGCGAGCTGTACGTCACGGCCGCGCGCGAGGGCGTCCCGGTCGCCCCGCTCTGCCCGTACGTCGTGAAGTGGGCCGCCCGCCACCCCGAGGAGGCCCCGGCGGCCGACCCCGAGCTGCTGACCGCCGCCAAGGACTGGCTGCGGGCGCACCCCGGCCGGTTCTGACCACCGGCCGGGCCCACCCGGGTGAGTGGCCAGGGCGGCGCCGGGTACGCGGGGAGTAGTCCAGAGCCAAGCCACGCGACTGGCCGGAGGACACGATGACCACCCCACCCCCCGATCCCGCCCCGCCGCCGGGCCCACCGGACCCGTACCCCAGCCCGGTACCCGGCCCCGAGCCCTCACCGGCCCCCCAGCCACCTCCCATCCCGGGCCCCCCGCCCGAGCCCTCCCCGTCCCCGATCCCTCCAGGCCCGGAACCCGTCCCCAACCCGGAACCGGGCCCACCCCTGACGTAATGACCGGTGAGCGGTGCCTCAAAGACACCGCCCACCCTGACGGGGCGCGGGACTCTGTCGATTTGCGGCTCCGCCGCGTGGGCGCGACCAGCTCCCACACACCCGCACTCGCCGAACCGGAGATCCACCCTCCTCAGTGGGCGTTACGCCGAAACCTCCGACCGATCCCCACCCCACAACGTGTGGAACGCCCCCTCCCGGTCCACCCTCCGATACGTGTGCGCCCCGAAGAAGTCCCGCTGCCCCTGCGTGAGCGCCGCAGGCAGCCGCTCGGCACGCAACGCGTCGTAATACGCCAGCGCCGCGGCGAACCCGGGCGTGGGCACACCCTGACGCGTCGCGGACACCAGCACCTCACGCCAGTCGTCCTGCGCCGCCGCGATCTCGGAGGCGAACGTCTCGTCCGACAGCAGGCTCGGCAGATCCGCCCGCGCGTCGTACGCCGCGCGGATCCGGTCCAGGAAGGCCGCCCGGATGATGCAGCCGCCGCGCCAGATCGCGGAGACGGCACCGAGGTCGATGTCCCAGCCGTACTCCTCGCTGCCCGCGGCGATCTCGTGGAAGCCCTGTGTGTACGACACGATCTTCGACGCGTACAGCGCCTGCTCCACGCGGTCGGCGAAGGCCGCCGCCTCCGCCTCGCCCAGCGGGGCCGCCTTCGGCCCGGCCAGCCCGCGCGACGCGTCCCGCAGCGCCGCGTGGCCGGACAGCGAGCGGGCGAAGACCGCCTCCGCGATGCCCGACACCGGTACGCCCAGATCGAGGGCGATCTGGACGGTCCAGCGGCCCGTGCCCTTCTGTTCGGCCTCGTCCACGACCACGTCCACGAACGGCTCGCCGGTCGCCGCGTCCACGTGGGACAGCACCTCGGCCGTGATCTCGATCAGGTAGGAGTCGAGCCGGCCCGTGTTCCACGTGCGGAAGATCTCCGCGATCTGCGCCGGCGCGTACCCGGCGACATCGCGCAGCAGCTGGTACGCCTCGCCGATCAGCTGCATGTCGGCGTACTCGATGCCGTTGTGGACCATCTTCACGAAGTGCCCGGCGCCGTCCGGCCCGACGTGCGTCACACAGGGCGCGCCGTCCGCCGCCTTCGCGGAGATCCTCTCCAGCATGGGGCCGAGCGAGTCGTACGACTCCTTCGAACCGCCCGGCATGATGCTCGGTCCGTGCAGCGCGCCCTCCTCGCCGCCGGAGATGCCCGTGCCGACGAAGTGGATGCCCTGCTCGCGCAGTTCGCGCTCGCGGCGCCGGGTGTCCGCGAAGTGCGCGTTGCCGCCGTCGATGATCATGTCGCCGGGTTCGAGGAGCGGGGCGAACTCCTGGATGACGGCGTCGGTCGGCTCACCGGCCTTCACCATGATGACCAGGCGGCGGGGCCGCTCCAGCGCCGCCACGAAGTCCTTGGCGGTCTCCGCCGCCACGAACGCGCCCTCGTGCCCGAACTCCTCCACCAGCGCGTGGGTCCGCGCCACCGTCCGGTTGTGCAGCGCCACCGTGTAACCGTTGCGCGCGAAGTTGCGGGCGAGGTTGCGGCCCATGACCGCGAGTCCCGTCACGCCGATCTGCGCTGTAGTGCTCATAAAGCTGGCTCCTAGAAGTGGTGCCCGTCTGTTTCGTTGCTGTTGTTTCCCGCAGGGCCATCCTGACGGGTTTTCCGGTGTTCGTGGGGGAGCCGGAGCGGCTGATTGCCGTCTTGTCACGGGCTGTGAGCGGACCTTACTTTGGCCCCTTCCGACGCATGTCGAGGGGGATCTCCATGGCCGTACGCGGCCGGCACCGCCGGTACCAGCCGAACAGGATCAACCGGGCCTCACTCACGGTCACCGCGGGCGGCGCCGGCATGGCGATACCGCTCATCGGCACCGGCGTCGCCCACGCCGCCGACGTGGACACGTGGAACAAGGTCGCCGCGTGCGAGTCCAGCAACAACTGGCACATCAACACCGGCAACGGCTTCTACGGCGGACTGCAGTTCACCCAGTCGACCTGGGAGGCGTACGGCGGCAAGCGGTACGCGCAGCGCGCGGACCTGGCCACCAAGGACCAGCAGATCGCCGTCGCGGAGAAGGTCCTGGATGGTCAGGGGCCCGGCGCCTGGCCGGTGTGCTCGGTGCGGGCCGGACTGTCCCGGGGCGGCGACAGCCCCGACATCCACCCGAGCGGTACGTCGGACGGCGGCTCCGGCGGTACCTCCAAGGCCGGGAAGACGTCGCTGAAGGACGTACAGCCGCAGTCCACGCCCCAGTCCCGGGCCGGCACGGCTCAGATGTACACCGTCGTCCGCGGCGACACCCTCTCCGAGATCGCCGACACCCAGGAGGTCAAGGGCGGCTGGCGACGGCTCTACGCCGCCAACCGGACCACCATCGGCGCCGATCCCGACCTGATCCTGCCGGGTCAGCGGCTGAAACTGCGCGCCGCGGGCGGCACCTCCACGACCACGACGAGCCCCGGCACCTCCAAGCCGCGGACCGAGAACGACTCCGACGCCGACGACAAGGCGCAGACCGGCCATTCCCTCGTCGCGCCGGTCGCCGCGGCCACCGGAACGCCGTACCACGCGACCGGCTCCTCCTGGTCGAAGGGCTACCACACCGGCGTTGACTTCCCCGTGCCCACCGGGACCTCCGTGAAGGCGGTCGCGTCGGGCACGGTGGTCAGCGCGGGCTGGGGCGGATCCTTCGGCTACCAGGTGGTCATCAGACACGCCGACGGCCGCTACACCCAGTACGCCCACCTGTCCGCGATCTCCGTGCGGGACGGGCAGTCGGTGGGCGGCGGCCAGCGCATCGGGCGTTCCGGCTCCACGGGCAACAGCACGGGCCCGCATCTGCACTTCGAGGTGCGGACGGGACCCGGCTTCGGATCGGACGTCGACCCGCTGGCGTACCTGCGGGCCGGCGGCGTCAGGATTTGACCCGCACCCGGTGCCGGTCGACGGCCGGCACCGGGATGTAGGCGGCGCTGTAGAGCGGGTTGTGGAAGAAGACCGGCGGCACGTCCCGCAGCTCCGCCGGGTCCTCTTCCGAGGAGGGTTCCCCGGCCTGGGCCGGTACCAGCGCCCGGGCCGGCACGAGCAGCTCCTCCTCGAGGGCCTCTTCCTGCCGCGGCGGCGTGACCGGCTGCCGCAGCACCTCCTTGGGCAACTCCTCGGCGGCCGGCGTCAGTGCCGGTTCGGCCTGCGCAGGCGGAAGCCCGGCCACAGCGGATCCGCCTTGAAGACGCTCGGTGGTCAGCAGGATCAGACCGCCCGCAGCCACCACACCACAGCTCAGCGCGAGCACGGTGCCCGTGGTGCCGTAGCGGAACGTCTCGCCGAACATCGTGATGCCGACCGCGGCCGCCACCACCGGGTTGACCACGGTCAGCGTGGCCAGCGGGGCCGCGAGGCCCGCGCCGCGGTAGGCGGCCTGCGACAGCAGCATGCCGGCCGTGGCCAGCACACCGATCACAGCCAGGGAGGGCACGTCGGCCGTGGAGACGCCGTCGGTCCAGTCGACCGCGACGGTCTTGGTGAACACCGACGACATGCCGAAGGCGATGCCCGACGCCGTCGCCAGCAGCATGCTGCGCACCGCCGGGTGCCGGTGCGCGGTCCGCGCGGCGACCATCAGCGCCACCACCGCACCGGCGGTGACCACGGCCACGCTCACCCGCTGCGGGGTGCTCAGCGACTGCGCGTCGGAGGCGCCGACCAGGGCCAGCAGACCCGCCAGACCCACCGTCGCCATGATCGCGCCCCGCCAGGCCGCCGCCCCGGCCCTGCGGCCGACGAACAGCGCGGCCATGGGCAACGCGAACACGATGGTCAGCGCGCCCAGCGGCTGCACCAGACTCAGCGGACCGTAGGCGAGCGCCACCACGTGCAGCAGTCCACCGAGGCCGTTCAGCGCGACCGCCGCCCACCAGCCCGGGCGGCGCAGCGGCGCGTATTCCTCACTGGGGGAGGACACCGCGACCTGCTCCTGCACGATCGCACCGGACGCGTACGCGACGGCGGAGATCAGCGACAGGACCACGGACAACGCGAGGGCGCTCATGAGCTGCTCCTCTGCGTGAGGCCGGGGCTCGGGGCCCGGCGCGGCGAACGGTCGGCTTCCATAACCAACACGATGCCTTGTCGATCTGTTCCCGTCGTCGTACCTGAGCACGCAATGCGTCCTACTGCCGATGGAGTACGACGGACCCACGGTCCTCCCTCAGACGGGTGACGTGTAGGGGATCCCCCTGATCACCCCTCCGAATCCCCTTGGTACTACTGCACGTCGTGGACCTCGACCCCGAACTCGCCGCGCTGCGCCCGCTCGGCGGCTTCTTCCTCCTACGCGTCGCCGGAGAGCCGCCGCGGCCCCTGCCGACCCTCGCGCAGACCTACGCACACCTGTCATCGGACGTTCACGGAGATCCGCTGACCTTCCGCGTCCGGAAAGTGGCCCGGGCACTGCGGGCCCCCGAGGAGCGGATCGGGGCCTCCGTGGCCCAGCAGGGACTCGCGGCCCGGCTGTGGTCGGCCGCGCTGGGCTGTGCCGTCCTGTACGGCGGTCTGCCCGACCTGGACCCGCGGCTGCTGCGCTGGGACCCGGACGGGAGCGCCCCCGACGACCTGTGGCTGACCGAGGTCAGGGCCCTGCCCGGCGACGCGGCGACCCTCGCCGCGACCGTCCTGGACGGTCACCTCGAACCCCTGTCGGCGGCCCTGCGCGCCCGCCACCCCGTCGCCCCGGGCCTGCTGCGGGGCAACGCCGCCTCCGCCCTGGCGGGAGCCGCCCGGCAGCTGGAGCGGTGGGCGCACGCGCACCGGCGCCCCGAGGCCGCCGCACGCGCGCGTGCCCTCACCGCCGAACTCCTCGCCCACCCCCTCCTCGCGGACACCGGCACCCGCACCGACACCCCCGCCGGCACCGCCTTCCGCCGGCGCAGCTGCTGCCTCTACTACCGGGTGCCCGGCGGGGGCGTCTGCGGTGACTGTTGCTTCACACGACCCCCGCGCTCTTCCCCGCACGCCCCGTCTGGGTGACCATGAAGGAACAAGCCGCTGAGAATGGGGGGTTCCGGGTGCGAGTGGGACTGCTGACCCGGGAGTACCCCCCGGACGTGTACGGCGGTGCGGGCGTCCATGTCGAGTTCCTCGCCCGGGAGTTGCGCCGGCTCGTCGACCTCGACGTGCACTGCTGGGGCGAGAGCTCCCTGAGGGAACGGGCGGAGGGCGTCCAGCGCCACCGCCCCTGGTCCGCCCTGGACGGCTCCAACGACGCGCTGCGCACCTTCTCCGTGGACCTCGCCATGGCCGCCGCCCTCGAAGGCCGCGAACTCGTCCACTCGCACACCTGGTACGCCAATCTCGCCGGCCACCTCGCCCAGCAGCTGCACGGCGTCCCGCACGTGGTGACCGCGCACTCGCTGGAGCCCCTGCGCCCCTGGAAGGCCGAGCAACTCGGCGGCGGCTACGCCCTGTCGAGCTGGGCCGAGCGGACCGCCGTGGAGGCCGCCGACGCGGTGATCGCCGTCTCCGGCGCGATGCGCGAGGACATCCTCACCTGCTACCCGGCGCTCGCCCCGGACCGCGTGCACGTCGTGCACAACGGCATCGACACCAGCCTGTACCGGCCCGACCACGGCACCGACGCCCTCGACCGCATCGGCCTCGACCCGGACCGCCCGTTCGTGCTGTTCGTCGGCCGGATCACCCGCCAGAAGGGCGTGCCCCATCTGCTGCGCGCCGTCCGGGACATCGACCCGGCGGCCCAGGTCGTGCTGTGCGCGGGAGCCCCCGACACCCCGGAGATAGACCAGGAGTTCCGCGACCTGTTCGCCGAGCTCAGCCGCGCCCGGGACGGCGTGCACTGGATCCCGCGCATGCTGCCGCGTCCCGAGGTGATCCAACTCCTCACGCACGCGGCCGTGTTCGTCTGCCCGTCGGTGTACGAACCCCTCGGCATCGTCAACCTGGAGGCGATGGCCTGCGGCACTCCCGTCGTGGCCTCCCGGGTCGGCGGGATCCCGGAGGTCGTGGAGGACGGGGTGACCGGACTCCTCGTCCCCGTGGACTTTGGCGGCGACGCCTTCGAGGCGGGCCTGGCCCGTGCGCTGGACTCGGTCCTCGGCGATCCGGAGGCCGGGCGCCGTATGGGCGAGGCCGGACGGGCACGTGCGGTGGACGAGTTCGGCTGGGACGCGGTGGCCCGGCGGACGGTCCGGCTGTACGAGGAGATCCTCAAACAGGCGTAGCGTGCCCCGCAGCGGGGCAAGCATGGGTTCCATACCAGGGTGAGGGGAGCGGCCATGCGGCGTGGCGGACCTTCGGTGCTCGGCATCGTACTCGCGGGCGGTGAGGGCAAGCGCCTGATGCCCCTGACCGCGGACCGCGCCAAACCAGCGGTCACCTTCGGCGGGACCTACCGGCTCGTCGACTTCGTCCTGTCCAACCTCGTCAACGCCGACGTCCTGCGCATCTGCGTGCTGACCCAGTACAAGTCGCACTCGCTGGACCGGCACATCACCACCACCTGGCGGATGTCCAGCCTGCTCGGCAACTACGTCACCCCCGTCCCCGCCCAGCAGCGGCTCGGCAAGCGCTGGTACCTGGGCAGCGCCGACGCCATCCTGCAGTCGCTGAACCTGGTCTACGACGAACGGCCCGAGTACGTGGCCGTGTTCGGCGCCGACCACGTCTACCGCATGGACCCGCGGCAGATGCTCACCCAGCACATCGACAGCGGAGCGGGGGTCACGGTGGCCGGGATCCGCGTCCCGCGAGCCGAGTCCTCCTCCTTCGGCGTGATCACCCCGGGCTCGGACGGCCAGACGATCGAGCGCTTCCTGGAGAAGCCCGCCGACCCGCCCGGGCTCGTGGACGACCCGGAGACGGTGTTCGCCTCCATGGGCAACTACCTCTTCACCACCAAGGCCCTCATCGAGGCACTCCAGCGGGACGCCGAGGACGAGGACTCCGTGCACGACATGGGCGGCTCGATCCTGCCCCAGCTCACCGAGCGCGGCGAGGCCCACCTGTACGACTTCAACGACAACCACGTCCCCGGCGAGACCACCCGCGACCAGGGCTACTGGCGGGACGTCGGCACGCTCGACGCGTACTACGACGCCCACATGGACCTGATCGCCGAGCGCCCCGCCTTCAACCTGTTCAACCGCAACTGGCCCATCTACACCCACTCCAACCAGCTCTCCCCGGCCCGCTTCAACGCCGGCGGCATGGCCAGCGAGTCGATCATCAGTGCGGGATGCCTCATCCGCGGGCAGGTCACCCGGTCCGTGCTGTCGCCGGGCGTCAGAGTCGACCCCGGAGCGGTCGTGCAGGGCTCGATCCTCCACGACAACGTCCACATCGGCCGGGGCGCGGTGGTGCGCGGAGCGGTCCTGGACAAGAACGTCGAGGTACCGCCGGGCGCCACGATCGGCGTCAACCCGGACCGCGACGGGGAGCTGTACACCGTCTCGGAGGGCGGGGTGATCGCCCTCGGGAAGGGGCAGCAGGTGTCATGAACTTAATCGGCTGTTAACTGCGTGTAGCACGGCGGTGCTTGACCGTAATCACCTCGAAGAGGTTGACTGCTTCCTCACCCGTCGTCGACGCGAGGCAAGCCCTTGTCTGCTGATGATCTCCTGGCACCTCTCGACCTGGCGTTCTGGAACATCGAGTCCCCCGAGCATCCGATGCACCTCGGTGCCCTCGGCGTGTTCTCCGCGCAGTCGCCCACCGCCGGTGCCCACGCGGCCGACCTGCTCGCAGCCCGCGCGGCGGGCGTCCCTGGGCTGCGCATGCGGATCCGGGACGTGTGGCGGCCCTTCGACACCGCGCTGCCGCTCGACCTGCGCCGGCCGCTGGCCCTCGGCGGCGCGGTGCGCGAACCCGACCCGGACTTCGATCCCCTCCGGCACGTCCGCCTGCACGCGCCCACCGCCGACTTCCAGGCCGCGGCCGGCCGGCTCATGGAGCGCCCCCTGGAACGCGACCGCCCGCCCTGGGAGGCACACGTGCTGCCGGGGGAGGACGGCGTGTCCTTCGCCGTGCTGTTCAAGTTCCACCACGCCCTCGCGGACGGACTGCGCGCCCTGACGCTCGCCGCCGCCGTCCTGGACCCCATGGACCTGCCCGCACCCCGGCCCCGCCCCGCGGAGCCCGCCCGGGGCCTGATCCCCGACGTGCGCAGACTCCCCGGGCTGCTGCGCGGAGCCGTCTCCGACGTGGGGCGCGCCCTCGACATCGGCGCCTCCGTCGCCGTGTCGACCCTGGGCGTACGGTCCACCCCCGCGCTCGCCGCCGAACCCACCGGCACCCGCCGCACCGCCGGCGTGGTCCTCGACCTCGACGACGTGCACCGCGTCCGCAAGGTCGTCGGCGGCACCGTCAACGACGTCCTGATCGCGGTCGTCGCCGGGGCCCTGCGCCGCTGGCTGGACGAGCGCGGCGACGGCAGCGAGGGCGTCCGGCCGCGTGCGCTGATCCCCGTCTCCAAGCGCCGCCCGCGCACCGCGCACCCACAGGGCAACCGGCTCTCCGGGTACCTGATACGGCTTCCGGTCAACGACCCCGACCCGCTCGCCCGGCTCGCCCACGTCCGCACGGCCATGGACGCCAACAAGGACGCCGGACCGGGCCGGGGCGCGGGGGCCGTCGCGCTGCTGGCCGACCACGTCCCGGCGCTCGGCCACCGGCTCGGCGGACCGCTGGTCAGCCAGGCCGCCCGGCTCTGGTTCGACATCCTCGTCACCAGCGTGCCCCTGCCCAGCCTCGGTCTGAAGCTCGGCGGGAACCCGGTCACCGAGGTCTTCCCGTACGCCCCGCTCGCCCGCGGCCAGTCCCTGGCGGTCGCCGTCTCGACGTACCGCGGCCGCGTCCACTACGGGCTCGTCGCCGACGCCGAGGCCGTACCGGATCTCGACCGGTTCGCGCACGCGCTGACCGCCGAGGTGGAGACACTCATCACGGCCTGCGGTTCCTGACCGGAACGGGTTTGGAGGAGGGGCCCGGCGCTCCGTAGACTTCCCCGTTCGAAAGCGGGCGCGGTCGGAGCGCCGCACGGGTCAGCAGGGAACGGCAGCGCGATGACGGTGACAGAGGAAGGCACGGCGGCGGCCGAGGAGGTCGTGTACGGGCCCGGCATCGACCCCGAGCGGCTGGCCGTCTGCCTCGGCGTGCTCGAGGAGCTCGACAAGCTGGAGGTGGACCACCCCGACGCGATCGCCGTGCGCCGGGCCACCGCGGGCATCTACCGCACGGTCAAGCAGCGCCGCCGCCAGGAGCGCCGGGCCGCCAAGACCGCCCACGACAAGGCGGTCACGGAGGCCACGGCGACCGGCTCCGCCCAGCGCATCGACGACGAGACCGAGGGCATCCTCCCGTCGTCGGTCACCGAGGCGGGCAGGATCGCGGGGATACTCCAGCGCCCGCGCTCCTGCTACACCTGCAAGACCCGGTACGTGGAAGTCGACTACTTCTACCACCAGCTCTGTCCGGACTGCGCCGCCCTGAACCGCGCCAAGCGGGACGTCCGCGCCGACCTCAGCGGCAAGCGCGCGCTGCTCACCGGCGGCCGCGCCAAGATCGGCATGTACATCGCGCTGCGGCTGCTGCGCGACGGCGCGCACACCACGATCACCACGCGCTTCCCCAAGGACGCCATCCGCCGCTTCAAGGCCATGGACGACTCGGCCGACTGGCTGCACCGCCTGGAGGTCGTCGGCATCGACCTGCGCGACCCGGCGCAGGCCGTCGCCCTCGCCGACCAGGTCGCCGAGGCGGGCCCGCTCGACATCCTCATCAACAACGCGACGCAGACCGTACGCCGGCTGCCCACCGCCTACGCCGCCCTGGTCGACGGCGAGAGCGCCCCGCTGCCCGCCGGTGAGCTGCCCGCCCACCACGTCATCGGCGCCTTCAACTCCGGCGCCGTCGACGGACTCGCCGCGCTGCCCCTCGGCACCAGCGGCCTGGACGCGCAGAAGGTCGCCGACCTCGCCCTGGTCGCGGGCAACGCCAGCGTCGCCCGGCACCTCGACGGCACCGCCATCGACGCGGGCGGTCTGGTCCCCGACGTCGTCGAGAGCAACACCTGGGTGCAGACCATCGAGCAGATCTCCCCGGTGGAGCTCCTCGAGACCCAGCTGTGCAACTACACGGCGCCCTTCATCCTGATCAGCAAGCTGCGGCCGGCCATGGCCGCGGCCGCCCGCGCGGCGGCGAGCGGGCGCGCGTACGTCGTGAACGTCTCGGCGATGGAGGGGGTCTTCGGGCGGGGCTACAAGGGCGCGGGACATCCGAACACCAACGCCGCCAAGGCCGCGATGAACATGGTCACGCGGACCAGTGCGGCGGAGATGTTCCAGGCCGACGGGATCCTGATGACCTCCGTCGACACCGGGTGGATCACCGACGAGCGGCCGCACTTCGACAAGCTGCGGTTGGCGGAGGAGGGGTTCCATGCGCCGCTGGATCTTGTCGACGGGGCGGCTCGGGTCTATGACCCCGTTGTGCGGGGTGAGGCTGGGGAGGACGTGTACGGGGTCTTCTTGAAGGACTACGTGCCGGGTAAGTGGTAGTGATTTCGGGTGCGGGTTTGTGGGGGCTGGTCGCGCCCACGCGGCGGAGCCGCAAATTTACACAGCCCCGCGCCCCTCAGCGTGCGATGCGTGCCGCTCGTGATCTCGTACCGCCGTCCACCAGTAGGTCCGTGCCTGTGATCCAGTCGGCGTTGTCCGAGCACAGCCACAGCACCGCTCGCGCCACGTCCTCCGGCTCGCCGATCCGTTCCAGCGGTAAGCCCGCCGCTATCTCCCCCTCTCCCGGCTCCCACACGAACCGTGCCATCTCGGTGCGTACGAGGCCGGGGGAGACCGAGTTGACCCGGACGCCCGGGCCCAGTTCTCCGGCCAGTTGCTGGGTGAGGTGGAGGAGGGCCGCCTTGCTGGTGCCGTAGGCGCCCACGCCGGGGCCCACGTGGCCGGCGCCCTCCGTGCAGATGTTGACCACCGTTCCGCCGTGCTCGCGCATCCAGCCGTGCCAGGCGCACTGCACCAGCCGCAGCGGTGCCTCGACGTTGATCGTGAAGGCCTCGCGCCAGACGTCCGGGTCGGCGGCCATGAGGGGGCCGTACGGCTGGTTCGTCGCCGCGTTGTTGACCAGGACGTCCAGTCGGCCGAACTCGCGCAGGCAGAGGTCGGTGAGGGCCTCCGGATGGCCGGGGTCCGCGACGCTGCCGGCCAGTCCGGTTCCGTCGAGCTCGGCGGCGGCGCGCCGCACCTCGTCGGGGTCCCGTGCGCTCACGCACACCCGCGCCCCCGCGTCCGCGAGGGCCCGTGCCACCGCCCGGCCGATGCCGCGGGTGGCTCCGGTGACCACGGCGGCCCTGCCGCGCAACCCGTACGACGACGTCATCGGCGTACGGTCTCACGGCGCACCCTCAATCGACAGCCCCGAGACGTGAGTTGCGGTCGGCGACCAGTTCCAGCACCGTCCGCCAGTCCTCGAGGACGCCCGCGTCGAAACCGGCGGACAGGCCGTCCTCGTCGGCCTGGCGCAGGCGGTTCAGGTCGTCGTCGGCGGGGGCGCCGAGCCAGGGGTGCAGCCGCAGCAGGTGCGAGACGCGGGGGCCGAGCAGGGGGCGTACGGCGTCGGCGGCACGCTCGGCGCGGCCGACGGGGTCGGTGGGACGCAGGAGGTGCCCGATGGGGTGGACCAGCCCGGTCAGCTGGAGTTCCTTGTCCGCGGGACGACTTCGGCGCAGCAGCGCCGCCGTCTGCAGCGCGTGGTCGTGCAGGTCGACCCCGTGGGCCGGACCCTCCGGTGTCTCCCGTACGCCCCGGCACGCGTACAGCAGGTCCATCAGCTCCTCGACGCTGCGCAGCTCCATGCGTCGGTCCTCCCGCGAGACAGCCGTTCGGTACCTCAGCAGATCATGGCCTGCTTTCGACCGGGCGAACGGGACTTGAACGACACGACAGGCCCGTGGCCGCGTTCGGCTTTGTACGCCGGACGGGTGAACTCGACGCGTACATATGTGACGAAAGGGGTTCAATTCACCTGCGAGGATACGCAGGTGACGCGCCATGGTTACCCCAAATTTTCGGCCCTATCGAGCGGCACCCCGCTCATTTGGTTAATCTGTAGCGGACGGACAGCAGGACGGAGTGCCACCCACACCCACCGTCCGTCTGGGACAAGCCGGTTCACAACGGCCAGCTCTCCTAGGAGTCACCGGCACCACCGCGTCGCCACCGACTCCAGCCAGACCCCAGGGAGCGTTGACAGCCGGACCGCAGACTGGCCGGCACGCCCCGAGGGTGACCCGACACATAAGGAGTGCGCGGTGACACCGGAGAAGACGAATCGCGAACCACGCCCCAAGGAACGCACGGAGCGCGCCGGCCGCAGGCCCGGTGAGATCGGCAGCCTCGACGTGTGGGCGCGCTCCGCCCCGATCCGCCTGGCGGGCTACGAGGAGGACCTCGCCGAGGACCACATCCTGCCCAGCGTGGACTGAGCCCGGCCGGACCCTCGCGATTCCCCCCGCATGGGCGTGTGCGCACCCGGACCACGCCCATGCGGACCCCGACCGCTCGCGCTCAGTCGAGCGGCGCCGTCCGCCGCCACGGACGCAGACCCTCCAACTGCTCCGCCACCCGCAGCAGTTCCGCCTCCGACCCCGGCCGCCCCACCAGCTGTACGGCGGCCGGCGCACCGGACGGCAGGGTGCCGAACGGAACCGCCATCGCGGGCCACCCGGTCAGGTTCCACGGCGGGGTCAGCGGCGAGTAGTTCGTGTTCACCAGGACATTGCGCAGCCAGCCCCGCTCGTGCCACGGCTCCGACCGCGGCGAGCGCCGCGCCAGCGCCGGGGTGAGCAGTACGTCGTACTCCTCGAAGAACGGCTCGAGGCGCCGGCGCAGCTCCTCCCGTGCCGAGCCGCCCCGCACCCCGTTCAGGAAGCGCCTGCCGAGCGCCGCGTGCACCCGGGTGCGGCGGGTCAGCAGCCGCGGGTCGAGCGCCGCCGCGTCCACCGCCGTGCCCGCCGTCCAGTGGGCGAGCGAGGTGACGCCCAGCGAGAGCGGATACCGCGGGTCGGCCCGGCGCACCTGATGGCCCGCCTTCATCAGCACGCCGGCCGCGTCCCGGGCCGCGGCCGCGTACGGGGCGCTCACCGTGACGCCGGCCAGCGGGCTGCGCACCGACACGGCGACCCTCAGCGCACCGGGCTCCCCGTCCCGCCGTACGGCCCCGGTGTCCGCCAGGACCGACAGCATCAGCCGGGCGTCCTCGACGGTCGTGGCCAGCGGGCCGTTCTCCGACATCCCGAACCAGTCGCCGTCGCCGATGCCCGCCGGCACCACCCCGTGGCCCGGCTTGATCGTCACCAGACCGCAGTTGGCGGCCGGTATGCGCAGCGAGCCCATGCCGTCGTTGCCGAGCGCGATCGGCACCATCCCCGCGGCGACCGCGGCCGCGCTGCCGCCGGACGAGCCGCCCGCCGTGCGCGAGGTGTCCCACGGATTGCGGGCGGTGCCGTGCACACCCTCCGTGGTGCCGAAGACACACAGCTCCGGCACGTTCGTCAGACCCACGACCACCGCGCCGGCCGCCCGCAGCCGGGCCACGGTCACATGGTCGGCGTCCGCCGGGATCTCCGGGGTCGCGGCCGAGCCGACCCGCGTCGACTCGCCCCGAACGGCCAGGTTGTCCTTGACCGCCACCGGCACCCCGGCCAGCGGCAGTTCGGCCAGATCGCCCCGGGCGGCCACCTCGTCCGCCTCGGCGAGCGCGGCCTCGGCCCGCACCACCCGGAACGCCCCGATGCCCCCGTCCAGCCGTTCGATCCGCGCGAGATGCTCCGCCACCACCTCGCGCGCAGTGGCCTGCTTCTCCCGCACGGCGGCGGCGATCTCGACGGCGGTCCGGCCGACCCAGGTGGTCACGGCAGCTCCTTGGCGCTACTGGTGAGTACGTAGGGAGAACTGTGCCCCGCCCGGCCCCTCGCGTCGAGGGTCCGCCCGTATCGCAGCGGGGCTCAGGAACCCACCTGCGCCCTGAGCCACTCCTCCACCTCGCCCACATGAGCGGCCGCCGCCGCCCGGGCCGCCTCCGGGTCGCGGGCGGCGAGCGCGCGATGGATGGCGGTGTGCTCACGGCGGGTGCGGTCGAAGGCGCCCTCCTCGCGGTAGCCGCGCCAGACCCGGGCCCGCAGGGTGCGCGAGGACAGGCCCTCCAGGATCGCCGCCATCGTCTCGTTGCCCGCCGCCCGGGCGATCTCGCGGTGGAAGGCGAGATCGTGGGCGAGGATCTCCTCCGGGTCGTCCGTGGCGTTCATCGCGGCCAGATGGCCCTCCACGACGGCCAGTTGCCCGGGTGTGATCCGGGCGGCGGCCAGCGCGGTCGCCGTGGACTCCAGGATCCGCCGGACCTCGAGCAGCTCCACCAGCCGGGGCCCGCGCGAGAGATCGGCGACGACCCCGAACGTCTCCAGCAGACCACCGGCCTGGAGCTGCGTGACGTAGATGCCGGAGCCGTGCCGGGCCTCCAGCACGCCGAGGACCGTCAGCGCCCGGATGGCCTCACGCATCGAACTGCGGGAGATGCCCAGCTGGACCGCGAGATCACGCTCCGTCGGCAGCCTCTGGCCCGGCTCCAGCAGCCCTTCGCCGATCATCGCCTTGATCCGCTCGATGGCGCGCTGGGTCACCGTGCCCTTCGGGGCACCCCCGCCCTGTCGCGGCTCGTCCACGTGCTCTCTCCTGTCGCCGGTGCCGCGCAGTCTAGCCATCGATGTGGTCTGACCACTTGGGTCAATCATGCGGCTGTTTCCCGGTTGAGGGCTGTTGTCAGACGGAAGTGGTCTGATAAATATGCGGCTGTCGCATGAGTACGCCAGATAGAGGAGCCGGCCGATGGCGCCGCCGACCACCGCCCGCGTCACCGCGGTCGAGACCCACGACGTCCGCTTCCCCACCTCGCGCGAGCTCGACGGCTCCGACGCGATGAACCCGGACCCCGACTATTCGGCCGCCTACCTCGTGCTGCGCACGGACGCCGCCGACGGCCCCGAGGGACACGGCTTCACCTTCACCATCGGCCGGGGCAACGAGGTGCAGGTCGCCGCCGTCGAGGCACTGCGCGAGCATGTCGTCGGCCGGTCCGTCGACGAGCTCTGCGCCGACCCGGGCACGCTCAGCCGCGACCTGATCGGCGACAGCCAGCTGCGCTGGCTCGGCCCCGAGAAGGGCGTGATGCACATGGCGATCGGCGCGGTCGTCAACGCCGCCTGGGACCTCGCCGCCAAGCGCGCGGACAAGCCCCTGTGGCGGCTGCTCGCCGAGGCCGACCCCGAGTGGCTGGTGAGCCAGGTCGACTTCCGCTACCTCACCGACGCCCTCACCCCCGACGAGGCCCTCGACCTGCTGCGCCGCGGCCGGGACGGCGCCGAGGAGCGCACGGCCCGCCTCCTGGAGCGCGGCTACCCCGCCTACACCACCTCCGCCGGCTGGCTCGGCTACGACGACGAGAAGCTGACCCGGCTCGCCACCGAGGCCGTCGCCGACGGCTTCCGGCAGATCAAGCTCAAGGTCGGCGCGGACCTCGCCGACGACGTACGGCGCTGCCGCGTCGCCCGCGCCGCCGTCGGACCCGGCATCCGGCTCGCTGTCGACGCCAACCAGCGCTGGGACGTCGACGAGGCCATCCGCTGGACCCGGGCCCTCGCCGAGTTCGACCCGTACTGGATCGAGGAGCCCACCAGCCCCGACGACGTCCTCGGCCACGCCGCGGTCCGCAGGGCCGTCGCCCCCGTCAAGGTCGCCACCGGCGAACACGTCCAGAACCGCGTGATCTTCAAGCAGCTCCTCCAGGCCGACGCCCTCGATGTCCTCCAGCTCGACGCGGCCCGCGTCGGCGGCGTCAACGAGAACCTCGCGATCCTGCTGCTCGCCGCCAAGTTCGGCGTCCCGGTCTGTCCGCACGCGGGCGGCGTCGGCCTGTGCGAACTCGTCCAGCACCTGTCGATGTTCGACTACGTCGCCCTCACCGGCACCACCGAGGACCGCGTCATCGAATACGTCGACCATCTGCACGACCACTTCCTCGACCCGGTGGTGATCCGCGAGGGTCACTACACGGCGCCGACCGCGCCCGGCTTCTCGGCCGCCATGCGGCCCGAGTCCATCGCGCGGTACACCTACCCGGACGGCACCTTCTGGGCCGCCGACCGGGATCCCGCAGGACGGAAGGAGAGCGCGGCGTGAGCGACTTCGAAGGGCTGAGCGCCCTGGTGACCGGCGGCGCGTCCGGCATCGGCCGGGCCACCGCCGAGCTGCTGGCCGAACGCGGCGCCCGGGTCGCCGTCCTCGACCTCGACCCCTCCGGCGTCGACAAGCCCCTCCTCGGCTTCCGCGCCGACGTCACCGACGACACCTCCGTCCGCGAGGCCGTCGCGGCCGCCGTCGCCGACCTCGGCGGCCTGGACGTACTGGTCAACAACGCGGGCATCGGCGCCCAGGGCACCGTCGAGGACAACGACGACGCCGAATGGCACCGCGTCCTCGACGTCAACGTGGTCGGCATGGTCCGCGTGGCCCGCGCCGCCCTGCCGCACCTGCGCGTCTCCGACCACGCCGCGATCGTCAACACCTGCTCCATCGCCGCCACCGCGGGCCTGCCGCAGCGGGCGCTGTACAGCGCGACCAAGGGCGCGGTGTACGCGCTGACCCTCGCCATGGCCGCCGACCACGTCCGCGAGGGCATCCGCGTCAACTGCGTCAACCCCGGCACCGCCGACACCCCGTGGATCGGCCGCCTCCTGGGCGCCGCGGACGACCCGGCCGCCGAACGCGCCGCCCTGGAGGCCCGCCAGCCCACCGGCCGTCTGGTCAGTGCCGCCGAGGTCGCGGGCGCCATCGCCTACCTGGCCAGCCCCCTGTCCGGCGCCACCACCGGCACCTCCCTCGCCGTCGACGGCGGCATGCAGGGCCTCCGACTCCGCCCGGCGACGAACCGATGACCGGCACCCCCACCCGCGGAGGCGACCCGGTGGCCGGCCCGGGCCAGAGCGACGACCCGACGACCGCCCCCGGCCCCAGCGGCGGCCCGGCGGCCGCGCCCGGCTCCGGTGGCGGCTCGGCGGCCGCGCCCGGCTCCGGTGGCGGCTCGGCGGCTGCGCCCGGCTCCGGTGGCGGCTCGGCGGCTGCGCCCGGCTCCGGTGGCGGCTCGGCGGCTGCGCCCGGCTCCGGTGGCGGCTCGGCGGCCGCGCCCGGCTCCGGTGGCGGCCCGATGGCCTCCCTCGGTCGCGGCCGCGACTCGGTGACTGCCCCCGGCTCCGGCGGCGATCCGGCGACCGCGCCCGGCTCCGGTGGCGGCCCGGTGGTCGGCCCGGGCCAGAGCGGCGATCCGGCGACCGCTCCCGGCCCCGGCGGCGGCCCGATGGCCTCCCGCGGCCGTGGCGGCGGCCCGGTGGTCGGCCCGGGGCAGAGCGGCGGTCCGACGACCCCCCTCGGCCGCAGTGCCGTTCAGGTCACCGGTCTCGGCCTCGGTGCCGCTCCGCTCGCCAACCTCTACACCGAGGTCACCGAGGAGCAGGCGTACGGCACCGTGGCCGCGGCCTGGCGTCGGGGTGTGCGGTACTTCGACACCGCGCCCCACTACGGGCTCGGGCTGTCCGAGCGGCGTCTCGGCGCGGCCCTGCGCGAGCATCCGCGCTCCGCGTACACGGTGTCGACGAAGGTGGGCCGCCGCCTGGAGCCCGTCTCGGACGGCGGCGACGACCTCGCCCACGGCTTCGCCGTACCCGCCACGCATCGGCGGGTGTGGGACTTCAGCGCCGACGGCGTACGCCGCTCGCTGGAGGACTCCCTCGAACGGCTGGGCCTGGACCACGTCGACGTCGTGTACCTGCACGACCCGGACGACCACGCCGAGCAGGCCTTCCGCGAGGGCTACCCGGCCCTGGAGCGCCTGCGCTCGGAGGGCGTGGTGGGCGCCATCGGCGCAGGGATGAACCAGGCCGAGATGCTCACCCGGTTCGTCCGCGAGACGGACGTGGACGTGGTGCTCTGCGCGGGCCGCTACACCCTGCTCGACCAGCGCGCGAGCGCCGAACTGCTGCCCGCCGCCGTCGAGCGGGGCGTCTCGGTCGTCATCGGCGGTGCCTTCAACTCGGGCCTGCTGGCGGACCCCCGACCCGGGGCGACGTACAACTACGACCGGGCGCCCGCCGAGTTGCTGGAGAAGGCCCTGCGGATGAGGGCCGTCGCCGAACGCCACGGCACCACCCTGCGGGCCGCCGCGCTCGCCTTCTGCGCGGCCCATCCGGCGGTCGCGAGCGTCCTGGTCGGTGCCCGCTCCGCGGCCGAGGCCGACGACTGCGCCGAACAGTTCGCCACCCCCGTCCCCGCCGCCCTCTGGGAGAAGCTGAGGGACACCGGACTGCTCCCTTCGGAGTCCTTGGAGGAACCGTCATGAGGGTCGCCCTGCACACCAGGGTCCGCGCCGACCGCATCGCCGAGTACGAGGCCGCGCACCGCGAGGTCCCCAGGGAACTGACGGACGCCATCAGCGCCGCCGGAGCCACCTCCTGGACCATCTGGCGCAGCGGCACCGACCTCTTCCACGTCCTGGAGTGCGAGGACTACGCCCGTCTCCTCGCCGAGCTGGAGAAGCTGCCGGTCAACGTGGCCTGGCAGGCCCGTATGGCCGAACTCCTGGACGTCGTGCACGACTACTCCGACGCGGGCGCGGACGCCGGTCTGCCGGTCGTGTGGGAGCTGCCGTGACCGTCGACGCCCACCACCACGTGTGGGACCTGTCCGTCCGGGACCAGGACTGGATCGGCGCGGGCAGTCCGATCCGCCGCGACTTCACGATGGCGGACCTGGAACCCGAGGCCCGCGCGGCCGGAGTCGACCGCACGGTCCTCGTCCAGACGGTCACCGTCGCCGAGGAGACCCCGGAGTTCCTCGCGCTCGCCGCCGCCCACGAACTGATCGCGGGAGTCGTCGGCTGGACCGACCTCACCCGCCCCGACGTGGCCGGCGAACTGGCCCGGCTGCGGGAGCTCCCGGGCGGCCGGTACCTCAAGGGCATCCGGCACCAGGTCCAGGGCGAACCCGACCCCGGGTGGCTGCTGCGCCCCGACGTCCACCGGGGCCTGGCCGCCGTGGCCGACGCGGGCCTGGTCTACGACCTGGTCGTCCTCCCGCGCCAGCTGCCCGCCTGCGCGAAGGCGGCCGCCGCCCTGCCCGGACTCACCTTCGTCCTCGACCACCTCGGCAAACCGCCCATCGCCTCCGGCGCCCTCGAACCCTGGGCCTCCGACGTCCGTGCCCTCGCCGCCCTCCCCAACTCCGTCTGCAAGCTCTCCGGCATGCTCACCGAGGCCGACCCCGCAGCCTGGACCGCCGACGAACTGCGCCCGTACGCGGACACCGTCCTGGACGCGTTCGGCCCGGACCGGCTGATGTTCGGCTCGGACTGGCCCGTGTCCACGCTCGCGGCCCCGTACGGCGCGGTGCTCGACGTCACGGCCGCCCTGCTGAGCCCCACCGAACGCGACCGGATCCTCGGGACCACCGCCGTCCGCGTCTACGGCCTCCACGACTCCTGACCCGGCTGGAACCTCTGGGCCGCCGCCGTCAGCCGCGTCGGCGGCAGGTACTCGCGCACGTACGTCCGGTCCCAGCAGGCGCCCGTCTCCCTCAGCTCCCGCCAGGTGGTGTACCGGTAGCGGAACAGACGGGCGCGGACGTAACGCGGCGGTTCGTCGGGCGGGAAGGGGGAGCGGCGCAGCAGCCTCAGGGTGTCGCGGTCGTTCTCCAGCAGCCGCTCCACCAGCGCGCCGAACCACGGGCCGGCGTACGCCGGGGAGAGCGCCGCGAACCACATCAGCCAGTCCAGGCGCAGATGGTAGGGGGCGAACTGGCGCGGCCAGTGCCGGGGATCGCCCGGCTTGCCCCGGAACTCGTACTCCCGCCAGTCGGAGTCCTCACGCGGCACGTCGTCGAGCGTGCCCTCGACCACCACCTCGTAGCGGATCCGGCTCACGCTGCCGAACGCGCCGTAGGTGTTGACCAGGTGCAGCGGATCGAACGAGCGGTTCATGACCTGGCGGCGGGAGAGCATGTTGACCACCGGGTGGTAGCTGAGGAGGACGATCAGCGCCGCCGCGGCGAGGACCACCACCTCGTACCAGAGCGGCGGACCGGCGACCCGCCGGTGGTCCGTGGGCAGGTCCAGCGCGGGCACGGCCAGCACCACGGTGATCCAGTTCAGCCAGGAGAAGTTGCCCGACAGGATCAGCCACAGCTGGGTCAGGATCATCAGCGACGCGGCCGCCGTGGCCACCGGCTGCGGAGTGAACAGCAGGAACGGCACGAGGAGTTGCGTGACATGGTTGGCGGCCACCTCGACCCGGTGCAGCGGCTTCGGCAGATGATGGAAGAACCAGCTCAGCGGGCCGGGCATCGGCTGGGTCTCGTGGTGGTGGTACAGACAGGTCAGCTTCCGCCAGCAGGCGTCGCCCCGCATCTTGATCAGGCCCGCCCCGAACTCCACCCGGAACAGCAGCCAGCGCAGCAGGAAGAGCACGACGATCGGTGGGTCCACCTCGTCGTTGCCGAGGAACACCGCGAGGAAGCCGGTCTCCAGCAGCAGCGACTCCCAGCCGAACGCGTACCAGGTCTGGCCGACGTTCACGATCGACAGGTACAGCGCCCACGGCACCAGCCACAGCAGCATCCCCGCCCACAGCGGGAGCCGGCTGTCGAGCCCCGCCAGCAGCGCCGCCGACACCGCGCACCCCGCCCAGGCGCAGCCCGCGAACAGACGGTCGGAGTAGCGCCACTGGAACAGACTCGGCGCCCGCCGGAACGGCACCCGCTCGACGTAACGGGGGACCGGCAGCATCCCGCGCTCGCCCAGCAGCGCCCGGAACTGCAGGGCCGCCGTCAGGAACGCGACCAGGTACACACCGGCCAGCGCCCGCTGGAACACCAGTCGGCTCAGCCAGTAGTCGGGTGCGGTGAACCAGTCCACGGCCGCGCTCTCCTTCTCTCCGTTCCGACCATCGTGACGGTGCGTGTTCCAAGCCTCCGCTTGCGTAACCCGAGCGAGTGAAGCAGACAATAGTGGGCGAATGGCCCACTTCGTTCGGGAGGTAGAGGTGCGAGTACCCGTTGCGACCCTCACCGCCTGCGCCCTGTCGGCGGTGCTTCTCGTCGCCGGACGCGGTGGTACGGCGACGGCCGGCGAGGAGAACGGCACACCGCCGGACGCCGGAGTCGTCCTCCCGGCGGCCGAGGGACAGGATGCCGTCGAGGACACCGGGGAGGCCGTCGAGGACACCGGGGAGATCGGTCCCGAGACCGTCCCCGAGCTGCCCGACCTGCCCGACGGCGGCGGCCTGGTGCCGGACGGGCCCGACGAGTCCGACACGACCGAGGTGGTCGACGGCATCGCCCTCGACTGACAGCGCCCCCTCCCCGGTCGAAGAATCGGACGAATCCTGGCAAGGTGGCCCCATGGCTGATCGGGGAGCGAGTGCCCTGTCACTCCCGGACGACTGGCCCGCCCACCCGGATCCGATCCTGGCGCTCAACCGCATGGGCAGCTTCGACTGGGACCTGGACTCGGGGCTGTTCCACATGGACGCCCGGGCGCACGAGATCTTCGACCTGCGGCCCGACGAGTACGACGGCAACCCGGTCTCCCTCGCCGTGCGCGTCCCGCCCGGTGAGGGCGAACGCCTGGACGAACTGGTCTCCCAGGCCATCAAGGACGGCAGCGAGAACTACGGCGCCTACTTCCGCATGCGGCTGCGCGACGGCACCCTGCGCTGGACCCACACCCAGGGCTACATCCGCCGCGACGGCACCGGCCGTCCCCGCCGGATCGTCGGCATCGTCCGCGACGCCACCGACGAGCTCAACGACCTCGCCGAGCGCCAGGAGGCGGCCGCCGTCGACGACGCGCGCCGCGAGCAGACCAACGTCGTGCAGCTGACCACGGCCGCCCTCGCGCACGCCCGGACCGTGCAGGACGTCATCGACGTCCTCAAGGACACCCAGGGCCTCACCCACCTCGGCGCGACCAGCCTCGTCATGGGCCTGGTCGAGGCCGGCCGCATCCGGCTGATCGCCGAGGGCCCCGAGGGCAGCTTCGTCCCCGGCACCCTGGTCACCGGGATCGACGAGCCGTACCCGATGAGCGAGGTCGTCCGCACCCTCACCCCCCGCTTCATCGAGTCGCCGGAGGAGTTCGCGGCCGGCTATCCCGTGCTCTGGCCGCACATCACCGACCTGAGGATCACCTCCGCGGCCTATCTGCCGCTGATCGTCCAGGCCCGCCCGATCGGCGCGATGGGCCTGCTCTACAGCAACCGCGAGGGCTTCAGCCAGGAGGAGCGCAACATCCTCGTCGCCCTCGGCAGCAGCATCGCCCAGAGCCTGCAGCGGGCCATGTTCTACGAGCAGGAGAAGGACATCGCCCAGGGCCTCCAGCAGGCCATGCTGCCGCGCACCATCCCCAGCGTGCCCGGCGCCGACGTCGCCGTCCGCTACCGCGCCGCCACCATCGGCGGCTCCCACGGCCGGGACATCGGCGGCGACTGGTACGACCTCATCCCGCTGCCCGGCGGCCGGGTCGGCGCCGTCATCGGCGACGTCCAGGGCCACGACACACACGCCGCCGCCGTCATGGGCCAGCTGCGCATCGTCCTCAAGGCCTACGCCGCCGAGGGCCACACCCCGGCCACGGTGATGGCCCGCGCCTCCGTCTTCCTCCACGAACTCGACACCGACCGCTTCGCCACCTGCCTCTACGCCGAGGCCGACCTGTCCACCGGCGTCGTCCAGGTGGTCCGCGCCGGGCACATCGACCCCCTGCTGCGCGGCCCCGACGGCACCTGCCGGCGCGTCCCCGTCCCCGGCGGGCTGCCGCTCGGCCTGTCCGCCGAGTTCGGCAGCCTGGAGTACCCGGTCGGCACCGTCGAGCTCGACCCCGGCCACACCCTGCTGCTGTGCACCGACGGCCTGGTCGAACAGCCCGGCGCCGACCTCGACGACGGCATGCGCAACCTCGCCGCCCTCATCGCCGCCGGGCCCGCCGACGTACGCCGCCTCGCCGACCAGCTGATCGACGTCGCCGAGGAACGCGGCGGGGACGACGACGTCGCCCTGCTCCTGCTGCGCCGGCGCGGACTGGACACCGCGCAGACCGGCGGCCGGCTCCAGCAGCACGTCGCGCCCGGCGACCCGGAGGCCCTCGCCGCCGCCCGGCACATGATCAGGGCCGCCGTCCGCGCCTGGGGCGCCCGCGACCGCGCCGACGAGATCGAGCTGGTCGCCGACGAACTGGTCACCAACGCCCTCATGCACACCGAGGGCGCCGCGATCGTCACCCTGCGGGTCCTCACCGGCGGCGGCGACCGGCGGCTGCGCGTCGAGGTCGAGGACTCCTCCAGCGCCCTGCCGCGCCGTCGCGAGGCCGGCGAGTCGGGCGTCTCCGGACGGGGCCTGCTCCTGGTGGACCTGCTCGCCGACGTGTGGGGCGTGGAGGCGCGGGGCGGCGGCAAGTGCGTGTGGTGCGAGTTCGTCGTACGCGAGGACCGCTGACCCCTCGTGGCACTCTGGACGTATGCCGGAACTCCCCGAGGTCGAAGCGCTGAAGGACTTCCTGACCGAGCACGCCGTCGGCCATGAGATCGTGCGCGTGCTGCCGGTGGCGATCAGCGTCCTGAAGACGTACGACCCTCCCCTCGCCGCCGTCGAGGGCCACGAGGTCACCGCGGTGCACCGGTACGGGAAGTTCCTCGGCCTGGAGACGGAGGGCGGCCCGTTCCTCGTCACCCACCTCGCCCGGGCCGGCTGGCTGCAGTGGAAGGACCGCCTGCCCGACGGCCCGCCCCGCCCCGGCAAGGGCCCCCTCGCGCTGCGGGTCGCCCTGGAGACGGGCGAGGGCTTCGACCTCACCGAGGCCGGCACCCAGAAGCGGCTCGCGGTGTACGTCGTCCACGACCCGCAGGAGGTCCCCGGCGTGGCGCGCCTGGGCCCGGACCCCCTCGCCGCCGACTTCGACGAACCGCGCCTGGCCGCGCTCCTGGCGGGTGAACGCCGGCAGCTCAAGGGAGCGTTGCGCGACCAGAGCCTCATCGCGGGTGTCGGCAACGCCTACAGCGACGAGATCCTGCACGCGGCGCGGATGTCCCCGTTCAAACTCGCGGCCTCCCTCACCCCGCAGGAGACCCACACCCTCTACGAGGCCCTGCGCGGCACGCTCACCGAGGCGGTCGAGCGCTCCCGGGGGCTGGCCGCCGGGCGGCTGAAGGCCGAGAAGAAGAGCGGGCTGCGCGTCCACGGCCGCACCGGGGAACCCTGCCCGGTCTGCGGCGACACCATCCGCGAGGTCGCCTTCAGTGACTCCTCCCTCCAGTACTGCCCCACCTGCCAGACCGGCGGCAAACCACTCGCGGACCGGCGGATGTCGCGGCTGCTGAAGTGACGCCGGCGGGAGCCGGGTTCACCAGACGCTGTTGGTGATCGGGTACGCGATCACCATGATCGCCCCCACGACCAGTGCCGGGACCGCCAGCAGCCTCGCCGTCCAGATCACCGAGCCGGTCGTACCCGCCGAGGAACTCGTGTAGTGGCGCGGGCGCGCCTCCAGTTCGTGCCGGGCGAGGGCGCACAGCAGCAGGGCCACCGCCGCCGTGACCAGCGAGGCGATGAGCGCGACGAACATGCCCGAGTCGCGGACGTGGTCCCCGAGGTCGCCCTTCAGGTCCTGCAGCGCCTGCAGCGCCGACCACCCCTTGAAGACGGCCCGTGCGGCGGTGCCGACGGAGACGACGGCGAGGACCAGCGCGCACCCCGCGAGCACCGGTGCCCGCTGTGCGGTCGTCGTCCGGGTCCGACCGGTGGTACCGGCCGAGGGCCCGGGCGAGCGTGCGGGCGCGGGCGCCCGGCCCGGCGCGGGCGGTCGCTGCGGCGCGGGCTCCTCGCGGACCGACGCGGACGTCCCGCCCGGCCGGGTCGGCGCTCCGCCGTCGCCGTGGGCGGGTGCGTTGCCATGGGGCGCGGCGCGGGGAGGGGTGTGGCCCGTGCCGCGGTTGCCCCTCAGCAGGCGTCCCCGAAGCAGGCCTCCGCCCCGGCTCGCGGGCCCGCCCTTGCCCCCGGCAGCCCGGCCCTCGCTCGTCGGCCTGTCGTGGACTTCGGCCCGGCCGCCGCTCGCCGGCCCGTCATGAACCCCGGCATGGCCCCCGCCCCATCCCGGCCCGTCATGAACCCCGGCACGACCGTCACCCGTCGGCCCGCCGAACATCTCGCCCCGGCCCTCGCTCGTCGGCGCGCCAGGCACCCCGCCCCGGTCTCCGCTCGTCGGCGCGCCAAGGGCGCCGGCCCCGCCCCCGCCCCCGCTCGTCGGCCCGGCCTGGACCCCGGCTCCGCCTCCGCTCGTCGGCCCGCCGGGCACCCCGCCCGCACCCACCGGCGCGCCGGGTACCCCGCCCGCCGGCCCGCCAGGCACCCCGCTCTGACCGCCTGTCGCTCGCGCGCCAACGCCCTCGGCTCCGCCCCCGCTCGTCGGCCCGCCCGGGCCCTCGGCTCCGCCCCCGCTCGCCGGCCCGCCGGGCACCCCGCCCGCACCCACCGGCGCGCCAGGTACCCCGCCCGCCGGCCCGCCAGGCACTTTAGGCACTCCAGCCCCGCCATGGACGCCGACCCCGTCTCCCCTCGTCGGCTCGTCGTGGACGCCGCCCGCGACGGCTCCCCGTGCCGGCTCGGCGGTGGGCAGGATTTCCTCCACCGGTCGTCTCATCGGCGGTGGCGGGGGAGGGGGAGGCGGGGGAGGTGGTGCCTCGGGCTCGGGCTGGGGGACGGGTGCCGGTACGACCTCCGCCTCCACGCGCAGCGTCACCTCACCGGCGGCGCCCCTCAGCTGCAGTTCCCCGCTGAGCCGCCCCGGCTTGGAGGTGTCGATGCTGACGTCCAGCCCCTCGGGCGACTCCTCCGCCCGCAGCCAGTCGCCCGCCGGAGGTGCGGGATGCGCGGTGACGGTGTGGGCCAGGGGCGGGCCGAGCAGATGGACGGGCCGGTGCGGGGCCTGCGCGTCCTGCGGTACCCGGCCGAAGTCCAGCCGCACCGGATCGGGCCGCAGATCGGAGTCGGCCACGGCCTTCCTCGCCTCGTCCGAGACCACCCGTATGTCGTTCTGCACGATCTCCTCGAGCGCCTCGCGCGCCCCCAGCGCCTTGGCGAGGTCCGTGCTCTCCAGCCAGGCGTGCAGTTCGGCCACCGCACCCAGCCGGGTGTAGAAGTTGGCGGCCTCCATGGCCTTGCGCAGGGCCGGCGGGACCGGCTTGGCCACGATGCGCCGTCGCCGGCTGTGCGCGAGGTACATGTCGCCCTGCATGTCGACGGTGCGGCCCGGCGTCTGGTTCGGGCTCTGCTGCCGGACGTGGTCGAAGACGTACTCGTACAACTCGTCCAGGGAGACCTCGCCGTCCGCGTCGAGGTCGGCCTCACCGGTGGTCAGGCCCTCCACCACCGCGTGGGTGAAGACGGAGGGCCGCGGGGCGGCGGTCCGGGTGAGCTCGGTGCCCTCGAAGGCGTACTCCATGGAGTTGGAGGCGGTGATCACGGCCCAGCCCCGTCCGCCGCCGAGCCGCTCCCCGGCGAAGGACTCCAGGACGTGGACGTCCCCGGTGGCGCGGACCGAGGACGCGCCCCGGGAGAACGCGCCGCCGTAGCAGCAGTCGAGGAACAGCACGGTGCGCCGGGCCCGGGTGCGGAACATGCAGTGGCGGACGAACTGCGCCGAGATCGCCGTCGCCTCCAGCAGCCGGGGCTCCGTGTCACGGGCGGCGAAATACAGGGATCCGGATTCGCTTTTCAGGCCGTGACACGAGAAGTGCACCATCAGCGTGTCCTCGCGGCTGCCCTCGGAAAAGAAACGCTCGACGCCGCGCCGGATGGCATCCACCCGTTCGTTTCTCAACACTTCCACATCGAAATCGCCGACCTCGGGATCGCCCAGGACTTCGGCGAGCAAGACGGCGTCCTGCGCCGGTGCCCGCAATTGTCTGAGGCCCTGGTCGTCGTACTGGTCATTGGCGATGATCAGCGCATGCCGGGTGGTGGTCATGGCTCACGCCTCGATCGTGGAATGGCGGCTGACGAACAGGTCGAACGCCTCCGACACCTGTTCCGTCGTCGCCTCGGTGATCTCCAGCTCGTCGTGGTCCAGGGTCAGCCGCAGGGTGGGGCGCGAGCCCCGGCAGCGGCCGAGCCAGTCCCGGAGGGCGTTCATGACCTGGGACAGTCCGGCGGCGGAGCTCCCCAGGCTCACCAGCAGGGCGCCGATCGTGGTGACGTCCACGGCCCGGGCGCCGGGTGGGAGCTCTTCCTCGCCGGTGACCGTCGTGACCTCGTCCACGTCGAGCTGCAGCAGTTCTTCGCGCAGAAAGCCGGTCAGTGCCGCGATGTCCTCGGCTTCCGCGCCTTCCTCGGTCAGGAGGATTCGCAAAGTCTTTTCCATCGTTGGCTCCACGTCTCGACAACATTTTGTGCCGAAACGCGTGCCGACGCAAATCACGATTTGTCGGATTTCTCCGAGCGGAATGCTGCCCGGAATCACCGTCCGGAGGAATCGCTGTCCGGTGAAATCACTGTGCGGGCTTTTGGTTGAACGTCGTCCTCGAAGTGACCTGAACTCACTCCGGGCCGGTGTCAGTGGGAGGGCAGCGTGACCAGGTGCTCGCCCTCGGCCGTGCGCAGTTCGTACCGGGCGACCTCGTCGGGGTGATAGGCGGTGCCGCCCTTCATCGTGTTCGGGCGGGCGTCGTGCAGGGGAACGTTCCAGCTGGTGACGGTCTGCTCGGAGCCGTCGTGGCCGACGGCGATCAACCGGCAGTCACGGGGACCCGCCCCGTCCTTCACCTGCAGCTCGATGTCGCTGCCCCACGCCTCGTCCTCGATGGTCACCTGCGCCCACACGCCCGACTTCTCGTCGGTGGCGGTGACCTGTACCGCGTCGTCGCCTTCGCTGCCGCCGCCCGCCATCATCGCGACTGCGGGGCCGACCAGCGCGATCACCACGGAGGCCGCCAGGGCGAACATGACCCGCCGGCGGGCGGCCCGGTGCCGGACGGCCACCTCGGCGAGCAGTTTGTCCAGCATCCGCGGCCCGGGCCCCGCGAAGGGGTGCACGGTGCGCGGCGTGGCCCGCCGGTAGAGCATCATCTGCCGCGCGGTGGGGCCGAACTCCGTGACCGCCGCCGCGCATTGAGGACACTCCATGAGGTGGTCCTCGAAGCGGAAGGCCTCCGCCTCGTCCAGCACGCCGAGCGCGTACGCGCCGACGTCGCGATGCCTCTCCAGGGACCTCATGCCGAAACCTCGTGCCGTTGAGTGCCAGTGGGGTTACTCCTTGCTCCCACCGGTACGGACCAGGCACTCGAATCACTCAGGCGCGTACCGAATCGTGACCCAGATGTTCGGAGCGGCCGGGTCCCCGGATTGGTCCCAATCTAAAAAAGATGGATCGCGAGGTGTCCGAGGGGCAGTCCGAGCTGCCACGCGGGCGTCCAGACCTTCGGTCCCTCGTCCTCGCCGACCGGCGTACCGCCCGGCACCGCGTTGAGATCGGGGGCGAGCAGCTCGGTCTCCTCCAGCCATCGCCAGGCCGCCGCGGCCAGCTCCAGATCGGGAGCGGGCCCCTCCGACTCGGCGGCCTCGGCCGTCAGTTGATCCATACGTTCGGCGACCCAGTCCTGCCACGGCTGGTCGTACGCCGTGAGCGAAAGCCAGGTCTCCAGTTGGGTGACCACCCGGATGCCGGGCAGTTCGCCGTCGGTGTCGGACAGGAAGATGGTGAGCGCCAGGGCGTCGCGCCCGGCGCGGAACTCGAAGGACGTCGGCGGCATCAGATCGCCGGTCCGCAGCAGTTCGTCGGCGATGTACTCGGCGTACAACCAGGCCATGGGGACGGTCAGTTCACCGCCGCCGGCGCCGTCCGTGCTCTGATGACCTCTGTGCAGCATCCCTTCCTGCCTTCCTCCGGTGCGTGCGCGTCGCCCGTCGCCGGGCCCCTGGAGTCCGGTGGCCGGCCCTCAGTCCGGAACACGGATAAGGACACCCGATTACTCAACCGGGGTCCTCGGCAAGGCGCTTTACGAAGGCTTGACTCGGCCGTGGGTTTCAGCCCAGGTCGGGCGCGTAGCCGGGAAGCACCCGGCGCAGGGCGCGCAGCGCGTAGTACGCGCGGGACTTCACGGTACCGGGCGGGATGCCGAGGGTTTCGGCGGCCTCCGCCACACTCGCCCCCTGGAAGTACACCAGCACCAGGACTTCACGGTGTTCGGGAGTGAGTGTCTTCACAGCCTCGCGCACATCGAGGGTCGCGGCGGCCCGCTCGGCGTGGTCGGCACAGACCGGCGCGTTCTCCAGCACCGCGTCCCCGACCTCCGGGGGCCGCGCCTGCCGGGCCCGCCGCGCGTCGATCGCGAGCCGCCGGCCGACGGTGAGCAGCCAGGGCCGTACGGACTCGAAGGCGTCGGTGCGCAGGGCTTCGGGATGCTGCCAGGCGCGGACGAGGGTCTCCTGGACGAGGTCCTCGGCGCGCTGGCGGTCGCCGTCACAGAGCCTCAGCAGCAGCGCGAAGAGCGGCCGGCCGTGCTCGCGCTGCAGTGCGGCGAGTTCGTGGTCGGCGGTCGTCGTCCGTGTGGTGAGGGTGGTTCCGGCGGTCATGGGCGTATGGCACCGCAAGGGACCGGTTCCGGACAGGGCGCGCACACGGCTCTGCGACGGACGGTCGATCGCGTCGACGAACGGTTCGACGAACGGTCGGGGATGAGGGTCCGTCCTCCGGATCGGGGCGGGTGCTTAGGCCGTTCGCGCGCAACGGGCGGGCCGTCGGGAGCGGCGGGTCGGTCTGTCCGGGGTGATGCGCTAGGAGTGAAGCATGCGTAAATATGACAATCCATCCGAAGCGGGGTGATCCATGTTCCTCGCGCGCAGACACCAAGTGGCCCTGGCCGTCACCGCCCTCCTCGCCGCGGGCGCCGCCTGCCAGGCCCATGAGCGGCAACCGCCCCAGCGGCCGGGTCCCCCGGCCTCCTCCGCCGCCCGCGGGTTCACCCTCGTCGCCTCCGGGGACGTCATCCCGCACAGCTCGGTCATCGAGCGCGCCCAGTTCGACGCCGGCGGCACCGGCTACGACTTCCGCCCCATGTTCGAGGACGCCAAACCCGTCGTCTCCCGGGCCGACCTGGCTCTGTGTCACATGGAGACCGTCTACGGCGCGAACGGCTTCTACACCGGCTCCCCCGTCTTCAGGTCCCCGCCCGAGATCGCCCAGGCCCTCGCCGCCACCGGCTACGACGGCTGCTCCACCGCCTCCAACCACAGCCTCGACGACGGCGTGGCCGGTGTGCAGCGCACCCTGGACGCCCTCGACGGCGCGGGCGTACGGCACGCGGGCACCGCCCGCTCCCCGTCCGAGGCCGACTCGGTCACCCTGCTGCGCGCGGGCCCCGCCAAGGTCGCCCACCTCGCCTACACCTACGGCACCAGCTCCCCGGTGCCCCAGGGACAGCCCTGGACCGTCGACCTCCTCGACGAGAACCGCATCCGCGCCGACGCCAAGGCCGCCCGGAAGGCGGGCGCCGACGTGGTCGTCGTCTCCCTGCACTGGGGTACGGAGTGGCAGGACGCGCCGGACGACCGCCAGCTCGCCGTCGCCCGCACGCTCACCGCGTCCCGCACCGGCGACCGCCCGGACATCGACCTGATCCTCGGCACCCACGCCCATGTCCCGCAGGCGTACGAGAAGGTCAACGGCACCTGGGTCGTCTACGGCATGGGCGACCAGATCGCCGGTGAGATGTTCAACCTCCAGGGCGTCCAGGACCCGCGCGGCAACGAGTCGACCGTCGCCCGCTTCACCTTCGTCCCGCCCGCCCGGGCCGGCGGCCGCTGGGAGGTGGCCAGGGCGGAGTTCGTGCCGCAGCAGTTCGACGTCGACGCGGGCCGGGTGGTCGACCTCAACGAGGCGCTGGCCCGGGGTGCCGGTGTCCAGGGCGTACGCGACCGGATCCGGGACGTCGTCCTCAGCCGGGGCGCGGCGAAGGACGGGCTGGTGATGGGGGAGTAGGCGGTCACTCCTCGACGTCGACGTGCTCGAACGTCCTCAGCATCTCCGTCAGCACACGGACGCAGCCGCGGACCTCGGCGTCGGTGAGGCCGCCGCCGACCTGGCGGTTCAGGGTGTGCTCGCGGTCGAGGACGGCGGTGACGAGCGCCCGGCCCGGTTCGGTGAGCCGGATCAGCGACGAGCGCTGATGGGCCGGGTTCGGGATGCTCTCCACCCACCCCTGTGCCGCCGCGTCGTTGACCATGCGCTGGACGAACTGCCGGCTCAGCGCCATGACCCGGCCCATCTGCGGAACCGTCATGTCCCCTTTCTTGCGCAGCAGGTCCAGCACGGAACGGACGCCGACCGAGGCGCCTTCGACCGTCTCGCCCTGCTCCACCTTGCGCAACGCGCGCCGGTAGAGCGGTCCGACGAGGTCGAAGACCTCGGCGAGACGCCGGCCCAGTTCGTCGGGCGGGAGGGGTGCGTCGCGGTCGTCGGCGGCTGCGGGACTGGCGGTGTCGTTCACCCCCACATCATGCACGCCCCCCACATGACAACCAGGTTGCCAAAATCTGGGAAGGATGACACCTTGGTTGTCATGACTGCTGCTTCGGAACTGAAGTACTTCACCTCCTCCGACGGCGACCTCGCCTACCGCGAGGCCGGGGCCGGGGACCTCGTGGTCCTCGTCCACTCCGGATTCGTCGACCACCATGTCTACGACGCCCAGCTGCCGGCGCTCGCCCGGACCCACCGGGTGATCGCGCCGGACGTGCGCGGCCACGGCTCCTCCGCCAACGCGTCACGGCCGTTCCGCTGGACCGACGACCTCGCCGAGCTGCTGCGCCACCTCGACGCGGGCCCCGCCGTACTCGTCGGCGTCTCGATGGGCGGCATCATCGTCAGCGACACGCTGCTGGAACACCCGGAGCTGGTCCGCGCGGCCGTCGTGTGCGGCGCCTCCACCGGCGAGTTCGAGGACTCGGACCCCTGGCACCAGGAGATCCAGGCCGAGACCACGCGCGCCCTGGCCGCGGGAGACATCGAGGGCTGGATGAAGGCCTTCCTGGCCTACGCCCCCGGCCCCCGCCGCACGCTCGACGACGTCGCCCCGGACATCCCGCGCCGACTGCGCGAGATGGCTCTCAGCACCCTCTCCAAGCACACCCCGGGAGAGAAGGACTGGCTCGTGCGGGTGACCGACACCTGGTCCCGGCTGCCGAAGGTCGACGTCCCGGTGCTCACCCTGAACGGCGCGCTCGAGACCGCCGACGTGATCACCGCGGCGCGGCGGCTGGCCGACACCGTCCAGAACGGACGGTCCGTGCTCATCGAGGGCACCGGGCACTACCCGAACATGGAGAAGCCGGAGGAGTTCACCGCGACCATCCGGGAGTTCCTCCGCACCCTCTGAACCCTCCGAACAGCACCTGCGGCTACGGCACCACCGTCACCGGCCACCGTCCCGCCTTCACCAGCCGCACCGCCACCGAGCCCACGATCCGGTGTCCGGCCTGCTCGGAGGCGCCCACCACCACCGCGTCGGCCTTCAGTTCGTCCGCGGCCTTCGACAGCCCGGTGAACGGATCGCCGTGGAAGGTGTGGAACTCCCAGCGCACGTCGAATATCCCGCGCATGCGCTCGGTGGCCTCCCGGATCTGCGCGACCAGGTCCTCGGCGATCTGCCCGGTCGTCTCCGCCACCGGCACCCCGAAGGCCGCACCCGCCGCCATCACCGGCTGCACGTACACGACGGCGAGCAGCGCGTGCTGGCGGCGGGCCAGACCGCCCGCGTAGGCCGCGGCACGCAGGGAGGAGTCGGAGCCGTCGACCCCGACCAGGATGACCTTGGGGCCGTCCGTCCCCCGCTCGAACCGCTGCGAGGGCTCCTGCGAGGGCTGCTGCGAGTGCTGTTCCGTCACGGCCCCGAGGCTATCGGAACCCCCAGGTCCGGCCCCTGCCCGGGCCGCACCGCGAGCTCGGCCGGCGGCAGGCCGCCCACCACCGCGGCACCACGCTGGGGGGAGCCGTTTTCAACTCCTGGGACTGAATCGGCGCTGCGCCGGAGGGTGGAATCGTGTGACCGGTGCGGTGCGGCCGGGGCCGGGCGGGCGACTGATGAGTGCATGAAGACGGATCAGTTGTTCACGCGGCGCCGGGTGTTGCTCGTCGGCGCCACCGCCGCCGCAGGGGCGGCCGGAACCGCAGGACTGTTCGCGTGGGGTCCGGACGGGACATCGGGCAAGGCCGCCGGTCCGGCCTCCGGCGCGCCGGCCCGCGGCCTCGCGCTCAAGCCCTCCGCCTACCGACTCCAGCCGCTCACCGGATACGGTCCGCCGCCCACCACCCCCGGCCGCACCCCGGTCCGCCGCGCACCGCTGCTGAGGCTGCCCGGCCGCGGCCGCACCATGGTGCTGACCTTCGACGACGGCCCCGACCCCCGTTACACCCCCCGCATCCTCGACATCCTCGCCGAGTACGACGTCCGCGCGATGTTCTTCGTGTGCGGGGAGATGGCCGTCGACCACCAGGACCTGCTGGCGCGGATGGCCGACGAGGGGCACGTCGTCGGCAACCACACCTGGTCCCACCCCCTGCTCACCAGCCTCTCCCGCCGCCGGATCCGCTCCGAGATGACCCGCACCAGCGAGGTCATCGAATCCGGGTACGGGGAGCGCCCCCGCTGGTTCCGCGCCCCCTACGGCGCCTGGAACCGCGCCGCCTTCCAGCTCGGCGCCGAACTCGGTATGGAACCCCTCGCCTGGACGGTCGACACCCTCGACTGGACCACCCCCGGCACCCGCACCATCGTCGACCGCGTCCGCAAGGGCGCCGGCCCCGGCGTCGTGATCCTCTCGCACGACGCCGGCGGCGACCGCACCCAGAGCGTCAAGGCCCTGCGCCGCTATCTGCCCCGGCTGCTGGACGCCGGCTACCACATCACCGTCCCGAAACGGCAGTACACCTGACCGGACCGCCCCGCCCGCCCGGCCGGGAACCGCTCAGCGGACCTCGACCAGGCGGGCGAAGGCGACGACATTCCCGTCGTATCCGTTCGCCTTCGAAAAACCGCCCCCGCAGGTGATGACCCGCAGTTCGGGCGCCCCCTTGGAGGCGTAGACGCGGTCGCCGGGGAAGTTGTTCTTCGCGAAGACCTCGATGCCGTAGATCTCGAAGACCGCCGTCTTTCCGTCCTTGCGGGTCACCTCGACGCTATTTCCCTTTTTCAATGCCCCGAGTCCATAGAAAACGGCCGGTCCCAGTTTGTTGTCGACATGGCCGACCACCACCGCCGTGCCTTTTTCACCGGGCGACACCCCACCGGTGAACCAGCCCGCCAGATTCGGGTCCTCCGGCGGCGGCGCCCCCACCCAGCCGTCCGCGTCGAGCCCGACCGGCACCACCGGGGCGTTCACCTGGATGGCGGGAATCGCGACCCGGTCGGGCAGCGCGTACGGCAGCGGGTCCGGCGCCTGCCCGAAGGCGCCCGCGGTGCTACGGCTGTCCGGGGCCGCCGCCGAGGCGGGCTGCGGCGGGCCGAAGTCGAACTCCCCCGAACCATTCCGGATGAGCGCGAGACCGGTCAGCAGCACCAGCGCTATCACGCCCCAGGGGGCACGCCTTCTCCGCCGTTCCTCCTCTTCCGCCACCTCGAACAGTTCGTACGCAGACATGCGGCATCCCCTTTCGACGCGGCCGCCGCCGCGTCCCTTCGCGCATAGCAGAACGCTAAGTCCCCTATCGGAAACCGGCGACGGCTCACGTGCGAACGGGTGGCCGCCGCGTCTTTCGGTGCGCCATCCGAGTCGCCACCGAAAGTAATTTTCTGACGGTCCGTGACCTGCGGCGATATCCGATTGCGTGCTTGTCCCCCGGCGTGTCCTCTCACCAGGACGGACCATTCCCGAAATGCGGGCGCGTGCACGGCAACTGAGGGTCGTTGCGGGAGGCGTTCTCTCGCCGACAGACCGGGGACGGGACCCGGGGCGCCTTCCGCGGAGGATCACATGCGCACCACTCGTCTACTGACGGCCTCGGCGGTCTCCGCCGCCGCGGTCGCCGCCCTCGGCCTCGCGGCCCCCGTGGCCGTCGCGCGCGACGGCGTGAACATCAGCCCGATCAACATCGTCGTCCTGCCCAGCGTGATCGCCCGGGGTGGCCAGATCACCGTCACCATCGACGGCTGCCCGGGGGGCGGCACCATGACCTCGGACGCCTTCGGGACCGCCACCCTCAGCTCGTTCGGCGGCGGTGGCAACCAGTCCGCCAGGGGCACCGCGACCATCAGCGGCAACGCCCGCCCCGGCACCTACGACCTCACCGTCAACTGCTCCGGCCGCACCCTGGTCAGCCCCCGCGCGTTCACCGTCCTCGGCGGTGTCCGCGGCGGTCTCGGCGGCGGCAGTTCCAGCGGCGCCACGCCGACCGACATCGCCATCGGCGGCGGGCTCGTCGCCGCGGCCGTGGCCGGCGGCGGAGTGTTCTGGATGCGCCGCCGCGCCGAACGCCGCGTCTGAGCCGCGTGCTCGCACACACCTGACGGCACCGCCCCGGGCGGTGCCGTCAGACGCCGTCCACACCGCCGCGCCGACGCGAGAGGCGGTACGCCGCCCCGACCGAGCCCGCGACCAGCGCGGCGCCCAGGCCGATCTCCTTCGGATCGAAGCCGGCGACGGTGCCGCCCCCACCGGCGTGCACCCCCTCGGGGACCGGGTACGGCTCCTCGGTGGGCCCGTGCCCGGCGGAGACGGTCAGCTCCTTGACGGCACTGAGGCCGCCGCACGTGAACGTCACCCGGTACACCGCCCCGACCCTCGCCTCCCGGTCGACCAGCGCCACCGCCGACGTCGAGCCGCTGGGGATGACGACCGCCCCGAACACCTCCGACGACACCGTCACGGACCCCCTGCAGCCACTCGCGCCGCGGTCCACCTGGAGCGTGACCTGGCCTCCCACCACGACGGTGGCGGGCAGCAACCCGTAGCCACCGGACATGACGTAGTGGTCGTCGTCGTCGCTCGCCACGGCGGCCGGTGCGGCGACGGTCAGAGCCGTCAGGCACAGCAGGGCGGCCGAGGCGACGCGTATCGCGGGCATGGCGGATCCTCCGGTCCCCGAGGAGCGGCTGCGGACCTGTTCCGCTCGTGCCGGAAATACACCTCGGTGACCGAAACGCTAGGAACAGGTGTGCGTCCGCGCGATCGCAGTCGCGCGAATGGGGCATAGGCGTGGGCCGCTCGGGGGACATCCGCTGCCGCGAACGGGGGACGGCCACGGCGTGGCGGCCGCGTCCGTCCCCGCGACGGTGCGTCGGGCCCCGCGGTCAGCCCCCGGCGTTGGGGAACAGGGTCAGGAAGGGTTCGGCGGACGCGCTGATGCCCCGGCTGTAGGGCGCGTCGAAGTCCCAGATGAGGAACAGCAGGAAGGCGATCAGGGCGGAGAACAGTCCGGCCAGGACCAGCTCGCGGGGTGTGCGCCGGATCTGCAGGGCGAAGACCATGCCGATGGTGATGACACCGCCGGCGAGCAGCCCGAACCACACCACTCCGGGCATGGTCGCCCCGGTCGCGCCCGCCCGGGCGTGGCGCGCCTCGTCCGCGGCGGCCATCTGGTCCAGGAGCGGCTGGTAGGCCTGCGCCTGGAAGTCGTCCTTGGGTTCGTAGTCGGTGACGTCGACCCGGACCCGCTGCAGGAGTTCGTCCCCGCGCTCCGTCACCTCGCCCTTGTCCTTCATCGTCTTCCACTCCGTGGTGACGACGTGTCCGACATAGGCGTTGACATCCTCCCGAATGCGGTCACGGACGTCGGCCGGGTACACCCGCACCCGCTCCGAGATCTCGTGCAGCGCCTGCGCCTCCGCCTGGACGTGGTCCTCGGCGCTGCCCCGGGCGTCCCAGACACCGGCGATGGCCAGCCCGAGGACGATGGCGTACACCACGCCGATCCACATCGTCATGTACTCGATGACGTCCGGCGTCTCGGAGGGGTCCTCGTCCTCGGCCGCCGTGCGGTGCCGTACGAGGGTCACGATGATCACCACCGCGCAGGCGGCGAGCATCGCGAAGGTGAGAACAAGCCATTCCGGCAAGACAGGCCTCCTGGATCGGCGCTAGCGGGGCCGCAGCGCGGCGACGGCGGCCAGCGCGGGCACGGTGATGAGCAGGACGTAGGTGACCGGCGGTGTGCTGTCGCCGGACGGCCGCGGGCGCGGCGCGGAGTGGTACGCCGGGTAGCTCACGGGGGTCGCCGAGGGGCGTGGCGTGGGCTTGGGCGGCGTGGGTCTCGGCTTCGGCGGGGGGGTGGGGGTGGGCGTCGGCCGGGGGAGCGGTGCCGCGGGAGCGGGCGGCGGGGGCTTCGGCGCGGGCCGGTGGGTCGGCCTGGGGCTCGGCTTCGGGGGAGGTGTGGGCCTGGGCGTCGGTTTCGGCGTCGGGGTGGGCTTCGGTTCCGGCTTGGGCGGAGGCGGCGGAGGAGGTGGGGGTGGCGGTGGGGGCTTCGGGGTCGGGCAGACCGTGGGCATCGGGGGCTCGGGGAACTTCGGCGGTGCCGGTGCCGGTGGCGTCGGCGGCGTCGGCCAGGAGCGGCTTCCCGCGACCGCCACCGCCGTGGTGCCGTCCGGGCCCGTCGAGGCGTACGCGCACGCGTCGGCCGCGGCCGTCCCGGCCGGCGCGGCCGCGAGGATCCAGGCCGCGGTCACCAGGGACAACGCCCTGGCGACGAGGGCGGATCGGGTCGGTTCGGGTCCATGCACGACGGAGATCATGCGGCGCGCCACGCCCCCGTACGCCCCAGCTCGAGGGGATTGCCCCGAACGGGGGAAGTCCGCGCCCCGGGGTTTGGCGGGCGGATGTTCGCGCGTCCACCCCGCGCACAAGTGTGCGACCCCCGCGGCGCGCGCCGCCGCAGCCCGCGGCACGCTCCGCGGCCTGGCCGGAAGCAGTCCCCGGCCCCCCGGATCACAGACGTCGGAAAGAAATTTGTGCCGCGTTTGAACACAACGACGCCCGCCATGCGTACCCAGTGCCGTGCGGCGGCGCAGCAGGGCGCTGCAACATCCTTTGAACTATCAGGGAGTTGTTGACGATGAAGACCTCCTGGCGGAGCGCCTCACTCGTGGCGAGCGTCGTGGGCGTGCTGACGCTGACGACGGCGTGCGGTCAGGAAAGCGGCTCTGCGTCGAGTCAGAACGTGGGCGCCACGGCCCAGGCCGGCAGCATCGCGGGCGTCGGCAGCGGCACCGGCACCGGCATCACCGGCGGTGTCGGTACCGGTACGAGCGCCAGCCCGAGCGCCGCCGGCGGGGCCGGTGCCCAGGGCGCCGCGGGCGAGCTGGCCATTTCCACCAACGCCGAACTCGGCAACATCCTGACCGACTCGAAGGGCATGACCCTCTACCGGTTCGACGCGGACACCGCCGAGCCCCCGAAGTCGAACTGCGACGACGACTGTGCCGCCGCCTGGCCGCCGGTCTCCGCCGACGACGTCAGCGCCGGCGACGGCATCGACAAGTCGCTGCTCGGCGAGGTCACCCGGTCCGACGGCACCAAGCAGCTCACCGTTGACGGCTGGCCCGCCTACTACTACGCCAAGGACGCCAACCCCGGTGAGACCACCGGCCAGGGCGTGGGCAACAAGTGGTTCGCGCTGGCCCCCGACGGCAAGAAGGCCAAGGCCGAGTCCGCCAGCGCGGGTCTGTCGGTCCGCAACGACCCCAAGCTCGGTGAGATCGTCGTCGACAAGAACGGCATGACGGTCTACCGCTTCCTCAACGACAAGGCGTGGCCGAAGCCGGTCTCGAACTGCAACGACGCCTGCCGGGACAAGTGGCCGATCGTCGACCCCGTCGACTTCGCCGACACCAAGGGGATCCAGGAGAAGGGCTACATGAACTTCACCCGGTCCGACGGCGACAAGCAGCAGACCATCAACTGCTTCCCGATCTACACCTTCTCCGGTGACAAGTCCCCCGGCGACATCAACGGCCAGGGTGTCGGCGGCACCTGGTACGCCGTGTCCCCGAAGGGAGAGCTGGTCGGCGCGCCCAAGCAGTAGCGATCACCTCCCCAGGGCTGATCCCCGCACCTGCTGAACGAGCGCGTTCGACCCCCGGTCCGCCCCCTCTGCGCCGCACGGAGGGGGCGGATCGCCGTTTTCCCGTTCATCCCGGGTGTGCGTAGACTTTCGCCGCCCTTCAGGCCTTCCGGAACTCTCCGGAATGTCCCGGGTACTTTTCGTAGGCCCTTCGGGGAAGTCGATCCGGCACGTGCCGCAGGCAGTGACCGGGAACGGACGGTCAATTTCCGTTTCCACTCGCCCCTTTGGCGGGCGATCAGTAGCCTCAGCTCGAACACCGGATCGCCTACGCCTTGGAGAGATAGATGGAGCGTCCCGCCTGGGCCCCCCGGAGCATCGACATCTCGGTGCCCAGCGTCTCGCGGATCTACGACTACTTCCTGGGCGGTTCGCACAACTTCGAGGTCGACCGGGAAGCGGCCCGCAAGGCCATGGAGTTCATGCCGGGACTCCCCAAGATCATGCAGGCGAACCGGGCGTTCATGCGGCGCGCGGTGCGCTGGGCGGCCGGCCAGGGCATCACCCAGTTCCTCGACGTCGGCTCGGGGATACCGACCTTCGGCAACGTCCACGAGGTCGCCCAGGCAGCACGCCCCGGGGCCCGCGTCGTCTACGTCGACCACGACCCGGTGGCCGTCGCGCACAGCCAGGCCGTGCTCGAGGGCAACGAGGACGCGGACGTGGTGGCCGCCGATCTGCGCAAGCCGCAGGACATCCTCGGCAGCGCGCGCGTGCGCGATCTGATCGACTTCGACCGGCCGGTGGCGCTGCTGCTCGTTGCCATACTGCACTTCGTGGAGGACGCGGACGACCCGTACGCGGCGGTGGCCGAGCTCGGCGCGGCGCTGGCACCCGGCAGCGTGCTCGTCCTCAGCCATGCCTCGTACGAGGGAATCCCGCTGCCCCAGAAGCGGGCCGAGGGAGCGGTGGGCGTGTACAAGGACATCCGCAATCCGCTGATCATGCGCTCGCGTGACGAGATCGCACGGTTCTTCGAGGGGTACGACATGGTGGAACCCGGACTGGTGCCCATGCCGGAGTGGCGGCCGGAGACAGCGCCGGAGGACGAGGATCCCTATGCCTTCTCCGGTTTCGCCGGCGTGGGGCGTACCGCGTGACGGCCGCGCCGGACGAGCCGGAGGACAGACTGCGCCGCTTCGCGACGATCTGGAGCCGGGCCGTGTTCCCGGTGACGTCGACGTCGTTGACCCGGCCGGAGTTCGAGGAAGAACTGCTGCCGTCGGCCCGGCGGTTGCGTGAGGCGCTGCTGGCCAGGACCTTCGACGCCGACGCGGGCAGGGCGGTGGGCGCGGCCCTCGTCGAGGCGCACTGCACCGACCCCGAGGCGCTCAGCCGCGCCCTCGACTGCGTCGACGCCTACCTGGTGCTCTACTGCGGCGAGGACGGCCCCCAGGAGGACCTGCGTACCCGCGCCTCCCGGCTGCAGCACGCCATGGCCGCCGGATACGCCCAGGCCCTGCGCGAGCGCACCCTCGCCGAGCAGGAGGCCATCGCACGGGCCGCGTTGCAGGCCCAGGGCGTGGTCGCGCAGGCGCTGCACGCGAGCGAGGCCCGCTTCCGCGCGGTCTTCGAGGGCGCCGCGATAGGGATCGGCATGGCCGATCTCGAAGGCAACATCCTCCAGGTCAACGGCGCCCTGCTGCGCATGTTCGGCATCTCCGAACAGACCATGCACGGCCGCAACGTCAGGGAGTGGACGCACCCCGAGGACGCGCCGCAGACCTGGAAGCTGTACGACGAACTCGTGCGCGGCGAACGCGAGCACTACCACCTGGAAAAGGCGTTCTACCGCCCTGACGGAACGGTCCTGTGGACCAATCTGACGGTGTCCCTGCTGCGCGACGCGGACGGCAACCCGCAGTACCAGCTGGCCCTGATGGAGGACACCACCGAGCGCCGGCTGCTCAACCTGCGGCTGCGCTACGAGGCCACCCACGACGCGCTCACCGGCCTGCCCAACCGCACACTGTTCTTCGAGCGCCTGGAGAAGGTGTTGGGCGCCGGCGAACACCAGCGCTTCGGCCTGTGCTACCTCGACCTGGACGGCTTCAAGACCATCAACGACAGCCTCGGCCACGCGGCCGGCGACCAGCTGCTCGTCGAGGTCGCCGACCGGCTCCAGTCCTGCGCGACCGCGCCCGGCGAGATGGTGGCCCGCCTCGGCGGCGACGAGTTCGTGGCGCTGACCACCGGCCCCGACACCCGCAGCGAGGTCGACGAACTCGCCGCCCGCATCCAGAACGTGCTGGTCGCGCCCGTGCGCATCGACGGCCGTGAGCTGACCGTGCGCGGCAGCATCGGCATCGTGGAGGGGCCTGCGGCGGAGCGCAGCGCGGCGGAGGTGCTGCGCAGCGCCGACATCACCATGTACCGGGCCAAGTCCGCGGGCGGCAACCGCTTCGAGCTCGCCGACCCCGAGGCCGACGCCCGTGCGATCACCCGCCACGGCCTCACCACCGCCCTCCCGGCGGCGCTGGAGCGGGGCGAGTTCTTCATCGAGTACCAGCCGCTGGTCCACCTCGGCGACGGCAGCGTGCGCGGCGCCGAGGCGCTGGTGCGCTGGCTGCACCCGCAGCACGGGGTGCTCGGCCCCGACCGGTTCATCCCGCTGGCCGAACACACCGGGCTGATCGTGCCGTTGGGCCGCTGGGTCCTCGAACAGTCCGTCCGGCAGGCCCGGGAGTGGCGAGAACGGGGCGGGGACGGCGACCCCTTCGGCCCGCTGCGCATCAACGTGAACCTCTCGCCGTGCCAGTTGCACCACCCCGGGCTGGTGCAGGACACGGTGGAGATCCTGGAACGCGCGGGCGTCGAACCGCAGGCCCTGTGCCTGGAGGTCACCGAATCGGCGCTGATCGGCGCCGACGACGACCTGCTCAAACCGCTGCGCCGGCTCGCCGAGATGGGCGTCGACATCGCCCTGGACGACTTCGGCACCGGCTACTCCAACCTCGCCAACCTGCGCCGCCTGCCGGTGAGCGTGCTCAAGCTGGACCGGTCCTTCACCCAGGGCATGCAGCAGTTCCCGGCCGACCCCGTCGACCTCAAGATCGTCGAGGGGATCGTTTCGCTCGCCCACAGCCTCGACCTCGCGGTCACGGTCGAGGGCGTGGAGACCGGCGCCCAGGCCGAACAACTCCGCATACTCGGCTGCGACACCGCCCAGGGCTGGTACTACGCCCGCCCGGGCCCACCGGAACGGCTGCACGAACTGGCCCTGGTGGACGCGACGGGCTGACCCGACGCCCGGCCAGGGACGGCACCGACGGACGCCGCCCCTGGCCGGCGTCGGCCCCTTCCCGCGCCGGAGGCCACGTACGCCCCTCGGCTTCCGACCGGAGACACCGCATCTGCTGACCGCGCGCCCGGCAGGGAGCACGCCCGCCGGGCGGGACGACGCGCCCCGAGATGCCGCGCACGTCCGGTGTGGTCGGGCACGCGGGGGGCCGTGGTCAGCCCGCGGCGCGGTCCTCCCGGGTCGGCCGCGCGACGGGCGGGGAGCACGCCCGTCGGGCGGGACGGCGCGCCCGGAAAGACGCCCCTGAGGTGCCGCGCATGTCCGGTGGGTCCGGTCCGCTCGGGCCGGGGTCAGCCCGCCGCCCGTTCCTCCCGTTCGTGTGCGACCGACACCGCCGCGCGTACGAGGGCCGCTGTCGCCGTCGAGCGGGAGTGCTGGGGCCAGGCGACCGCGAGGACCGCGGGCGGGGCGTCCAGGACCGGGCGGTAGACGACCCCCGGGCGGGGATAGCGTGCCGTGACGGACTCGGGCAGCAGGGCGACGACCTCGTCGAGGCCGACGAGTGTGAGGAGCTGGGCGAGGTCCTTCCCCTTGCCGCGGACCTCGTCGATGTACCGGTACGCCTCGTCGGGGCGCAGCCCCAGGTCGGCGAGGCGCAGCCCGGCCCGGGAGGCCAGCGGGTGGCTCGCGGCGAGGGCGGCGACGCGCGGTTCGGTGGTCAGGCGCTCCGCGTCGAGGCCGGTGCGGTCGTCGTACGGCTCGTAGACCAGGGCGACATCGGCCTCGCCCTCCCGCAGCAGCCGGGACTGTTCGTGCCACGCGCTCAGCCGGACGGCGACCGGGAGCGCCGCGGGGTCGGCCGCGTACCGCGCGAGGATCGCCTCCAACAGCCCGGCGTCCCCGTCCGCCTTCACCGCCAGGACCAGCTTCGGCTCGGTGGCGGCCGCCCGCCGCGCCCGGCGCCCCGCGGCCTCCAGCGCCCGCAGCGCGAACCTGGCCTCCGTCAGCAGGACCTCACCGGCCGGGGTCAGGGACACGCGGTGGGTGGTCCGCTCGAAGAGGACGGCCCCCAGCTCCCTCTCCAGCTGACGGATCGCCCGGGACAGCGGCGGCGGCGAGATGCCCAGCCGCTCGGCGGCCCGGGCGAAGTTCAGCTCCTCGGCGACGGCGACGAAGTAACGCAGCGGACGGGACTCCACGACCTGCCCTCCGATCGGTATTGCCCTCAGGGTAACAAGCGTGAGCGAAGCGGTCCTTCAGTTCGGCGGCGCCGGGCGGCAGGCTCGAGGCATCCCAACAGAGCCTGTTCCAGGAGCAGTTCATGATTGTCGTCACCACACCCACCGGGCAGATCGGCCGTGAGGTCGTCGCCCGCCTTCTCGACGCGGGCGAGGGCTCCGCACCGGTCAGGGTGATCGTCCGCGACCCCGCCGCCCTCGCCCCGCGGGTCCGCGAGCGCGTCGAGGTCGTCCAGGGGTCGCACGCCGACCCCGCCGTCCTGAAGGAGGCCTGCCAGGGTGCCGACCGGGTGTTCTGGCTGGTGCCCCCGACGCCCGGCGCCGACGGCGCCGACGGCTACTTCGAGACCTTCACCGAGTCGCTGCGCGAGGTGATCGCGAGCCAGGCCGTCGAACGGGTCGTGGCCGTGTCGACCCTGGGCCGCGGCGTCGCCCGGAACGCCGGACCGATCTCGGCCTCGCTGGCCATGGACGAGGCGATCGCCGCGACGGGCGTGCACTACCGGGCGCTGTGCCCGCCGTTCCTGATGGAGAACCTGCTCCGGCACGTGGCCTCGATGCGCGACGAGGGGGTGTGGCCCTCGGCACTGGTGCACGACCGGGTGATACGGACCTGCGCCACCCGAGACGTCGGCGCCACCGCCGCCCGGCTGCTCCTCGACGACACCTGGACCGGGAACGCCGACGTGCCGCTGGTGGGCCCCGACGAGCTCACCCCGGACGGCATGGCGCGGGTGGTCTCCGAGGTGCTGGGCCGACCCGTACGCGTGCAGCGGCTCACGATCGCCGACCTGAAGGCCGCGCTGACGCGCTTCGGGGCGAGCGAGGGATGGGCGCAGGGCGTGGCCGACATGACGGATGCCCAGAACGTGCAGGGTTTCTACGGCGCCGTACAGCCCAGCACGCCCGACACCGCCCCCACCGGCCTGCGCCAGTGGTGCGAGGAGGTCCTCCGGCCGGCGGCGCGGAGCTGACCGCTCACCGCTCCAGCAGCATCCGCTGAAGTTCCCGCGCCGCCCGCGGCGGTGCCACGTCGCTGCGGTGCGCGAGGGCGATCGTGCGGTGCAGACCGGGCCGGGCGAGCGGGGTGACCCGTAGGCCCCGGCCCGACCGGGCCGCCACCATCCGGGGCACCACGGCCACCCCGAGCCCGGCCCGGACGAATCCGAGGACCGCGTCCATCTCCCCGCCCTCGACCGCGAAGGCGGGCTCGAACCCCTCCGCCCGGCACGCGGCCACGGTGAGTTCCCGCAGGTCGTAGCCGTGCCGGAACATCACGAGCCGCTCGCCCTCCAGATCGGCGATCCGCACGGTCCGCCGTCCGTCGCCCGGCTTGGGGGCCTCGGGGGAGGACACCACGACCAGGTCCTCCCGCAACAGCTCCACGGTGGTCAGCGCCGGGGAGGGGGTCGGCAGGGGCAGCACGACCAGGGCGAGGTCGAGGGCGCCGCGGGCGAGCTGCCGTACGAGATCGTGCGAGCCGCCCTCCTCGATCAGCAGCCGGATCCCCGGATAGCGGTCGTGGAAGGCGCGCAGCACGTCCGGCAGCAGACCGGTGCACAGACTCGGGGTGGCCCCGAGCCGCACCCGCCCGCTGCGCAGCTGCACCAGCTCCTGCACCTCGTACCGGGCGGTCTCGGTGTCCGCGAGGATTCGCCGGGCCAGCGGCAGCAGCGCCTCGCCCGCGTCGGTGAGCGTGATGTTGCCGCGCGCCCGCAGGAACAGATCCGCCCCCAACTCCCGTTCCAGCGCCCTGATCTGCTGCGACAGCGACGGCTGGGCGACATGGACGAGCTCGGCGGCCCGGGTGAAGTGCCGGGTCTCGGCCACCGCCACGAAGTACTGGAGCTGCTGGAACTGCACCCCCTCAGCATAGTCCGTGCCTATGGAAACGAGCCGGTTCATGTCTTGGACCGATGGGGCCGAACGGCCCTAGCGTCTGGAGACATGGCTCTGGCAACGCGGACGGACCGACGGCCGTCCATGGCGCGCACCGTGTGGGACTCCTCCGTCGGCAAGAAGACGGTGATGGCCGTCAGCGGCTTGATCATGCTGCTGTACCTGGTCGCCCACGTCATCGGCAATCTGAAGATCTTCTTCGGTGCGGAGGAGTTCAACCACTACGCGCACTGGCTGCGCACGGTCGGCGAACCGTTCATGCACTACGAGTGGACGCTCTGGCTGGTCCGCGTGGTGCTGGTCGTGGCCGTGATCGCCCACGCGACGTCCGCGTACCAGCTCAGCCGCCGCGACCTCAGGGCGCGCCCCAGCAAGTACGTGCACAAGAAGCCCCGGGCGAGCTACGCCACCCGCACCATGCGCTGGGGCGGGATCATCCTCGCCCTGTTCATCGTCTGGCACATCCTGGACCTGACGACCGGCACCGTGCACCCCGGCGGCTTCCAGGAGGGCCACCCGTACCAGAACGTCGTGGACACCTTCTCCACCTGGTACGGCAACGTCATCTACATCGTCGCGATGCTCGCGCTCGGCCTGCACATCCGGCACGGCTTCTGGAGCGCCGCCCAGACCCTCGGCGTCGGCAGCCGCACCCGCGACCGCGCCCTCAAGGCCACGGCCGACGTCCTCGCGCTGCTGCTCACGGCCGGCTTCATCGCCGTCCCCGTGGGCGTCATGACCGGAGTGGTGAGCTGAACATGACCTACACCGAGTACGCGGCCGGCGAACCCCTCGTCGACACCAAGGCCCCCTCGGGCCCCGTCGCCGAACGCTGGGACACGCGCCGCTTCGAGGCCAAGCTGGTCAACCCGGCCAACCGGCGCAAGCACACGGTGATCGTCGTCGGCACGGGCCTCGCCGGCGGCTCGGCGGGCGCCACGCTCGCCGAGCAGGGCTACCACGTCGTCCAGTTCTGCTACCAGGACTCCCCGCGCCGCGCCCACTCGATCGCCGCACAGGGCGGCATCAACGCGGCCAAGAACTACCGCAACGACGGCGACTCGATCCACCGGCTCTTCTACGACACCGTCAAGGGCGGCGACTTCCGGGCACGCGAGTCCAACGTCCACCGGCTCGCACAGATCTCCGTCGAGATCATCGACCAGTGCGTGGCCCAGGGCGTGCCGTTCGCCCGCGAGTACGGCGGCCTGCTCGACACCCGCTCCTTCGGCGGCGTGCAGGTGTCCCGGACCTTCTACGCCCGCGGCCAGACGGGCCAGCAGCTGCTGCTCGGCGCCTACCAGGCCCTCAGCAGGCAGATCGCCGCCGGGAACGTCGAGATGCATCCGCGCACCGAGATGCTCGACCTGATCGTCGTCGACGGCCGGGCGCGCGGGATCGTCGCCCGGGACCTGATCACCGGGAGGATCGACACCTACTTCGCGGACGCCGTCGTCCTCGCCAGCGGCGGCTACGGCAACGTCTTCTACCTGTCGACCAACGCCATGAACTCCAACGCCACCGCCGTCTGGCGGGCGCACCGGCGTGGCGCGTACTTCGCCAACCCCTGCTTCACGCAGATCCACCCGACCTGCATCCCGCGCACCGGCGACCACCAGTCGAAGCTGACGCTGATGAGCGAGTCGCTGCGCAACGACGGCCGGATCTGGGTGCCGAAGGCCAAGGGCGACACCCGCCCGGCGAACCGGATCCCCGAGGACGAGCGCGACTACTACCTCGAGCGCATCTACCCGTCCTTCGGCAACCTGGTCCCGCGTGACATCGCCTCCCGCGCCGCCAAGAACGTCTGCGACGAGGGCCGGGGCGTCGGCCCCGGCGGCCAGGGCGTCTACCTGGACTTCGCCGACGCCATCGAGCGCATGGGCCGCAAGGCCGTCGAGGCCAAGTACGGCAACCTCTTCGACATGTACCAGCGGATCACCGACGAGGATCCGTACGAGGTGCCGATGCGCATCTACCCGGCTGTGCACTACACGATGGGCGGCCTCTGGGTCGACTACGACCTCCAGACCACCGTCCCCGGACTGTTCGCGATCGGCGAGGCCAACTTCTCCGACCACGGCGCGAACCGGCTGGGCGCCTCCGCGCTGATGCAGGGCCTGGCGGACGGCTACTTCGTCCTCCCGGCCACGATCAACGACTACCTCGCCCGCAACCCGCACCAGGACGCGGTGACCGACGCGCACCCCGTCGTCCAGGAGGTGCTGGCCGAGACCCAGGACCGGCTGAACCTCCTGCTGTCCGTGGACGGCGACCGCACACCCGACTCCTTCCACCGCGAGGTGGGCGAGCTGATGTGGGAGTTCTGCGGCATGGCCCGCACGGACGCCGGACTGCGCAAGGCGCTGGAGCGCATCCCGCAGATCCGCGAGGAGTTCTGGCGCCGCATCAAGGTCCCGGGCACCGGCGAGGAGTTCAACCAGTCCCTGGAGAAGGCCAACCGGGTCGTCGACTACCTGGAGCTGGCCGAGCTGATGTGCCTCGACGCCCTGCACCGCGCCGAGTCCTGCGGCGGCCACTTCCGCGAGGAGTCCCAGACCCCGGACGGCGAGGCGGCCCGCAGGGACGAGGAGTTCGCGTACGCGGCCGCCTGGGAGTTCACCGGCACCGGTGCGGCGCCCACCCTGCACAAGGAAGACCTGGTCTTCGAGTACGTCCACCCCACCCAGCGGAGCTACGCATGAAGCTCACCCTGCGCGTCTGGCGGCAACGCAACGCCGACGCCGACGGCGCCATGTCCACGTACGAGGTGGACGGCATCTCGCCCGACATGTCCTTCCTGGAGATGCTCGACACGCTCAACGAGGAACTCATCCTGCGCGGTGAGGACCCGGTGGCCTTCGACCACGACTGCCGCGAGGGCATCTGCGGCGCGTGCAGCCTGGTGATCAACGGGGACGCGCACGGCCCCGAGCGCACCACCACCTGTCAGCTGCACATGCGGTCCTTCCAGGACGGCGACACGATCGACGTGGAGCCGTGGCGGGCGTCCGCGTTCCCGGTGATCAAGGACCTGGTCGTCGACCGGTCGGCGTTCGACCGGATCATCCAGGCCGGCGGATACATCACCGCGCCGACGGGCTCCGCGCCGGAGGCGCACGCGACGCCGGTGCCGAAGCCGGACGCCGATTTCGCGTTCGAGCACGCGGAGTGCATCGGCTGCGGGGCGTGTGTCGCCGCGTGCCCGAACGGCGCGGCGATGCTGTTCACCTCGGCGAAGATCAACCACCTGAACGTCCTGCCGCAGGGGGCACCCGAGCGTGAGACCCGGGTCCTGGACATGGTGGCGCAGATGGACGAGGAAGGCTTCGGCGGCTGCACGCTGACCGGTGAGTGCGCGACGGCTTGCCCGAAGGGCATTCCCCTGGTGTCGATCACGAGTATGAACAAGGAGTGGCTGCGGGCTACGCGGAAGGTGGGGAGGAGGTAAAGCCGTCGGCGGGTGCGGGTCCGTGGGGGCTGGTCGCGCAGTTCCCCGCGCCCCTTCAGGGCGTTGCCCTGCCGTTTCCCGGAAGAGGCACGAACGCCTGGCATTCAACATTCCCACATCCGTTCTCCCGGCACCGGTCACGTACACGCCAACCAGGGTCGGGAGAAACAGGGGGAGCGCCACCGTCCCCGATGTGGCCCGTGTCCAGGAGTGAGCCATGACCGGCGTTTCCACGCTCGACCGTCCCCAGCAGTCCACGGCACCCGTCCGCTACACCGTCACCCTGGCCCGCGACGAGGCCGATGTGCGGGCCGCCCAGCGGCTGCGGCACGACGTGTTCGCCGGTGAGATGGGCGCCCTGCTGTCCTCCCCGCAGCCGGGCCTCGACGCCGACCCGTTCGACGCCTACTGCGACCACCTGCTGGTGCGCGACACGGAGACCGGTCAGGTCGTCGGAACGTACCGGCTGCTGCCGCCGGAGCGGGCCTCGGTCGCCGGACGCCTCTACTCGGACGGCGAGTTCGACCTGACCGCGCTCGACCCGATCCGGCCCGGCCTGGTCGAGGTCGGCCGCTCCTGTGTGCACCCCGACCACCGCGACGGCGCCGTCATCGGCCTCATCTGGGCCGGCATCGCCCGCTACATGGTGGACCGCGGCCACGAGTGGCTGGCCGGCTGCTGCTCGGTCCCGCTCGCCGACGGCGGCGCCCTCGCGGCGGGCACCTGGGACCGGGTGCGCGAGAAGCACCTGGCCCCCGAGGAGTTCCGGGTACGTCCGCTGCTGCCCTGGGTGCCCCGGGAGGCGGCGCCGGCCGCCCGCACCGAACTGCCCGCCCTGCTGCGCGGCTACCTCCGCCTCGGCGCCTGGGTGTGCGGGGAGCCCGCGCACGACCCCGACTTCGGCGTCGCCGACATGTACGTGCTGCTCTCCATGCGCCGGGTCAACTCGCGCTACCTGCGGCACTTCCTCTCCCTCGTCCCCGCGTCATGAGCGTCTGGCTGCCCGGCGCGCCCTGCACCCCGCGGGCGTGCGTCGAGGCGACGGCGTCCGCGACGGCCGTACCCCGGGCCATCCTGCGGGTCACGGCGGTCGTCCTCCTCGTCCTCGTCGGTGTTGTGCTGTCCCCGGCCGGGGCGTGGATCCCGGCCGGGGCGACCCGGCGCTGGAGCCGGGCGGTGGTGCGCGCCGCCGGGGTCCGGATCCGGGTGACCGGCGGGACCGCGCCGCGCACCGGAGGACTGCTGCTCGTCGCCAACCACATCTCCTGGCTGGACATCCCCCTGCTGGCGGGCGTCCGCCCGGCCCGGATGCTCGCCAAGACCGAGATCCGGAACTGGCCGGTGGCGGGCGCGCTGGCCGCGCGCGGCGCGCTGTTCATCGACCGGGACCGGCTGCGCGCCCTGCCCGGCACGGTCGCCCGGATCGCCGAGGCGATGGGCTCGGGGCAGGCGGTCGCGGTGTTCCCGGAGGGCAGCACCTGGTGCGGCCGCGCTCAGGGACACTTCCGGCGGGCCGCGTTCCAGGCCGCGCTGGACGCCGGCGTCCCGGTCCAGCCGGTGCGCATCCGCTACCGGGACGGCCGGGGAGCGGCCAGCACGGCAGCCGCGTACGTCGGCGACGACTCGCTGCTGACCTCCCTGTGGCGGGTGGCCTCGGCGCGCGGACTGGTCGCGGAGGTCGAGGTGCTGCCGCTGATCGAGCCGGGCGGCCACGCCGACCGCAGGACACTGGCCCGGGCCGCCGAGGCCCGCACACTGGGCCGGACGCGTCGGACGCAGGTCGTCGCCCCGGACGCCCGGCACCGCACCGTTCCCGGCCCCTGATCGGCTCGGCTGCTCGTCGCGGTCTCCGGCCCCGTCCGACGGCGGAGGGGCCCCTGCCAGGCATGCCGCGTGCGGACGTACGCTGGCTTCATGTCGCCCAATCCTGCCAAGTCAGGACATGTCGGGGCAGGGTCGTCGACCGGCGCGCGTGCCTCCGTGTTCGTCGACTCCTCGGGCCGGCGTGCGCTGATCCTCCGGCGCACCGGATACGGGTTGGCCGGGTTGGCTGTCGCCTACATCGTGGTGCTGACGCTGAGCCTGATGGGAGCAACACCCTTCGCCCCGCGGACGATCCTGCCCGTCCCCGGGGACGCGCCGGCGCCCGCCGCACCGCAACGGGACCCTCCGGTCCGAACGCCCTCGGCGCCCGGCGACCCCTCGCCGTCGGTCCGCCCGGGGCCGTACGGACCCGGGGTCGCAGCCGGTCCGGACGCCCTCCTCCTTCCGCAGCTCACTCCGCTCGTTCCGCAGCTCACCCCGCTGGTTCCCCAGCTCACTCCGCCGGGCCCGCCCGGTGCTCCGTCCCTCGCGCCCGGCAGCCCCTCGATCACCATCGCGCCGATACCCGTGGCCACCGCCGTACCGGAGGCACCGACGACACCGACTACACCGGCGCCCTCCGCGCCCGGGCAACCCACGACCCCGGCCGGCGATCCGCCCACGCCCACACCGGAACCCGGCACCGGCGGCACTCCCGTCCCACCCTCGCCGTCACCTGAGCCCGCTCCGGAAACCAGTGCCCCCTCCGCCCCACCGTCACCCGAGCCCACCACACCTACGCCCCAGCCCACCCCGTCGACGACCAGCCCCTCCACACCGTCCGGGACGACCAGCCGCTCCACACCGTCCGGAGAGACGAGTACGCCTCCGGCCTCCGACACACCGCTCGCCGAGGCTCCCTGATGCGTCGGCACCCTCACCGGCCGGTCCGCCGCTCACCGACGTCACCCGGTCCCCGGCGGAGCCGAGCGAGGCTGCCGTTCCGGCACCGCTTCCGCATCGTCGTACCGCTCGTACTGCTGGCCTTCCTCGTCTCGGTCCTCCTGGTCGAGGGGTACACCACCCGGGGCTTCACCGGCGACCAGGCAGGGCGCGCCGCCGGATCGGCAGCCGGCGTCCCCCGGGCGGTCACCGACGGCGGCCCGATCGTCGACACCACCCGCCATCAGCAGCGCACCTACCGCACGCCGGACAAGACGGTGGTCCTGACCTTCGACGACGGCCCCGACCCCACCTGGACGCCTCGCGTACGGGAGGTTCTCGACCACTACGGCACACCCGGCACCTTCTTCGTCACCGGGCAGCAGGTCGCCCGCCACCCCGGAGTCCTGCGCGACCTCATCCGCTCCGGTCACGAGATCGGCGTCCACACCTTCTCCCACCCGGACCTGACCACCCGGTCCGCGAGCCAGGTCGATCGTGAGCTGGCGCTGACCCAGCTCGCCCTCGCGGGGGCCGGGGGCATCAACAGCTCGCTCATCCGGATGCCCTACTCCTCGACCCCGTCCGCCCTGGACGACGCGGCATGGTCCGTGGCCCGGCGCCTGGGCGACAAGGGGTACATCCTGGCCTTCATCGACCAGGACACCAACGACTGGCGACGGCCGGGCGCCGGGGCGATCGTGGACGCGGCCACCCCGAGCGCGCCGGGCCGGGGCGCGGTCGTCCTCCTGCACGACGCGGGAGGGGACAGATCGCAGACCGTCGAGGCTCTCAAGACCCTGATCCCCCGGCTCCAGGCACAGGGCTACCGCTTCGCCACCCTCGCGGACGTCCTCGGCACCGACCGTCTCACCGGCCCCGTCGACACGGCGGAGCTGTGGCGGGGCCGGATCTTCGTGGCCGCCGTGACCGTGTCGGGGACGGCGGTGTCCGTCGCCGGTGTGCTGCTGCTGGTGGTCGGATCACTCGTCCTCGCCCGGTGTGCGCTGCTGCTCGTACTGGCCCGCCGCCATGCCCGTCGGGTCCGGCGTACCCGTGCCGACCCGGGCCGGCCCGTCACCCGGCCGGTCAGTGTCGTCGTCCCCGCCTACAACGAGAGCCTGTGCATCGCCAAGACGCTCCGCTCCCTCGCGGTCGGCGACCACCCCGTCGAGATCATCGTCGTGGACGACGGCTCCGACGACGGCACCGCGGACGTCGCGGAATCACTCGCCGTCGAGGGCGTCACCGTCGTCCGCCGGCCGAACGGCGGCAAGTGGTCCGCCCTCAACACCGGCATCGTGCGGGCCTCCCACGACCTCGTCGTCATGCTGGACGCGGACACGGTCTTCGCCCCCTCGACCGTCCACCGCCTGGTGCAGCCGTTCGCCGACCCCCGGGTCGGCGCCGTCGCCGGGAACGCCAAGGTCGGCAACCGGCGGGGGCTGCTCGGCCGGTGGCAGCACATCGAGTACGTCATGGGCTTCAACCTCGACCGCCGCGCGTACGACCTGCTGCGCTGCCTGCCCACCATTCCCGGTGCCGTCGGGGCGTTCCGCGCCACGGCGCTGCGGGACGCCGGAATGATGAGCGGGGACACACTCGCCGAGGACACCGACATCACCATGGCCCTCCACCGGGCCGGATGGGAGATCCGCTACGCGCAGGACGCCCTCGCGTGGACCGAGGCACCGGCATCGCTGCGCGAACTGTGGCGCCAGCGCTACCGATGGAGCTACGGCACCATGCAGGCCGCGTGGAAACACCGTCACGCGCTGCTCGAGCGCGGCCACGCGGGCCACTTCGGCCGTATCGGTCTGCCGATGCTGGCCGTCTTCCAGATCCTCACCCCGCTCCTTGCCCCACTGATCGACATCCTGACCGTCTACGGCCTGGTGTTCGGCAACCGGCTCGGCACGATGCTGGCCTGGACCGGAGTACTGGCGGTGCAGACCGTCTGTGCCGTCTACGCGTTCCACCTCGACGGCGAACGACTCCGGCCGCTGTGGGCGCTTCCGCTGCAGCAGGTCGTCTACCGTCAGCTGATGTACCTGGTGCTCACCCAGGCCTGCCTCACCGCGGTCAACGGATACCGACTGCCCTGGCAGCGACTCAGGCGCAGCGGAGACGTGATGCTGCCTCCCCAGCCGTCGGCCCGGGAACCGTGACTGTCCGTCGGGCGGTTGTGGTGGGATCATGACAGGCCGACGACCCAGGGGAGCGCGCGTGAGCACAAGCCCGGCCGGCAGAACGGTCCTGGTCACGGGAGGCAGCGGGTTCGTGGCCGCGCACCTCGTGCGGCAGCTCCTGGAACGCGGCCACCAGGTGCGCACGACCGTGCGCAGCACGGCGAACACGGCGAAGGTCGCCCCCCTGCGCGCCCTTCAGGACGAACACCCCGGTCGGCTCGACCTCTTCGAGGCGGACCTGCTGAAGGAGGGCTCCTTCGACGAGGCGATGAAGGGCTGCGCGGTCGTCTTCCACGTGGCCTCGCCCTTCCTGATGCCCGAGCGGATCAAGGACGGGCAGCGGGACGTCGTCGACCCGGCCCTGAGGGGCACCCGCAACGTCGTCGCGTCCGTCGACCGCACAGAGAGCGTCGAGCGCCTGGTCTTCACCTCCACGGTCGGCGCGATCTTCGGCGACTACGCGGACGTCGACCACATGGACGACCGCGTCCTGTCGGAGAAGTACGTCAACACCACCAGCACGGTGGAGAACAACCCGTACCACTACGCCAAGACGGTCGCCGAGAAGGCCGCCTGGGACGCCGAGGCCGCGCAGAGCCGCTGGCGCATGGTCTCCCTCAACCCCGGCCTGATCCTGGGCCCCTCCCTCACCCCGGCCTCCGACTCGGGCAGCCTGTTCCTCCTCGACGAGCTGTTCAAGGGCTACTTCTTCTACGGCGCCCCCGACTTCAGCTTCACCACGGTCGACGTACGGGACGTGGCCGCGGCCCACATCGCCGCCGCCGAACACCCCGAGGCCCACGGCCGGTACATCCTCGCGGCCGAGGAGATGACCTCCTTCCACCAGATGGCCACCCTCCTGCGCAAGCACCACCCCCGAAGCCTGCGGCTGCCCCGCACGGCCCTCCCGCACTGGCCGGTCCGCATCCTGGGCCCCGCCTTCGGCCTCTCCCAGGACTACATCCGCCACCACCTCGGCATCCGCTTCCGCGTCGACAACAGCAGAAGCACCGGCGAACTGGGCCTCACCTACCGCCCGATCGAGGAGACCCTGGTGGACCACTACCGCTCCTGGCAGGAGCAGCGCCGCTAGCCGGGACCGAACGTCCACACATTGCCCGCCGGGCGGCCGTCGCGCCGCAGGACCGTGCCGAGCAGCTCGGTGAGCTGCTCCTCGACCTCGGCGACGAGGTCCGCGCCGAAGACGCAGAGGGACTCCTCCCGGAAGTTCCCGTAGGTGCCCATGCGGAGATCGGCGGTGACCTGGACGACGTTCTCGTCGATCAGGTAGGAGCAGCCCAGCCACGGGGGCCGGCCCGGACCGCCGACCCGCGTGGGGTCGTACCGGGCGCCGCCGATGTACCACTTCAGGCGGTACAGCCGGTCGCCGGGCCGCCCGCAGGCCCGCAGCCCGCGCGCGATCACCTTCTCCACCTCGGCGAGCAGCGGGTCCCGCCTGGTGTGGTCGACGGCCGCCATGTGCCAGGTGACCGACCCCGGGGGCTCGGCGATGCCGTCGTAGGCGGTCGCGTACGTGACCTCGAAGTGATTCTCGAACCGCTTCCAGATCTCGTCGTGCTCCGGGTCGTCCAGCAACTGCTTCGCGGGCCGCTCCCGGGCCGGTTCACCGGGCGGTGCCCAGCGGTACGTCGTGACCTCGGCGGTCCGATGGAAGCCGGCCCCGAGATGGACGTCGACCAGCTCGCCGCCCGCCTCGGCCACCAGGTACCGGGCCGGGTACCGGCCCCACTGCCCCCGCCCGGCCCACCGAGCCGCCGCGTGCAGCAGCTCGGGGCGGGGTCCGGTGATCCCGCCGATCGACGCGAAGTCCGTACCCGGGACCCGCTCCAGCCAGACCTCGTCGACGGGCCGCCCGTGCCGTTCCACGACCAGGACCTCCATCTCGGCCTCGGCCGCCCGCGCGATCCCGTCGGCCTCCAGCTCCCTCAGCGGCCTGCGCTGCCCGGGCGCGGCGGCGGCCGACGACCGGACGGGTTCGCGCTCGGCGTGGGTGAGGCCCAGCCAGCGGGAGCGTACGGCCGAGGGGTCCTCCGGTGCCGGTACGTCCGCGATGTCGGCCACCAGCAGGCAGCGCGCCGGGCCCGCGGTGAACCCGGCCTCGACCAAGGCCCGCGCGAGCGCCGGGGTGTCGTGGGAGTACACCTTCCACTCCACCGGCTCCACCCGCGCCGCGCACACCTCCTGCTGCCGGCGGACCAGGTCCGGCAGGTCCACCCCGGACAGGTCCCGGTGCTCCACGACCGCGTGTGTGCCGTAGTGCACCCGCACGACCGGCCCGTCCTCCTCGGCGACCGCACCCCAGGGACCCCAGGGCAGTTCCCGGGGCACCCGGCCGCGCAGTCGGTCGTCGTGGACGGACAGCAGCTCTTCCGCGGTCACTCGGTGTTCTTCCCCCGGTTCACGATCCCGGCCAGCCGCCGGTAGGAGTCCAGCAGCGCCTCACGGTCGTACGTGCTGGTCGTGACGAGGATCTCCTGCGCGCCGGTCTCCTTCAACAGGGTTTCCAGCTCGTCGGCCACCTGCTCCTCGGTGCCCGCGACATGGCCGGTCAGGCCGGACTCGTAGACGCCGCGCTCCTTCGCGGTCATCGCGCGGGCCTCGACCCGCTCGGCGGGCGGCAGCGGTGGGAAGGTGCCGTGGGTGCGGGAGTACGCCATCGACCAGGCCTCCGGCAGCAGCAGGCGGCGGGCCTCCTCGGGGGTGGCGGCCACCGCGACCGTGCCCGAGACGACGACGTAGGGCTCCGGCGCCCAGGGGGAGGGGCGGAAGTGGCCGCGGTAGTGGTCGATGCCGCGCCGCATCCGCTCCCGGTCGCGCAGGTCCCCGATCACCATCGGCAGGCCCGCCCGGGCGGCGATCGCCGCGCCCTCGCCCATCGCCAGCACGAACGGCGGCACGGTCAGCCCCTCCGCCGGGTACGCGTGCACCCGGGTCGGTGAGGTGCCCCGGAACCAGCCGAGGAGTTCGTCCAGCTGGGCCGCGAAGTCGCCGGCGTCGTCCTTGTCGCGGCCGAGCGCCTTGCGCACCCCGTCGGTGAAGCCCACCGAGCGGCCCAGCCCCATGTCGATCCGGCCGGGGAAGAGGGACTCCAGCACGCCGAACTGCTCGGCCACGACCAGGGGCCGGTGGTTGGGCAGCATCACCCCGCCGGTGCCGACCCGGATCGTGCGGGTCGCGCCGGCCACGGCGGCCGCGAGGACGGTGGGTGCCGACCCCGCGACCCCGGGGACACCGTGGTGCTCCGAGACCCAGAACCGGTGGTAGCCGAGCCGCTCGGCCTCCCGCGCCAGCGCCACCGTGTCCCGCAGTGCCTTTGTCGCCGTGTGCCCCTCGCGGACGCGGGAGCGGTCGAGGACGGAGAAGCGGGCCGAGGCGATCACGGAGCTCATGACTCGTTCAACACCCGCCGGCCCGCGGGATTCCCGGGAGTCCCCTCAAGGCGCGATGTTGTGGTTCAGCCGGAACAGGTTCCCCGGGTCGTAACGCCGCTTCAGCTCCCTCAGCCGGGTGAAGTTGTCGCGGTAGTTGGCGCGGACGCGGTCCTGGTCGTCGCCGTCCATGAAGTTCACGTAGCCGCCGTCCATGGCGTGCGGTACGAGCGCCCCGTGGAAGGCGCGCACCCAGTCCTTCTGCGCCTCGCACTCCTCCCGGGTGGCCAGGGTGGGGCTGAGCGCGATCGAGAAGTCGGCGTCCCGGTAGGAGAACGCGGTGTCCCGCGGGCCGACGCGGTGGCAGGCGCCGTCCACGGGGAAGACGACCGTCACGCTCTGGATGGACGGGGTCGTGGCGCCGTACTCGACGAACGCGTCGATCACGCCGTCCGGCAGGCTTTGGGTGAAGGCGCCCTTCCAGTAGTGGAAGAGACCGGCGGGGACCAGGTCGTCGAAGAGGGTGTTGATCACCGGGTAGGGCATCCGCTCGAGATGACGTCCCACCACCGGCCCCAGCGCGGCGAGCCGGTCGCGGACCCGGTCGTCCTCGTCCTCCGGCCCGGTCCAGCAGGCGACGACCCCGCACAGCGGCCGCCCGTGCCAGCGCTCGGGCAGGAACGGCACCGGCGGGCCGAGCCCCACGACGAGCACCGCGCCGAGCTTCTCGTCGCCCTCCGCGACCAGCTCGCGGTAACGGCGCAGCACATCCGGGTCGAGCGGGTAGAACGTCGGCCCGCCCAGGACGTCGGCGATCGGGTGCAGCCGGTACGAGAAGGACGTGACGACCCCGAAGTTGCCGCCGCCCCCGCGCACGGCCCACATCAGCGCGCCGTTCTCGTCGGCCCGCTCGTCGGTGCAGGTCAGAAAGGAGCCGTCGGCCGTCACCAGGTCGACCGAGGCGAGGTTGTCGCAGGCCAGACCGCAGCGCCGGGCCAGATGCCCCATGCCTCCGCCGGTCGTGAGACCGCCCACGCCGGTGGTGGAGACGATTCCGCCGGTGGTGGCGAGACCGAAGGCGTACGTGGCGTGGTTGACGTCCGCCCAGGTGCAGCCGCCCTCCACCCGGGCCCGGCGGTGGTCGGGGTCGACGCGGATCCCGCGCATCCGCCCGAGGTCGAGGACGACCCCGCCGTCGCAGGTGCCGTAGCCGGGGACGCTGTGGCTGCCGCCGCGCACCGCGAGCGTCAGACCCTGGTCGCGGGCGAAGTCCACCGTGGCGATCACGTCGCCCGCGTCGACGGCCCGGACGACGAGCGCGGGCCGTTTGTCGTGCATCGCGTTGTAGACCCTCCGGGCCTCGTCGTAGTCCGGGTCCCCGGGCTCGACGACCTCGCCGCGCACGGCCCCGCGGAGCCGTTCGAGCAGCCGGTGGTCCAGGGTGGGTGTGTAGGTGCTCATGGCCGCCACCCGCTCTCTCGATGAGGTGCGTACCCCTCCGGTCTAGACCCCCGATGGGGCGCCCTCATCGCCGGAACCACCCATTCCGAGCGGGCGTGGCATGGGCAGAACGGCCCATGCCGTGCCCCTCATGCCAGCCCGTGCGTGCACGCGTACGCGGTCGCCGCCGCCCGTGAGGACACGCCGAGCTTGGCGAAGATGTTGTTGAGGTGCCGGGCGACAGTGTGCTCGCTGATCACCAGCTCCGCGGCGACGGCCCGGTTCGTGTGGCCCGCGGCCACCAGCCGCAGCACCTGGACCTCGCGCTCGGTGAGCCCGCCCGGCGGCCGTTCGCGCATCGCGCCGAGCAGCGCCGCCGCCCGGCGCTCGTCCGGTACGGCGCCCAGCTCCTCGAACACCCGATGGGCCGCCCGCAGCTCCAGCCGGGCACCCTCCTCGTCCCCGGCGGCGCGCTCGGCGGCGGCCAGCGTCATCCGCGTCTGGGCCGCCTCGTACGGCACCCCGAGCTCCAGCCAGAGCGCCAGCGCCCGGTGCAGCCGGTCCCGGGCACGGTCGAGGTCACCGGCCGCCAGCGCCACCGCGCCCTCCGCCGACGCGGCGCCCGCGTGCGGCAGCGTCACCGTCGAGCCGCTCAGCCGCTGCCACTCCAGGGCGAGCTCCCGCAGCTCCCCGGCCGCCGCACCCGCCTCGTCCGTCCGGCCGAGGGCGAGGGACACCTCCACCCGGGCGGCGAGCAGCCGGCACCGCTCCAGCCGGCCCCGCTGCGCCGGAGGGTGCGCGAGGGCCGCCGCCGAAGCCTCCGCCCTGCCCTGGGCCAGCCGCAGCAGCGCGAGACCGGGCTGCGGATCAAGCCCCAGCTCGTGTGCCCTTGCGTACGCCTCCTCGGCCGCGTCCGCCTCGCCGCGCCGCCGCCTGACCTCCCCGACCAGGTAGAACACCTCGGCGGCCGGCCATCGCTCGTACGGCAGCAGCTCCTCGCAGGTGCGTACGGCCTCGTCGAGCGCCCGCGACCAGTCGCCCCGCAGCTCCAGCACCTCCACCCGGTGGATCCGGCACAGCCCCCGGAAGTTGTTCTCGGCGGGCATCGACGCGCACCACCGCATGGCGGCGTCGGTCCACTCGACGGCGCGGTGCAGGTCGACGCAGGCCATGCACTGCTGCAGGCCCAGGCAGTAGATCCAGCCGGTGAAGAAGGCGCTCAGCTCGCCCGCCGCCGCCGAACACATCGCTTCGTCGAGCACGTCGAGGCCCTCGGCGATCCGCCCCCGCGCGACCAGCACGGACGCCCGCGCCTGCACGCTCATCGCGTGCAGGTCCGGGCTGTCGCAGCGCCGGGCGATCGCGGCCATCCGGCGCGCCGAGGCCATCGCCTCGTCGAACGCGCCGCGCGCCTGCGCCGCCTCGGTGTCGACCCAGGCCAGATAGCACTGCTCCGCGCACTCGGGTTCGCCGCCGAGGTGCTCCCGGGCCCGGTGCAGCCAGCCGGCGGCCACCGCCGGGCGTCCGGCCAGCTGGTGCTCGTAGTGCAGAAGCCAGGCCATGAGCCCGGCCTGCCGGCCGGCGCCCGCCGCCGTGTAGCCGGAGTAGGCCCGCGTCCGCTGCTCGATCGACTCGTCGATCCGGCTCGTCCACCAGGCGGCGTCCGCGAAGCCGGCGTGGTCGTCGGGGGTGAGCCGGGCACCGTCCAGCGCGGACAACAGACGGTAGGCATCGGCCCACGCCTCCCGGGACACGGCGTCCCGGGCCTGCCGCAGAGGGTCCGTGGCCGTCGCCGTGTCCATGGGCGTCGGCGTGTCCGCGGTCGTGGCCGTCACCGTGTCCGTGGCCCGGGCCGTCCGCCCGGCCCTCCGCTCCCTCACACGCGGCTCCCTTCTCGCTCGGCGCGAGCAGGACCGTCCTCCTCAGGATAGGCGGATCCGCACGCGGTGAGCGGGGGCCCGCGCAGTCCGTCGCGGCCCGCCGGGAGCTCCGGCTCAGCCGCCGGGGCGCAGCAGTCCGCGCTCGTAGGCCCTCACCAGGTGGGACAGCTTCCGCTTGGGCACGGCCATTTAGGGTGGGGGTGTGACCGACAGCAGCAGGCGGCCGCTCGCCGTGTTCGATCTGGACAACACGCTGGCCGACACGGCCCACCGGCAGCGGTTCCTGGAGCGCAGGCCGCGCGACTGGGACGCGTTCTTCGCGGCCGCGCCGCAGGACCCGCCGATCCCGCAGGGCGTCGCGCTGGTGCTGGAGAGCGCCGAGGCGTGCGAGATCGTCTACCTCACCGGCCGGCCCGAGCGCTGCCGGCGGGACACGAAGGAGTGGCTCGCCGCGCAGGGACTGCCCGAGGGGCGTATCCACATGCGGCGCGACGCCGATCGGCGGCCCGCCCGGCGCACCAAGCTGGAGATCCTGCGCCGCCTCGCCCGGGACCGGGAGGTGCGGGTCCTGGTGGACGACGACGAGCTGGTGTGCGAGGACGCCGAACGGGCCGGTTTCACCGTCGTCCGGGCGCGCTGGACGGCCCCGGCGCCCGAACTGCGCGAGGCGCAGGAGCGGGAGGGGCGTACCTAGGGCTGTCCCCGGGGTCGGGCGGTCAGTCCGAGTCCTCCAGGCGGAAGCCCACCTTCAGTCCCACCTGCCAGTGCGCGATGTCGCCGTTCTCGATCTGTCCGCGCACCTGGGTCACCTCGAACCAGTCCAGGTTGCGCAAGGTCTGCGAGGCGCGGCCGATGCCGTTGCGGATGGCCTGGTTGATGCCCTCCGGCGAGGTGCCGACGATCTCCGTGACCCGGTAGGTGTGGTTCGACATCAGGTGCTCCTCTCGGCCGTGACGGCGGCGTCACGTCTGTCACGCGTCACTCCACCGTGCCCCAACCCGCGCCGCCCCGCCATGCCACACCGGGACCGAAAAGCCTATTTTCTTACCCTTGTGGTGATATAAGGATCATGTGAGGAATGTGATCTGTGAGTGGGGGTTTGAAGGAGACCATGCGCCGCTTCAGAATCGCGATGTCCCGACAGGCGCCGGTTCCCGTGGCGCGCCAACCCGTCCATCGCGAAGAGACACGGGCACTCTGGTACGGCCCCTTCTCGGTCTGTGTGGACCTGCTGGCCGCGGCCCTGCCGGTCGCGGCGACGATCGTGGAGGTCCATGAACCCCACCCCCTGCGCCTGGCGGCCGCCGCCGCGCTGCTGTGGCCGCTGATCGGCGTGGTGAGCAAGCGTTACACACCCCTGGCCTGGGGCGACGGAGGCGGACTGCGAGCCGTCGCACGGGACTGGCTGGTCCTGGTCGGCGCCCTGGCGACGCTGCGTGTGATCTGCGGACTGGACAGCGTGCCCGACGAGGCGTTCACGGCGCTCATCCCCGCACTGGTGTGCACGGGCGTCTGCCAGAAGGTGATCCACCGTCATCTGCTGGCCGCCCGCCGCAACGCCCGCGCCCTGCGCCACGTCCTGGTCGTCGGCGAGGCCTCGGCACTCGACGCCGTCGTCGGACAGCTCGCCCAGCGCACCGACCACGAGTACGTCATCGTCGGCGCCTGCCCGGTGGGCGAGGACGAGGTGACCTCCGGGGTGCCGGTGTGCGTACGGCTGCCCCGCGAGGCGCCCGAGGCACCCGAGTCGGACGCCGCCGTCGTCCTCGGCGCGGCCGACGAACTCGGCGCCGACCTGGTCTTCGTGGCGCCGGGCCCCCACCTGTCCGGCGAACGGATGCGCCGGCTGTCCTGGGCGCTGTACGACCGGGGCCGTTCGCTCATGGTGCTGCCCGGCATCACCGACGTGTCCCGCCGGCGGGTGCGGCTGACCTCGGCGGCGGGCCTCACCCTGCTGCACATCGCCCCGCCGCTGCAGCGCGGTGCGCACAGCGTCACGAAGGCGCTGGTGGACCGGGTGGGCGCCCTGCTGCTGATCCTGCTGCTCTCACCGCTGCTGCTCGTGCTGGCACTGGCCGTCCGGCTCGGCTCACCGGGCCCGGTCCTCTACCGCCAGACCCGGGTCGGCCGGCACGGAATGCGGTTCGCCATGTGGAAGTTCCGCACCATGGTGGTCGACGCGGACCGCCTCAAGAGCGGGCTGGAGGGGGAGAACGAGAACGACGGGCACATGTTCAAGATGCGGCACGATCCCCGGGTCACCCGGGTGGGGCGCGTCCTGCGCCGCTACTCGCTGGACGAGCTGCCCCAGTTGTTCAACATCGTCTTCGGCCACATGTCCCTGGTGGGTCCCCGGCCGCCGCTGCCCGAGGAGGTCGTGAAGTACAACGGCATCGAGATGCGCCGGCTCAACGTACGGCCGGGCCTGACCGGCCTGTGGCAGATCAGCGGACGCTCGGACCTGTCCTGGCGCGAGACGGTCGCCCTCGACCTGCGCTACGTCGACAACTGGTCGCTGTCCGGGGACGTGAACGTCATGGCCCGCACCGTACGCGCGGTGCTCAACGGCCAGGGCGCGTACTGACGCCGGGCGTGGCCTCCCCCGGGGGCCACGTCCGCCATCCGGGCAGGTCTGCCGCCAACACGCGGTTCACCGGAGGTGATCCGTCCCCGGGGCCGTGAAGGATCGCGTCATGGTACAGACCACATCCGTCCGGGACGCGACGCACCGGCCCGCCGTGGCGCGGCACCTGCGCGGCTTCACGGGCGCCGGATACGACAAGGGGCGCCCGCTGCCGACGCAGGCCGCCTGGTTCGCCGTCCAGCATCTGCTCTTCGCCAAGTGGTGGTTCCCCGCCCGCTGGCGGCCACCGCTGTTGCGCGCCTTCGGCGCCCGCGTCGGACAGCGGGTGCTGATCCGGCGCGGGGTGCGCGTCCACTGGCCGTGGAAGCTGGACGTCGGTGACGACGTCTGGATCGGCGAGGACGCCTGGATCCTCAACCTCGAACCGGTCGTCATCGGCCACGACTGCTGCGTCTCCCAGAGCGCGCTGCTGTGCACCGGCAGCCACCGCCGGCGCAGCGCCACCTTCGAGTTCGACAACGGCCCCATCAGGCTGGAGCCGGGCAGCTGGGTCGCGGCCCGGGCGGTCGTGCTGCGCGGGGTCACCGTCGGCCGGGACGCCGTGGTCGGGGCCGGCGCCATCGCCCACCGGAACGTACCGGCGGACTCGGTCCTGACGGCGGGAGGCGCCGTATGAGACTGGTCCACGTGGTCACGCTCGTCAGCGACGACGGGGCCTTTGGCGGTCCTACGAGCGTGGCGGCCGCCCAGCTCGAGGAGTGCGCCGCGCGCGGTCACGACGTGACGCTGGTGGCGCTGTGGCGGGCCAAGGGTACGGCCCGGGCCCCGGAACGGGTCGGAGCCGGGGGAGTCGTTCCCTTCGTCTCCCGCCCGGCCTGGCGCGTCGTCCCCGGCCGGGGCTGCCTCGGACTCATGCACCCCCTGCTGCTGTGGGACCTGTGGCGCACCCTGGGCCGCGCCGACGCCGTCCACCTCCACGCGGGCCGCGACCTGGTCTCCCTCGCCGGGCTGGCCATGGCCCGGCTGCGGCGCAAGGACTACGTCACCCAGACCCACGGCATGGTCGAGCCCCGTACGGCCCCCGTGGCGCGGATCTTCGACCGGCTGTTCGTGCCCCTGCTGCGCGGCGCCCGCGGCTGTCTCGTGCTCACCGAGCGCGAGCGGCGCGAGCTGGCGGAGGTACTGGGCCCGGACGGGCCACCGTTGCTCTCCCTGCCCAACGGCCTGCGCGTGTCCGCCGGACGGGACACCGACCGGCCGCGCGCCGGCCATGAGGTGATCTTTCTGGCCAGGCTGCACCCGCGCAAACGCCCCGAGGCGTTCGTCGAGATGGCCGCCCTGGTCCACAAGGAGTTCTCCGACGCGCGCTTCACTCTCTACGGAGCCGACGAGGGGTCACTCCCGGGTGTACGGCGGCTCATCGGAGACCGGGGGATCGGCGACGTGGTCTCCTACGGCGGCGCGCTGGACCACTCGGCCGCACTGGAGGCCTACCGAAGGGCCGCCGTGTACGTCCTGCCCAGCGTGCAGGAGCCGTTCCCGATGACGGTCCTGGAGGCCCTGGCCGAGGGAACTCCCGTCGTCTGCACGGACAGCAGCGGCATCGCGGCCGAACTGGCCCGCAGGGAGGCCGCCCTGGTCACCGACGGCAGCCCGGAGGCCCTGGCCGACGCGGTGTCCCGGCTGCTCGCCGACGCGGAGCTGCGCCACCGGCTGGCCGAGGCCGGCCGACGGGCGATCGACGAGGTCTTCTCCATCCGCGCGGTCGTCGACCGGCTGGAGCACCTCTACCGGAACCGTCCAGGACGGACATGACAAAGCGGTTCGGCCGCACGAAGCGGCCGAACCGCCTCCGGTCCAGCACGACGATGGTCGGTCGAACCGCGGCGGGACGGTGCCGCGGGGGTCGGTCGAACCGTGGCCGGATGAGTGCCACGGGGTTGGTCGAACCGTGGCCGGAAAAGCGCCACGGGGTCCGCCGAACCGCAACACGGATCAACGCCACGGCGGTCGGCCGAACCGCTTCCAGTTCAGCACGACGATGGTCGGTCGAACCGCGACGGGACGGTGCCGCGGGGGTCGGCCGACCGTGGCCGGACGAGTGCCACGGGATCGGCCGAACCGCCGTACGGATCGACGCCGCGGCGGTCGGCCGATCCACCGTCGGTTCAGCGCCACGAGGAGCGGCCGACCCGCCGCACGGTTCAGCGCCACGGGCTCGGCCGTATCGCCCCCGGTTCAGCGTCGCGGGGCGCTGGTCCTGCTCGCTCTGCGGAGGATGGCCTCGAAGCGGGAGGCGCAGTCCTCCAGGGCGAACTCCCGTTCCGCCAGGGCACGGCTCTCCTTGCCCAGCGACTCGGCCCGTGCCGGGTCGGACAGGATCTCCCGTGCCCAGGCGACCGCCTCGTCGAGCGCGGACTCCTCCGGCGGGAACACCGCCGACCCCGCCCGGCGCAGCAGCTGCGCGGCCAGGTTGGCCGCGGGCATCAGACCGAGCACCGGGCGCCCGGCACACAGGTACGACAGCGTCTTGGACGGCACCGAGAACTCCCCGGCGTCCGCGCCCAGCAGCACGACGAGGAGGTCGCCCGAGCCCAGGACCTCGGGCAGCCGCTCGTACGGCTGGAAGGGCAGCAGGGTCAGCTCGACCCCCCGCGCGGCCGCCTCCTTCCTGAGGACGGGTACGGCCGGGCCGTCGTTGACGACGACCAGCCGCACCGGGGTGCCCTTCTCGCACAGCCGCTCGGCCAGCCGCACCAGCAGGGCCGGGTTGTGCTTCAGGCCCAGCGTGCCCGAGTACAGCACGGTCCGTACGCCGTCCAGACCCTGCTCGGCCGACCAGGCGTTGGCCCGGGCCACCGGCACGATCTCGTCCAGCGGCGCCCAGTTGGGAATGACGGTGACCTTGCCGGCCGTACCCCACTCGCGGTGGATGCGCACGAACGACTCGGCGATCACCACGACGGCCGCGGCCTGCCGCGCCGACCACTTCTCGCCGGCCCCGAAGACCTTGGCGGCGACGCCCATGGACCTCGCGACACCCTCGGCGGCGAAGCTCTTCAGCGCCACGGCCGTCACGTCCTGGTGCCACAGCACCCACGGGATGCCCATCCGCCGCAGTACGCCCGCCGCCACCACCAGCACCGGGATCGGCAGGTTGGACAGCAGGGCCACGTCGGGCCGCTCCTGCCGTACCTGCCGGGCCAGTTCGAGGCCCAGCAGCGTCTCCTGGCGCAGCCGGCGGACGTAGGCGTCCTTCTTCAGCGCGGTGCCGTCCCCGATGGTGACGAAGCGCAGCCCGGGGGTGTCCCCGCCGAGATTGCCCTTGCCGGAGACGTAGGCCGTGCAGGTCGAGTGGACGACGTCGTGACCGCGGCGCGCCAACTCACGGCTCAGCTGGGCCTGGAAGGGATGGCCGCTGTAGTCGTGGACGAGGATCCTCATGCGTTCTCCGTCCCCTCGTGCTCGGTCGGGCGTCACTGCTGGGAGCGCTTGACCTGGTCGTAGACCCAGGCGTAGGTCGTCTCCAGGCCGTCGAGCAGGGTCACCGACGGCTCCCAGCCGTGGATCTCACGGATCAGGTCGTTGTCGGAGTTGCGGCCGCGCACGCCCTGCGGGGCGTCGAGGCGGTAGGCGCGCTCGCAGCGCACACCGGCGATCTCCTCGACGATGTCGACCAGCTGGTTGATGGTGACCAGCTCCGACGACCCGAGGTTGACCGGGACACCGCTGTCCCCGTTCATGATCATCTGGCTGCCGTGCAGGCAGTCGTCGATGTACATGAACGAGCGGCTCTGCAGTCCGTCGCCCCAGATCTCGATCCGGTGGTCGCCGCTCAGGGCCGCCTCGGCCACCTTCCGGCACACCGCGGCCGGTGCCTTCTCCCGGCCGCCGGTCCAGGTGCCCTGCGGGCCGTACACGTTGTGGTAGCGGGCGACGCGGGTGACGAAGCCGTAGTCCTCGGCGTAGTGCCGGCACATGCGCTCGGAGAAGAGCTTCTCCCAGCCGTAGCCGTCCTCCGGCTGCGCCGGGTAGGCGTCCTCCTCCCTGAGCGCGGTGACGTCCGGGTCGGTCTGCTTGGCGGCGGCGTACACGCAGGCGGAGGAGGAGTAGAAGTAGCGCTCCACACCGGCCTCGTGCGCCGCCTGCAGCATGTGGGTGCTGGTCAGCACGGACATCATGCAGGCGGCCTTGTTGTTCTCGATGAAGCCCATGCCGCCCATGTCGGCGGCCAGCATGTACACCTGCCGCGCGTCCCGCACGCCCGCGCGGGCGCTGTCCAGGAGCGACAGGTCGGCGACCACGTTCTCGGCGTCCGGGTGGACCTGGTACCACTCCTGGCGCGGCTTGATGTCGATGGAGCGGACGGTCAGGCCCTGGGCGAGAAGGTCGCCCACCAGGTGACCGCCGATGAATCCCCCGCCCCCGGCGACGACGACGTCTACCTGCTGGCTCATGCACAACTCCTCTGAGATTCGGGAGATCTGAGAGATCTGTTGGCCGATAAGCTATGCAGACTTGTCATGATTTGGGGTAATTGGCACGCCGAGAATTTAGCGATTTCTGCGCGCCTGGGCTGATTAGCGCGATGTAAGCGCTATATATCCTTCAGTGATGTTTCAGCCTAAATATTCGCTCGACGGAGAGGCCGGGATGCAGGACGCTCGCGTCCGCAGTGTGGCTGCGGTCTCCCTCTGGGCCGTGGTGCTGACGGTCCTGCTGCCGGGGCTGATCCTCCAGTCGCACGGTGTGCACGTGTCGGCCGCACTCGCTCTGCAAGGCGTGGTCGTGGCGCACGCCGGTGGTGCGCTCGCCCGGGTGCTCACCTCGTCCCGGGTGCGGTTCGTGGCGCTGGGCTTCTGGGTCTTCGCCTACGTCTGGCTGGGCCTGGCGGCCCTCGCGATGCTCGCCGTCGACGCGTATCCCTGGCCGTACCGGACCGACGAGGTGACCACCCTCGGGGCCGTGGCCCTCGTCGAGCTGGGGCTCCTCGCCTACAGCGCGGGAACGGCCCTCGCCGCCCGCCGGGAACGCGCTCTCCCGGACACCCGCCCACCGGGGCTCCTCGAACGCGTCCTCTCCCGTCGGCTCACGCCCTGGCGCCTGCTCGCCATGTGCGCGCTCGCCCTCGGCTTCGCCGCCGCCCTGATCGTCGACCAACCCGACCGACTGGGCGCGTACTTCACCAGCCGTCAGGCCATCACCGAGGCCGGCGGCGAGGACGCCTCCCTGCGGTCCCTGCTCAGCTGGTCGCTGTCGGTGCCCGCGTTCTGGGCGCTGCTCGGCCTGCTGCGGATTCCGCGCCGGCCCGGCGGCGACCGCTGGCTGCGCGCGGTGCGCTGGCTGCTTCTGCCGGTGCTGCTCGCGCTCAACGTCGTCGTCAACAACCCGATCAGCAAGCCGCGGTTCTGGGCCGGCATGGTCCTGCTGACCCTGCTGTTCTCGGTGCCCCGGCTGTGCCGGCCCCGCGCCTTCCGGATCACGGCCGCCGCGATCCTCGCGGCGCTGCTGTTCGTCTTCCCCTACAGCGACTACTTCCGCTACAGCGACCGGGAGGACGTCGCCGTCGTCTCCCTCGCCGACCAGTTCACCGCCAACGGCGACTTCGACGCCTTCCAGCAGGTGCAGACCGGGGTCGACTACGTGCACGACCACGGCTTCGCCCCGGGGAACGTGCTCGGCCCGCCGCTGTTCATGGTGCCGCGCTCGATCTGGCCGGAGAAGCCCTCCGACACCGGCATCGCCCTGGCCGAGTACGCCGGATACGAGTTCCACAACCTCTCCGCGCCCCTGTGGATCGAGAGTTACCTGTGGGCCGGCCCCTTCGCCGTGATCCTCGTGTTCGGTCTGCTGGGCGCACTCGGCCGACGGGTGGACGACGTCCGCCACCGGCTGCGCGAGAACCCGGGGGCCCTCGCGGCCCTGCTCGTCCCGGCCTTCGCCTTCTACCAGATGGTCTTCCTGCGCGGCAGCCTGCTCGCGATCGCGGGCCCGCTGACCCTGCTGCTGGCCGTCCCGCTGCTCATCACCACCCCCATCGCCGGGGCATCCCGGTTCCGCTCATCGGCGATGCCGACCGCACCCCCTCGTCATGCATCGATCCCCGGAACAGGAGGGCACCCGTGACCGGCCCCATCCACCTCGACGACCGGTACGAAGAGCCGGACCAACTACGCGACCAACTGCGCCGCATCCTGCGCCACCGCACCCTGATCGCGCTGGGCCTCCTCCTGGGACTGCTCGGCGGGCTGGCGCTGGCCCAGTACCGCGCGCACACCTTCGCCGCCACCAGCGAGGTCCTGGTGCGCTCCACCACCGACCCGTTCGGCGCGGTGGGTGTCTCCGCTGACAACCAGGTCAGTATGACCACCGAGCAGCAGATCGCCACCAGCGCGGAGGTCGCCCGCCGCGTGGCTCACATCCTGGGCCGGCCCGAGAGCCAGGCGAACGGGCTCGCCGCCCGGCTGCGCGTCACCAACCCGATGAAGTCCCGGGTGCTGCGCTTCGAGTTCACCGCCGGGACCCCGCAGCGCGCGGCGCGCGGCGCCAACGCCTTCGCCGAGGCCTACCTCGCCGACCGCAAGGGCCGCAACGACGCCGCGGTGGAGCGTGCCACCGACGCCCTGGACGAGCAGATCCTCGTCCTCAACCAGCAGCTGGCCAAGGACCAGCTGGAGCGGCCGGACTCCAAGACCGCCGCGCAGAGTCAGCTCTACAACCTGCAGAAGCGCGTCCTGGACATCAAGTCCCGTGACACCGACGCCGGTGACGTCGTCCGCCGTGCCTCCGCCCCGACCATGCCGGTCGGTCCCGGCCTGCGGATGCTGCTCGCCCTCGGCCTGGTGTGCGGTCTCCTGCTCGGCGTGGTGCTGGCCTGGCTGCGCTCCACGATGGACTCCCGGATCCGGTCGGTCGGCGAGCTGCGCGCCGCGCTGAACTCGCCGGTGCTCGGCATCCTGCCCGACGACGAGGAGGCGGGCGAGGATCTGCTGAAGGTCGGCCGCTCGGGCGGGGCCCGCGCCGAGGCGTTCCGCGCCCTGGCCTTCCGCCTGCGCAGGAACGCCGGCTCGTCGGGCCCCGGCCAGCTCCTCGTCGTCGCCCCGCGCGACGCCGAGGCCGCCGAGGAGGTCGGTGCCAACCTGGCCGCCGCCCTCGCCGAGTACGGCGGAGAGGTGCTGCTGGTCGACGCCGACCCCGACGCCTCCGAGCTCTCGGACCGCCTGCCGCTGATGCCGTACGAGGCGCCCACCCTGGAGGAGGCGTTCCTGCCGAGCGGGAGCGTCCTCGTCGACATCGACGTGTCCGGACGGTTCGCCTTCCGCTCCGGCGGCGGCGCCGCCGCGCTGTCCCGGCTGGGTGTTCCCTCCGAGGTCAACCGGGCGCTTCCGGGCGCCGATTCCTCCACCGTCGTCGTCACCGGGCCCTTCCTCACGCACGCCGACGCGCTCGCCGCCGCCCAGCGCGTCGACGGCGTCCTGCTGGTCGTCGGCCTGGGCACCACCCGGCACGACGAGCTGAAGCAGGTGCAGGAGCTGATCGACTGCTCCGGCGGACGCCTCCTCGGCACCGTGCTCGACACGGCACGCCCCCGCCGGCGTCTGCTCCTGCCGCGCCGCCGCCCGAAGTACCGTCCGGCGACCCACGCCACGGCGCCGATGGAGCTTCCCGCGCAGGACAGCACCTTCACGGTCGCCCGCCGGTGACCGCTCCCGAAGCGACCGCTCCCCCCCGCGCCGAGGCCCCGGCCCCGCGCGGGGTGGCGGCGGTCGCCCGGGGAGGATGGTGGGGGATGGCGGGTTCCGCCGCGAACGCCGTGTTCTCCTTCCTCCTGGTCGGCCTGGTCACCCGAGCCGTGGGAGCGGACGGGTCGGGCGTGATCTTCACCGGCGTCGCCCTGTTCACCATCCTCAGCAACACCTGCAAGCTCGGCGCCGACGCCGGGCTCATTCGTTTCGTGCCCCGGGACCTCGCCCTGCACGACGGCCGCTCGGTGCGCGCCCTGCTGCACATGGCCGTCCTGCCCGCGGCCGTGGCCTCCACCGCGGCCGCCCTGCCGCTGCTGCTGTCGCCCACCGTGGCCACCGTGCTGCTGCCCCAACTGCCCCCGGCCGACGCCGTCGCGCTGGTCCGGCTCTTCGGGCTCTTCCTGCCCGTCGCCACGGTGGGCATGGTCCTGCTCGGCGGCACCCGGGGATACGGCACGGTGGTGCCGTTCGTGGGCGTGGAGCAGATCGGAAAGCCGCTGCTGCGCCTGCTGATCGCCCTTCCCGTGGCCTTCTTCCTGCCCAGCCTGACGGCCCTGGCCTCGGCGTGGCTGCTGCCGGCGCTGGCCGGTTCCGTCGCCGCCTGGTTCGCCCTGCGGCGCTGCCGGGCCGGCCGGAGCGCGACACCCCCCGCTCCCGGCGAGTCCGTGTCCTGGCGGACGTTCTGGGCCTTCGCCGCGCCCCGCGCGGTCTCCTCCGTCTTCGACATCAGCGCGGTCTGGGTCGGTGTCATCCTGCTGTCGGCCCTGGCCACGGCCTCGGAAGCGGGCGTCTACACGGCCATCGGCCGGGTCGTCACCGCGGGCACCCTCCTCCAACTCGCCGTCCGGCTCGCCGTCGCCCCGGAGATCAGCCGGCTGCTCGCCCTCGGCCAGGACGGCGAGGCACACTCCCTGCACCGCGTGTCGACCTGCTGGATCGTGCTCTTCTCCTGGCCGCTGTTCGTCCTCGTCGCGGGCTTCCCCCACACCTTCCTGTCCGCCTTCGGACCGGAGTTCGTCCGGGGCGCGCCCGCCCTGGTCGTGCTGTGCGCCGCCTCCATGGTCAACGTCGCCGTCGGCAACGCCCAGACCGTGCTCCTCATGGCCGGCCGCAGTTCCTGGCATCTGGCCATCACCGCCGTCGCGTTCACGGTCCAGCTGACCGTCGGCCTGCTCGCCGTCCCGGCCTGGGGCGTGCTCGGTGCCGCCGCGTCCTGGGGCGCGGCCATCGTCGTGGAGAACCTCGCCGCGGCCCTGCTCATCCGGCTGCGCCTCGGCTTCACGACCGTGGACCGCGGCTACTGGACCGCCCTCGCCGTCGGACTGACCGTCTCCGTGGTGCTGGGGGCCGCCCGTACGAGGGGAGGTGACACTCCGTCAGGACTCGCCGTAGGGATGGTCTTGGGAATGTGTGTATTTGCTATTAGTTTGTGGAGATATCGGACATCGCTGAGGGTGAGCGAACTGGTCGGAGTGCTGCGCCGCCGCGCCGCATGAGACCGGCCACGGCCGCAGCGTTCCGCCCCACCCGGCGGGCGTCCCTCCCTCCGCACCACTCCCAACCACTGTCACCCGGGGTTCCCTTGCACCTGAGAAAGCTCCGCTCGAAGCCGGTCACCAGGGTCGCCGTCACCGCCCTCGTGTGCACCACCGCCCTGCTCGACGCCTCCCTCGCCGCGGCCGCCGACGGCCCGAAGACGCTCGCCGCCGACGCCCTGCCCACCTACCAGACCGAGGGCATCGTCTGGTCGCTGGCCGCCGCGAACGGCGTCGTCTACGTCGGAGGAACCTTCGACGCGGTCCGACCGCCGGGTGCCGCACCCGGCCAACGCCTGGTGGGGCGCCACAACTTCGCCGCGTTCGACGCCGTGACCGGCAAACTCCTGCCCTGTGCCCCGTCCTTCACCGGGCACAACCACACCGTGCGGGCCATGAAGGCCTCGGCCGACGGGCGGGTGCTGTACGTCGGCGGTTCCTTCGAAAGCGTCGGATCCGAGAAGGCGGCCAACGTGGTCGCGATCAACACCTCCGACTGCTCCGTGCGCAAGGAGTTCAAGCCGGCGGTCTCGTCGACCGTCCGGGCCATCGAGACCACGGACCGGGCCGTCTACCTGGGCGGCGACTTCGGCCGGGTCTCCGGCCAGCAGAGGAACCGCATCGCCGCCGTCTCGCCCCAGGGCGCGCTGCTGCCCTTCAAGGCGGACCTCGACCAGCCGGTGCGCTCGATGTCGGCCGCGCTTCCCTACGGACGCCTCTTCGTCGGCGGTGACTTCGAGCGGGTCAACGGACAGCCCGCCCGCTCCCTGGTCGCCCTCAACCCCGTCACCGGCAACACGGTCCTCACGTATCCGGGCTGGTTCCCGAACCAGTCGTCGGTGAAGACGATCGCCCAGGACAAGTCCCGCTTCTTCGTCGGCGCCGAGGGCCACGGGCCGGGCATCTACGACGGCCGGATCGCGGGTCGGCTCGCCAACGGGACCATGGTGTGGAACGACACCTGCCGCGGCGCCACCCAGTCCCTCGTGGTCTTCAACGGCGTCCTCTACAGCGCCTCGCACGCCCACAACTGCAACGAGACACCCGGCGGCTTCCCCGAGCGGGGCGACCGCCAGCACTTCCTGGCCCAGCGGGTCGAGGACCGCAGGATCCTGCACTGGTTCCCCGACACCGACGGTGGCCTCGGGGAGCAGGTCGGTCCCCGCACCCTGGCGGTGTCGAAGGGCGTCCTGTGGGCGGGCGGTGAGTTCACCGAGGTCAACGGCGCGCCCCAGCAGGGCCTCACGCGCTTCGGGAGCAAGGACACCGGAGCACCCGAGGTGCCCGCCCTGTCCCTGGCCACGTCCGAGCCCGGCAGGGTGACCCTCGCCTGGCGAGCCTCCTGGGACCGCGACGACGCCTCCCTGACGTACCGGATCTACCGGGACGGGAAGCAGGTGGCGCGGCAGACCAAGTCCTCCACCTACTGGGACCGTCCGAGGATCACCTGGACCGACTCGGTGCCCGCCGGTTCGAAGCACACCTACGCCATCGAGGTGACGGACGGAACGAACACCTCGTCCAAGTCCCGTTCCCTGACCGTCAACGTGCCGAAGAAGCCCGCGCAGCAGACGGCCGCCGCCCCGACGGAGACCACGCAGCGAGAGGTGGGTGACGGGCGATGACCCGCATCGGATTCGCGCCCGGCGTCTACGACCTGTTCCACATCGGCCACCTCAACATCCTGCGCGAGGCCCGCCGGCACTGCGACCGGCTCGTCGCCGGAGTGGCCTCCGACGACCTGACGGCACGGCTGAAGGGAAAGGTCCCGGTCGTACCGATCGCCGAGCGGCTCGACATCGTCCGCAGTCTGCGCTTCGTCGACGACGCCATCGTGGAGACGGAGCTCGACAAGCTGATCACCTGGAAGCGTGTCGGCTTCCACGTCATCTTCAAGGGCGACGACTGGCGGGGGACGCCCAAGTGGGAGGAGTACGAGCGGCGGTTCGGGCAGGTCGGCGTCGAGGTCGTCTACTTCCCCTACACCATGCACACCTCCAGCACCCTGCTGCGCAGTGCCCTGCGGATGCTGGCCGCGCACGAGCCGCCGGCGATCCCGTCAGCGCAGCTCGCGGAACCACTTCACCAGGAAAGCGGCCAGGAAGACGACGTGTGCCAGCAGCAGCGCGCAGTACACCGCAAGGAAGACGTCCTGACTGCCCAGGAATAGGAAACTGAGGCAGGTCAGGCCGTAGTCGACCGGCAGCAGCAGGACGGAACGCAGTGCCGGGGGCGACCCGGGCGGAACCTCGCCCGGGGTCCGCCGCTTGAGCTTCTCCGTCAGGATCCCGGCGAAGAAGATCACCACGGCGGCGAGCTGGAAGACCATGGGCGCCAGCAGCCAGACCGGGCTGGGCAGGGTGAAGAACCGGTAGAACGACACCAGCACCACCAGGTGCAGGGCGACGATCTTGACGCAGTCCAGGACATGGTCGAGCCACTCGCCCGACGGGCTCCCGGAGCGTTGCCCCCGCGCCAGCTGACCGTCCGCCGAATCCAGGACGAACCCCACGGCCAGGGCCGCGCCCACGCAGACGGCCATCCTCGGCGAGGGCGGCAGCAGGGCCACCGCCGCCAGGGCCGGGAAGGTGAACAGGGCGCCGAGGACGGTCAGCTGATTCGGCGTCGCCCCCATCTGATAGGCCAGCGCCGCAAGGACCCGGCCGGCCGGACGGTTGACGAACCGGGTGTAGAGCGAGACCCCCTTCGCGGGCTTCTGTGCCGCTGACAGATGCCTGAGAACCTCGACGAACTCGGCCATTTTCCTCCTTATTTGATGAAATTTAATGAAAACGCTGGAAAGAAGGCAATTATGGCAGAACGGGGAGGCGGGATGTCCCGTGTCAGCCGTCGGCAGCTTCTGCGTGGCGGAGTGAGCCTGCTGGGCGCGACGGCCCTCACCGCCCACAGCGCGTCCGCCGCGTCGGGACCGGGAGTGGGCCCGGCCGGTCCCGGGCAGGGACCGGCCGCCGCCGGCCTGCTGTCGCGCGTGATCAACGTCCGCGACCTCGGAGCGGTGGGCGACGGACGCGCCGACGACAGCGCCGCGTTCGAGTACGCCTACCAGCTCGCCGCCGACCGGGTCTCCCGAGGCGTCGGCCGCACCGTGATCGAGATCCCGCCCGGCGAGTTCCTCATCACCCGCCCGCGCGCCCTGCTGAACGGAGCCGCCCCGCTGCGCCCGGTCAACGGCCTGCGCTTCGCCGGCGCGGGCAAGCGCATGACCACCCTCGTCTTCCGCCCGCCCGTCGGACCCGGCTCCTATCTGTGCCGCAACGAGGACATCTGGTCCAACCTCTCCTTCGAGCGCATCCAGTTCCGCTCGGCCACCCCGGGCGCCTCCTTCCTCAGCTCGTACTCCACCGGACAGGCGCAGGACTACCGGTTCTCCGAGTGCGAGTGGATGGGGGAGTGGGAGTACGGCGTCTCCCTGGACGGCACGGACACCAACTCCGAGATGCGCTGGGAGGCGTGCCGGGTCGGCGGCGCGTACCGCAGGGCGTTCCTCTACTCGGGCCTCACCGGCCGCGAACAGGACCCCAACGACCAGGACCAGTTCCTCAACTACTGGTTCACCGACATGAAGGTCGAGTACGAGTGGGGCAACTTCCTCGAGTTCCCCTATGGAGGCTCCATCACCTGCCGGGGCGGCTCGTACATCGTCACCGGCACCCGGCCGCAGAGCCCGGAGTACGGCACCACGAGCACGTTCTTCCGGTTCCCCGTCGCCCAGCACCACGACTCGGTGCAGCGCTTCCACGCCCAGGACATCCGGTTCGAGGTGCGCAACCCGGACGTACGGATCATCGACAGCACCTGGAAGAGCGGCACGATCCACTTCAGCGACTGCGACGACACCGGACAGGCCTTCAAGGACTTCGCGGCCGAGGCCCGGCCCCACCGCTACGTCGTCGGGCCGCGCGGCCCGCTGGTCCGGTACGACTCCTGCCAGCTGGTCGGCCGCCACGAGTACCGGACGGACGGCGCGCGCGACTCCCTGCCGACCCTCGCCCGCTACGACATGTGTCTGCTGCGCAGCCACCCGGAGGACGAGTTCGCCGTCACCGACGGCGCGGGCAGGCCCGGCTTCGTCACCTTCGTCGACTGCCTGGACGGGCCCGGCACCGTCGACCCGGCCGCCCCCGGGACACCGGAGACGGCGAACGGCGGCGCGACGGCCCCGGCCGACCCCCAGGCGCCGCCCGCCGATCCGGTCACGTCCGAGAGCCAGGCACCCGCCGATCCGGTCAGGTCCGCGCCCCCGGCGCCGGTCCCCGCCCAGACACCGCCGCCCGCGACGACTCCCTCAACGGGCTGACGGGCCCAAGGCCGGCGGTGTGGTCACCGCCGGCCTCGGCGTACCGGCTCCGTGGGACAGGGGCGGCAGGACGGCGGCGAGTCGTAGCCCTCACAGCCGGAACAGCTCCGCGGCGTTGTCGTGGCACACGGACCGCAGCCAGTCCTCTCCGAGCTCCAGCCGCTCCAGCGCCTGGAGCTGTCGCACGTACGGGTAGGGGATGTTGGGGAAGTCGGAGCCGAGCAGGATGCGGTCGCCGAGCGCGGACAGCCGGGGCAGGGCCCGGCGGGGGAACGGCATCAGCGCCTCGGCGAAGTCGGTGAACGCCATCGTCGTGTCCAGCCGCACCTCGTCGTACCGCTCGGCGAGGCCGAGGAACTCCTCGTACTCGGGCATCCCCATGTGCGCGACGACCAGCCGCAGCCGGGGATGGCGCGCCAGCACCCGAGCGATCGGCTCGGGGCCGGTGTGCTTGCCCGGCGCGGGCCCGGAGCCGCAGTGGATCACCACGGGGATCCCGGCCTCGGCCAGCGACCCCCATGCCCGGTCGAGGAGTTCGTCGGCCGGGTCGTACGCCCCCACCTGCACGTGCGCCTTGAAGACGCGCGCACCGGCGTCGACGGCCTCCCGGACGTACGCCTCGACGCCCGGCTCCGGGTAGAGGGTGGCGGTGTGCAGACAGTCGGGGTTGCGGCGGGCGAAGTCGGCCGCCCAGCCGTTCAGCCACCGGGCCATGCCCGGCTTGTGCGGGTAGAGCATCGCGGTGAAGGCCCGTACGCCGAACTCCCGCAGCAGGGCGGTGCGTTCGGCCTCCTCCTTCCGGTAGGTGATCGGCCACTCGAGCCCGCCGGTCAGCGTTCCGAGCGCGTCGAAGTAGTCCCAGACCTTGCGCAGGACGCGCTCGGGCATGAAGTGCGTGTGGACGTCGACCAGCCCGGGAAGACCGAGCCGGCCCCAGAAGCGGCGGACCTCACCGCTCTCCATGGCGTGGGCGGGGTCTGCGGCGTCGCCAGGCGTCACGCGGTGATCGTTCATGGCGCCCACGATCGGCGCTCGTGACGCGGCGGGTCCACTCCCTTGCGCGAAAGATCGGTGAGGAATCCGTCACCGGCGCTCCGGGTGTCGTACCGGAGCAGGACCGGCGGCCCGGACATGTACTGCGGTTTCAGTAGGTGGTCCTCCGGATGCGGGAGGCGGCAGTGCCAGTAGCCGCACGACGACGACAGGGCCTTGGCCACGACAGCCTGATCCGGGTAAGCGAGAGCGGATGTGGGGTTCCCTGACGTGGCTACTTTTCTGTATCGACTGGGCCGTCTGGCCTTCCGGCGGCGCGGTGGGGTCGCCTTGATGTGGTTGGCCGTGCTGGCCGCCGTCGGACTGGGTGCCCTGCGGGCGCCGGGAGCATCCGACGAGGAGTTCTCGATGCCGGGCATCGAGTCCCAGAAGGCGTACGACCTGATGCAGGAGCGCTTCCCCGGCGCCGCCGCCGACGGCGCAACCGCCAGGATCGTGTTCGTCGCCCCTGACGGACAGAAGGTCACCGCGACCGCCCACAAGAAGGCGATCGAGGAGGCGGTGGACGCCCTGGGCGACGGCTCGCAGGTGGCAGGTGTCGCGGATCCCTTCACGGCGAAGGCGGTCAGCGAGGACGGCTCCACCGCGTACGCCACCGTCACCTACAAGGTGAAGTCGTCCGAGGTCACCGACGCCAGCCGTACCGCGCTGGAGAAGGCCGCCGACCAGGCACGGGAGGCCGGCCTGACCGTGGAGGCGGGCGGCTCGGCCATGGACAGCGGCGGCGGACCCGGTGGCGTCGCCGAGATCATTGGCATCTCGGTGGCGGCCCTCGTCCTGCTGGTCACCTTCGGCTCACTGGCCGCCGCCGGGCTGCCCCTGCTGACGGCGATCCTCGGCGTCGGCGTGAGCATGTTCACGATCGCGGTGCTGGCGGATACCCTCGGGCTGTCCACGAGCACCGGCACCCTGGCCATGATGCTGGGCCTGGCCGTCGGCATCGACTACGCGCTGTTCGTGGTCTCCCGCTACCGCGAGGAGCGCGCCAAGGGGCATGCCCCGGAGGAGGCTGCCGGTCTCGCCGTCGGCACGGCCGGGTCGGCGGTCGTCTTCGCGGGCCTGACCGTGGTCATCGCGCTGGCCGGGCTGACGGTCGTCGGCATTCCGATGCTGACCAAGATGGGCCTGACCGCCGCCGGCGCGGTCGTCGTCGCCGTGGTCATCGCCCTGACCGTCGTGCCCGCTCTGCTCGGCTTCTGGCCGAACGCCGTGCTGTCGGGCGCCGTACGCAAACAGGGCCGGTTCCGCTTCAAGAAGGCGGCAGGCCGGAGCGGGGACGACAACCGCGGAACCCGCTGGGCCCGCTTCGTGCTGCGCCGCCCGATCCCCGTCCTGCTGCTGGGCGTCGTGGGCCTCGGCGCCCTCGCGATCCCGATGACCCAGCTGGAGCTCGGCATGCCGGGCGACGAGGCCAAGTCCACCTCCACGACCGAGCGCCGCGCCTACGACGCCCTCGCGGAGGGCTTCGGTCCCGGCTTCAACGGGCCGCTCACCATCGTCGTGGACGCCAAGGGGGCCGGCGACGCCAAGGCCGCGGTGAACACGATCAACCGGAGGATCGCCGACACGAAGGGCATCGTCTCGGTCGCCACCCCCCACTTCGACGACGCCGGGGACACGGCCGTGTTCACCGCGACACCGTCCACCAGCCCGACCGACGAGCAGACCAAGACCCTCGTCAAGACCATCCGCGGCGAACGTCCCGCCATCGAGACCGCGGCCGGTGCGTCGTACGAGGTCACGGGCACCACGGCGCTGAACATCGACATCGCTGCGAAGGTCCAGGGCGCGCTGGTGCCGTATCTGATCACCGTCGTCGGTCTGGCCGTCGTCCTGCTGCTGGTGGTCTTCCGGTCCGTGCTCGTCCCCCTGAAGGCGGCGCTCGGCTTCCTGCTCTCGGTGCTCGCGGCCCTCGGCGCGGTCGTCCTGGTCTTCCAGCAGGGCCACGGGGCGGGCGTGTTCGGGGTGGAGCAGACCGGGCCGATCATGAGCCTGATGCCGATCTTCCTCGTGGGCATCGTCTTCGGCCTCGCCATGGACTACGAGGTCTTCCTCGTGTCGCGCATGCGGGAGGCGTACGTCCACGGCGAGCCGGCCGAGCGGGCGGTCGTCTCGGGCTTCCGGCACAGCGCCCGGGTCGTCGTGGCCGCCGCACTCATCATGATCGCCGTCTTCGCGGGCTTCATCGGCGAGAGCGACTCCATGATCAAGATGATCGGCTTCGGCATGGCCACCGCCGTGCTCCTCGACGCCTTCGTCGTCCGGATGGCGCTCGTGCCCGCCGTCCTCGCCCTGCTGGGGGACCGGGCCTGGTGGCTGCCGAAGTGGCTGGACCGGCTGCTGCCCCGGGTCGACGTGGAGGGCGAGGCCCTCACCCGGCGCCCGGCCGACGCCACGGACCGCCCCTCCGACCCCGACCCGACCCCGGACGAGCCGGTCGAGGCACGCGTCTGAGAGGCACGCTTCCGACCGGGCCCCTCCCGGCCGCTCCAGGGCCGCCCGTGGCGAAGACCACGGGCGGCCCGTGCGGCGCCGAGCGCCGTACGTCGTCCACCATGGGCTCAACGCCCTTCCCCCGGAGAGACAGATGACCACCAGCCCGGAGCGTCCATCGGGACGCAGGTTCACCGTTACGGACATGGTCCTGGTCCTGGGCCTGCTCGGCTGTGTGACCCTCGGTGCCTCGATCACCATCCCCGGCATCAGCCAGCCGGACCAGGAGTGGCCCGCCGAGGTCCTGGCGGTCGTCGCCTGTCTCGCTCAGCTGAAGGCACGCGATCACCCGCGCACCGCGGTCGTCGTGGCCACGGTCTGCACGGTGATCACCCTGGGCCTGGGCTATCTGCTGACACCCCTGCTGCTCGCCCCCCTGATGATCGCCCTGTACCGGCTGGCCGCCATCACCGACCCCAGGACCTCGTGCGTGTTCGGTGCCGTGACCATGGCCGTGGTGGTCGCCGCGGCCGTGTCCGACAGACCCACGACCGAGATGATCCTGCTGCGCACCGTCGGCCCCGTGCTGTGGCTGATGCTGCCGCTGGTCGGCGGCAGCCGGGACCGCCTGCGCCGTGACTACGTGGATTCCGTGCAGGCGCGCGCCGCGTACGCCGAGCGCACCCGTGAGGAGGAGGCGCGACTACGGGTCGCCGAGGAGCGGATGCGGATCGCCCGCGAGCTCCACGACGCCGTGGCCCACCACATGGCCGTCGCCAACGCGCAGGCCGGCACCGCCCGCCACCTCACCCCCACCCACCCCGAGCAGGCACAGAAGCTGCTCGACGATCTGACCGCCACCACGTCCTCCGCGCTGCTCGAACTCCGTGCCACCGTCGGGGTGCTGCGCCAGAACGGCGACCCCGACACCGACCCCCTCGAACCCGCCCCCGGCCTGGACCGCCTCCCCGAGCTGATCGCGACGTGCGAAACCGCCGGCGTCGAGGTCACGGTCACCACCGAGGGCGAACCCCGGCCCCTGTCGCCCGGGGTGGACCTGACGGCGTACCGGATCATCCAGGAAGCCCTCACCAACGTCACCAAGCACGGCGCGGGCACCGGGGCGAGGGTCCGGCTGGCGTACTCCGAGTCCCGCCTGCTCATCTCGGTCACCAATGACGGAACCGCCGCCGCGTCCGTCCCGGGCGGCGGTTACGGTCTGATGGGCATGCGTGAGCGTGCCCACTCCGTCGGTGGCGACCTGCGCGCCGGTCCTCGCCCGGAGGGCGGCTTCGAAGTCACCACCGCGCTGCCGCTGCACCCCCTCGCCCTGGAAGAAGACAAGGCAACCCTGTGAGCATCCGCGTTCTGCTCGCCGACGACCAGGCCCTGCTGCGGGGCACGTTCCGGCTGCTGATCGACTCCTGCGCCGACATGGAGGTGGTCGGTGAGGCCGCCAACGGACAGGAGGCGGTGGACCTCGCTCGCGTCCATCACCCCGACATCGTCCTGATGGACATCCGTATGCCCGGCACCGACGGTCTCGCCGCCACCGCCGCCATCTGCGAGGACCCCGCACTGGCGGGCACCCGGGTGCTCGTCCTCACCATGTTCGAGACCGACGAGTACGTGGCCAAAGCACTGCGCGTCGGCGCCAGCGGCTTTCTCGGCAAGTACGTCACCACCGACGCCCTGCTGGCCGGCATCCGCACGGTGGCCGCCGGCGAGGCCCTCCTCTCGCCGGGCGCCACCCGAGCCCTCATCACCCGCTTCCTCACCGCCCCGGCCCCCGGCGCCCTCCTGGCACCCCCGGAACGCCTGAAGGAGCTCACTCCCCGGGAACGCGAGGTCACCGCACTCGCCGCCCGGGGCAAATCCAACGACGAGATCGCCCGGGAACTCGTCCTGAGCGTCCTGACCGTACGCAGTCACATCCAGCGCGCCCTGACCAAGCTCGGCGCCCGCGACCGCGCCCAGCTCGTCGTCATCGCCTACCAGACCGGACTCGTGCGGCCCGCGTCGCCGCGGCCCTGAAACGGCCGCCGCCGCCCATCGACGGCGACGGCCGGCGGCGTCAGCGGACGGTGCTCAGCGACAGCGCGAAACGGCCCTCACGGTCGGTCCACCAGTGGGTCAGCTCCAGCCCCGCGTCGGCCAGTTCGGCCCGTACCCCCTCCTCACGGAACTTCGCCGACACCTCGGTGCGCAGCTCCTCGCCGGAGGCGAAGTCCACGGCCAGGTCCAGCGCGGGGATCTTCACGGTCTGATCCGTGCGCGAGCGCAGCCGCATCTCGATCCACTCGTCGCGCGCGTCCCAGAGAGCCACGTGGTCGAAGGCGCCCGGATCGAAGTCGGCGCCCAGCTCACGGTTGACGACGGCCAGGACGTTCTTGTTGAAGGCGGCCGTCACCCCGGCCGCGTCGTCGTACGCCCGGACCAGCACCCCCTCGTCCTTGACCAGGTCCGTGCCGAGCAGCAGCGCGTCACCCGGGGCCAGCAGGGCGCGCAGCGCGCCCAGGAAGACCGAGCGCTCGGCCGGGAGCAGGTTGCCGATCGTGCCGCCGAGGAACGCCAGCAGGCGCGGCCCCGGAGTGTCGGGCAGGGCCAGCGCCTTGGTGAAGTCGGCGATGAGGGCATGCACCCGCAGCCCGGGCCGCTCTGCGATCAGGGCGTGTCCGGCCTGGGTGAGGGCGCTCTCGCTGACGTCGACGGGCACATAGGTGTGCAGGCCGGTCAGCGCGTCGAGAAGATGGCGGGTCTTGTCGGAGGAGCCCGAGCCGAGTTCGACGAGCGTGCGGGCGCCGGCCGCGGCGGCGATCTCACCGGCGCGGTCCAGGAGGATCTCACGCTCGGCGCGCGTCGGGTAGTACTCGGGCAGTTCGGTGATCCGCTCGAAGAGCTCGCTGCCGTGGGCGTCGTAGAACCACTTCGGCGGGAGCGTCTTCGGGGTGCCGGTGAGGCCCTGCAGGACGTCGGCCCGCAGGGCGGCGTCCGTGGCGTCCTCGGGGAGGGTGCGGGTGATCTGGAACGGGCTCACGTGCGGGTCTCCTTGGGGGGTACGGGTGCCGCCTCCGTGCTGGGGTCCTTCAGCGGGGTGAGCAGGACGTCGGTGCGGCTCGCCGCGAGCAGGGTGCGGTCGGGAACCTCCTGCCAGCGCGGATCGTCGTCGTACGGTTCCGAGGCCACGACCGTGCGGCCGCCGGGTTCCGTCAGGTACCAGAGGGTGTCGCCCCAGGCGGTCGCGGTGATCGCCTCGCCGTTGGTGAGCAGCAGATTGAGCCGGGAGCCGGGGGCCGCCGCGGCGACCTCCAGCACGGTGTCCGCCAGCGCCTGGCTCTCGGTGTCCCCGGCCCGCAGCCGGGCCAGCACCAGCGCCCACACGAACGCGGAGTCGTTGCGCGCCTCCATCGACAGCAGGGCGGCCGGGGGCAGGGAGGCGGCGAGGGACTCCAGGGAGCCCGGCCAGCCCGCCACCGCCCCGTTGTGGCTGAACAGCCAGGTGCCCGTGGCGAACGGGGCCGCGGCGGCCTCCGCGTCGGCCCCGGCGAGCGTCGCGTCCCGTACGGCGGCCAGCAGCGCGCCGGAGCGCACGACCCGCGCCAGGTCGGCGAAGGACAGGTCCGCCCAGATCGGCCCGGCCCGGCGGTAGCGGGCCGGTACCGGATCGTCCTCGGCGTACCAACCGACGCCGAAACCATCGGCGTTGACCGTCCCGTACCGCTGCCGGCGGGGCGCCCACGACTGGCGGTACAGGGCGTGCGGGGGATCCACCAGGACGCGGCCGAGCGGCTCCCGCGGTCCCAGGCAGGCGATATGACGGCACATCAGACGGACCCCGAGCGGGCGGTGCGGAAGCCGGAGAAGATCTGCCGCCGGATCGGGTAGTCCCAGTTGCGGAACGTGCCCCGGCAGGCCACCGGGTCCACCGCGAACGAACCGCCGCGCAGCACCTTGTACTCGGGGCCGAAGAACACCTCCGAGTACTCCTTGTACGGGAACGCCCGGAAGCCGGGGTAGGGCAGGAAGTCGCTCGCCGTCCACTCCCACACGTCACCGATCAACTGGCGTACCCCGAGCGGGGATTCACCGGCCGGGTAGCTCCCGGCGGGGGCGGGGCGCAGATGGCGCTGGCCCAGGTTGGCGTGTTCGGGGGCGGGGTCGGCGTCGCCCCAGGGGTAGCGCATCGAGCCGCCCGTCGCCGGGTCGAAGCGGGCCGCCTTCTCCCACTCGGCCTCGGTGGGCAGCCGGCGCCCGGCCCAGCGGGCGTAGGCGTCGGCCTCGTACCAGCACACGTGCAGCACCGGCTCGTCGGGCGGTACGACCTCGGTGATCCCGAAGCGGCGCCGCAGCCACTGTCCGCCGTCACGGTGCCAGAACAGCGGGGCGTGGATGCCGCTCGCGCGGACGTGCGCCCAGCCCTCCCTCGTCCACCAGCGCTCGTCGTCGTAGCCGCCGTCGTCGATGAACGCCTGGTAGGCGGCGTTCGTGACCGGGGTGGTGTCGATGTGGAAGGGCGCCACCTCGCGCCGGTGCGCGGGGCGTTCGTTGTCCAGCGCCCAGGGCTCGCCGGAGGTGCCCATGGTGAACGGGCCGCCGGGGACCAGGACCTCGGCCGGGCCGGTGAACAGCGGGGCCGGCTCCGGGTCGGGGGCGAGGAGGGCCTGCGGTCCCCGCCGGAGCTGATGGGTGATCAGCATCGTCTCGTCGTGCTGCTGTTCGTGCTGGGCGATCATCCCGAAGGCGAAGCCGGCCTCGGTGAGGCGGGTGCCCTGGAAATCGGCCGCCTCCAGCACGTCCAGCACCCTCCCGCGCACCTCCGCCGCGTACCGGCGGGCCTCGACGGGCGGCAGCAGCGGCAGCGAGGGCCGCTCGGAGCGAGGGTGTTCGAAGGCGTCGTAGATGCCGTCGATCTCGGGGCGCATCGCCTCACGGCCGGCCACCGTGCGCAGCAGCCACAGCTCCTCCTGGTTGCCTATGTGCGCGAGGTCCCACACCAGCGGGGACATCAGCGGGGAGTGCTGGGCGGTGAGATCGAGGTCCTCGACACAGGTCGTCAGGAGGGTGGTGCGCTCACGGGCGGTCGTCAGGGTGGTCAGCGCGCGCTCGCGCAGCGTGTCGGCGTCCAGGACGGGCTCGGTGGTCATCGGCGGAGGTCCTTCCCGTACGCGCGGGTGTCCGTGCCGCGCAGGCGGTCGAGCTGGTCGTCGGCGGGAGTGCGGCCCTTGAGCACATAGCGGTCCCGGTACGCCGCGACGGCGTCCAGGACGCCGGTGGAGGCGCCGAGCCGGGGCAGGGCCCGCAGGGCCGTCGTGAAGCAGGCGACGGCGGTCTCGTGCAGTTCGGGGTCGGCCAGGCCGTAGCGGGCCGCCTCGACCCACAGCGGGTTGTGCGGGGCGGGCTGCGGCAGCGCCCGCTCGGCCAGGGGCTTCACGGCGCGGTAGGCGTCCTCGGCGGCCTCCGGGTCGTCGAACAGCGCCGTCGTCACGGCGACCGGCACGATCCAGCCGTCGTCGCCGGGCTGCGCGTCGATCATGCGCAGCTCCAGGTGACCGCGCGGTCTGACCGGCGGGAACAGTGTGGTCAGGTGGTAGTCGAGGTCCGCCCGGGTGGGCCGGCCGGTCCGGGTCCACTCGCGGAACGTCAGCCGCTCGGGCACGTCCCAGGGCCCGCTGTCGCGCCGTACGCACATCACCGGCGCGTCCAGGACGTGCCGGGCCCAGGTGTCGCGCGGCTCGCCGTCCAGGGCGGGGGCGCCCGCGCGGCCGGCGCCGATCTCCATCCACAGCAGTTGCCGGGTGGAGCGCCAGCCGGTGGGGTCGCCGCGCAGCAGGGGCGAGTTGGCGAAGGCCGCCACCAGCACCGCGCCCAGGGTGTGCGCCAGCCACCAGCGGCGCCCGTGACCCAGGGGCCCGGGCTCCTCGTACCCGGCGTCCAGGCAGACCTGCACGGAGGCCGAGGTGCACATCATGGCGCGGCCGGCCGGGCCGGTGCGGTCGAGGCAGGTCTCCATGGCGTCGTAGCGCGGCTCGTGCAGGAACCGGCGGGGGGTGTGCCAGGGGTCCGTGCCGAGGCCGGCGAGGACGAGATCGTGCTCGCGCAGGACCGCGCGGACCGCGTCCAGATCGGCGGAGAGGGTGTCCACGCACTCCATCAGGGAGGCGGCGGGCGGCGAGCTGAGCTCCAGCTGGCCGCCGGGTTCGACGGTGAGAGCGGACCGCACGGTCACGCCCTCCAGCGCGGCGTAGGCCGCCGCGAGTCGTTCGGGTGTCACGGGGAGCTGCGGCCGGCGCAGCTCGTGGACCAGCCATTCCAGTTCGACGCCCACGGTGCGGGGCGGGCCCGTCTTGAAGCAGATGCCCCTCACCAGGGCTTCCACCTCGGCTTCGGAGAGGGTGTCGCGGTGCTCCGTACAGTCGGTGGGGCTGTCGGTACAGTCGCTGACCGAATCGGACATGTCGGGATCCTCCTGAGGTTCCACCATGCCACCGGACCGGCTTCGGGGCCGCCGGACCGGCATCACATCTGTCCCACCCAAGACCCTCGATTCGAAACACACAAGGGTGCAAATCCGGGTGAAAGGGTCCGGGAGCCTTCGATTCCGTACCGATCGCGCGCTGTTGTCCGGAGGTTTCCTGTGCGTTCCCGGTGCCGGAAAATTTCGTTGCACGGCCTGTCCGGCATCGCTCACGATGCGTGCATGAGTACGGCAACGGGGGAGATCCGCCCGCTCATGGAACCCACGGGGGTGGCGCCATGAGCGCACGGCTGCGCGGCATCGCGCGCGAGACGGAGGAGATCGTCGCGGCGGGTGCCTACCGCGCGCCCGACGGGCGTGAGGTGTCCCTGGCCGCGGCGGTCGAGGCCGCCCGGGCGGGCACGAGGATGGTGGGGCCGGGGCCGGTCCCGGTGCCGCAGGCACCCCCGGTCACCTCGGTCGTCGAGGTCACCGGCGAGAGCAGCCTGGAGGCCGCCCGCCGGCTCGTCGGCGCCCCGGTCGCCGTCCTGAACTTCGCCTCCGCCCTCCCCCAGCTCTCGGCTCCGCTCGAGCCGGGGGGACCCCCATCCCCGGCGGCGGCTTCCTGAACGGCGCACAGGCGCAGGAGGAGGCCCTGTGCCGCGCCTCGGCGCTGTACATCTACACCGACCGGGTCATCCACTCACCGGCCGTGCCCGTCTTCCGCGACGACCGGGGCCGCCTGCTGGACGAGCCGTACACGCCCGGCTTCCTGACCGCCGCCGCGCCGAACGCGGGCGTGGTGCTGCGTACGGCGCCCGAGCGTGCCCCCGAACTGCCGGGCGCCCTCGCGGTCCGCGCCGAGCGGGTCCTGGAGACGGCCGCCGCGCACGGCTACCGGCGGCTGGTGCTGGGCGCGTGGGGCTGCGGAGTCTTCCGCAACGACCCGGTGCGGGTGGCGGAGGCGTTCCGAGCGCTCCTCACTCCCGGCGGGCGGTTCGGGCACACCTTCGAGCACGTGGTCTTCGGGGTGCTGGACCGGACGCCGGGGAGCGTGGTCCGCGGCGCCTTCGAGCGGGTGTTCGACGGTGTGCGGGCTGGGGCTCAGGTCCAGCCGTAGCGCTCGTGCAGCCGGTGCCGGACCCGGTTGAACCGCATCCGGTCCAGCGCGCACGCCTCCCGGCGCATGCCGTCCTCGTGCAGCCGCAGGACGCGGTCGACGTCCACCCAGGAGTCCCGCCCGGAGCGGTCCCAGGGGCCGCTGCCGATCGCGACCCACTCCCGGTCGTTGTCATGGCGCTTGCTGGACAGCTGGACGGCGAGGAAGGTGCCGCCCGGCTCACGGGCGACGACCAGGACCGGGCGGTCCTTGCCCCGGCCGTCGTTCTCCTCGAAGGGCACCCAGGTCCAGACGATCTCACCGGGGTCCGGGTCGCCGTCGTGCGCCGGCGAGTACTCCGTACGGACCCGGCCCACCTCGCGCGGGTCGGCCTCGGTGGTGGCGGAGGGGCCGAAGCGGCCCGGGACGTATCCATCGGTAGACGTGCTCACGGGGGCACCTTAAGGGGTGCCCCCGTGAGCGTCTCACCTGTGTGTCACTTCCCTTCGACCGGCACCTTCTGTGACGGCGGCGCGGCCACTCCGTTCAGCGGTGAAGTACCGCCCGGGGTCTGTCCGTTCTGGTTCATGGACGCCAGCAGCTGACGCGCCAGACCCAGTCCGGTCCCGCCCATGGTGAGCGCCTTCGCGAACACATCGGCCATGCCGTCGGCGCCGTTGAGCAGCACCATGTTGTCGACGTTGCCGAACGCGGACGCGCCCGCCTGGACGATCTCCGGCCACTTCTCCGCGAGTTGCTGGGCGACGACGGCCTCTTGGTTCTCGGCGAGGGCGGCGGCCCGCGCCTTGATGGCCTCCGCCTCCGCGAGACCCTGTGCCTTCGTGGCCTCGGCCTCCGCCAGACCCCTGGCCTGCGCGGCGGCGGCCTCCGCCTCACCGGTGGCCCGGGTCGCCGCCGCGGTGGCGGCACCCCGGGTCTTGGTGGCCTCGGCCTCGGCACCGGCGGCGGTCTTCACCCGGGTCGCCTCGGCGGCGGCCGCGAGTTCCGTCTCCTTCGCCTTGGCTTGCGCCGCCGAGATCCGCGCGTCACGCTCGGCCTCGGCCAGCGTGCGCTTCTCGTAGGCCTTGGCGTCCGCCGGCTTGCGGACATCGGCCTGGAGCTGCTGCTCGCGCCGGTGCGCCTCCAGCTCGGCGACCCGGGTCTCCTGGACGACGACCTCCTGCCGGGCCCCCGCGTCGGCCAGCGGACCGGCCTGACGGGCGGCGGCCGCCGCCTTGTCCCGCTCGGCCTGGTAACCGGCCTGGAGGATCTCGCTGTCCCGGGTGGCCTCCGCCATCCGGGCGAACGACTGCTGCTCGGCCTCCGTGGCGAGCCGGTTCGCCTCCGCCTGCGCGATGCGGGCGTCCCGCTGCACGGCCGCCGCGTGCGGCATCGCCAGGTTCTGGATGTATCCGGTCGGGTCCTCGATCTCGTGGATCTGCAGCGAGTCCACGATCAGGCCGAGCTTCTCCATCTCCGTACCGCAGGCGGCACGGGTCTGCCCCGTGAGCTTCTCCCGGTCCCGGATCATGTCCTCGACCGTCAGCCCGCCCACGATGGACCGGAGATGGCCGGCGAACACGTTGTGCACCCGCTCCGACATCATCTTCTGCTGGTCGAGGAAACGGCGGGCCGCGTTGGCGATCGACACGAAGTCGTCGCCGACCTTGAAGATGACCACGCCCCGCACCTTGAGCGGAATGCCCTGGTGCGTCACGCAGTCCACATGCAGTTCGGTCTCGTTCAGGTCGAGCGACAGCTTGCGCACCACCTGCACACCGGGCAGCACCAGCGTGCCGCGCCCCGTGACGATGCGGAAGCCCATGCCCTCCTCCAGCCCCTCCGTACGGTGCTTGGAGCCGGAGATGACGAGTGCCTCGTTGGGTTCCGCCACCCGCCACATCAACTTGAACAGACCGATCAGAACGAGGACGGCGGCTACCGCCACCCCCGCAACGACGCCGACAACCATCGGCATACGCCCCCTTTGGATGGTGCCCTTTCGGCACCGAACGAAGGGAGTGTGCGCCTGTGCGCGCCCGGGGTGAAGACGCTGACGAATCCTTGTTGCAATCTTGACGCACACATGGCCGACACCGCTCTCACCTGCGCCGCAGCGGGCTCACCTGCGCCGTGACGGGGGGTCAGTCGTCGTACGCCCGCGTGACGTAGACCGTTCTCGGCGGGAGGTACTCCACCACCATCACGACCGTGCCGCGCTCGATCCGGCCGGTGCCGTTCGCCGCGTAGGCCAGGAAGTGCTCGGCGCCGCCGCGCACCCGGACGATCACCTCGCCGACGAGCCCGGGCCCGACCGTCCCGGTGACCCGCCCCATCAGCCCGACCATCGACGCATCGTCCATGGTCACAGCGTACGGGCGGAAGGACCGCAGGTCAGGAGGAATGACGCGGTCAGGCGTCCGGGGAGTCCGCGACGAGCGGCCGGGCGTCCGGGGAGCCGGCGACCGGCGACGGCGGCCAGTGCTCGTGCCAGCGCAGCTCCGCCTCCAGCTGGGCGGCGAGCGAGAGCAGCAGCGGCTCGCTGTGGGCGGGGCCGAGCAGCTGCGCCCCGACCGGCAGACCGCCGGGCGTGAAGCCGGCGGGGACGTTGACGCCCGGCCAGCCCAGCACGTTCCACGGCCAGGCGTAGGGGCAGGCGGCGATCATCGCCCGGTCGGTGGCGAACCCGCTCAGGTGCAGCATGGCGCCGACCAGGGGCGGGGGAGCGGCGGTGGTCGGCGCGAGGACGACGTCGTACGACGTGAAGAAGCCGCCGATACGACGGTGCAGGACCGCCTCCGCGCGCCGCGCCGCCCGCAGCGGGGCGCCGCCGAGCAGCCGGCCCAGCCGGGCGGCGCCCCGGGTGCGGGGGTCGAGGAGCGCGGGGAACGGCGCCTCGGCCACCCACTCGGCGATGCCCGCGGTCGCCCGGGGCACGAAGGTGAGGCCGATCTGTCCGTACGGCGGGTCGGCCTCCTCGACCTCGTGGCCCAGGGCGGCGAGCCGTTCGGCCAGTGCGACGACCCGGGCGCGCACCTGGGGCGTCAGGCGTGCGGGCACCGCGGTGAACGGTGGCTTCAGCGAGAGCGCGATCCGCAGCCGGCCGGGGTCGCGGCCCACCGCCGCCGAGGCCTCGATGGCGGGCGGCCGGTGCGGGTCGAGGTCGTGGTTGCCGCTCGCCGCGTCGAGGAGCAGGGCCGCGTCGCCCACCGTCCGGGCGAGGGTGCCGTTGACGGTGATGCCCTGGAAGGACTCTCCGCGCGGCCAGGTCGAGACGCGGCCGCGCTGCGGCTTGACGCCGACGAGATGCGTCCAGGAGGCCGGGATGCGGACCGAACCGGCGCCGTCCGAGCCGAGCGCGGCCGGCACCAGGCCCGCCGCCACCGCGGCCGCCGAGCCGCCGGAGGAGCCGCCCGGGGTGTGCTCGTGGTTCCACGGGTTGCGGGTCGCGCCGAAGGCCGGGCCCTCGGTGAACGGCCACTGCCCGAGCTCGCAGGTGTTGGTCTTGCCGACGACGACGGCCCCGGCCGCGCGCAGACGCCGTACCGCCTCCCCGTCCCGGGCGGCCGCCGGGTGCGCGCCCGCGCAGCCGAAGGCGGTCGGCTCACCGGCCACGTCCATGTCGTCCTTGACGGCGACGGGCACGCCCAGCAGCGGCCTGCGCGTCCCCGCCGCCAACTCCCGGTCCGCGGCGTCGGCTTCGGCGAGCGCGGCCTCGGCCCGGACGAGCCGGAAGGCGTTGAGGGTGCCCTGGGTCGCCGCGATGCGGGCCAGGGCCTGCTCGACGAGCCGGCGGGAGGTGACCTCCCCGGCGGACAGGGCACGGGCGGACTCGGCCAGGCCTTGGGCACGGTCGAGCGTCATTGCGGGACCACCTCCGGTTGCACGGCGTCTACCGGAGAGTAACTCCCGAACCCGCGGGACCGTACAGGTTTCGCACAGGTGACGGCCGGGCGTGTTGAAACCATTGACGTGCACCTGCCTCCCCTCTACCTTCTGCACGACTTCTCGAACTTTGTTCGACATGTCGGACACGCATGTCGACGCTCGAGTCTGCACGAGCCTGCACGAGTCCCAGGGAGAGCCGCCCGTGACCACACGTCCCCCCACCCCTTCGCGCCGCGCCCTGCTCCGGGCGATGGCCGCCCTTCCCGCGTCGGCCCTCGTCCTGGGCGAACTGCCGGGCCTGGTCGGCACGGCCGCGGCCGCCGCCCCCGCGAGCGGCTACGCCACCCGGTACACCATCGTGCCCTTCCTCAACAGCAACGACGGCACGGTGAACGTCTACCAGTCCGACGACGCCACCGACTTCCGGCTGGTGCAGTCCTCCGCGTACACCCCGCCCGCCAACCGCATCCGCGACGCGAGCATCTTCAAGCACACCAACGGCTACTACTACCTCACCTACACCACCCACACCTGGCAGGACGTCAGTACCACGATCGGCTTCGCTCGCAGCTCCGACCGGGTCAACTGGACGTTCCTGTACGACTACACGGTCCCGATCACCAACCTCTCCCGCGCCTGGGCGCCGGAGTGGTTCGTCGACAGCGACGGCAGCGTCAACGTCATCGTGTCCTGCTCGCTGACCAGCGACGAGTGGATCTTCACGCCGTATCTGCTGAAGGCCACCAACACGGCGCTGACCGCCTGGAGTTCACCGGTCGCCCTGTCCGGCATCGGCTCGAACCACATCGACACCTACATCGTGAAGTCCGGCTCGACGTACCACGCCTTCACCAAGAACGAGACGACGAAGTACATCGAGTACGCCACCGCGAGCAGCCTCACCGGCCCCTACACGATCTCGAAGACCGGCGACTGGGCCGGCTGGGGCAGCTACCGCGAGGGCCCGTCCGTCATCCAGCTGGACAACGGCGCCTGGCGGATCTTCTTCGACGGCTACGGCGACGGAAACTACTACTACAGCGACAGCTACGACACCTTCGCCACCTGGAGCGCGCCCAAGGCCCTGCCGGCCGTCTCGGGCACGGCCCGCCACTTCACCGTCATCAAGGAGACGGTGTCCGGCGGCGTCAGCATCACGAAGAACGCCACCCGTTCCTTCCAGTCCGCCAACTACTCCACGCGGTATTGGCAGGTGCAGTCCTCCCTCCTCAACCTCCCGGTGGTCACCAGCTCCAGCACCAGCAGCGAGAAGCAGGCGTCCACCTTCACGGTCGTGGCGGGCCTCGCCGACGCGAACGGCTACTCCTTCCGCGACGCCTCCGGCAACTACCTGCGCCACTACAACTACCGCGCCCGCTTCGACGCCAACGACGGCACGTCCACCTTCGCCAAGGACGCCACCTTCGTCGCCCGCACGGGCACGACGAGCGGCTCGGTGCGCTTCGAGTCGTACAACTATCCGGGTTACTACCTGCGGCACTACAACTACCAGCTGCGGGTCGAGATATCGGACGGGACGGATCTGTTCCGGCAGGACAGCTCGTTCACACCGGTGACGGCCTGGGCCTGAGCCGCGCCCCTGCCGGCCGGCCTCGAGATGCTCGGGGAGCAGGGCCATCACTCTCTCCTCGGGCATCTCGGCGAGCAGCAGCTTGCCGGTGGAACCGGCGTGCAGCGGCCGGCGCTGTCCGATCATGCGCTGGGGCCCTGACGCCGACCACCCGGCCCCCGCTCAGGTCCGCACCAGGCTCTCGCGAACCAGTGCACGACACCCGTGCCCGCCGACTTCGAGGACCTCCACTCAGCGCGCAGACACTTCCCGATGTCATTCGTTGGAGGGGTGGTCCGGCAAGACTGCCCCTGACATGCCAGCAGCCAACTACACTCCCGACGATGCCTCTGATCAGGCCAGATAGCGAAACGTTGCTGGAGTGCTAGACGCTCCCGGCGACGGCCTGGCGTTCGGCGGCCTCGACGATGTTCGTGATCAGCATGGCGCGAGTCATCGGTCCCACGCCGCCGATCGGAGGAGCGACGGTGCCGGCCACCCGCTCGACGTCGGGGTGGACATCGCCGAGGATGCCCTCCACGGTCCGGGTGAGCCCCACGGACAACACCGTCGCGCCGGGTTTGATCCAGTCGGGTCGGACCAGATGCGCCACACCGGCCGCGGCGACGACGACGTCCGCCTCACGTGTGTGGGCGGCGATGTCGCGGGTGGCCTCATGACACAGGGTGACGGTGGCGTGTTCCGTGCGCCGGGTGAGCATCAGCCCGAGCGGTCGGCCGACGGTCACACCACAGCCGATGACACAGAACTGGGCCCCCGTGATGGGGACTTGGTGGCGCCGCAGGAGATCGAGGATGCCCCGAGGAGTGCACGGCTCAGGCGCGGGGATCCCCAGCACGAGACGGCCGAGATTGGTCGGATGCAGCCCGTCGGCGTCCTTGGCCGGGGCGACGAGCTCCAGCACGGCATGCATGTCGAGATGGTCGGGTAGGGGCAGTTGCACGATGAAGCCGGTGCACGCCGGATCGGCGTTGAGCCGCAGGACGGCGGCCTCGACATCGGCCTGGGTGGCGGTGGCCGGCAGATCGACGCGCAGTGAGGCGATGCCGACCTCGGCGCAGTCCCGGTGCTTGCCGCCCACGTACGAGCGGCTGGCGGGGTCGTCCCCGACGAGGATCGTGCCCAGTCCGGGGACGATGCCTCGGTCCCGCAAAGCGGAGACGCGGGCGGCGAGTTCACGCTTGATGTCTGCTGCGGCTGCGGAGCCGGACAGCACGGTCGCGGTGGTCACGGTGCACACGTTCCGTTTCAGTAGGGGGCCGGCGGAGTCAGCTGAAGATGACCGTGCGGTTGCCGTGCAGCAGGATGCGGTTCTGGCAGTGCCAGTTGACCGCGCGGGCGAGGGCCGCCCGTTCGGCGTCCCGGCCGACGAGGACGAGCTGCTCCGCGGAGAGCCGGTGGTCGACGCGGATGACCTCCTGCTCGATGATCGGTCCTTCGTCCAGGTCGGCCGTGACGTAGTGCGCGGTCGCGCCGACATGCTTCACACCGCGCTGGTACGCCTGGTGGTAGGGCTTGGCGCCCACGAAACTCGGCAGGAACGAGTGGTGGATGTTGATCGCGCGGCCTTCCAGCCTCTTGCACAGGTCGTCCGAGAGGATCTGCATGTAGCGGGCCAGCACCACCAGATCGATGTCGTACCGGTCCACCAGTTCCAGCAGACGGGCTTCGGAGCGCGGCTTGGTCGCGGCGGTGACCGGGATGTGCTCGAAGGGGATGCCGGCCGCCTCCGCCAGGGGCCGCAGATCCGGGTGGTTCGAGACGACGAGCGCGACGTCCGCGTCCAGCGTGCCGCTCCGCCAGCGGTAGAGCAGGTCCGCCAGGCAGTGGTCGAACTTCGACACCATCACCAGGACACGGGGCTTCACCGACGCGTCCCGCAGCTCCCACCGCATTCCGTAGATGTCCGCGATCGCCGCGAAGGCCTCCCTCAGGCCGCCCAGAGTGATCGTCTCGTCGGTCGTCGTGAATCCGGTGCGCAGGAAGACACGCTCGTGGTCGGGGTCGTCGAACTGCTGGTGCTCGGTGATGTCGCAGCTGTGCCGGACGAGGAAGCTCGTCACGGCGTTGACGATGCCGGGGCGCTCGGGGCAGCTCAGGGTCAGTACGAACCGGTTGCTCATGGCTGTCTCCTCAGCACTCGACCACGTTGAGAGCGAGACCGCCGCGCGCGGTCTCCTTGTACTTGTCCTTCATGTCGGCCCCGGTCTCCCGCATGGTCTTGATCGCCTTGTCGAGGGAGACGTGATGGATGCCGTCGCCGTGGAGGGCCATCCGCGCGGCGGTGATCGCCTTCAGGGAGGCGACGGCGTTGCGCTCGATGCAGGGGATCTGCACGAGCCCGCCGACGGGATCGCAGGTGAGGCCGAGATTGTGCTCGATGCCGATCTCGGCGGCGTTCTCCACCTGTTCCGGAGTGCCGCCGATGACCTCGGCCAGCCCGGCGGCGGCCATCGAGCAGGCCGAACCGACCTCGCCCTGGCAGCCGACCTCGGCTCCGGAGATCGACGCGTTCTCCTTGAACAACACGCCGACGGCGGCGGCGGTGAGCAGGAAACGCACGATGCCGTCCTGGTTCGCGCCGCGCACGAACCGCTCGTAGTAGTGCAGTACGGCGGGGATGATCCCGGCGGCGCCGTTGGTCGGGGCGGTGACGATCCGCCCACCCGCCGCGTTCTCCTCGTTCACGGCCAACGCGTACAGCGTCACCCACTCCATCGCGTGCAGGGAGTCGGTCTCGGCCTCCTCGTCCGCGGTCAGGAGTCTGCGGTGCAGCGCGGCGGCCCTGCGCCGTACCTTCAGACCGCCGGGAAGCACGCCGTCGGTGGCGCACCCCCGCAGGACGCATTCCTGCATGACGGACCAGATGTGCAGCAGCCCGGCCCGGACCTCGGCCTCGGTGCGCCGGACCGTCTCGTTCGCCATCATGATCGAACTGATCGACAGACCGGTGGCCTCGGCGTGCGCCAGCAACTGCGCGCCGGTGGTGAACGGGTAGGGCACCGGCGTGGTGTCCGGCACGATCCGCGGGCCGTGCGCCTGGTCGTCGTCCAGGACGAAACCGCCGCCGACGGAGTAGTAGGTCCGCAGCGACAGACTCCGGCCGGCGGAGTCGAACGCCTCGAACGTCATGGCGTTGGAGTGGAACGGCAGCCGCTTGCCGCGGTGCAGGACGATGTCGTCGTCGGCCCGGAAGGCGAGGGGATGCTTGTCGAGCAGGCGCAGGCTTCCCGTCGTACGGACCCGCTGCATGGTCGGTTCGGCCACGGCGGGGTCCACGAGGTCGGGCGCGTGGCCCTCCAGACCCAGAACGACAGCCTTGACGCTTCCGTGGCCGTGGCCCGTGGCGCCCAGCGAGCCGAACAGCTCGACATGGACGCCGTGCGTGTCCTCCAGCAGTCCTTCCTGCTCCAAGGCGTGCACGAAGGAGTTCGCGGCGCGCATCGGACCGACCGTGTGCGAACTGGACGGCCCGATGCCCACCTTGAACATGTCGAAGACACTGAGCGTCATCCGGTCCCTCCGCCGTACTCCGTGGCCGCGTCGACCAGCCACGCCGCCGCGTAGGGGGCGAAGGAGGAACGGACCAGCAGCCACGCGCTGGAGGCCGCCTCCGCCCGGACGACCAGCGTGATCCCCGTCTGGGCGAGCAGGGTGGTGTAGCAGGCTCCGACCGGGGCCACCCGGGGGTCCAGGTCGATCGCGCAGCCCTGGGCCAGGACCTCGCGGGTGAGGTTCCCCCGCAGGGACAGCACCGTGCGCTGTGCGGAGACATCGGTGACGGTGGCGAACTCCTCGCCGATCGCCGACCTCAGCTTCTCGACCAGCGGGGCACCGGTGTCCGCCGGCGCCACGAGCAGCCATTCGTCGGGGCCCAGCCACAGGGCCTTCACCTCACCGGACAACTCCGCGCGCGAGGCGGACGGCAGTTCGAGGCCCAGCACCGATTCGACCGCCTTGGCCGCGGGGCTGTCCGCGGTCACCCGCAGGGTGAGCTGGGTGAGGAAGGGCAGTTCCCGGACCTGGAAGCCGGCGGGCAGCCGGTCGAAGGCCTCCTGCCATTCACCGAGCGGGCTGAATCGGGCGGGGGCGCTGGGCGCGCCGGGGGCGTCAACCGTCACGGCGGCTTCCCTCCTTGTCGAAGACCACGGGGTCGGTCACGGTCACCGCGACGGTGCGGCCCTCCAGCGGGACGTAGAGGGTCTCGCCGATGCGCCCGGTGCCCCCGCGCAGCAGGGCGAGGGCGAAGGTGCGCCGCAGGGCGTCGCTCCGGTAGCTGGAGGTGACGTGCCCGAGCATGGGAACCGGCGGTGCGGGCACGGTCTCGGTCGCGATGATCTGGGCACCCTCGGGCAACAGGGTGCGTTCGTCGACGGGCAGCAGCCCGACCAGCTGCTTGCGGTCGGCGCGCTGGTTCTCGGCGCGGGCGAAGGACCGCTTGCCCACGAAGTCGTCCTTCTTCTTGGACACCACCCAGGACATGCCGAGGTCCTGCGGTGTGACCGTGCCGTCGGTGTCCTGCCCGATGATCGGGTACGCCTTCTCCGCGCGCAGCACGTGCATGGTCTCCGTGCCGTACGGAGTGATCCCGAACGGGCCGCCCGCGGCGTACAGGGCCTCCCACACGCCGACGGCGTACCAGGCGGGGACATTGACCTCGTAGGCGAGTTCACCGGAGAAGCTGATCCGGGCCACCCGGGCCGGCACGCCCGCCACGACGGTGTCCTGCCAGGTCATGAACCCGAAGGCCGCGTTGCTCACGTCGAGCGTGGGCGCGACCAGGGCCAGTACGTCGCGCGAGCGGGGTCCGACCAACGGGATCGTCGCCCAGTGCTCGGTGACGGAGGTGAGATGGACCCGCAGGTCGGGCCACTCCGTCTGGAGCCACTCCTCCATCCAGTCGAGGACCTTGGCGGCGTTGCCCGTGGTCGTCGTGACCAGGAACTCCTCCTCGGCCACCCGGAACACGGTTCCGTCGTCCAGCGCCATGCCGTCGGCGCCGCACATCACGCCGTAGCGGACCCGGCCGACCTTCAGCGAGCTCATCACGTTGGTGTAGAGCCGGTCCAGCAGCACGCCGGAGTCCGGGCCCTGGACGCTGATCTTGCCGAGGGTGGAGCCGTCCATCATGCCGACGCCCTCACGGACCGCCCGGCACTCCCGCAGCACGGCCTCCTCGATCGTCTCCCCGCCGACGGGGTAGTACCAGGGCCGCTTCCACTGGCCCACGTTCTCGAAGAGGGCGCCGTGCTCGACGTGCCACCGGTGCAGGGCGGTGACGCGGACGGGATCGAACAGCTCGCCGCGGTTGCGGCCGGCGAACGCGGCGAACGCCACGGGCACCGCGGGCGGACGGAGCCGGGGGGTGCCCAGCTCGGCGATGTCCACGCCCAGCGCCTCGGCGACGATTCCGGAGGTGAGGACGCCCGAGGTGCGGCCCTGGTCGTGGGCGGTCCCGATGGTGGTGTACCGCTTGACGTGCTCCACCGAGGTCAGGCCGGCTCCGGTGGCCCGCAGGACGTCCGTGACCGTCCCGTCGCGCTGCAGGTCGACGAACTGGGCGTCGCCGTCGCCGGGGACGCGCCACAGCACCGCGCTCTGTGAGCCGATGGGCTCGTCGCCGCCGGCCGGCAGAGCCACAGGCTGTGCGGTCCTCCCGAGCGCCGCCAGCGCCCCGAGGGCCGCCTCCACACCGTCCGACAGGGCCTCGGCCGACCCGAGAACTCCACTGGCGGCACCAGCAGTTCGTACGGTGTCCAGCGCGGCCGCCGGGACGAAGCTGCCCAACACGCTGTCGTACCGAAGCGTGCCCCGCGCCTGACTGAACAGGGCCACCGCCGGGTTCCATCCCCCCGACACCAGCAGCAGATCGCAGCCGATCTCCTCGTCCCCGACCCGCACCCCGGTGATCCGCTCGACGCCGCTCGTCCCCGACACCACCTGCCCGGCGCGCACCTCGATCCCGCGCGCGGCGCAGGCGTCCCGCCAATGGGACGGCACCTCGCTCCGGGCGTCGATCACCGTGTGGACCCGGGCACCGGCGTCGGCCAGTTCGGTCGCCGCGAGGTAGGCGCTGTCGTTCGTGGTGAACACGACGACCTCACGGCCCGCGAGCACCCCGAAGCGGTGGAGGTAGGTCCGGGCCGACCCCGCGAGCATGATGCCGGGACGGTCGTTGTCGTCGAACGCGACGGTCCGCTCGTAGGCGCCGGTGGCGAAGACGACCTGCTTGGCCCGGATGCGCCAGACCCGCTGCCGGGAGACATGGGCGGGCGCGTGGGCGCCGAGGTGGTCGGTGCGCTTCTCCAGGGCGAGGACGAGACCGTCGTCGTAGTAGCCGATCGCCGTGGTCCGCCGGAGGAGCCGGACATCGGCGTTCGCCGAGAGCTCGTCCGTGACGTCGGCGACCCACTCGGAGGCGGCCGACGAGCCCCCGAAAGACGGTAGTTCGTCGACCACGACGATACGCGCACCGGCCCGCGAGGCGGTCAGGGCGGCCGCCAGCCCGGCCGGACCGGCGCCGACGACCAGCACGTCGCAGTGGGCGTGCACGGTGTCGTAACGGGCCTGGTCGGGCTCGGTGCCGAGCCGGCCCTGGCCGCTGAGGCCCCGGGCGACGAGACCGTCGTACAACTCGACGGTCGTGGCCGTGAGCATGGGTTCGGGGAAGGGGAACTCGAGCTGTACGAGGGCGTTGGGCTCCTCGACGCCCGCGGTCATGATGCCGCGCGGCCGGCCGTACTTGATGCTGGTGGCCACGTGGTGGACCCCGTTGGCCAGCAGGGCCGAGGCGAGGGTGTCGCCGGGGTGGCCGGTGTACTCGGAGCCGTCGAAGGTGAAGGACAGGGTCTTCGTACGATCCACGGAGCCGAGGCCGTCGATACGGAACGGGTTGCTCATGCGCCGGCCTCCCGACCGTCGTCGCCCGGGCGGTGGACCCCGAGGAACTGGTGGGTGACGGTGTCGCGCACGGCGTTGAACCAGCGGCGGCATCCCGCGGCGTGCATCCACCGCTCCGCGAACGGGCCCTTGGGGTTGTCGCGGAAGAAGACGTAGTGGGCCCACTGCTCGTCGTCGAGTTCGGCGGGCTTCGCGGGGTACTGGACGTGCGCCTGTCCGCCGTAGTGGAACTCGGCTTCCTCGCGCTCGCCGCACCACGGGCAGGCGATGAGTTGCATCGGAGTCTCCCAGAGGGTTTTCAGTGGGCGACGGCGGCCGCGCCGTGCTCGTCGACCAGCGCGCCGGTGACGAACCTGGCCAGGCTGAAGGGCGCGTTGTACGGGTGGGGTTCGCCGGTGGCGATGGTGTGCGCGTAGCACCAGCCGACGCCGGGGGTGGCCTTGAACCCGCCCGTTCCCCAGCCGCAGTTGAGGTAGAGGTTCTCGACCGGGGTGAGGCCGACGATGGGGGAGGCGTCCGGGGTGGTGTCGACGATGCCGGCCCAGGTGCGCAGCATGTGGGCGCGGGCGAACACCGGGAAGAGCTCCAGGGCGGCCGCCATCTGACGCTCGATGATGTGGAAGGCGCCGCGCTGGCCGTAGCCGTTGTAGCTGTCGATGCCGGCGCCCATGACGAGTTCGCCCTTGTGCGCCTGGGACACGTACACATGGACGGCGTTGGACATCACGACCGTCGGGTGCACCGGTTCCAGGAGCTCGGAGACCAGAGCCTGCAACGGGTGGCTCTGCAACGGCAGTCGGAGGCCGACCATCTCGGCGAGCACGGAGGTGTGTCCGGCCCCGGCGAGCGCCACCTTTCCGGCGGCTATACGGCCACGGGTGGTCCGTACGCCCGTCACCCGGCCGTCGGTCACGTCGATGCCGGTGACCTCGCAGTTCTGGATGAGGTCGATGCCGTACGCGTCGGCCCGCCGCGCGAAGCCCCAGGCGACGTAGTCGTGCTTGGCGATGCCGGCGCGGGGCTGGTAGGTCGCGCCGAGCACCGGATAGCGCACGTCGGGGGAGATGTTGACGATGGGGCAGACCTTGGCGACCTCGTCCGGCTCCAGCCACTCCGCGTCGATGCCGTTGAGCTGGTTGGCGTGGACGCGGCGCTTGCTGTCGCGGATGTCCTGGAGGGTGTGCGCGAGGTTCAGCACACCGCGCTGGCTGAACAGGATGGGGTAGTCGAGGTCCTCCTCGAGGGTCTCCCAGAGCTTGAGGGAGTGCTCGTAGATGCCGGAGCTCTCGTCCCACAGGTAGTTGGAGCGGATGATGGTGGTGTTGCGGGCCATGTTCCCGCCGGCCAGCCAGCCCTTCTCCAGTACGGCGATGTTGGTGATGCCGTGGTTCCTGGCCAGGTAGTAGGCGGTGGCCAGGCCGTGTCCGCCGCCACCGACGATCACCACGTCGTAGGACGGCTTGGGATCGGGGTTGCGCCAGAGGAAGTCCGGGTGGTCCGGAAGCGGCGTGCCGGTCATGCCGCGGCTCCGTTCAGCTCGGGGTACAGGGGGAACGCGGCGGCGAGCTTGGCGACGCGGCCTCGCAGCAGGTCGGCCAGTTCGTCGCCGAGGTGTTCGGGCTTCAGCGTCTGGGCGATGATGTCGGCGACCTCACGGAACTCCGTGTCGCCGAAGCCCCGGGTGGCCAGGGCCGGGGTGCCGATACGAAGACCGGAGGAGACCATGGGCGGCCGCGGGTCGAAGGGGACGGCATTGCGGTTGACGGTGATGCCGACCGCGTGCAGCCGGTCCTCGGCCTGCCGGCCGTCGAGCGGGCTGTTGCGCAGGTCCACCAGGACGAGATGGACCTCCGTGCCCCCGGTCAGCACCGTGATGCCCGCCTCGGCCACGTCGTCGGCCAGCAGGCGCCCGGCGAGGATCTTCGCGCCCTTCAGCGTGCGCCGCTGACGCTCGCGGAACTCCTCGCTCGCGGCCATCTTGAAGGCGACCGCCTTGGCGGCGATCACATGCTCCAGCGGACCGCCCTGCTGCCCCGGGAACACCGCCGAGTTGATCTTCTTGGCCAGCTCCGCCCTGCTGAGGATCACACCGCCGCGGGGTCCGCCCAGGGTCTTGTGGGTGGTGGTGGTCACGACGTCGGCGTACGGCACCGGGCTGGGGTGCAGACCCGCGGCCACCAGGCCGGCGAAGTGCGCCATGTCCACCATCAGATAGGCGCCGACGCTGTCGGCGATCCGGCGGAACGCGGCGAAGTCCAGCTGCCGGGAGTAGGCCGACCAGCCCGCCACGATCAGCTTCGGCCGGTGGGCGAGAGCGAGTTGCTCGACCTCGTCCATGTCGATGCGCAGGTCGGATTCGCGCACGTGGTACGGGACGACGTTGTACAGCTTGCCGGAGTAGTTCAGCCGCATGCCGTGGGTGAGATGGCCGCCGTGTGCCAGGTCCAGGCCGAGGATCGTGTCTCCCGGCTGGAGGAGGGCGAACATCGCGGCGGCGTTGGCCTGGGCGCCGGAGTGCGGCTGGACGTTGGCCGCCTCGGCGCCGAAGAGGGCGGTGATGCGGTCGATGGCCAACTGCTCGATGGTGTCGACGTGTTCGCAGCCGCCGTAGTAGCGCTTTCCCGGGTAGCCCTCGGCGTACTTGTTGGTCAGTACCGAGCCCTGGGTCTGCATCACCGCCGGCGGCGCGAAGTTCTCGCTCGCGATCATCTCCAGCGTCGACTGCTGGCGGTCCAGTTCCGCGTCGACGGCCGAGGCCACCTCCGGGTCGAACAGAGCCAGCGGTTGGGAGAAGGCGCTCATGCGGTCCCCTTGGAAGACTAGAAGTCCACGACTGGTATATCAGTTGTAGGGGTAGCTGGGGCCACCCGTCAAGAGGCCTTGGTGATTAATGTTTAAGTGTATATGTTAAAGCGCGTGGTGCGAACCGCGGCCGCTGAACCGCCGCTCGCGAAGGCGATGCCGGAGTTCGCCTGCTGCACGGTGTGGAAGTACACCGAACTCCGCGAGCACGTGGACCGTATCGGCATCGGTTCCTACGCGCACCGGCCGATGCCGGTGCGTGTGGACGACGTCGAGCATCCCCGCGACTCGGCGTCTCATGGGCGAGGCCTCCGGACTGAAGGGCTTCTGGGGCGCCGAGGCGGTGTGGGTGACCCACTCCGCCGGGGTGGCGCGGGCGATGGCCGAGTGGCTGATCGAGGGCACCCCGCGCCCCGACGTGCACGAATGCGACCTCAACCGGTTCGAGGAGCACCAACTGGCCCCGTCCTACGTGGAACAGCGCTCGTGCCGGAACTTCGTCGAGGTCTACGACATCCTCCACCCCCTCCAGCCGGCCGAGGCACCGCGGGTGCCGTCTGCCGAGGGGGCGGCGGCACCGGGACCATTCATCGGTCGGTCTGGTTCGTCAGTACGAGTTCCAGGTGGGCGTCGACGACGGCCTCGGCGTCCCGCTCACTGTGCGCGATGGCCAGGGCCTGGGCGCGTTCGGCGTCGCCCGCGGCGATGGCCTCCACGATCTGCAGGTGTTCGTCGGCGGCCCTTTCCGCATGCGCGAGACGCGTGGCGGGAGCCCACAGCAGGGGCGCGAACTCGCCCTGGACCTGTACAGTCGCCGCGATGAGCCGACGCGAGTGCGCGGCGACACCGAGATCGATGTGGAAGCGGCTGTCGGTCCGTCGCAGGGCGTCGAGGTCCGAGGCGTTGCTGAACTCCTCGGCAAGGCTGTGCAGGCGCTGCACATCCTGGTCGTCCGCCCGCCGGGCGGCGAGCCGGGCGGCGGCCGACGCCGCGGCGGTGGAGAGGTCACCGAGGTCGCGCAGCTCTGCGGTGCTCGTCTCCCGCAGGCGGCGCGCGAGGTCCTGGGGCGACCGGACGGCGCGGTCGGAGACGATGCTCCCGCCGCCGCGACCGCGCTTGGTCGTGATGATGCCCCGGGAGCGCAACGAGGCCAGCGCCTGCCGCAGCGTGAGGGTGGAGATCCCGAGCCGGCTCGCGAGCTCGGGTTCCGACGGCAGGCGTTCGCCGTCCCTGAGCAGGCCGACCGTGATGGCCGTCTCCAGCTGATGTGCCGCCTGGTCGGCACGGCTGAACCCCTCTGCCTCGGCGGAGCCCAGGAGCGCGACGAACCCGATGGAGCCCGTGCTCGGAACGGTCTCCGCGTCTTCGGTTCCTTGCATCACGCCCCAAGGCTACGGGGTGGAACGACGCTTGACAGGCAGGTTCGACCTCTCCAAACTATAAAAATTAAGTGTAAACTTTTAGTGCTTGCGAAGACGCCGTCCTTTCAGGCCCGGCAAGTCGGGGCGGATGATGGATGTCGTCGACCCGGGACGACGTTGCGCAGAGCGTCGACACGTTCCGCTTCATGGCGGGCGCGTGTCGCGCCACCACCGCCGCCGCGTCCGGGGACTACGCCTGCCGTACTGCTCGTCGGTGAGCTTGAAGTTCTTGATCACGTCGGCGACTTCCGGGAAGTCCTCGGAGAACCCGTCGCGAGCGAGGCTGTGCAGGCCCTCCGGCTTGCCGAACGCCCCCTTCGGATCCTCCAGGGCCCGGACGGGGAAGGCCCGCCATGTCACGGGCAGCCGGGTGCGCGTCGACGACGGCCGGAACGTCATCGAGCGCAGCCACCCGCTGCCGTCGGCGGATTCCGGGCGCGTTCCGTGGGGCCTGGTCACCCTTCGCGAGGCCTGATCACAGGGGCCCATGCACAGCGCCGCACCGCGCCCGCGATTGATATATCAATTGTTGCGCTAGCGTGGGTGCTGCTGGATCTCGACGAGGAGAATGTGCATGTCGGTCGCGATGGCGGAAGGTCGCCCCTCCCTGGCCGAGCAGGCCTATCAGGTGCTGTGCGACCGCTTGGTGACTCTGCGGATCGCGCCCGGTACGCCCATCAACGACGAGCAGGTGGCGGCGGAGCTGGGGGTGGGCCGCACGCCGGTGCGTGAGGCACTCAAGCGTCTGGAGGCCGACCGGCTGGTCGTGGCCTTCCCCCGGCGCGGCACCTTCGCCTCCGAAGTGCAGATCACGGACCTGGGACACCTCACCGAGGTGCGCCTCCGGCTGGAGCCGCTGGCGGCCGACTGCGCCGCACGCAGGGCGAAAGCGCAGGACCGTGCCGTACTGACCGGACTGCTCACGGAGTTGGACGCGGCCGCCGGGGGACAGGTCGGGGAGCTCATCGACCTGGACCTCCGGCTGCACCGGGCGCTATACACCGCCACGGGGAATCCCTATCTCCGTGACACGCTGGTGCGTTACGACAACCTGGCCACGCGTGTCTGGTGTCTGTTCCTCGATCGTTTGCCGGGGCTGGCGGGTCACGTGGGCGAGCACGGTCCGCTCGTTCGTGCCGTGCTGGCGGGAGACGGAGAGCGTGCCGCGAGCCTGGCCGCGGAGCACGTGGCCGGGTTCGAGAGCGCGATTCGTGCCCTGCTCTGAGGTCTGTCCTCGCCGTGACGTCTGTCCCCGGACGGGTCAGTCGGCGATGTCGACGCCGTAGCCGCGGGCCAGGGCGGCGAGGCCGTGGTCGTAGCCCTGGCCGACGGCCCGCAGGCGCCAGAGGGGGCCGCGGCGGTAGAGCTCGGCCAGGATCAGCGTGCGTTCGGTGGTGGCGGCGTCCAAGGTGGCCTGGACCAGGGGTGCCGCGCTGGTCCCGGGGCCGGAGCTGATCTGGATGGCGCCGACGTCGCCGAAGGCGGGCGTGCCGTCGATGGCCGCCGCGACGACGACCTTGCGGGCCGAGGGCGGCAGCGTGGCGAGTCCGACGCTGACGGTCTGCTCGGTGGGCCCGTCGCTGAGGAGCCGTACGGTCCCGCCGGGGTTCTCCGGGGCGCCGTAGAAGACGAAGTCCTCGTCGAAGGCGACCTGGTCGTCCTCGTCCACCACGAAGGCGACCACGTCGATCTCGCACACCGTCTGCGCCGCCCAGGAGGCGGTGACGGTCCACCGGGCGGTCGCCGCCGGCCCGTCCGAGTACGGCAGGTCGACGACCCCGCCCCGCGGCAGGACGTGCGCGGCCGTGCGCCGTTCACCGGCGCTCGCCTCGTCCGCCACCACCGGCGCGTCCAGCCAGCCCGGCGCGCGGGTGGGCAGGGCGAGCGAGATGATGCGGCACATCCGGCGGTCGCTGTCGCCGCCGGCCAGCAGCACGACGTCGGTGACGCTCGCGGACAGGTTGATCGCGGCGGCGCCGCCGAGCTCCACGACGCGGGTACGCGCGGCGACGGCCTCGGGGTGCGTGCCGCCGAGCACGAGGACGCGCCGGCCGGCCAGCGGCCCGGCAGGCTTGGCCGCACGCCGGGACGGTGCCGGCGTGCCGAGGGGCCCGGACGGTTCGGTGTGCGGCTCCGGGGGCGTGGCAGAGCCGGACGGCGCGAAGGACGTGGATGGTTCGGGTACCGGCCTCGGTTGCGCGGCCGGGGCGGGTGGCGCCGGGGACGCGGCGGGTTCGGGTGCCGGCTCCGGTCGCGCGGCCGGTGCGGGGTGGAGGGTGTCGCCCGGGGCCGGTCTCCGGGGGGTGGGTACGGCCTCCAGGGTGGGGGTGGGCGGGGCTGCCGGTGCGGGCGCCGCTCCCTCGTGGGGGGTTCCGGGGCGTACGTCGTCCAGGAGGCGCAGGAAGGTGTGTTCGTCGACGACGGGTACGCCCTCGGCGAGGGCCCGGCGGACCTTGGCGGTGCCGGAGGCGGTGTCGTTGGCGACCAGGACGCTGGTGTGCCGGCTGACCGAACCCACCATGTTCAGCCCTGCCGCTGCGGCCCGCGCCACCAGTTCGGCCCGCGCGGTCCGCGTCTCGCCCGTGACGGCGACCTTCATGCCCTGCACCAGCGCACCGCTCGCCGCGAGTCGCCCCGGATTGCGGTAGGCGCAGGCGGCCTTGGGCGGCTTGGGCGCGAACCGCGGGTCCTGCCGGGGCGGACAGGCCACGAGCGGCAGCGGAAGATCGAGCCGCGCCGCCTCCCGCAGGGACGCGCGCAGCACCCCGGCCAGGACGCGCGTGTCGTCGAGCGCGTCATGCGCCTTGGTCTGCGGAACGCCGTAGTGCGCGGCCAGCGTGCCCAGTCGGAGGTCGTCGACGGGCGGATCGACCCGTCGGTTCAGCGCGAGCGTGCACAGCCGCTGGGAGACCGGCAGCCACAGCCCCGCCCGCGCGAACTCGTGCGCGAGGAAGTCGTAGTCGAACTGCGCGTTGTGCGCGACCATCACCCGGTCCTGCAGCAGGGCGCCGATCCGCCCGGCCACCTGGTCGAACGTGGGCGCCCCGCACAGCCGTTGAGCCGTCAGCCCGTGCACATGGACCGGCCCCGGATCGCAGCCCGGGTCGAGCAGCGTGGAGAACTCGCCGGTCTGCTCCCCGTCCGGCCCCAGCGTCACCACGGCCACGGACAACACCCGGTCGCGGCGCGGTGTCAGCCCGGAGGTCTCCACGTCCACCAGCGCCCAGTCGACGGCGTAGCCGCGCAGGTCGGACAGGTCGGGGGCGGGGGCCGAGAGAGACATGAGGGAAGGATGGTGGACATAGTCCCGTCCTTCAACCCGGATGCCCCTTCATCCCCATTCATCCTCTTCGGGACGAGGCTTCCCCGGGGGCGGGCTGACGGTTCGGCGGGCTGACGGCTCGACAGGCTGACGGTCAGTCGGTTCGGCGCAGTCCCGAGACGAGGACGTCGATCAGCCGGCGTGCGTCGTAGAGGGGGTTGTTCTCCGCGCCGATGCAGAGGTTTCCGATGCCGCGCATGAGTTCGAGGGCGCCGATGTCGGAGCGGATCTCACCGGCGGTGGCCGAGGCCCCGAGCAGATCGGCGCACACGGGCACGAGGCGGTCGATGAAATAGGCGTGCAGGTTCTCGAAGCCGGCGTTGTCGGACTGCAGGACGGCGGCGAGTCCGTGCTTGGTGACCAGGAAGTCGGCGAAGAGACTGATCCATCGGCGCAGGGCGACGTAGGGGCTCGGACTGCCGGCCAGCAGGGCCGGGCCGGCCTCGGCGCAGGCTTCGACCTGGTGCCGGTAGACGGCGATGATCAGATCCGCCCGGGTCGGGAAGTGGCGGTAGATCGTGGCCGTCCCGACGCCGGCCCGGGCCGCGATGTCGCGCACCGGCGCCTCCACGCCCGACTCGACGAAGAGCGCGGCGGCCGCGTCGAGCAGGGTCTCCTTGTTGCGCCGGGCGTCCGCCCGCTTGGGCCGTGCCGTGGGCCCGGTGCCACCGTCGCTGTCGTTCACCGCGCGTTCCCTCCACTACCGGGTTGCTAAACGGGACACCGCTCCGTATCGTCGAAACGGGACGTCGTTCCGTTTGCTCATGATGCCAGAGCAAAGGGCCGACGGCCAAGTCGTGCCCTGGCGTCCCCTCATCCGCAACGGAGGAACACGGTCATGCAGTACCGCACCTTGGGCCGCACCGGTGTGCAGGTCAGCTCCCTCGCGCTCGGCGCGATGAACTTCGGCAGGATCGGGCGGACCACCCAGGCCGAGGCCACCGCCCTCGTCGACGCGGCCCTCGAAGCCGGGATCAACCTCATCGACACCGCCGACATGTACGGCGACGGCGAGTCGGAGGAGATGGTCGGCAAGGCCGTCGCCGGCCGCCGTGACGACATCGTGCTGGCCACGAAGGCGGGCATGCCCATGGGGGACGAGCGCAACCACCGGGGCGGTTCGCGCCGCTGGCTGGTCACCGCACTGGACGACAGCCTGCGCCGGCTCGGCGTCGACCATGTCGACCTCTACCAGATCCACCGCTGGGACCCGAGCACCAGTGACGAGGAGACCCTGTCCGCGCTGACCGACCTGCAGCGCGCGGGGAAGATCCGCTACTTCGGCTCCTCGACCTTCCCCGCCCACCGGATCGTGCAGGCCGAGTGGGCCGCCCGTGAGTATCGCCTGAGCCGTTACGTCACCGAACAGCCCAGCTACTCCGTCCTGCAGCGCGGCATCGAGGCCCATGTCCTGCCCGTGACCGAGCAGTACGGCCTCGGTGTGCTGGTGTGGAGCCCGCTGGCCTCGGGCTGGCTGTCCGGCGCGGTCCGCGAGGGCCGGGAGATCGCCACCAGCCGCTCGGCGTTCATGCCGGAACGCTTCGACCTCGCCGTCCCCGCCAACCGGGCCAGGCTCGACGCCGTGGAGCGGCTGGCCGAGGTCGCCGACGAGGCGGGCCTGACCCTGATCCAGCTCGCGCTCGGATTCGTCACCGCGCACCCCGCCGTGACCAGCGCGCTCATCGGCCCCCGCACCCTCGACCACCTGCACGCGGGGCTCGCCGCCGCCGACACCGTGCTCTCCGCCGACGTGCTCGACGCCATCGACGCGATCGTCGCCCCCGGCACCGACCTCGCGGCGCACGAGAAGTACGACACCCCGCCGGCGCTGCTCGACCCGGCGCTGCGACGCCGCTGACCGGCGGAGAGAAGGCCGAGAGGCCCGGAAGCCGCTCGCCGAGAACGACCTCGCCCTGGGCGACAGGAGCGAGACGGAGAGCGGCGCCGAGCCCGGGACCGTCGTCGGGCGACTCGTGAGCACGCACCCGATCGGGCCCTGCCGCTACTGTCGCAGCAGGTAGTGCGTGAGCAGCGACTCGGCCCGGTCCGGGCTCAGGCCGAGGGCCGTGCCGATCCGTTCCCACGGCACCTCGTCCTCCTGGATCGCGTACGCCGCCTCCTGCGCGATGTCGGCGGTGAGGCGTTCCAGCGCGGTCGCGGCGCGGAGGGCGGCGACCGGGGCCTGCTCGGCCAGGGCGGCCAGCTGGTCCTCCAACCGGTCCATCAGATCGGTGAGTTCGTCCGGCAGGGGCACGGTACGGCGTTCCACGGCCCGGATGTGCTCGCTCCAGTCGCGGTACGCCTCGCCGGTGTCCGGTTCGGGCCTGCTGCCGTCCACCCGCTCCTCCCAGTCGACCGGATACGACTCGCCCCGCCAGCCGCAGGCGCACGCCGCGCGGAGTGCGGCGGCCCTCGGACGGCCCGACCGGCCGTCGTAGGCCCACCATTCGCCGGTCTCCACACCGCGGCCGGTGCCGCTGCCGAAGTCCAGGTACACCGGCTTGGGTTCCTCGCCCCCGGCGAGAACCGCGCCCGCGATCCCTTCGTGGGACTCCCCGAACTGCTCGGTCATCCACCCCACGGATCTTCCCCCCTGTGTCAGGTCCCGCTCGAACACCTCGCGAGGCGCCGTACGGCGAGGCACCCCGGGAGCGAGCATGCCCCGGCCCGCACGGGCGTGAACGGCGCTCGCCCGGCGCCCCGGGGCACGGCGGTGAGATCATCCTCGGCATGGACACCAGCCCGGAGCCCGAGATGACCGACGTTCCGCCGGGACGGGTCATCCTGTCGGACCGCCGTACGCGGCGCACCTGGGCCGTGGAGGTGGCGGCCTGCCGGATCGGCGCCCACCCGGTCACCCGGGACCTGTACGCGCGTGTGGCCGGGCCGCTCCCGGACATTGCCGGGGGAGACCGGCTGCCCGTGGAGGGCGTGTCCTGGTGGGACGCGGTCCGCTTCTGCAACGCGCTCTCCCTTCGCGCCGGTCTCACGCCCGCCTATGACCTGCGGCCCGACGAGGAGGCGGTCGCCTGGGACACCTCGGCCGACGGATACCGGCTGCCCACCGAGGCCGAATGGGAGCACGCCTGCCGGGCCGGCACCGACGGACCGCGTTACGGCCCCCTCGACGACATCGCCTGGTACCGCGACAACTCCGGCGAGCGGCTCCACGAGGTGGGCGGCAGGCTCCCCAACCCCTGGGGCCTGCACGACATGCTCGGCAATGTCTGGGAGTGGTGCTGGGACCTCTACGACAGCGACGTCTACGGCACCTACCGCGTCCTGCGTGGCGGCGGCTGGTTCGACGAGCACTGGAGCTGCCGGGCGTCCGTACGGCGTCGCAGTCATCCCACGTTCCGGGTGGACGACGTCGGCTTCCGTCTCGCGCGCACGGTGAGCTGACCGGCGTACGCCACTGACCGGCGTACGCCGCTACGGGCGCGGCCAGGGGCGCCCGCCGATCGCCTCGATGCCGTTGTTGAAGCGGCGCAGGAAGCCCGCGAAGGCGGCGATGTCGTCGTCCGACCAGTCCTGCATCACCCGGTCCAGGATCTCGACGATCCCCTCCCGCTCCGCGTCCAGCAGCCGTGTGCCCTCGTCGGTGAGACGGAACTTGCGGGCCATCCCGCCCTCGGGATCGGGGATGCGCTCGATGAGGCCCGCCCGCATCGCCGCGGCCGTCTGCCGGTTCAGGGTGGAGGCGTCCAGACCGAAGGCCTCGCTGAGTTCCCCGATCGACATGGGGCCCTGGACCCTGATCCGGCTCAGCAGGATGTAGGCGCTGCGCTCCATGAGGCTGTTGTTGCGGCGGCCGCCCCGTTGGTTCAGGAACGTGTGGCGGCTGAGCAGCATCTGCTCGTACTCGACCTCATGGGTGGGCGTCTCCATGGCTCCATCCTGGCATACCGGTGTGTATGGGCCACGACATGTGCTCGATACACACGGCATGTACGATGCACATCCTTCCTACTTTCACCGAGGAGTCCCTCATGGGCGCCCCCGCTCAACAGCCCACGGCCCGCCCGGGTGCCGTGATCGCCACGCTGGCCTTCGCCGGCACCACGGCGGCGATCATGCAGACGCTGGTCACGCCCCTCATCGCCGAGCTCCCGCAGATCCTGGACACCTCGTCCTCGAACGCGGCGTGGGTGATCACGGTCACCCTGCTGGTGGCGGCCGTGTGCGTGCCGGTCGTCGGCCGTCTCGGCGACCTGGTGGGCAAGCGCCGGATGCTGCTCGCCTGCTCCGTGCCGCTGATCGTGGGCTCGGTGGTGTGCGCGTTCGCCTCCGACGTCGTCACGATGATCGTCGGGCGCGGTCTGCAGGGCATGGGCATGGGCATGGTGCCGCTCGGCATCGCGCTGCTGCGGGACGTCGTACCGGCCGAGAAGCTCAGCGGCTCCATCGCCCTGGTCAGCGCCTCCATGGGCATCGGCGGCGCCATCGGCCTGCCGCTGGCCGCCGCGGTCGCCCAGTACGCGAACTGGCGGGTGCTCTTCTGGGGCTCCGCCGCCCTCGCCGCCGTCGTCGCCGTCCTCATCTTCACGCTCGTCCCGGACGTCCCCGCCGGCGCCAAGGGCCAGCGCTTCGACCTGCCCGGCGCGATCGGCCTCGGCGCCGGTCTGATCTCGCTGCTGCTCGCCGTCTCCAAGGGCGCCGACTGGGGCTGGGGCAGCGGCACGACCCTCGGTCTGTTCGCCGCCGCCCTGGTGCTGCTGGCCGGCTGGGGCGTGTGGGAGGTGCGCACCACCGACCCGCTGATCGACCTGCGCACCACCGCCCGCCCCCGCGTCCTCCTCACCAACCTCGCCTCGGTCTTCATCGGCTTCGGCATGTACGCGAGCATGCTGGTGATGCCGCAGCTGCTGCAGTTCCCGGAGGCCACCGGCTACGGCCTCGGCCAGTCCATGCTCGCGGCCGGTCTGTGGATGGCGCCGGGCGGCCTGATGATGATGCTGGTCTCCCCGCTCGGCGGAAAGCTCACCAACGCCCGCGGCCCGAAGTTCACGCTGGTCTGCGGTGCCCTGGTGCTCGCCGCCGGCTACTTCGCCTCCATGGCGCTGATCGGCTCCGCCTGGGGCGTCATGCTGGTCACGATCATCACCAGCAGCGGTGTGGGCCTCGCCTACGGCGCCATGCCCGCCCTGATCATGAGCTCGGTGCCGCTGACCGAGACCGCCGCCGCCAACGCCTTCAACACCCTCATGCGCTCGCTCGGCACCTCGATCGGCTCCGCCGTCATCGGGGTGATCCTCTCCCAGATGACCACCACCATGGGCGGCTACACCTTCGCCTCCGAGGACGGCTTCCGCACCGCGCTCCTCGTCGGCGGCGGCCTCGCCCTGGTCTCCGCGGCGATCGCCGCCGTGATCCCGGCCGCCCGCGCCGCCGTCTCCGGCGAGGCCGAGACCGATTCCGCGACCGCGCCCGAGCAGGCCAAGGTCTGAGACCCCGGAGGGTGTGAGGGCCTGAGAGGGCCAGGACCTGAGACCCCGGAGGGGGTGTCCGTAGCGGCGGACACCCCCTCCGGCCTGTCACGCCAGGTCCAGCAGCCCCCTGCGCACCGCCTCCGACACCGCCGCCGCGCGGTTGTCCGCGCCGAGCTTGCGGTAGACGCGCACCAGGTGGGTCTTCACGGTGGCCTCGCTCAGGAACAGCGCCTCGGCGATGGCCCGGTTGCTCAGCCCCTCCGCCAGCAGCCGCACCACCTCGACCTCCCGCCCGCTCAACTCCCGTTCCGGGGCGGGGGACCGGCCGACCAGCTCGCCCACGACCTCCGAGGCAAGCCCGAGCGCACCGGCCGCGGCACCCCGTACGGCCCGGAACAGTTCCTCCGGCGGACCCGCCTTCAGCACATACCCCCGGGCTCCCGCCTCCAGTGCGCGCACCACATCGGCGCGGCCCGAGTAACTCGTCAGCATCACCGCCGGGATCCCCGGCGCCTCGGCCGCGAGTCGGCGCACCGCCTCGATCCCGTCGATCCCGGACCCGCCCCCGCCGCCGAACCGCAGGTCCATCAGCACGACGTCCGGCACCAGCCGCGCCGCGAGCCGCACCGCCTCCTCACCGGACCCCGCCTCGGCGGCCACCTCGAGATCCGGCTCGCCCTCCAGCAGCGCGCGCAGACCCGCCCGTACGACGGCGTGGTCGTCGGCGACCAGCAGACGCAACGGCGTGCCGCTCACCGTGCGGCCACCCGGGCGGCCGGGCGGTTCTCCGGCAGGGCGGGCACCGTCGCCCGTACGCACGTACCGCGTCCCGGCGCGCTGCCCACGTCGAGGTCGCCCCCGCACTCCCGCAGACGCGCGCGGGCCGCGGGCAGCCCGAGGCCACGCCCGCCCTGGGAGGGGACGCCGAGCCGGCCGGTCTCGAACCCGGCGCCGTCGTCCCGTACTTCGAGCTCCACCCGGTCCGCCCGGGCGTGCAGGCTGACCTGGACGTTCACGGCGTGCGCGTGTTCGCGCACATTGGCCAGCGTGCTCTGCGCGACCCGGAACAGGGTCGCGGCGGCCTGCCCGTCCAGGGCCGGCCGCCGCGCACCCACCGACCGGAACCGGACCCGGGCCGCCGCGCCCTCCGCCTCGGCCCGGGCGCACAGCAGCCGCAGCGCGCCCTCCAGACCGGCCTCGTCCACGGCGGACGGCGTCAGGTCGCGGATGATCCTGCGGGTCTCGGCGAGATTGGCGTGCAGCCCGTCGGCCACGGCCCGCACCCGGGTACGGGCCATGTCCGGACGCGCGTCCCAGTCGCGGTCGGCGGCCTGCAGCAGCATGACACCGCCGGACAGCTCCTGGGCCAGCGTGTCGTGCAGGTCCCGGGCGATCCTGGCCCGCTCGGCCAGCACCCCGGCCTGCCGCTGCTGCCGGGCCAGCACGTCCCGGGTGCCGCGCAACTCCTCGACCAGCCGCAGCCGTTCGGCGGCGTCCCGCTGCTGGGAGCGGTACAGGGCGACCGTGCCCCAGACCGCCGCCACCGGGATCAGGACGATCTCCGGATCGAACCTGCCAGCGCTGCGGACGAGTTGAGCGGCGAGGACGACCGTGAGGGCGGCCACCGCCACCCCGGCCGCCCGCCGGCCGAGCGCCCGCAGCGCCGCACAGGCCAGCGGCACGGCACCCCAGACGTAGGCACCCGTGAGGGAGGAGGGGGCGAGGACCACCAGCGTGGTCCACAGCGCCAGCAGCGCCGCGACCCACGCGTGTGCGCCGACCCGCCCCAGTCGCTCACCGGCCGCGAGCCCGCCCGCGTACACCAGCGCCAGCAGCCCGCTGACGGTGACGATGTCCCAGCACAGTCCGATCCTCAGCTGGAAGAGCCGGACCAGCCCGGCGCCGACGACCACGAAGAACGTCAGATGGGCGAGGAGGGCGGGCGTCGGCCGGCTCCCGCGGACGGCCCTCGCAAGGGTACGGACGGGAGCACGATCGGACACGGAAGACCCCTTGGACGATGATCCGTTCGAACAGGGGGTCCGAGTCTATCCGCCGCCTGTAGGGACCGTGTGAAACCGGCCAGTGCCTGCTAGGCGCCCGGGTGCAGCCCCAGGAAGCCCGGGGTCGGGTCGCCCTTCACCTCGCCGAAGTAGAGGGCGAAGGTCTGCTTCAGGCGCTCCACCTCGGCGCGGTCGGACATGAAGCGGGGGAAGCCGTCGATGTTGGCGTTCGGGTACTCCCAGACCGGCTTCAGCCCGGTCGGGGGAGTGATGTCGGTGCGCACCGACCAGCCGTTGAAGGAGTTCTGCTGGGTGGCCGTCGACAGCTGCCAGTTGAGGTACAGCTTGGCCGCCGTGGTGTTCGCGGCCGCCTTGAGGATCGCCGCCCGCTGACCCCACGCCATGAACGGCGCGCTGTCCGGGAGGACCCACTTCACGGGGCCGGTCGACAGGGGCGCACCGGAGCCGCCGACGCCGATCGGGTACTGCCCGGAGCGCACGGCGTCACCGGGGGAGTTGCTGCCGCGCGCGAAGCGGACGTCCTGCGCGGCCAGCCCGGCCACCCAGTCCCAGCCGTAGTGCTTGACGTAGAGCGAGAAGAGGAAGAGGACCGCGTCGTCGTCGTGCGGGAAGGACGAGGCGATCTTCCCCTTCCACTTGGCGTCGACCAGGTCCAGCGGGGTGCGCGGCGCGTCCGAACCGACCGCGGCCGGCGCGTACATGAAGCTGAAACCGATCGCGGCGATCGCGACCCAGGCGCCCTGCGGGTCCTTGAACGTGTCGTGGACCGCGGCGAACCCGGCGGGCTTGTAGTGCAGCAGCCGGCCCTGGGACTTCCAGCGGACGAAGTCCTGGAGCGTCTGCAGCTGGACGACGTCGGGCACGAGGGTGCCGGTGGCGAGCTGGTTGTCGACGCGGACGTCGTGGTACTTGCTGTAGTCCACGATCAGCTTCAGGTCGATGCCGGGGAAGCGCTTGAGGAAGGCGGCCTTGGTGCCGTCCTGCTGGGTCGGGGTGTCCCCGCCGGCGTAGACGACGAGCTTGCCCCCTTCCGCGAGAGCGGCCTGGTACAGCTCGTCGAGCGACCGGGTCTCCTCGGCGCCCGAGCCGTACCGGGCGGACGCCGGCCGCGCGGACGCCGGGGACGCCGAGGCGGGGGACGTACCGAGGGCGCCGAGGCCGAGTGCGGCACCCGCGCCGGTCGCGAGGAGACGCCTTCTGCTGGGGGAGCTGGGCATGGTGCTACGACCTCTCTGATCTCTGAGAGCCTGTGTCATATCCCGGTCGGATCAGCGCGCGGCGTCTGGTGCGTGCGATCGCAAGGCGCCGGAGCGCCCTCGTGGCGGAGCCACGTGGGCCTTTCGGCAACGTGGCGAGCGTGCGTGCCAGGCGTCGCGCGCCCGGCCGGGGATATGACACAGGCTCTGAGGGGGGGTGGGAGACCGGGCGCCACGGTCGACGCCGATTCTGCTGGCCCCGGGCGGTCCCGCGCGTCGTCCGGACGGACCGGATGACAGGCGTCCGGTGGAACCGCCGTTCAATCGAACGGTTGAACGCCCTCGGACGGAAGGAGCTCTACGGCCGTGCCAGCCGCCGCATCGTCAGTGCGAGGTGCAGCCGCAGCCGGCCCTGCGGAGTGCGCACCGGCCAGCCCAGCAGATGCTCGGCGTGGACCAGCCGGTCCTGGAGCGTGGAGTGGTGCACGTTGGCCTCGGCGGCGGCCGCCCGCAGGCTCGCCGTCGCGGTGACGGCGTACAGCGTGGTGAGCAGCCAGGGCGCGTCCGCGGCGGCCGCCTCCACCGCCTGGACGTCCGGCGGCGGCTCGGCGCCCGGTACGACGAGGCCGGCCAGCAGGGCGATGCCGCCGAGCTCGTCGGCGTACACCACCCGGGGACCGGGGTCCTGCCCGGTGCCCTCGGCGGTGAACCGGAGCGCGGTGCGGGCGTCGGCCCAGGACCGGGGCAGTTCGAGGACGGGAACGGCGGGACCGACACCGGTCCGCACGCCGGGTACCTCGGCGGTGGGCCCTTCCGGCGCGACCGCCCGTGGCCGCTCTGCGGACGTGGCCGGCGGTCCGGCGGCGGCCGAGGCGTCGAGGCCCCTCCGGCGTGCGGGCGCGTCGCCGCCGCGGAGCTCCTGAGGTACGGGGAGGGCCGCCCTGGGGCGCCTGCCGGGTGAGGCCGTGGAGCGGGCAGCCAGAGGATCGGCGCCCGTCCGGCGTGCGGCGGATCCGCCGGTGCCGGGCTCCTCGGGCGTCGCGGACACCACCCGCGGCCGTCCGCCCGGTGTGGCGACGGCGCGGGCGGTGGCGAGCGGGTCGAGGCCGAGGCGGCGGGCCGCGTGCAGGCGGGCCGGCTCGGGGGCGGTGGCGTCCAGGAGCGTCTCGATCAGCGCGGGATCGTCGAGCGGGGCCCGCCCTCGGGTGCGGTCGAGGACGAGGCGCGCGGCTCCGGCGGCCCGCTCCAGGATCACCGCGTCGACCACGCTGGGCGCCGCACCCGCGCGCTCCAGCCACAGGGCGGGCTCGCCGTCCGGGGTCAGCGCGGCGGACGGCCACTGCGGGTCCGGCGGCCGGTCCGCGTCCCGGCGGGTGCCGTCGGCCTCGACCCGGATCCGCACCCGCCGGTCGGCGTCGACGAGCCGCGCGGGCACCCCGGCCAGCACCGCGGCCCCGCGCACCAGCGCCTCCACCCCGGCCCGGGTCTCGGCCAGCCGGTCGAAGTAGGCGATGACCCGCACGGCGGCACCGGCGTCCGGGTCCAGCGCGGTCAGGCGCCCGGCCAGCTCTTTCATACGGTCATGATGCGCCACGCGCACGCGGGTGAGGAGAGTCGCGATGCACCCTTCCCACCCTTCTGATCAAGATCGGGCATTGCCGGTCGGATCCGCTCACGTTGTGCAAAGGTGGCGGGAAACCGATGGGGAGATCGCGTGGGGGTGGGCGACATGCCGGAACTGGGCAAGGGCGGGAACACGGCGCTGGGGGCCGGAGCGGTGACCGTGGAGCTGTCCGCCGAGGGCGAGCCGGTCGACCTCAGCGCCCTGCTCGTCACCACCGAGGGCAGGGTCAGGTCCGACGACGACCTCGTCTTCTACAACCAGCCCTCCGCCGAGTCCGACGCCGTACGCCACCGGGCCGCCGACGCCGACGGTCCCGAGCGGATCGAGGTGGACCCGGCCGCGCTGCCCGCCGAGGTGGACCGGGTCGTCCTGGTGGCCAGCTGCGACCCGGACGACGCGGCCCGCACGTTCCACGGGGTGAAGAACGTCGAGGTGCGGGCCGTGCAGGACGGCACCGAGCCGGTCGTCTTCCGGCCGCCCGCCCTCACGGACGGCGAACGCGCGGTCCTGCTGACCGAGCTCTACCGCCGCGGCGAGGCGTGGAAGGTGCGCGCCATCGGCCAGGGGTACGCCGACGGGTTGGCCGGTCTCGCCACGGACTTCGGAATCGAGGTGGCCGAGGAGGCGGCCCCCGAGGCGACGGAGCTCGTGCAGCCGACGGCGCCGGCCGAGCCGGTGGTGGCGGAAGCCCCCTCCACCGTCGCCCCGCCCCCTCCCCGCCTGGTCAAGCCGCCCCTCGGGAAGATCAGTCTCGACAAGGGCAGCCAGGTCTCGCTGAGCCTGGACAAGGCCGACCGCGATCTGGTGGTCACGGTGGCCCTGGAGTGGGACGGCGGCAGTGCGGAACGCCGCAGGCGGGGCGCCGACCTCGATCTGTACGCCCTCTTCGTCCCGGCCACCAAGGCCCTGCGCGGTGCCGACGCGCCGGGCACCCGCGTGAAGAAGGGGCATGTACCCCAGGGCGAGCCGCTGCGTCCCGGCGGGGCGCCCTCCGGGCCCGCGCACCCCACGGGAAAGAAGCGCAGGAAGGGCGCCCCGCAGGACGTCGTCTACTACCGGCGTCTCGGCTCCCTGACGGAGCGCCCCTACCTCTGCCTCGACGGCGACTCGCGCGTCCCCGGCCGTGAGGTCGTGCGGATCGGGCGGCCCGACGAGCAGGGGTACGTCCTGCTGTGCGCGTACTCGGCGGTCAGCAACGGCGCCGGATCCTTCCACAGCTTCGGCGCGCGGGTCGTCGTCGACGACGGCCGGGGATCCACGGTCACCGTCCCGCTGTACGAGAACACCAGCACCCGCTACTGGGTGGCGATCGCGCTCGTCGACTTCACCTCGGCCGACGGGGCGGCGATCCACCACGTCGAGGCCTACAGCGCCCGGATGACCGAGCGCCGGCCCGTCCTGCACCCGGACGGGACCGTGGAGATGAACGCCGGTCCCATCGAGTTCAAGCGTCACTGAGTCCCGCGAGGCCTGGGACGACCTGTCCTACTCGGCGAGCAGCCGGCGCAGCCAGTCCAGGTGGGCCGCCCGTGCCGACCTGGACAGGGCGGCCTGCGGGGCGAATCCGTCGAAGCCGTGGAAGCCGCCCGGCCACACGTGCAGTTCGGCGATCCCGCCGGCCTGCCAGATCCGGGAGGCGTAGGCGACGACCTCGTCCCGGAAGGTCTCGGCGGAGCCGACGTCGAGGAAGGCCGGGGGCAGCCCGGACAGGTCCTCGGCGCGGGCCGGCGCCGCGTACGGGGAGACGTCCGGGCCGCCGCGCCGCTCGCCGAGCAGGGCGCCCCAGCCGGTCTCGTTGGCCGTGCGGTCCCACACGCCGAGGCCCGCCATCTGGTGGGAGGAGACCGTGTCGTTGCGGTCGTCCAGCATCGGGCACAACAGCAGCTGGCCGATCGGCCGCGGGCCGCCCCGGTCGCGCAGCAGCAGGGCGAGCGCCGCGCTGAGCCCGCCGCCCGCGCTGGCGCCGGCGATCACGATCCGCTCCGGGTCCCCGCCCAGCTCCTTGGCGTGCTCCGCCGTCCACACCAGGCCGGCGTACACGTCCTCGACGGGCGCCGGGTGCGGGTGCTCCGGCGCCAGCCGGTACTCCACGGACACCACGACCAGGTCCAGTTCCCGCGCCCAGTCCAGGGCCGCGTCGATGCCGACCCGGTTGTTGCCGATGACCATGCCGCCGCCGTGGACGTGGTAGACGACCGGCCGCGGCCGGTCGGGGGCCGCGGCGGTCGGGCGGCAGATCAGCAGCGAGATCTCGGGGGCGCCCTCGGGTCCCGGCACGGTCCGGTCCTCGACCTCGAAGGCCCCGCCCGCGGTCAGGTCCAGGTCGGCGAGCAGCGCGATGCCCGGCCCCTGACGGACGGTCTCGATGTCCTCGGGCGCCATCCCGGGCTGGATCATCTCCTTGATCAGCTCCAGCGCGGCGGCGAGTTCCGGGTCGAACGGCGGCGGGACGTACGTCATGGCTTCTCCTCACACAGGTGAGTGCGGCGGCTCGTGCACACATGATCCGTGCGGTGGACGCCTTACGGACCACCGCCGTCCGGCGGAAGCTCCCCGCCATCCGGCGGGTGACACACTTCACAGGCCGCAGACCCCATGACGTGTCCGTGCGGGAGGCCGGTGCCTGGACGATGGTGTGGCTCGTGCCGGCCCGCACGTTCGGGCTCGGTGTGTTCGTCTTCGGCGGCGGGGGACCGACGGGCGAGTTCTTCGCCGGGTACATCACGGAGAAAAGCGCTTCGGTGTCGCCGACCGCTACCACGGCGCCAAGCTGTGGATCGAGCAGAACGGCAAGCGGGTCATGACCCCGATGCTCGTCGTGATGCTCGCGATCGGCTCCACCGACGTGCTGTTCGCCCTCGACTCCATCCCCGCCATCTACGGGCTGACCGAGGCCCCTCAGCTACGGCCTGTCGATGTCGGCATCCCCTTCTCGCTCGGTTTCATCGTGCTCGTCCTCACGGTCACGACGTTCACCGGCCTGCGCGTGGCCAGGCGGCAGGAGGGGGAGGCTGCCGCTACTGCTTGGGCGGCTCGGGTGCCGCCTCCGCGCGCATCATCACGCAGTCGAACTCGATCACGCGGCCGGTGGTCGCCTCGCGGGTCACCGGGTACATCCCGGTGATGCCGAAGCCCTCCGCCTCGTACGCGGCGACGGCCTCGCCCATGCCCGGGCTGCCCTCGTACAGACGCAGACAGGCGACCTCGGACTGCAGGCCCACGAAGTCGGTGACGCGCTTGCCGGCCCCGGCGAAGACCTCCAGGTCATAGCCCTGGGTGTCCATCTTCAGATACGGGACGGGGTCGGCGAGACCCTCCAGCGCCTCGTCCATCACCTCGTCGAGGCGGCGGATGCGGATCTCCTCGGTGTCGGACTTCTTGAACCGGCTGTAGCGGCCCTTGCCGTAGTCGCTGGGCGGCAGCAGGGAGTTCATCGTCAGCCAGCTCTTGTGGATCTCGGCGGTCGACTCCTCGCGGCCCAGTCCGCACTGGTACACCCGCCAGTCGGGGTCCTTCTCGGCGGCCTTCGCCAGCTTGGTGAACGTCTCGGACGTGGGCTCGAAGGACACGATCCGGCCGGTGTAGCCGGCCCTGCGCAGCCGCTTGGCGTACTGGCCGGTGTTGGCGCCGACGTCGAAGACGCAGTTCACGCCGTACAGCTCGAGCATGGCGGTCACATGCTGGACGCACAGGTATTCGGCAGCGGAAAGCTGCAGTTTGCGCTCGTCCTGGTGCTCCGGGTCATCGATCAGCAGCACGGCACCGGTGTCGCCGAGCGGAACGACTCCCTTCTCGGCGACCGCGGTCCTGGCACCGCCCCGCGTCCGCCGCAGGAGCCAGGTGTCCTTGTCCACGCCGGTCACCCGGTAGGGGCCGCCACGCCGGGAGAGCACCTTCGTGCCCTGGTCCACGTCGGTCACCTCGTAGGGGCCGCCGCGCCGGGCCACCACCGCCGCGCCCGGGCCGAGGTCGGTCACCTGAACGCCGATACGGGGCATCAGTCGGAGCAGTCGTCGATAAAGGGTCTGCATCTCTCAAGCCATATCAGACCCGCTGGGCGGCGGTCTGCGGGTTGAACGACTTTCGACGGTCGGTTACCCGCCGGAAACGAGGACCGCCGGACTCGGAGGGCTCACCGCAACGGCGAGGGGGCCGCGGCAACCGTGCCGCGACCCCCTCGTGACGTACCGGACGTCGGGGACGTACCCCGGGTCAGGCGGCGACGGCCTCGCCCGCGTGGCCGTGCAGACGGGCCACGACCTCGGTCAGCTGGGCGGCGACCTCGGCGTCGTCCACCGGGTGGGTCTCGGCGAAGCGGGTCAGGGAGCCGGGGATGGAGAGCTTGAGGTCCTCGATGACCTTGCCGCCGGCGATGCCCACGGCCTTGCGGGCCTCGTCCTGCGCCCATACGCCGCCGAACTGGCCGAAGGCGGTGCCGACCACGGCGACGGGCTTGCCGCCGAAGGCGCCGGCGCCGTACGGGCGGGACAGCCAGTCGATGGCGTTCTTCAGGACGGCCGGGATGGTGCCGTTGTACTCGGGGGAGAAGAGCAGGAAGGCGTCGGCGGCCTGGGCGGCCTCGCGCAGCTTGGCGGCGGCGGCCGGGACGCTGCCCTCGACGTCGAGGTCCTCGTTGTAGAACGGGATCTCGGCCAGGCCCTCGAAGAGGTCGACCTCGGCGCCCTCGGGAGCGACCTTGACGGCCGCCTCGGCGAGCTGGCGGTTGGTGGAACCGGCGCGGAGGCTGCCGACGAGCGCGAGGATGCGGACAGACATGGGTACTCCCAAGGGCTGAAACATTGCGTTTACGATCCGGACCGAGGTCCGTTTAACTTTCTAGCACCCTAACCGGACCGCGGTCCAGTTTCATTCCCGGTGCTTTACGCTGAGTTCATGTCCAGCCTTCTGCCCCCGTGTCCGGAGCCCGAGGAGAAGATCGGCGAGCCTCAGCAACTGCTCCAGCTGGGGCCCGCCGGCGACGAGCCGTGCCTGCGGGCCGACGCGGCCCGCAACCGGGCCCGGCTGCTGGACGCCGCCGCCCGGCTGATCGCCGAGCACGGCGCGGCCGGGGTGACGATGGAGGCGGTGGCGGCCGCGGCGAACGTCGGCAAGGGGACGGTCTTCCGCCGCTTCGGCGACCGCACCGGCCTGCTGACGGCCCTCCTGGACCACTCCGAGCAGAAGATGCAGGCCGCGTTCCTGAGCGGCCCCCCGCCGCTGGGGCCGGGCGCGCCGCCGGTGGAGCGGCTGCGGGCGTTCGGCATCACCATGCTCAGGCGCGCCGTCGACGAACTCGACCTGCTGCTGGCGGCCGAGGCCGGCCCGGACCGCCGCCACTCGGTGCCCGCCCGCCGCGTCCACCACAGCCACCTCACGCTGCTGCTGCGCCAGGCGCTGCCGGGCGCGGACCACGAACTGCTCGCCCACACGCTGATAGGCGCTCTGGACCCGGTCCTGGTCCACCATCTGACCCGGCAGTGCGGGGTGCCGCTCGGGCGGCTGGAGGCGGGCTGGAGTGATCTGATCGACCGGGTCACGGGCCCCTGACGGCCATCGCGCGAGGCGCTCCAGGTCAGGGCGCCCGACCGTCCGGTATGTTGACGCTTCATCAAATTTGGGCGTCCCCCGCCCGAACTTCCGCGCACAGCTTCTGCCAAGATGCCGTACGTCATGGTGCAGATACCGAACACACCCGCGCCGACGAAGTCGCCGGCGCCGCGCTCCGTGCCCACGAGCGCCGACGTGGCCCGCCTGGCCGGCGTCTCGCGCGCGACCGTCTCCTACGTCCTGAACAACACCAGCGCCGTACGCATCAGCGAACCCACCCGCCGCCGGGTCCACGAGGCCGCGAAGGAACTCGGGTACGTGCCGCACGCGGCCGCCCGCAGCCTGCGCGCCGGACACAGCCGCATGGTCCTGATGCCCACCCTGCCCGTCCCGGCGGGCCCGCTCTACAGCCAGTTCGTGCACGACTTCCAGGGCGCGCTCAGCCGCCTCGACTACACCGTCGTCCAGTACGGCGCCACCGGTCTGCGCGGTGACGACGCCGCCCGGGCCTGGGCCGAACTGCGGCCCGTCGCCGTGCTGGTGCCCACCCCCGGCATCGGCCCGGAGGGGGTCGCCGTCCTCAAGCGGTCCGGTGCCCGGGCCGTGGTGACCCTCAGTCCCGTGGCCGTCGAGGGCGCCCACGCCCTGCTCCTGGACCACGCCGGCGTCGGCCGCAGCGCCGCCGGGCACCTGTACGCCCGGGGCAGACGGCGGATCGGCGTCGTCGTCCCCGAGGAGCCCGGTCTGGAGATCTTCTCCGCGCCCCGGCTGGCCGGCACCCGCGAGGCCCTGCACGGCACCGACGCGACCGTCACCGAGCTGTCCCTCGCCTACACCGAGGAGTCCGCGGCCGCCCTCGCCGCCCGCTGGACGGACCTCGGCCTGGACGCCGTGTTCGCCTACAACGACGAGTACGCGATGCTGCTGATGCGGGCCCTGCAGGACGCCGGGGTGCGCGTCCCCGAGGACGCGGCCGTCATCGGCGCCGACGACCTGATGCTCGGCCGGCTGCTGCGGCCCCGGCTCAGCACCGTCCGCATAGCGCTGCCCTCCGGCCGCGACCTCGCCTCCCTGGTCGACCGTGCGGTGCGCAACCCGAACGCCGAGCCCGGGTCGCACGAGCTGTTCGGGGCAACCGCCGTGCACCGCGAGTCCAGTTGACCCACGGTGGTCTCGTCTGACAGGACTAGGATGTTGCATGCTCAACCAGATGGGATCTCCGCTCCCCTGTGAGCCGTGGGTCCCGCGGGACACCGATCGGAGAGCCATCCATGCCGCTGCTCGACCCCCAGACCTGGCAGTCCTCGCCGTCCCGCGCCCTGACGGGCGGGCAGTACACCGTCACCGAGCCCGCCACCGGTGAGACGCTCGGCACGGTCGTCCTGGCCGCCGCCGCGGACGTGGCCCCGGCCGCCGAGGCCGCCCGCGCCGCCCAGACCGAGTGGGCCCGCGTCCCGCACTTCGTCCGCGCCGGCGTGCTGCGCAAGGCCGGTGACCTGTTCGCGGCCCACGCGGAGGAACTGCGCGACTGGATCGTCCGTGAGTCCGGCTCCATCCCGGGCAAGGCCGAGTTCGAGCTGCACGTCGCCGCCCAGGAGTGCTACGAGGCCGCCGCCCTCGCCTCCCGCCCGGCCGGACAGGTCCTGCCCAGCGAGGCGCCCCGGCTGTCGTACACCCGGCGGGTCCCCGTCGGCGTGGTCGGCGTGATCTCCCCGTTCAACGCCCCGCTGATCCTCTCCATCCGCTCCGTCGCCCCCGCCCTCGCCCTCGGCAACGCGGTCGTCCTGAAGCCGGACCCGCGCACCGCGGTCTGCGGCGGTCTCTCCCTGGCCGCGGTCTTCGCCGAGGCGGGACTGCCCGAGGGCCTGCTGCACGTGCTGCCCGGCGGCGCCGAGACGGGCGCGGCCCTGGTCGCGGACCCGCACGTGCCGGTGATCTCCTTCACCGGCTCCACCGCCGCGGGCCGCGCGGTCGGCGAGGCGGCCGGACGCCACCTCAAGCGCGCCCACCTGGAACTCGGCGGCAACTCCGCCCTGATCGTGCTGGAGGACGCCGACCTCGACGCCGTGATCTCCACCGCCGCCTGGGGATCCTTCTTCCACCAGGGCCAGATCTGCATGACCACCGGCCGCCACCTGGTCCACGCCTCGCTCTACGAGGAGTACGTCGAGCGGCTCGCGGCCAAGGCTGACTCCCTGGCCGTCGGCGACCCGCACCGCGCCCAGGTCCACCTCGGCCCCCTCATCGACGGCGGCCAACTCGCCAAGGTGCACGGCCTGGTGGAGGCCAGCACGGCAGCCGGCGCGAAACTCGCCGCGGGCGGCCACCACGACAGCCTGTTCTACCGACCGACCGTCCTCGCGGGCGTCGACGACGCCACCCCCGCCTACGCGGAGGAGGTCTTCGGCCCGGTGGCCCCCGTACGTCCCTTCACCACCCCCGACGAGGCCGCCGCGCTGGCCGCCCACAGCGCCTACGGCCTCTCCCTGGGCATCGTCACCCGTGACGCCGCCCGCGGCCTGGACCTCGCCGAACGCGTCCCCACCGGCATCGTCCACATCAACGACCAGACCGTGAACGACGAGGCCGTGGCCCCCTTCGGTGGCGTCGCCGCCTCCGGCACCGGCGCCCGCTTCGGCGGCGAGGCCAACCTGGAGGCCTTCACCGACGTGCGCTGGACGACGGTGCGCGGGGACGTCGCGCCCTACCCCTTCTAGATCCCGCCGTACCCCTCCCGGATCCCCGCGGTCACTCGCCGGCGGTCTCGGCCTGCTGGGCCTCGACCGCCTTGCGGACCTCGTCCATGTCCAGCTTGCGCGCCTGCCCGATCACATCCGCGAGAGCGGGCTCGGGCAGGGCGCCGGGCTGGGCGAACACCGCCACCCGGTCACGGACGATCATCAGCGTGGGAATGGACTGGATGCCGAAGGCCGCGGCCAGCTCCGGCTGCGCCTCGGTGTCCACCTTGCCGAAGACCAGGTCGGGGTTGTCCTGCGCGGCCTTCTCGTACACCGGCGCGAACTGACGGCACGGGCCGCACCAGGCCGCCCAGAAGTCGATCAGGACGAAGTCGTTGTCCGTGACCGTCTGGTCGAAGTTCTCCTTGGTGAGCTCCACGGTGCTGCTCATGACCTTGAATCCCTCTTCCCGGTGCTTCCTGCCAGGTGCTTCCCGGCATGGGGCGAAGCCGTCCGCACAACACGGCCGGACAGTCGCGTATTCCGCGCCCTTACCCGTGTGGCCAGCGCGCACACCACCCACCAGACTGACCCCATGACGGAATCGGAAACCATCGCGTACGACGTCGTGGTGCTCGGGGCCGGGCCCGTGGGGGAGAACGTCGCCGACCGCACCCGCGCGGCCGGCCTCACCACCGCGGTCGTGGAGAGCGAGCTGATCGGCGGCGAGTGCTCGTACTGGGCCTGCATGCCGAGCAAGGCCCTGCTGCGCCCGGTCATCGCCCGGGCCGACGCCCGCCGCCTGCCCGGTCTGCGCCAGGCGGTGCAGGGCCCGCTGGACACGGCGGCGATCTTCGCCCGGCGCAACTGGTACACCGGCGACTGGACCGACGACGGCCAGGCCGACTGGCTCGCCGGCATCGGCGCCGACCTCTACCGCGGCCACGGCAGACTCGCCGGGCCCCGCACGGTCACCGTGGGGGACCGGACACTCACCGCCCGCCACGCCGTCGTCGTCTCCACCGGCACCCGCGCCGTCCTGCCCGGTCTGCCGGGCCTCGCCGAGGTGAAGCCCTGGACGAGCCGCGAGGCGACCAGTGCCCAGTCCGTGCCCGGCCGGCTCGTCGTGGTCGGCGGGGGAGTGGTCGCCACCGAGATGGCCACCGCCTTCCAGGCCTTCGGCGCGCGGGTCACCGTCCTGGTGCGCGGCAAGGGCCTGCTGAACCGCATGGAGCCCTTCGCCGGCGAACTCGTCGCCGAGGCGCTCACCGAGGCCGGCGCCGACGTGCGGACCGGCACCTCGGTGGAGTCGGTCACCCGCTCGGACGGCACCGTCGTGGTCGTCACCGACCACGGCGACCGCATCGAGGCCGACGAGATCCTCTTCGCCACCGGCCGCGCCCCGCGCACCGAGGACATCGGCCTCGACACGATCGGCCTGGAACCCGGCTCCTGGCTCACCGTCGACGACAGCCTGCGCGTCACCGGCACCGACTGGCTGTACGGGGTCGGCGACGTCAACCACCGTGCCCTCCTCACCCACCAGGGCAAGTACCAGGCCCGGATCGCGGGCGCCGCCATCGCCGCCCGCGCCGCCGGCACGGCCGTGGACGGGGCGGAGCCGTGGAGCGCCCACGTGGCGACGGCCGACCACGAATGCGTCCCCCAGGTCGTCTTCACCGACCCGGAGGCCGCCGCGGTCGGCCTCTCGCTCGCGGAGGCCGAACAGGCCGGGTACCGGGTGCGGGCCGTCGACGTCGAGATGTCCTCGGTGGCGGGAGCCGGCCTGTACGCCGAGGGCTACAAGGGCCGCGCCCGGATGGTCGTCGACCTGGAGGAGGAGATCCTGCGCGGGGTCACGTTCGTCGGCCCCGGCGTCGGCGAGCTGATCCACTCGGCGACCGTCGCCGTCACCGGCCGGGTCCCGATCGCCCGGCTGTGGCACGCGGTCCCCTCCTACCCGACGATCAGCGAGGTGTGGTTGCGGCTGCTGGAGGCCTTCCGGGACACCTGAGCCACCCCCGCGGTCAGGCGGAGAGCAGAGGGCCGAGCCGGGTCAGCCGGAGGGCGAACCAGTGCTCCTCGACCAGGACGTACACGAGGTCGGGGGCGGTGACGGCGAGGTCGTCGACGGCCCCCGGCACCGGCACGGACAGCGGTTCGCGCTCCGGCCGCGTCGGGTTCCAGACGCGCAGGGCCCGGTCCTCGCACGCGCCCACGATCAGGTCCTGGTCGGGGCGCGCGAGCCGGGTCAGCTGCGTCAGCGGGACGCCGGAGTGGCGCAGGGTCAGGCCGGTCGCCTCGTCGTGACCGGGCGTCAGGTCCCACAGCTCCACCGCGTGCCGTGTGCTGCCGGGAACCTCCACCGGCACGGCCAGCTGCCAGTGACCCGTCGGGGTGGACACCGCGACCGGCGCCAGACCGGGCACCGGAGGAGCGGCCGTACGCCCCACGAACCCGGTGCGGTCCGGGGGACCGTGCACGTCGACGGTGCCGTCCGGGTGCGTCAGGGCGGTCAGGGCCGTGTCCCGCGGATGCACACACGGCACGGCCGTGACCTCGGGGCCGAAGGCGGCGTCCTCCTCGACCGGGGCGTGTTCCCGGACCTCTGTCCTGTTGCCCGGCAGCCACAGCAGGGTGCGCGGCGGACGGTCGTCGTACTGCACGACCAGGGCGGCCATCCAGTGCGGTACGTCCGCGGCGCGCAGCGCGCTCACCGGGCCTTTCAGCGCCTCCAGTGCCGCCATCACCTCGCCGGACGCGATCGCCTCGCCCGTCTCGGCGTCGACGAGGCACAGCCCGTGCTTCTTCGGCTCGGTCAGGGCGACGACCGGCTCGCCGCCGGGGAGCACCAGGGCGGCCAGGTGCTCGACCCGTCGGTTGGCCGGCCACAGCCCGGTCCGGGTCCCCCCGTCGGCGTCGGCCAGCCAGGCGCCGCCCGACCTGCCGGCCACGACCAGGGCCCAGCCCAGGCCGTCCGGCAGATGGGAGAAGGCCGCGACGCGTCGTGCCCGGCGGCTGTCGTAGTCGGGCTGACCGCTCGCTCCGCCGCTCCGCGCGCTCCACAGACGTACGGCCCCGTCCCAGCCCGCCGAGGCGAACAGATCCGTCGTGCGGCCCGTCCGCAGGGTGGTGAGCGCGTACGACCCGCTCACATGACGCTGCTCGTCGCGCACGTGGGGCAGGTCGACCGGCACCAGCTGGGTCCCGGTGACCCCGCGGGAGTCGAGCTGCTCGGGCACGGCGGACATCCGGGTCGTCAGCAGCCGTGACAGGGAACCCTCGTACGGATCGACGACGGCCAGCCGCGACCCCCGGCCGGCCACCGCGAGCAGCGTCCGGCCGTGCGCCCTGAACGCGGACAGCGAGCGGACTCCGCCCACCTGCCCGGGGATCACCCGCTGGATCGCCATCCGGGCCACGTCCCAGATCCGCAGCGTGCCGTCGTCGCCGCCCGACACCGCGAGCGGGCCGCCCTCCGGCGCTTCCAGACAGGTGAGCGAGTAGACCGTGCCGGTGTGCCCGTGCATCGACCCGGCCGCCTCCGGGCCGTCCGGGAACCAGCGGCGTACGGCGCAGTCCGCGCCCGTGGACAGCAAAAAGCGGCGCCCGTCCGTCAGACGGCCCCAGGTCACGGCCGTCACCGGACCCACATGGCCGGTGAGGGGGGTGCTGTTCCACTTGCCGGGACGCCACACCCGCAGCGTGCGGTCCACACCCGCGGAGACCAGCAGGGGCGGGCCCCCGGCCTCGACGGCGGTGAGGCACAGCACGGTGTCCGTGTGCCCCTGCAGCACGGTCACCTGGGCGCCGGTGTCGAGGTCCCACACGAACAGGTCGGGTCCGGCCGCCCCGACCAGCAGCCGGCGGCCCGTGGCGTCGGTGAGCCGGGTCAGGGCCGTCACCGTCGTCGTCGGCCCGGTCAGGACCATGCGGGTCTCCCCGGTGTCCGGATCCCACACCCGCACGGTCGCGTCGCCGCCCGCGGAGGCGAGCAACTCGCGTCCGTCACCGCTGTCGACGGGCTGCAGGGCGACCACGGGACCCGAGTGCCCCCGCAGGACGACACTGAAGTCGTCCGGGGGCGTGGAGGAGCCCTCCAGCCGCGCGGGCACGACGGTGTGCCCCCGGAACAGGCCGATCAGGTCCGGTTCCTCGAACATCGCCGTCATCTGCAGCGTGCGCAGCCGCTCCGCCGGGGAGAGCGCGGGCAGCCGGTGCGCGGCCCGGAGGTACAGGCGCGCCTCCGGCAGGTCGAAGCGGTTCGGCAGGGTGCGCACCGCCGCGGCCGTGCGGGACGGGTCGGTGCAGGTGAGGAAGCCGAGGTCGCGCATGACCGTGGGCAGCAGGCGCGCCGCGAGGGCGTGCGTGGCGAGGTGCCGCCGCAGATAGGGCTGGGCGGAGGAGTTCCAGGCGGCGGGGCCGCGACCCGGCAGCGTCGCGAGGAGGGCCTTGGTGATGCGGGCGTGGGCGTCCCAGGGCGAGGTACGGCGGAAGTGGTCGATGAGCGACTGGTGGTGGAGGCGGTACACGGTCTGGCCCGACTCGCCGGACTCCACGAGATGGAATCCGGCGTGCTCCAGCACCCAGCTGACGTCCGTGTCCTCGTAGGCGCGCTTCCCGTCGGCGAGCGCGGACGCCAGCACCGGCCACAGGTCGCGGCGCGGCAGCCCGGCCCCTTCCGCCCAGGCCAGCGGACGCAGCAGGTCACGCAGCCGCTCCGGATCGGGGGACCGTTCGAACTCCGTGTCGAGCACCTTCGTGAGGCCGCCCGTGAGCAGCCGCTCCAGGGCGGTCCGCCAGTTCGTGCCCGGCGGCGGGACCGGCGCCTCCAGAATCGAACGAGCGGCGACCCGCGCGTACAGGAAGCTGCCCCGGCTCGCGTCGGCGATCCGTTCGGCCCACTCGCGGGCGCTGTCCTGCGGCAGCCGTGGCCCGTCACCCGGTGCGAACAGCCGGCGGTACGCGTAGGCGGTGAGGTCGGCCCGGCTCTCGGGCTCGTGGTCCAGCACCGCCGTCTCGTCGGGGTCCAGGGCGTGGATCAACGGGCCGGCGTCGGTGGTGACCGTGGTGCCGTCGGCCCGGTGCGGCCGGGTTCCCACCAGCACGCGCACGCCCGGCAGTTCGGCGAGCGGGCGCAGCAGATCGGCGGCGATCGGCACGGCCTCGGCCCGTTTCGCCTCGTCCAGACCGTCGATCACCACGGCCACCCGCCGGCCCAGGTCGCCGACCTGTCGTACGACCTCCGCCGCCCGCAGCCAGCCGTCCTCGCGGGTCGGCAGGTCCAGGGCGTCGGCCACCGCGCGCAGACAGTCGTCCAGGGTCTTGTTGCGGCAGGACAGCGCGAGATCCACGGAACCCAGCGTCGGCAGGGCGGAGTTGGGCGTGTCGTTCAGGGCGCCCTCCGCCTCCGCCACCGCCCGCAGCTCCGGCACCGACAGGGTGGCGATCCGGCCGAGCAGCGCGGACTTCCCGGTGCCGGGCGAACCGGTGACCGCGAACAGGCCCCGGTCGGCCCGGTCCAGCCAGCCGATGATCCGGCGCAGCAGCCGGGTCCGGCCACAGAAGTACCAGCCCGTCTCGCCGACCTCGATCCCGCGCGCGCAGAGCACGAGGTGCTGGTCCACCGCGCCCGCCCGCAGCCTGCGCAGCCGTTTGGTCTCCACGTCCTCGTCCGGGACGATGGCCGACGGATGCAGCGGATTGCGCAGGCCGGGAACGGGCGCGCCGCGCGCGACATAGGCGGTGCCGGCGTCCCGCCGCGCCATCATCCGGTCCATCACGTCGGCCAGTTCGTCGGAGCGGATGGTCTCGTCGTGCTCCGTCCAGCGGCGGTCCTCCGGACCCTGCCGTACGACGCGCTCCAGCGTCTCGGCGAACACCCCGTCCTCGGCGCTGTCGAAGCCGCGCGCCGAGGCGATCACCGCGAACCGCCGCTCGGGCCCGGCGGTACTGGTGTGATCGAGCACGTCGCAGATCTCGGTGGCGATCCGGGACGCGGCGATGCCGCTCGCGCAGCAGTCGAGCAGGACCAGGACTTCGTGGAACTCCCGGTGCGCGAGGAACCGGGCCAGTTCCCTGGCCGTGATCGCCCGCAACCCGTCCAGCCGGCTGCCGGGGGAGTCGGCCGCGATCAGGAAGTGCTCACCCGCGTCGAAGCAGCCGTGTCCCGTCCAGTACAGGACGAGCCGCGTCCCGTCACCCCGCCAGCCCCGCAGCCGCCCGGTGATCGACGCCCAGTCGCCGCCGGCGGTCAGCTCCGGCAGTTCGTGCCCGTAGCCCAGGGACCGGAACAGGTCGTACAGCCTGCGCACGCTCGCCGGGACATGGCTCAGCCGCCGCCAGTTCGCGTCCTGGTACTCGCCGATCCCGACGAGGACGAAGCGTCCGTCGTCCGTCATGCGCGCCACCGCACTGTGGTGCTCCCCGTTTCCGTGCCCCCTGGACGGCGACGGCGGCCTAGCATGTGACCTGCCGTCAACCAGGCGCATACTACGGCGAATTGTGCAACAGGGGGAATCCGTGCCCAGTACTCCCAGGACGGACCTGCCGAGCGGCCCGGTGGGCGATCTGGTCGTGGTGCTGCCCGGCATCATGGGCAGCGTCCTGGCCCGGGACGGGCGCGAGGTGTGGAACCACACGCTCGCGGTGGCGGGGCGTCTCGCGCTGAGCCGGCTCGACGAGGTGGAGCGGCTGGTGCTGCCGCCGGGCACCGGGGACGCCGACCCCGGGGACGGCGTGCGCCCCGTGGGCCTGATGAACGGGCTGCACGTGCTGCCGGGGGTCTTCGCGATCGACGGCTACGGCACCCTGCTGACCTTCCTCGAGCGGAGGCTGGGCCTGTCCGAGCGGGCCGGCAACCTCCTGACCTTCCCGTACGACTGGCGGCTCTCGGTGCGGCTGACGGCGCGCCGGCTCGCGGCCCGGGTGGAGCCCGCGCTCGCCGACTGGCGGGCCCGCAGCGGCAACCCCGGGGCCAGGGCCGTGTTCGTGGCCCACTCGATGGGCGGTCTCGTGGCGCGCTACTACCTCGACGTCCTGGGCGGCGGCGCGCACGCCCGGAGCCTCGTGACGATCGGCACCCCCTACCGGGGATCGGTGAACGCGCTCGTCTCACTGCACGCGGGCGTGGCGCCGGGCCTGGGCCGGCTGTCCGCGCCGTTCACCCGGCTGGCGCGGTCGATGCCCTCCCTGCACCAGCTGCTTCCCTCCTGGCGATGCCTCGCCGACCGGGACGGCACACGGTCGGACGTCGTCCGGACCCAAGTGTCCGGTGTCGACGGCGCGCTGAGCGCCGACGCCGGGCGGCTCCACGAGGAACTGGACCACGCCGACGGCGACGGTTACGCCCTGCACGTGTTCGGCGGTTGCCGCCAGCCCACCCGTCAGTCGGCGCTGCTCACCTCCGGCCAACTGGGCGCCCGGCGCGACCTGGACGGGACGGACCACCTCGGGGACGGGACGGTACCCCGGTTCTCCTGCTTCCCGGCGCAGTGGACCGACGACTCGACGGTGCGGTTCTTCGCCCAGAAGCACGGGGCGCTGCAGAACGAGCGGGCCCTGCTGAACCAGCTGGAAGCCCTGCTGACCGCCCGCGATCCGCGGCGGTTCCTCGACGGCCGGCTGGAGCTGTGCGTGGACGTGCCCGAGGTCGCCGAGGGGGCCGAGTGCCCCGTGGAGGTGACGGCCGACGACGACCGGCTGGCCCTCTCGGTCACCGCCGAGCACGTCGAGACGGGCCGGGCGGACCGCGGCAGGACCCTGCGCAACCGCGGCGACGGCCGCTACGGCACCCGGCTCACGCTGCCCGCTCCCGGCGCGTGGCGGGTGACGGTGACGGACACCCGGAACGCGGGCCGGGTGCACCCGGTGAGCAGCGTCGTGCTGGCGCCGGAGCGATAGCGGGAGCCGCCGCGCTCAGTACGGCAGTTCGAACCCGAGCGCCTTCGCCGCCGCCTCCGGCGTCGGATGCGCCCACCGCTCCAGCACCGTCTGGTTGGCGGCCAGCGAGCGCGGTTCGGCCCGGTCGAGATAGAGCAGCCCGTCGAGGTGGTCCGTCTCGTGCTGGACGATCCGGGCGGGCCACCCGGCGAACACCTCGTCCAGCGCCCGCCCGTGCTCGTCCGCACCGGTCAGCCGCACCTCGGCGTGGCGGGCCACCACCGCCTGGTAGCCGGGCACGCTCAGACAGCCCTCGAAGAACGCGGCCCGGGCCGGACCGACCGGCTCGTACGACGGGTTGACCAGCACCCGGAACGGCTGCGGCACCCGGCCGCGGGCCACCCGCACCTCCTCCGGCACCGGCGCCGGGTCCTCGATCACCGCGATCCGCAGCTCCACGCCCACCTGCGGCGCGGCCAACCCCACCCCGGGCGCCGCGTGCATGGTGACGCGCAACGCCTCGACGAACCGGGCCAGCAGCGCCGGGTCGAGCTGACCGTCGTAGCGCTCGGTGCCGGAGCGCAGCACCGGATCGCCCGCCGCGACGACGGTCAACGGGCCGCCGGGGGCGAGGAGTTCCTCGATGCGGTCGGCAAGGGGCGCGCGGGGACTGGGAGCTGCCATCGGGCCAGCATGCCACGACCGACACCCGTGTGACGCAGGTCACTGAAAGTGCCGGGAACTCGGCGCGCACCCGATCCGACTACTGGACCGTCACGGCTCCACACGTCCCCTCGTCCCCCGGAGAAGCCCGCCGATGTCCACCGCTCCCTCGACCACGGACGAGGCCCCCGAGGCCCCCGAGGCGGCCGCGGCGCCCGCGCCGAAGTCGCCCGGCCCCTGGGCCCCGTTGCGCCCCCTGGTACTGCGCCTGCACTTCTACGCGGGCGTGCTCGTCGCGCCGTTCCTGCTGATCGCCGCCGTCACCGGTTTCCTGTACGCGGGCTCGTTCCAGGCCGAGAAGTTCGTGTACGCGCACGAGATGACCGTGCCGGTCGGCGACACCGAGCTGCCGATCTCCGAGCAGGTGGCGGCGGCCCGCAAGGCCCACCCCGAGGGCACGGTCTCGGCGGTCCGGCCCTCCCCGGAGGCCGACGCCAGCACCCGGGTGATGCTGTCCGGCGTCGAGGGCGTCGACCCCGAGCACACCCTCGCCGTGTTCGTCGACCCGTACACCGGCAAGGTGCGCGGTGCGCTGGAGCAGTACGGCTCGACCGGCGCGCTGCCCCTGCGCACCTGGATCTCCGGGCTCCACCGCAACCTCCACCTCGGCGAGACCGGCCGCCTCTACAGCGAGTTCGCCGCGAGCTGGCTGTGGGTGACAGCCGCCGGCGGCATCGCGCTGTGGTTCTCCCGCCGCCGTGCCCTGCGCAAGGTCCGCGGCACCAGCGGCCGGCGCCGCACGCTCGGCCTGCACGGCACCGTCGGCGTCTGGGCCGCCGCCGGCTTCTTCTTCCTGTCCGCGACCGGTCTGACCTGGTCGACCTACGCCGGCGCCAACATCGACGAGCTGCGCACCTCCCTCAAGCAGGCCACCCCGTCGATCTCGGCCACGGTGAGCGGCGGCGGCGAGCACGCCGGCCACGACGCTGCCTCCGGTACGGGCGGGGACGGCGAGCACGGTGTCGGCCTCGACAAGGTCCTCGCGGCCGCGCGCGCCGAGGGGCTGGGCGACCCGGTCGAGATCGTGCCGCCCGCCGACGAGACCTCCGCGTACGTCGTGAAGCAGGTGCAGCGCAGCTGGCCCGAGAAGCAGGACTCCGTCGCGATCGACCCGGCCACCGGCGAGGTCACCGACACGCTGCGGTTCGCCGACTTCCCGCTGCTCGCCAAGCTGACCCGCTGGGGCATCGACCTGCACACCGGCGTCCTGTTCGGCCTGGTCAACCAGATCGCGCTGATGCTGCTCGCGCTCTCCCTGATCCTGCTGATCGTGTGGGGCTACCGCATGTGGTGGCAGCGCGGCCGCGGCAACGCCTTCGGCCGTCCGATACCGCGCGGCGCCTGGGCACAGGTCCCGCCGTACGTCCTGGTCCCGCTGATGGCGGTGATCGCCGTGCTCGGCTACTTCGTCCCGCTCCTCGGCATCCCGCTCGCGGGCTTCCTGGTCGTGGACGTGATCCTCGGCGAGATCGCGCACCGGCGGGGACACCGGACGGCCGCCTGAGTCCGGCAGCGCGACGTTCCCGGCGCCGGATCCGAGCCGGCGCCGGGAACATGCGGGCGGAGGGTGTCAGACCTCCGGGAAGTCGCCCGCCAGCGCCGAGGCGATCCGCAGATGCGGTCCCGCCTCAGCGTGCCGCCCCTGCCGCTCCAGGGTGCGGCCCAGCATCAGCCGGGCGTAGTGCTCCACCGGGTCGCGCTCGACGATCAGACGCAACTCGGTCTCGGCGCGGCGCAGTTGGGCCGAGTGGTAGTAGGCGCGGGCCAGCAGCAGCCGGGGACCGGTCTGCTCCGGCACCTCCTCGACCAGCCCGACCAGCACCCGCGCGGCGGCGGTGTAGTCCCGGGCGTCGAAGAACAGCTGCGCGCGCTCCCAGCGCTCGGCCGGCGTCCCGTGGGAGTAGTACTCCTGCGTGGTCTCGTACGCCGTGTTGTATGTCGTGTCCACTCGTGACCTCCTTCGAGGCCGTCAACCGCGCCGGATGGTTGACTATTCCACCGACTCTTCCGCTATACGGCGGGGCGCTCGGCGCCGAAGGAGGCCAGCTCCGCGTCCGCCCGCTCGGTGACGAGAGCGAGCACCCGGCCGGCGACGGCCAGGTCCTCGGCGGGGATGCCGGCGTACATCCGGGCCGAGATCTCGCCGGTCTCCGCCCCTACCAAGGCGAACAGCTCCCGTCCGGCGTCCGTGGCACGCACCCGCGGCCCCTCGGCTGCCAGGAGTCCCCTGTCGAGGAGCTCGCCGACGATGACCCGTACGGATGCGGTGTCGGACTTGAGCGATCCGGCGACCTGGGCGATCAGCGCGTCCCGCTCCAGGGGCCCGTCGGCCACGACCGCCGCCCGGAGGGTCGCCTGCTGCGCGAAGGTCGCGCCGTGGCGGGCCAGGACGTGTTCCAGGACGGCGCGGCTCGCGAAGTGCGCCAGGCCGATCGCGCGGCCGTCGACGGGGCGTGCGGTGGTGGTCATGACTCTCCCTGAGGTTTGTCGATGAGGTCGAGCGGTACGTCGAGCAGGGCCGTGAGCTCACCGGTGAACACCCGGGCCCGGGCGCTGTCCAGGCCGCCGAGAGGTTCCATGAGCCGCTCCAGCAGCCCGTGGACGATCTTGATCGCCCGCCGGGTGACGTCCTCGCCCTGCTCGGTGAGCGCCAGTTGCACGGCGCGCGGGTCGCGGGGGTCCCGGGTCCGCTCGATCAGCCCGGCGGACTCCAGGGCACGGGCCAGCTTCGATACGTAGAGCGGCTCGAGACCGGTGTGGTCGGCGAGCCGGCGCTGACTGGGGTGCTCTCCGGCGCGCCGCATGCCGTACAGCGACGACACCAGTGAGTACTGGGCGTGCGTGAGACCGAGCGGAGCCACCGCCCGGTCGACCGCCACACGCCACTTCGTCGACAGACGCCACACCAGGTAACCGGGCGTGGCCCGTTCGGAACCCTTGCTCATGCTCGATAGATTACATGGACACTATATCCATGGCTACTGTTTCCCGTTCGGAGACCGTCGACTCGGCCGGGGGCAGGGTGCGGTGGATCGGGCCGGCCAGGTCGGACAGGGGGAGGCCGGTGCCCTGGTGGGTGTGGGCGATGATCTCCGCGGTGATGGAGACGGCCGTCTCCTCAGGGGTCCGTGCGCCGAGGTCGAGTCCGATCGGGGAGCGCAGCCGGGCCAACCGGTCGTCCGTGACGCCGGCCTCGCACAGGAGACGCCGGCGCTCGTCGTGGGTGCGTCGGGAGCCCATGGCGCCGACGTACCCGACGGGCAGGCCGAGGGCCAGCCGCAGCAGGGGGATGTCGAACTTGGCGTCGTGGGTGAGGACGCACACGGCGGTACGGGCGTCCACCCGCGTCTGTTCCAGGTAGCGGTGGGGCCAGTCGACCACGACGTCGTCGGCGTGGGGGAAGCGCGCGGCGGTGGCGAAGACGGGGCGGGCGTCGCAGACCGTGACGTGGTAGCCGAGAAAGTGCCCCGCCCGGCTGAGGGCGGCGGCGAAGTCGACGGCACCGAAGATCAGCAGGCGCGGGCGGGACGCGTGGACGTGGACGAGGACGGTCAGCGGTTCGGGGCAGCCGTCGCCGTTCCCGCCGACCATGACGCGTGCGGTGCGTCCCGCCCGCAGGAGGGCCCGGGCCTCGTCGGCCACCCGTCCGTCGACCGCCCCTCCGCTCAAGGTCCCGTAGGTGGCCGCGCCGTCACCGACGACACTCAGGGTCGAGCCCACCAGGCCGGCGGGACCGTCGACGACCTGTGCCACGGCGGCCGGCCGGCCCCGGACGACCTCGGCGAGAGCCACGGCGAGGTGCGGCCGCGCCGGGGGATCGACGCGCTGGACGAGGACGTCGAGTTCGCCGCCGCAGGTCAGGCCGACGGCGAAGGCGTCCTCGTCGGAGTAGCCGAACCAGGCCCGCTGGGGAGCACCCTCGTCGGCCAGCACCTGTCGGCACAGCTCGTAGACGGCTCCCTCGACACAACCGCCGGAGACGCTGCCGACCGCGGTCCCCTCCGCGTCCACCGCGACCGACGTGCCGACGGGCAGCGGCGCGCTGCCGCGGACGTCGACGACCGTGGCCAGGGCGAAGGGACGCGCCTCGCGGCACCAGCGGTGCAGCGTGTCCGCGATGTTCAGCATGAGCCGTTCTCCGTGGTTCTGTGCGGATGGAACGCTGCTGTCAGAGCAACGCTTCAGCGGTGATGGGCAGTTGACGCACCCGGCGTCCGGTGGCGTTGAACACCGCGTTGGCGATCGCCGGCGCCACACCCACCTGCACGACCTCACCGAGCCCCTTGACGCCGATGGCGTTGCCGTCGTTGTCCTCGCCGTCCAGGTAGATCGCCCTGACCTCGGGGACGTCGGCGTTCACGGGCACCAGGTAGTCGGCCAGGGAGGCGTTCACGATCCGCCCGTCGCGGTGGTCGGTGACGGTGTGCTCCAGCAGGGCCGTGCCGATGCCGCCCACGATGCCGCCGAACGCCTGGCTCTCGGCGAGCTTGGGGCTGATGATCCGGCCCGCGTCGTACACGCCGAGCATCCGACGCACCCGCACCAGGCCCAGGTTCGCGTCGACGGCGACCTCGGCGAAGGTGGCGTTGTAGGCGAAATAGGAGCGTCGCTCGGGCCGGGACGGCCCGGTGTAGGAGCCGAGGGCCTCCAGATAGGGGCGGTCGTTGCGGGCCAGCAGGCTCCGGTACGTCTCACCGCGGGCCGGGTCGCCCTGCACGTGCAGCCGGCCGCTCCGGACCACCACGTCGCTCGCGGCCACCCCGTACAGCGGCGACCGACGGTCCCCGACGGCCAGACGGATCGCCTCCTGCCGCACCTGGTCGCACGCGTCGACGACGGCGGAGCCGACGCTGGCCATGGTCGCCGACCCGCCGTGCGGAGAGGTCTGCGGATAGCGGGAGTCACCCAGCCGGAAGGTGACCGTGCTCATGGTCAGCCCGAGGGCGTCGGCGGCGACCTGCGTCTGGGAGGTGTAGGTGCCCGGCCCCATGTCACTGGTGGCCGCCTCGACCACGGCGGTGCCGTCGGCGTCCAGGCGGGCCCGGGCCTGCGCGGGAAAGCGCCCGGAGTCGTAGACGCCGGCGGCCATGCCCAGACCGATCAGCCAGTCGCCCTCGCGCCGGGCACGCGGCCGGGACGAGCGGCGGTGCCAGCCGAACTCGCGGGCGCCGACGGCGTAGCACTCGCGCAGCCGGCGGGTGGAGAACGGCAGGTTGTTCGACTCGTCCTCGCTGGGCTCGTTGCGCAGGCGCAGCTCGATCGGATCGACGCCGAGTTCGTTCGCGAGCTCGTCCATGGCCGACTCGATCACGAACGACGCCGAGGCGAAGCCGGGACCGCGCATCCAGATCGGGGTGTTCACGTCCAGGGGCACCCTCCGGTACGCCTGGCTGACGTGGGGCATGCTGTACAGCATCTGGCCCGCGCCCATGACGGCCTCGAAGAACGTCTCGTACGACGAGGTCTCGGCGTCGATCTCATGGGCGGCGGCGGTCAGCCGGCCGCGCCGGTCGCTGCCCAGCCGCAGACGGTACCGGTACGACGGCCGGAAGCCGGTGCCGAAGTACATCTGCTTGCGGGTCAGCACCAGTTTCACCGGGCGGCGCGTCACCCGAGCGGCCAGCGCGGCGACGATCGTGTGCGGCCAGCAGCGCAGCCCGCTGCCGAAACCGCCCCCGACGAACGGGTTGATGACCCGTACCGCGTCCGCCGGAAGGTCGAACACCGCGGCGATCTCGTCGTGCGTGCCCATCACCCACTGTGTCTTGTCCCAGACGGTGAGCTCGTCGCCGTCCCAGCGGGCGATGGTGGCGTGCGGCTCCATCGGGTTGTGGTGGTTGCGCGCCAGTCGATACGTCAGGTCCAGCCGTACGGCCGAGGAACGCAGCCCGGCCTCCGCGTCACCGCGCGCGTAGGTCGTCGGCTCGCCCGGCTCGGCCTCGTCCAGGTCGGTCGAGGGCTGTTCGGCGTCGTAGCGGACCTTCACCAGGCTCGCGCCGTGCTGCGCGGCCTCCAGGGTGGTGGCGACCACGACGGCCACCGGCTGGCCGTGGAAGAGCACCCGGTCGTCCTGGAAGACCCTGAGCCTGCGCCCTGGCGGGTTGTTGGATCCGGGGTTGTCGCGGTACGGCAGCGCCGGCGCGTTGCCGTGATGGATCACCCGCAGCACGCCGGGGTGCTTCTCGGCATCGCCGGTGTCGACGGAGTTGATACGGCCACGGCCGATGCTCGCGTCGACGATGACGGCATGCACGACACCGTCCATGATGGGGGTCGTCCCGCGCGAGGTTGTTCGAGCGTGGGGGAGTTCGGCGGCGTACTCCGCCTTGCCGGTGACCTTCAGCCGGCCGTCCACCCGGGACAGCGGCGCGCCGACGGCTGCCTGCGGCTGGGGGCTCACTTGGTACCTCCTACGATGCGCAGCTGGCGTTCGACGGTCCGCCGGAGCAGCTCGACCTTGAAGCCGTTGTGCTCGAGCGGACGTGCCCCGTCGGCGGCGCGCTCCGCGGCGGCCGTCCACAGGGACTCCGAGGGCCGCTCGCCGATGAGGTGCTGTTCGACGGCGGGCAGTTTCCAGGGCACGGTGCCGACTCCGCCGACGGCCACCCTCGCCTCGCGGATCACGCCGCGGCGGATGTGCAGTGCGACGGCGGCGGAGGTGAGGGCGAACTCGTAGGACTGCCGGTCGCGGACCTTGAGGTAGCCGGACTTCAGCGGGCGGGGCAGCGCGGGGATCTCCACCGCCGTAATCAACTCGCCCTTCCTGAGGGCCTGTTCGCGGCTCGGTGTACTGCGCGGGCGTAGCAGGAAGTCGGCGAAGGGGAGGCTGCGGGCACCGTCCGGGCCCAGCAGGTGCACGCTCGCCTCCAGTGCCGCGAACGCCACGGCTACGTCGGAGGGGTGCGTGGCCACGCAGGACTCGGAGGTGCCCAGGATCGCGTGTGTGCGGTTGTAGCCGTGCAGGGCCGCGCAACCGGAGCCGGGCTCACGTTTGTTGCAGTCGGCGGTCACGTCGCGGAAGTAGGTGCAGCGGGTGCGCTGCATGATGTTGCCGCCGATGGTGGCCATGTTGCGCAGCTGGGCGGAGGCGCTCAGCTCCAGTGCCTGGGAGACGACGGGATACAGCGTGCGCACCTTGGGGTGGGCGGCGGTCTCGGACATCCGCACCAGCGCGCCGATCCGCAGGCCTGCGCGCTCGGTCACGGTGATCTCCCGGAGCGGCAGGGCGGAGATGTCGACCAGGCTCTCGGGGCGTTCGACGGTCTCGCGCATCAGGTCGACCAGCGTGGTGCCGCCGGCGATGTAACGCCCGCCCTGTCGACCGGCGTCGAGGGCCTCGCGGGTGTTCGAGACACGGGTGTAGGCGAAGGGAAACATGGCTCACCTCCCGCCCGCGGTCTGCTCGACCGCGCGCACGATCTTCACGTAGCAGCCGCAGCGGCAGATGTTGCCGCTCATCCACTCCCGGATCTCCTCGGGCGAACCGGTGTGGCCCTCCTGGATGCAGCCGACACCGGAGAGGATCTGGCCGGGGGTGCAGTAGCCGCACTGGAAGGCGTCCTGGTCGATGAACGCCTGCTGCAGCGGGTGCAGTTCGTCTCCGTCGGCCAGACCCTCGATGGTGGTGACCTCGGCACCCTCCAGCCGGACGGCCAGCGTCAGACACGAGTTGACCCGGTGGCCGTCGACGAGAACCGTGCAGGCCCCGCACGCACCCGCGTTGCAGCCCTTCTTGGAGCCGGTCAGGCCGAAGTGCTCGCGCAGCAGGTCCAGCAGCGAGGTGCGGTTGTCGACCGTGACGGTCCGGCGGGTGCCGTTGACCGTCAGGGAGACACGGCTGGCGGGCGACGCCCCCGCGGCACTCGCCTCCTCCGGGCCCGCGAGGAGGGTTCCTCCGATCACACCGCCCGCGACGACGGCGCCGCCGACCGCGGTGCCGGTGGCGATGAAGGTGCGCCGCGTGGGCGCCGAGGAGGACTCGCTGGATCCGGTGGGGGGCGGGACGGCAGATTCAGGGAGTTCAACAGACATACGTACGCCTTCGCATCACGGACGGGCCGGTCGTACACGACAGGAGGACAGCGGGCGGGATCGTCGTCACCGCGCGGAACGGGGCGCCGCCGCGCACCTCGGCAGCGGCGGCTGGTCACGCCGGACGTCTTGCACCGACGGCAACACTCGTAACAGGGAGACTTTTGTCCCCCCTTGGTTTCCGCACCCGCGAACAGGGGCTGACCAAGCCGCTTTTGAGGGCATGTCAGATCATGTGGCTGCGCCGGAGGGGGTGAGGTGGTGGTCGGTGGCCCAGGAGGCGAGGAGGCGCAGTGCGTCGTGGGAGGGGGAGTGGGGTGGGGCCGTCCAGACGATGATGTGCTGGTCGGTGTCGGTGGCGCAGGTGAGCGTGTGCCAGTCGAGCGTGAGTTCCCCGACGAGGGGGTGGCGCAGCCGCTTGGTTCCCATGGTGCGGAGGGCGACGTCGTGGGCGGCCCACCACTGGCGGAACTGCGGGTCCAGCGCGGAGAGCTCGTCGACCAGGGCGGAGAGGCGCGGGTCGTCGGGGTAGCGGGCGCTTTCCATGCGGAGCTGGGCGATGGCCAGCCGGGTGACCTCTGCCCAGTCGACGTAGAGCCGTCGCATCGCGGGGTCCGTGATCAGCAGCCGGAGGTAGACGCGGTCCTCTTCCGGCATTTTCCCGAAGTCGGCGAAGAGGGCGGCGGCGAGGCGGTTCCAGCCCACGACCTGGGTGCGGCGGCCGATCACGAAGGCGGGGGTGGTGGCGAGGTCGTCCAGCATGCGCTGGAGCTGGGGGTCCACCTCCTGGCGCACGGTGCTGCGGGGCGGCACGCTCTTCCCCGCGAGTTCGTAGAGATAGACGCGCTGGTCCTCGTTCATACGGAGGACCTGTGCGAGTTCGGTCAGCAGAGGGGCGGATGCCTGGAGGCGGCCCTGTTCGATCCGCGTGTAGTAGTCGGTGCTGATGGCGGCCAGCAGAGCGACTTCCTCGCGGCGCAGACCCGGTACCCGGCGTGGGTGACCGCTGTCGGGAAGGCCCACGTCGCCGGGGCTGAGCTCGGCACGGCGAGCCTTGAGGAACTCCCCGAGTTCGTTCAGATGCGGGTTCCGGCTCATGGACGCCAGCGTGGCACGGAATCGCCGACCGTGAGGGGGGAGAGTTTTCTCCCTGGACAATCTCCACCGGGCGGTGTCCCGACCTGTGCCCTGAGGGCGCGTCCTCCTCAGCGGACGTGGTCGTCGAACCAGGCGACGGCGACCTCGGGGTGCTCGCTGAATTGGCCGGTGCGCTCGAGGACGGCCTGGTCGAGCCGGTCGTAGCCGCCCTCGAAGCCGATGACCTCGGAGAACTGCTGGCGAACTCGTCAGGGCGCTGGGCCCATGCCAACGCGGTGGAGTTGGCGCCCGGGCACACCGACACATCAGCGGTCCGTCGATGCCTCCGAGCCCGGTGACACCACCCCCCGGATCATCAACAACAGGAGGGGGAAGTCATGCCGGACCCGAAGGCCGGAGGCCCCATTGCGGAGCCACGAGAAAAGGTAACGGGGGGCTTCACCGTCGGCCGGTCGGCCGGGCGGTGGCTGTGGCTATCGGGCGACGTAACCGCCGTCCACCGGCAGGGCGACGCCCACGACGAAGCCGGCGCCGGTGCTGCACAGCCACAGGACGGCCTGGGCGATCTCCTCGGCGGTGCCGAGACGGTTGATGGGCTGGTTCGCCTCGGCCTCGGCGCGGTCGAGGTCCCCCTTGGCGATCATGTCCCTGACCATGGGGGTGTCGATGGTGCCGGGGCAGACGGCGTTGATGCGGATGCCGCGCGGCGCGTATTCGAGGGCCGCGCTGGTGGTCAGGCCGATCACACCGTGCTTGGAGGCGTGATAGGAGGCGCGGCCGGGCAGTCCGACCAGCCCGCCGAGCGAGGAGCAGTTGACGATGGCGCCACTGCCCTGCGCGCGCATGTGCCGCAGTTCGTGCTTCATGCAGGCCCAGACACCGCGGAGGTTGACGGCGTGGACGCGGTCGAACCGCTCGGCGGGTTCATCGGCGGCGTCGGCGGCCGGGATCTGGATGCCGGCGTTGTTGTAGGCCATGTCGAGACGGCCGAAGGTCTCCACGGTGCGGTCGACGGCGGCGGCGACCTGGTCCTCGTCGCTGACGTCGCAGGTGAGGGCGAGGACTCGGTGGCCCGCGTCGGTGAGCTCCTTCGCGGCCGCGTTCAGGGCGGCTTCGTCGATGTCGGTGAGCGCGACGGCGGACCCGGCCTCGGCGAAGGCGTGCGCGGTGGCCAGGCCCATACCGGAGCCGGCTCCGGTGACGAGGGCGACCTGGCCGGTGAAGTCATAGGTGGGGTTCATCGGGTTCTTCTCACCTCACGGGTGCGGGTGCGGGTGCGGTGTCCGGGTCAGGCGACGGCTTCGATGGTGATCTCCTCGGCGGCGGCGAGGCGCCGAGTGTCGGCGTCGGCCACGTGGCCGAGGATGATCAGACCGGTGTCGCGGGAGCCGCCGTCGCGGTAGTAGACGGCCAGGTTCCCCCACGGCGCGTAGTACGCGAGGTCACCGGCCTCGGCTTCGGCTGCTTCCGGCGCACCGGCGGTGGACAGACGGCGGGGCAGATCGGCGATCCTCTCCGTCCGGTGGAAGTCGCTCAGGCGCAGCGTGAGCGGGAGCAGGGAGGCGAAGTCACGGGCGGTGGCGCTGTCGTTCAAGGTGGCGTCGACCTGGCGGCCGTCGAGGGTGAGCCGGATGTCCATGGCGGTGTTCCTGGGGGTGTGCCCGGGGGCGTTTCTGTCGGACGGTGCGGCGGGTGCCGGGGCGGTCGGTGACTGGTGTGGTGTGGACGCGGAGGAACGGGGGGCGGACGGCGCGTCCTCGGTGCAGGCGGTCGCGGCCACCAGCAGGGCCGTGGCGGGCAGGGTGCGGGTGAGCGTGCGAAGAGGAGCCGGGGGCATGGGCGTCGTCCAGGAGGCTCAGTCGGGCAGGGGCTCGGCGTGGTGGCGGGAGCCGTCCCGCCGGTCGTGGATGTCGTACAGGCGCTGGGCGCCCCGCGCCCCGTGCCGAATCTCGATGGGCCCCAAGGCTGCCGCTGCCGCGTACGGGGCGGTGGTCAGGGACTCGATGTCGAGGACGTCGGCGGGGAAACCACGAGCCCGGACGTCGTCACGGGCGAGTTCGGCGGTCAGACGTCCAGGTTCTCGGCGGTGCGGGAGATCAGGGCGACGGTGTGGCCCGCGGTTCCGAAGCGCCGGGCGGTGGCGAGACCGGGACCGGGGCCGGGGATCCGCTGCCCGGCCCCGGCCCCGGCCCCGGGCACGGCTCCGGCCGCGTGAGGTTGCCGAGGTCAGGGCTTGAGGAGGGCCTTGATGGCGCGGCGCTCGTCCATCGCCTTGTAGCCCTCGGCGACCTGGTCCAGGGGCAGGGTGAGGTCGAAGACCTTGCCCGGGTCGATCCGGCCGGTCAGGACGCGGTCGATCAGGTCGGGCAGGTAGCGGCGCACGGGAGCCGGGCCGCCGCGCAGGCCGACGTGGGAGAAGAACAGCTCCACGCCGTCGACGGCCACCTCGTGCGGTACGCCGACGAAGCCGACGTTGCCGCCGGGCCGGGCGGAGTGCAGGGCCTGCTGCATGGACTCGGCGGTGCCGACGCACTCCAGCACGGAGTCGGCGCCGATGCCGCCGGTGAGCTCCTTGACGCGGGCGATGCCCTCCTTGCCGCGCTCCGTGACGACGTCGGTGGCACCGAACTCGAGGGCGAGCTTCTGGCGGGGCTCGTGCCGGGACATGGCGATGATCCGCTCCGCGCCGAGCTCCTTGGCGGCGATGACACCGCACAGGCCGACGGCTCCGTCACCGACCACCACGGCCGTCGAGCCCGGCTTGACCTCGGCGGCCAGCGCCGCGTACCAGCCGGTGCCCATCACGTCCGAGACGGCGAGCAGGCTGGGCACCAACCCGCCGTCCGGGTGCTCGTCGGTGGCGACGAGGGTGCCGTGGGCGTTGGGGATGCGGACGTAGTCGGCCTGGCAGGTGCTCATGAACTCGCGGTGCAGGCAGTTGGACTGCCAGCCGTTGCGGCAGTTCGCACAGGTGTTGTCCGAGGTGGCGAAGGAGCCGACCACGAACTGGCCCGGCTTGACGTGGGTGACCTCGCTGCCGGTCTCCTCGACGATGCCGACGTATTCGTGTCCCATCGGGTGCGGGTCGCCGATGGGCTCCAGACCGCGGTACGGCCACAGGTCCGAGCCGCACACGCAGGTGGCGACCGTACGGATGATGGCATCGGTCGGCCGGATGATCTTCGGGTCGTCGAGGGTCTCGAAGCGCACGTCGCCGGGGGCGTGAATGACTGCTCCGCGCATGGGGATGCTTCTTTCGATGCGAGGGTCGATGTACCGCAGCCGTCAGGAACAGCTGCTCACGATCGAGACTCACACGCGAGGGCGGGCGGGAAAAGCGGAGGAATTCATCCTGGGAGAAGAACTTCCTGGGAGGAAATTCTCCCCCCTTCCCCGGCTGCGGTCGGTGCCATGCTGGGAAACATGACCAGTAACGTCCCCCTCAACGAACTGGGAGAATTCCTCAGGAAGCGCCGTGCCGAGCTGAGCCCGCGCACGGTCGGACTTCCCGACACCGGCAGGACCCGCCGGGTGGCCGGGCTGCGCCGTGAGGAGGTCGCCCAGCTCGCCAGCATCAGCACCGACTACTACACCCGGCTCGAGCAGGGCCGTATGCAGGCGTCCGCGCCGGTGCTCGACACGCTCGCCCGCGTCCTCCACCTGGACGACGACGAGCGCGGCTACCTCTTCCAGCTCGCGGGCAAGACCACCACCCGCACGCGGCGCCGCGGGGCGCAGAAGGTGCAGCCGCAACTGCAGCGGGTCCTGGACGACCTCACCGCGACCCCGGCCATCGTGCAGGGCCGGCGCGGGGACATTCTGGCCTGGAACGCACTGGCGGCCGCGCTGGTCACCGATTTCTCCCGCGTCCCGGAGAAGCACCGCAACTATCCCCGGATCCAGTTCACCGATCCGGCGATGCGTACCCTGTACGCCGACTGGGAGACGTCCGCGCAGATCTCCGTGGCGCAGCTGCGGATGGAGGCCGCGAAGTATCCCGAGGACCCCCGGCTGATCGAGCTCGTCGGTGAACTGTCCCTGCGCGACGAGCAGTTCGCCCGGTGGTGGGGCGATCACCGCGTCGCTGCCCGCACCGTGGGCACGAAGACGCTCAACCATCCGGTCGTCGGCGAACTGGTCCTGGACTGGGACACCCTCACCGCCAACACCGACTCCGAACAGCACCTGACCGTCTGGACCGCCGAGCCCGGCTCCCCGACCCACGAGCGACTGCGCATCCTCGCCTCCTGGGCCGCCGAGCAGCAGCTCTCCCCCTCGCCGCCGCCTACCTGATCCAGACCGCGCGACATGGCTCCCCCGGGAAGTTGTGCACTCTCTTGACGATGGCAAGAAAAGCGCCCTAGATTCCTCGACGCCTTCGTTCAGTACACCGAGTGTCTGCACCGGGTATCCGCTCCGGCCCCCACTCCGCAGCCGCCCCCAAGGAGCCGCCTCCATGCCTGCTGTCACCCGTCCCCGCACGCCCCGCACCCGTCTGCGTATCGCCCTGGCCGCCCTGGCCGTGCTGACGTCCGCGGCCCTCGCCACCCTCCCCTCGCCGGCCGCTTCGGCGGACGCCGGGGCCGCCACCCGCCTCACCGGCACTCTCTCCGACGGCGCCACCTGGATCGCCGACGTCCCCGAGCGCTGGAACGGCACCCTGCTGCTGTTCAGCCACGGCTTCGGCCCCACCGTCGCCAGGAACGCCCCCACCGAGGCCGTACGCCTCGAACTGCTCGCCCAGGGCTACGCCATGGCCGGCTCGTCGTACGACCCCCAGGGCTCGATGTGGGCCCTGAACAGCGCCGAACGGGACCAGTTCGCGACGCTCGACGCCGTCACCGCGAAGATCGGCGAGCCGCGGCGCACCCTTGCCCTCGGCAACTCGATGGGCGGGCTGGTCAACGCGCAGCTGGCCCGGGACGGCGGCGGGCGTATCGACGGCGCGCTCGGCCAGTGCGGCCTGGTCGCGGGCGGCACGGACCTGGACAACTACCAGCTGGACGCCGAGTACACGATCGCCCGCCTGCTGCTGCCCGGACAGGACGTGAAACTCGTGCGGTTCGGCAGCTCGGCCGAGGCCGCCGCCACCGCCGACCTGCTCACCAAGGCGGTCACCGCCGCGCAGAGCACCCCGCAGGGGCGGGCCCGGATCGCGCTCGCCGCGGCGTTCCTCAACCTGCCCGCCTGGGCGCCCGGACAGGACCGTCCCGCCCCGACCGACTGGGCGGGCCAGGAGGAGCAGCAGTACGCCTGGTTCGCGCAGGGCATCCTGTCCTTCGTCGAGGGCGGCCGGTACGCCGTGGAGCAGTCCGTCGGCGGCAACAACTCCTGGAACAAGGGCGTCGACTACGCCCACCTGCTCTCCGGTTCCGCCCACGCGCCCCAGGTCCGCGCCCTCTACCGGGCAGCCGGCCTCGACCTGCGTGCCGACCTGCGGGTGCTGACCGAGGACGCCACGATCACCGCCGACCCCGCCGCCGTCCGCACCGCCGAGCGGACCTCCTCGGCGGGCCAGGGACTCGAGGTACCCCTGCTCGACATCCACACCACGGCCGACAACCTCGTTCCGGTGGAGCAGGAGAACCGCTTCGCCGCACGCGTGCGCGCCTCCGGCGACGGCGCGCTGCTGCGGCAGGCGTACGTCGAGCGGCAGGGACACTGCACGTTCACCACCGCCGAGACCGTGGCCGCCCTGCACGCGCTCGAACACCGCGTCAGCACGGGCCGTTGGGACGACGTCGCGACCCCGGCCGCGCTCCAGCGGTCCGCCACCGCGCTCGGTCTGGACGGGGCGGCGTACACCTCGTACCGCCCGGCGCCCCTGACGGTCGGCCGTGACCACCAGGCGCACCCCACCCAGCGCTGAGACCCCTTCGGACTTTGTCCTGCAAGGAGAAAAAGTCTGCAGAATCTACGTCGGACTTCTTCCCGCCCTCGGCATCCGCTGCTACGTTCCCTGTGGAAGCCGGACACTGGTGGCTGAAACCGGGCGGGGAGGAGCCTGTGAGACGTATGACGGCGCGACCCGCGAACGCTCATCAGGCTCGTCTGCTCAAGCTGTTGCGTGACGGCGGCCCCAATTCCCGTGCCCAGCTGGGGGATCAGGTCGACCTCTCGCGGTCCAGGCTGGCCGTGGAGGTGGACCGGCTCCTCGAGACGGGGCTGATCGTGGCCGACGGGCTCGCCGCCTCGCGCGGCGGCCGCCGCTCCCACAACATCCGGCTCAACCCCCAACTGCGCTTCCTCGGCGTCGACATCGGCGCGACCTCGGTCGACGTCGCCGTCACCAACGCCGAACTGGAGATCCTCGGACACCTCAACCAGCCCCTGGACGTGCGCGAGGGGCCCGTCGCGGTCTTCGAGCAAGTCCTGTCCATGGCCGCGAAGTTGAGGTCCTCGGGGCTCGCGGAGGGCTTCGACGGCGCCGGCCTCGGCGTCCCGGGACCGGTCCGCTTCCCCGAGGGCGTTCCGGTGGCCCCGCCGATCATGCCGGGCTGGGACGGCTTCCCGGTGCGGGAGGCGCTCAGCCAGGAACTCGGCTGCCCGGTCATGGTCGACAACGACGTGAACCTGATGGCGATGGGGGAGATGCACGCCGGCGTCGCACGCTCCGTCAGCGACTTCCTCTGCGTCAAGATCGGCACCGGCATCGGCTGCGGCATCGTCGCCGGCGGTGAGGTCCACCGCGGGGTGACGGGCAGCGCGGGCGACATCGGGCACATCCAGGCCGTGCCCGACGGCCGCCCGTGCGCCTGCGGCAACCGGGGCTGCCTCGAGGCGCATTTCAGCGGGGCGGCCCTCGCCCGCGACGCCGTCGCGGCGGCCGAGCAGGGACTGTCGGAGGAACTCGCCGCGCGGCTCGCGGCGAACGGCACGCTGACCGCCGTGGACGTCGCCGCCGCGGCCGCCGCCGGCGACCCGGCCTCCCTCGACCTGATCCGCGAGGGCGGCAACCGCGTCGGCCAGGTCATCGCCGGCCTGGTCAGCTTCTTCAACCCGGGCCTGGTGGTGATCGGCGGCGGGGTGACCGGCCTCGGCCACACCCTGCTCGCCGCGATCCGCACCCAGGTCTACCGCCAGTCACTGCCGCTGGCGACCGGCAACCTGCCCATCGTGCTGGGGGAGTTGGGCCCCACCGCCGGGGTGACCGGCGCGGCACGGCTCATCGCCGACCATCTGTTCTCGCCCGCATAAGCGCGACCACCACACCACTCGCCGGCACGACCCCGCTTCGCCGTGCCCGCGACGAGCCTGTCCAAAAAGCCGCTCCGAGGCCCGCACGCCTACCACGGGAGCCCCCATGGCACGAGAAGCACCCCTGCTCAGCATGTCCGCCATCACCAAGTCGTTCCCCGGAGTCCGGGCCCTCGACGGTGTCGACCTCGACGTCCGGGCGGGAGAAGTGCACTGCCTGCTCGGCCAGAACGGGGCCGGCAAATCCACCCTCATCAAGGTCCTGGCCGGCGCCCACCAGCCCGACACCGGCACCGTCCGCTGGCGCGGCGAGCCGGTCACCCTCCGCTCGCCCGTCGCCGCCATGCGCCTCGGCATCGCCACCATCTACCAGGAACTCGACCTGGCCGAGCACCTGTCCGTGGCCGAGAACGTGTACCTCGGCCATGAACCCACGGCCGCCGGGTTCGTCGTACGACGCAAAGCCGCACAGGCCGCAACAGGCGGGCTGCTGAAGCGACTTGGGCACCCCGAGATCGATCCCGCACAGCTCGTGGGCGAGTTGTCGGCGGCCCAGCGGCAGATCGTCTCCATGGCCCGGGCGCTCTCCCACGACGTACGGCTCATCGTGATGGACGAACCGTCCGCCGCCCTCGACCCGGACGAGGTCGACAACCTCTTCCGCATCGTCGGCGACCTCACCTCCGAGGGCGTCGCCGTCGTCTACATCTCCCACCGGCTGGAGGAGATCCGCCGCATCGGCGAGCGGGTCACCGTACTCAAGGACGGCAGGACGGTCGCCCGCGGACTGCCCGCGAGGACGACGCCGACGCGTGAGGTCGTCGAGCTGATGACCGGGCGCGACGTCGAACACGTCTTTCCCGACCGCACCACCTCGCCGGCCCGCGGCGCACCGGTCCTCGAAGTCCAAGGACTGTGCCGTACGGGCGAGTTCGCGCCCCTCGACCTCACTGTGCACGCCGGGGAGATCGTCGGTCTCGCCGGACTCGTCGGCTCCGGCCGCTCCGAGATCCTGGAGACGATCTACGGGGCACGGAAGCCGAGCGCGGGACGGGTCCTGGTCGAGGGCCGTCCGCTGCGCCCCGGCAGCGTCCGCTCGGCGATCCGTGCCGGACTCGGCCTCGCCCCCGAGGAACGCAAGGCGCAGGCACTGCTGCTGCTGGACTCCGTCACCCGCAACGTCTCCATCTCCTCCCTGTCCCGCTTCTCACGCGGAGGCTGGGTCGACCGGAGAGCCGAAACGGGGGCGGCGCGGGCCGCGACCCGTGAGCTGTCACTGCGCCCCGACAGCCCCTCCGCACCGATCCGCACCCTGTCCGGCGGCAACCAGCAGAAGGCCGTCCTGGCCCGCTGGCTGCTGCGCGGCTGCCGGGTGCTGCTGCTGGACGAACCGACCCGGGGTGTCGACGTCGGCGCCCGCGCCGAGCTGTACACGGTGATCCGGCGCCTCGCCGACGAGGGCCTGGCCGTGCTGCTGGTCTCCAGCGAGGTGCCGGAAGTCCTGGGTCTGTCCGACCGCGTGCTCGTCCTGCGCGAAGGACGCGTCGTCCACACGGCTCCCGGCTCCGAGCTCGACGAACACCGCGTACTCGATCTCGTCATGGAAGGAAGTCCGGCGTCATGACGCAGTCCTTCTCCCCGCCGCGAAGCGCCGGCGACAAGGTGCCCACCGCCGGCGGATCCTCCCCCTGGCGTTCCCTGGCGGCCCGCGCCGACCTCCGCATCCTCTCCCTGCTCGGCGTGCTCGCCGCACTGGTGCTCATCGGCGGCCTCACCAAGCCCGAGGAGTTCCTCGACACCCGCAACCTCCAACTGGTCCTCACCCAGGCCTCGGTGATCGGTGTCGTCACCGTCGGCATGACCTTCGTCATCACCTCCGGCGGCATCGACCTCTCGGTCGGCGCGATCGTCGCCCTCGCCTCCGTGTGGGCCACCACGGTCGCCACCCAGGAGTACGGCTTCGCGGGCATCCTCTTCACCGCGGTGATCGTCGGCGTCGGCTGCGGACTGGTCAACGGCCTGCTCATCGCCTACGGCGGGATGGTCCCGTTCATCGCCACGCTCGCCATGCTGGCCTCGGCGCGCGGCCTCGCCCTGCAGATCACCGGCGGCAGCACCCAGATCGTCACCGTCGACGGGATCCTGAGGCTCGGCGGCCGCGAGTCGTACGTCCTCGGCATCCCGCCGCTGGTGCTCGTCCTCGCCGTCGTCGTGGTCCTCGGCTGGCTGATCCTCAACCGCACCACGTTCGGCCGGCGCACGGTCGCCGTCGGCGGGAACGCGGAGGCCGCCCGGCTCGCCGGCATCGACGTCCGCCGCCAGCGCCTCTACCTCTATCTGCTGTCCGGACTGTGCTGCGGCATCGCCGCCTTCCTGCTGATCATCCTGTCCGGCTCCGGCCAGAACACCAACGGCAACCTCTACGAGCTCGACGCCATCGCCGCCGCGATCATCGGCGGCACCCTGCTCAGCGGGGGACGCGGCACCATCACCGGCTCCGTGCTCGGCGTCCTGATCTTCACCACGATCACCAACCTCTTCGCCCTGAACAACCTGCAGAGCGACGTCCAGCAGATCGCGAAGGGCGCGATCATCGTCGCCGCCGTGCTGGTCCAGCGCCGTACCGCGAGCACGACCTGAGGAAAGGGTTCACCGCCATGCCGCACATCACGAGCCGCAGAGGACTGCTCTTCGGGACCGCCGCCGTCTCGGCCGGTGCCCTCCTCGCGGGGTGCACGAGCAACGAGACCTCACAGGCGAGCGAGGGCTCCGGCACCCAGCCGGCCGCCGACGACAAGCCCGGCAAGCACGTCACCATCGGCTTCGCCGGTCCCCAGGCCGACCACGGCTGGCTCAACGCCATCAACGACAACGCCAAGAACCGCGCCGAGAAGTACTCCGACGTCACGCTGGAGATCACCGAGGGCTCGAACGACGTCGCCGCGCAGATCGGGCAGATCGAGACCCTCATCAACAAGAAGGTCGACGTGCTGGTGGTGCTGCCCGCCGACGGCAAGGCCCTCACCCAGGTCGGACTGAAGGCCATGCGGGCGGGCATCCCCGTCGTGAATCTCGACCGGATCTTCAACACCGCGCAGGCGTACCGGTGCTGGATCGGCGGCGACAACTACGGCATGGGCCTCAACGCCGGTCACTACCTCGGCGAGAAGCTCAAGGGGAAGGCGAACGCCAAGGTCGTCGAACTGGCCGGGCTCGACAACCTGGAGCTGACCAGGCAGCGCACCCAGGGCTTCGACGACGCCCTGAAGAACTACCCCAACATCAAGAAGGTGGCCCGTCAGGCCGCCGAGTTCACCGTCGAGTCCGGGCAGGCCAAGATGGCCCAACTCCTGCAGGCACAGCCCCGGTTCGACGCGTTGTGGAACCACGACGACGATCAGGGCGTGGGCGCGCTGCGCGCCATCGACCAGGCCGGGCGCGACGACTTCGTCATGGTCGGCGGGGCCGGTGCCCTCTCCGCCTTCCAGGCCATCAAGCAGGACGACGGCGTCCTCAAGGCGACCGTCCTGTACCCGCCGACGATGGCCGCGTCCGCGATCGACCTGGCGCGCGCCCTCGGGCAGAGCAAGGGCGTCAGCGGTCTCGCCGAACACGAGATCCCGGCCTCGCTGACGCTCTACTCGGCCGTCGTCGACAAGGACAACGTCGACCAGTACATGCCCACCGGCTTCCGCTGACCGCTTCGGCGGGAAAGGCCCCGCCCCGCACCCCCCACGGCGCCACCACGACGAGGACGACGAGGACGAGGAGGACATCCGTATGTCACAGCCCCAGCAGCCGGACGGACCGCGGGCCGGGAAGCCGCCCCTGCGCGTCGGCATGGTGGGCTACGCCTTCATGGGCGCCGCCCACTCCCAGGGCTGGCGCACCGTGGGCCGTGTCTTCGACCTGCCGTACCGCCCGGTCCTGGCCGCGCTCTGCGGTCGCGACGCGACGGCCGTGCGCGCCGCTGCCGACCGGCACGGCTGGGCGTCCGTCGAGACCGACTGGCGTGCCCTGACCGAGCGGGACGACATCGACCTCGTCGACATCTGTACCCCCGGTGACAGCCATGCCGAGATCGCCCTCGCCGCGCTCGCGGCCGACAAGCACGTGCTGTGCGAGAAACCCCTCGCCAACAGCGTGGAGGAGGCCGAGCGCATGGCCGGCGCGGCCGAAGAGGCCCAGTCCCGCGGCCGGTTGGCGATGGTCGGCTTCAACTACCGCCGGGTGCCTGCCGCGGCCCTCGCCCGGAGCATGGTCGCCGAGGGCAGGCTCGGCACCCTGCGGCACGTCCGGGTGACCTACCTTCAGGACTGGCTCGTCGACCCGGCGTTCCCGCTCACCTGGCGGCTGCGCAGGGAACACGCCGGCTCGGGGGCGCTGGGCGACCTGGGCGCGCACATCGTCGACCTCGCGCAGCACCTGGCGGGGGAGCGGCTGGCGGGGGTGTCCGCCCTGACGGAGACCTTCGTACGCGAACGCCCCCTGTCCGTCGGCGCCACCAGCGGCCTGTCCGGCGTGTCGTCCGCCGGCACCGGCCAGGTCACCGTCGACGACGCGGCGCTCTTCACCGGCCGCTTCACCTCCGGCGCCCTCGCCACCTTCGAGGCGACCCGCTACGCCACCGGCCGCAAGAACGCCCTGCGCATCGAACTCAACGGGGAGCACGGCTCACTCGCCTTCGACCTGGAGCGGCTCAACGAGCTGGCGTACCACGACGGCAGGGAACCGAGCAGCCGGGCCGGCTTCCGCCGCATCCTCGTCACCGAACCCGACCACCCCTACCTGGACGCCTGGTGGCCACCGGGCCACGGCCTCGGCTACGAGCACACCTTCGTCCACCAGGCCCGCGACCTCGTGCACGCCATCGCGCGGGGCCGCCGGCCCGACCCCTCCTTCGCCGACGGACTGCAGGTGCAGCGCGTGCTGGCGGCGGTGGAGGAAAGCGCCGCCAAGAACTCCGTCTACACCCCGATCGCCGACTGAGGAGGGTTTCCGAGAGATGCCGCGTCCGTTCACACTCTTCACCGGCCAGTGGGCCGACCTGCCCTTGGAGGAGGTCTGCCGGCTCGCGCGCGACTTCGGCTACGACGGTCTCGAACTCGCCTGCTGGGGCGACCACTTCGAGGTCGACAAGGCGCTGACGGATCCGTCCTACGTCGACTCGCGTCACCAACTGCTCGACAAGTACGGCCTCACATGCTGGGCCGTCTCCAACCACCTGGTCGGCCAAGCCGTCTGCGACGCCATCATCGACGAACGCCATCGGGCGATCCTGCCCGCCCGAATCTGGGGCGACGGCGACGCGGAGGGCGTACGGCGCAGGGCCGCCGCCGAGATCGCCGACACCGCCCGCGCCGCGGCCGCCTTCGGCGTCGACACCGTCGTCGGCTTCACCGGTTCCGCGATCTGGCACCTGGTCGCCATGTTCCCGCCCGTCCCCGAGTCGATGATCGAGCGCGGCTACGAGGACTTCGCCGCACGCTGGAACCCGATCCTCGACGTGTTCGACGCGGAGGGCGTGCGGTTCGCGCACGAGGTGCACCCCAGCGAGATCGCGTACGACTACTGGACGACCCACCGGGCCCTCGCGGCCGTGGACCACCGTCCGGCCTTCGGCCTCAACTTCGACCCCTCGCACTTCGTCTGGCAGGACCTCGACCCGGTCGGCTTCCTGTGGGACTTCCGCGACCGGATCTACCACGTCGACTGCAAGGAGGCCCGCAAGCGCCTCGACGGCCGCAACGGCCGTCTGGGCTCGCACCTGCCCTGGGGCGACCCCCGCCGCGGCTGGGACTTCGTCTCCGCCGGCCACGGCGACGTCCCGTGGGAGGACGTCTTCCGCATGCTGCGCTCCATCGACTACCGAGGCCCCGTCTCCGTCGAGTGGGAGGACGCCGGCATGGACCGGCTCCAGGGTGCGCCCGAGGCCCTGACCCGTCTGAAGGCCTTCGACTTCGAGCCTCCCTCGGCCTCCTTCGACGCGGCCTTCGCCCACTGACCTCTTGGACCGACCCAAGGAGTTCCCGCATGAGCCGCACCTTCGAGCCCGACCCCGAACCGACCCGTCGCCTCACCAGACGAGGCATGCTCGGCGTCGCCGCGGGCGCCACCGCCGCCGCACTGCTGGGTGCCGCGGCGACCCCGGCGAGCGCCGCGCCCGCCACGTCGGCCGGCCGTGGCCGTCCCGTCCTGCCCCCCGGCCGCCTCGGCATCCAGCTCTACAGCCTGCGCGACAAGGTCTCCACGCTCGGCTTCGGTCCCGTCTTCGCCGAACTGGAGAAGTACGGGTACGACGAGGTCGAGTTCGCCGGCTACACCCAGGGCTCCGCGGGCCCGATCACCCTCGCCCAGCTCAAGCGGCTGGCCAGGAACCACGGCCTGACCCCGATCGGCAGTCACGTCGGCCACTACTCCAGCGACCCGAACGCCTACACCTTCGCCCAGAACCTCGGCAAGGTCCTCGACGACGCCCAGGCCCTCGGCCTGAAGCACATCGGCACCGCCTCCGGACCCTTCCGCTACGGCTCCACCGTGGACGCCGTCAAGCGGGCCGCCGAGGAGTTCAACACCTACGGCGCGGCGGCCAAAGCCCGCGGCATGAAGTTCTACCAGCACAACCACTCCGAGGAGTTCTCCTTCGCCACCGACGACCCCAGGGTCCGCCTCTACGACGTGCTGCTCGCCGAGACCGACCCCGATCTGGTGTTCCTGGAGATGGACATCTTCTGGGCCCACGTCGGCCGGTTCCGCTTCTCCACGCGTCCCGACGGCACACCCGCTCCCTTCGAGCCCCTCGACTACGTCCTCGAGCGCCCCCACCGCTACCCGCTCTTCCATGTGAAGGACGGCGTGAGCGATCCGTCCGACCCGTTCGGCTACCGCATGGTCGACGTCGGCGACGGCGACATCGACTACGAACGGTTCATCTCGACCGTGACCCGGCTGCGCGGCGAGCGCCTCGCCCACCACTGGCAGACCGAGTTGGACAGTCCGACGGACTCCTTCACCTTCGCCCGCCGCTCCAGCGCCTACCTGCACTCACTGCGCGAGAGGTGCTGAACCCCCCTTCCGAGAGGCTCAGGCGTCGGGCGCCGCGTGCACGCGTTCCCCGTCCACGAAGGTCTGCAGGACCCGCGTGGCGGCGATTTCCCCGGGCGGACCCGTGAACGGGTCGCGGTCGAGGACGACCAGGTCGGCGGCCTTGCCGACGGTGATACTGCCGGTGAGGGCGTCGAGGTGGTTCACATGGGCGCTGCCCGCCGTGTACGCCGCGAGGGCGGTGCCGAGGTCGAGGCGCTGTCCGGGCAGGAACTCGGGGGTGCCCTCGGGTGCGTCGGGGGAGACACGGTTGACGGCGACATGGACGGCCTGGAGCGGGTCGGGGGTGCTGACCGGCCAGTCGCTGCCCGCGGCGAGCGTCGCTCCGGCACGCAGCAGGTCGCCGAACGGGTACTGGCGGGCGCCGCGTTCGGCGCCCAGGAAGGGGAGGGTGAGTTCGTCCATCTGCGGTTCGTGGGCGGCCCACAGCATCTGCAGGTTGGCGGTGGCGCCCAGCGCCCTGAAGCGTCGTACGTCGTCGGGGTGGACGACCTGGAGGTGCGCCAGCTGGTGGCGGGTGTCGCGGTGGCCGTTGGCGGTGCGGGCGGCCTCGACGGCGTCGAGCGCCTCGCGCACCGCGCGGTCGCCGAGGGCGTGGAAGTGGACCTGGAAGCCGAGCGCGTCGAGTTCGGTGACGTACTTCTTCAGCTCGGCGGGTTCGACGAAGCTGATGCCGCTGGTGACCGAGGCGCAGCAGCCGCAGCCGGTGAGATACGGGTCGAGCATGGCCGCGGTGTGGTTCTCCGCGATGCCGTCCTGCATGATCTTCACCGCGCCGGCGCGGAACCGGCCCCCGCTCAGTTCCTCGCGTCGCGCGACGAGTTCGGGGATCTGCTCGGCGCCGCGCTCGCGGTCCCACCACAGCGCGCCGACCACGCGCGCGGTGAGGAGCCCCCGGTCCCGGGCCGTCCGGTAGGAGGGTGCCGGGTCGGTCATGTTGGCGTAGGCGCCGACGATGGCGTCCTGCCAGGCGGTGACACCGTGGGAGTGCAGCACCGCCTGGGCGCGCAGCAGGGCGGCCAGTTGTTCCTCGGCGGTGGGGTCGGGCACCAGCCGACCCACCAGGTGGACGGCGCCCTCCTGGAGCATGCCGGTCGGGTTGCCCTCGGCGTCGCGTTCGATGCGGCCGTCGGCGGGATCGGGGGTCCGGGCGTCGATGCCGGCCCGCTCCAGTGCGCGGGTGTTGACCCAGGCGCCGTGGTGGTCGCGGTTGGGCAGGAAGACGGGACGGTCGGGGACGATCGCGTCGAGGGCGGCGGCGGTGGGGGCGCCGCCGGGGAAGGCCTCCAGGGACCAGCCGCCGCCGGTGATCCATTCGGCGTCCGGGTGCTCGTCGGCGTACCGCCGGATCCGCCGCAGGTACTCGGCGGGGTCGACGGTGTCGGCCAGGTGGCACAGGCCGAGTTCCAGGCCCGCGCCCTGCGGGTGGACATGGGCGTCCTGGAAGCCGGGCAGCAGCAGCTTTCCGGCGAGGTCGACGACCTCGGTGCCCGGTCCGATCAGGGCGTGCACCTCGGCGTGGCCGACGGCCGTGATCCGCCCGCCGTGCACCGCCACGGCGGTGGCGCGGCTGCGGGCGGGATCGACGGTGTGGACGGGCCCGCCGGTGAGGACGAGGTCGGCGGGGCCCGTGACCTGGGACTGCGGCATGAGGATGGACTCCTGGGAAGGGGGAACGCGACGGGACGGGCGCGGCGGTCAGACGGCCGTGTGGTCCATGGGGAGGGGGATGGCCTCGGCGTCGGTGCCGCGACCGGTGGCGAAGTACGGCGAACGGCGGACGTACTTGGCGACCGCGGCCATGCCGAGGCCGGCGAGGACGATGACGGCGGGCAGGGAGAACATGAACCACCCGTTGTCGGGGCTGAGTTCGAAGTGGTCGCTCATGGTCAGGTATGAGTATCCGAGATAGCCGCCGAGGCCCAGCAGCACCATGCTCGACACGGCGGGCACGCCCACGGCGAGCACCGCGGTGCGCAGCCCTTCGCGCCCAGCGGACCGGAAACGGACGGCACAGGCGAGCGCGGTGAGACCGTAGTAGAGGGCGACGAGCAGACCGATGGCGTTGACGGCGGCCAGCAGCATGTCGCTGAGCCGGGGGATGGCGACGGCCAGCAGGGCGATCACGGTGGCGATGGCCAGCACGACGGCCGTTCCGGCCGCCGGGGTGCCGAACCGCGGGTGCACCCGGGTCCACACCGGCCCCATGGTGCGGTCCCGGCCCATCGCGAGCAGCCCGCGCGCCGTGGGGATGAGCGTGGACTGCACGGAGGCCGCGGCCGAGAACATCAGGGCGACCACCGGCAGGGTGGCCCACGGTTCGGCGGCCAGCTTCCGACCGAGGTACGGCAGGGCCTGCGGGCCGTTCTCGATGAGTTCGCTCAGGCTCATCTCCCGCTGGAAGGCGACCGAGGCGAAGAGGAACAGACCGAGCATCGCGAACAGCGCGATCAGTCCGCCGCGGGCCGCGTCGTCCGGCTTCCTGGTCTCCTCGGTGACGCTGAAGGCCGCGTCCCAGCCCCAGAAGAAGAACACCGCGAGGACCATGCCCTGGGCGAAGGTGGTGCCGTCGGTGATCTCGAAGGGGTTGAACCAGGAGAAGGAGAAGGACTGGTCGCCGGTGACCAGGGCCCAGCCGCAGAACCCGAGCAGCACCGCGTACTCGAAGACCAGCAGCGCGAACTGGAAGCGGGTGGTGGCGCGCGTGCCGGTGACGGCGAGGGCGGTCAGCCCGAGCAGGAGCACCAGCCCCACGGCCGTACTGACGCCGGTGGACGCCGGATCGAGGGCGATGCCCGCCAGAGAGTGCAGGCCGGCCTTGTTGGCGAAGATCAGGACGACCGAGCCCATGACCGCGCTGGTGTAGGCGCAGAAGATCACCGAGCCGACGATCGTGACCCATCCGGTCAGGAAGCCGGGCCAGGGGCCGAGGGTCTTGCCGACCCAGGTGTAGCCGTTGCCGCAGTTGGGTTCGGAGCGGTTGAGGCGGGCGTAGGCGGTGGCGATGCCGAGCACGGGCAGGAAGGCGAGGATCAACAGTGCCGGGGCCTGCAGACCCACGATGGTGGCGATCGTGCCCATGCCGATGGCGATGCTGGTGGTGGCGGCGGTGCTGGAGGCGGCGATGGCGACGCCGTCGACGACACCGAGGGAGCGGCGCAGTTGCGTGGATGACATGGAGGGCTCCTCGTGGGAAGGGGACGAGGGAAGAGCCGCGCGGGACTGTGATGGAACACCGGGCGTCAGCGTTGCGTCAATCCTGTTGACATAAGGGTGGGGTTCCCCTTCACTGCCGGTACGCGGTCCCGACCGACAGGAGCCCGGAGCCATGACCACGCGTGTCCCGCAGGAGCGCCGACGCCGCCGTCCGACCCGCTCGGGAGTCCTGCTGTCGGAGGACCTGATCGTGGAGACCGCCCTGCGGCTGATCGGCGAGCACGGCCCGGAGGCACTCAGTGTGCGCCGGCTCGGCACCGCCCTGGGCTGCGACCCCAGCGCCCTCTACCGCTACTTCCACGGCACCGACGACCTGGTGCTCGCGATCGCCGACCGCATCATCGGCGACGCCATGGCGGGCTTCGTCCCCGGGGACGACTGGGTGGCCGCACTGCGCGACATGGCCCTGCGGGTGCGCGCCGGATACCTCGCCCATCCCCGCGCGGCCGCCTTCGCCTCGTACCGGGTGACCCGCCGCCCGAACGAGATCCGCGCCGTGGAGACCGGGATCGGCCTCCTGCTCTCCGCGGGCTTCGGACCGGCCGACGCGACCCGCCTGTATCTGACGTTCATCGACACCGTGCTCAGCCACGCGGCCATGGACGCCGCGTGCCTGGCGCTCCCGCGACCGCAGCGCGAGGCTGACCACCGGGCGTGGAACGAGGTCTACCAGGGGCTGGACCCCGCGTCGTATCCCGCGCTCACCGCCGTGCGCGGGGAACTGCACGCCCTGGGCGACAGTTCCTTCGAGGAGGCGGTCGACCTGCTCCTGGAAGCGTTGGCGGCCCGCGCCGCGAGAAGCTAGCTTTTCGCAGGTCGACGCGTGACGTGCCATCAGACGAGCATCTGATATATCAAGGTCTGCGGTAAGGTACGGGAGCTCGCTCGACAGGTCAAGGGGGCCTCATGCAGCAGGTGGCGACAGAGCAGGCCGCAGGCGAGGAACTGTCCCTCGCCGAGCGGGCCTACCGGGCCATCCGCGACCGGCTCGTCATGCTGGAGATCCGCCCGGGCACGCCGATCAACGAGGACCAGCTGGGGCAGTCCCTCGGGGTCGGCCGGACGCCGGTGCGCGAGGCGCTCAAGCGGCTCCAGTACGAGCGCCTCATCGCGACGTACCCCCGACGCGGCACCTTCGCCACCGATGTCAACATCACCGACCTGGCCCACATCTCCGAGGTGCGCCAGGAACTGGAACCCCTGGCCGCCGCGCAGGCCGCACGGCGTGCCACGGCCGCGGACCGGGCCACGCTGACGGCCCTGCTGCGGGAGCTCGAGAGCGCGGATCCCCGGCGACCCGCCGACGCCGCCGGGCTCATGCACCTCGACCTTCAGGTGCACCGCGCCATCTACGCCGCCACGCACAATCCCTACCTGGAGGACACCCTCGTCCGCCACGACAACCTGGCCACCCGTATCTGGTGCCTGTTCGTCGACCGGCTGTCCGACATGGCCGGCCATGTCGAAGAACACGGCCCGCTGATCGAGGCGATCGTCGCCGGGGACCCCGACAAGGCGGCACGGCTCGCCCGCAGCCATGTCGAGGGTTTCGAACGGGCCGTTCGCGACGCCATCTGAAAGGGCGCTGTGAGGCCTCGACCGCTCCCCTCCCTGAAGGGAGCAGTCAAAGGATGCTGTCGATGAAGGTGCGCGTGGACTCGTGGACGGGTGCGTCGATGACCTGGGACGGCGGGCCCTTCTCGACGAGCCGGCCCTCCGACATGAAGACCACTTCGTCGGCGACGCCGCGGGCGAAGCCGATCTCGTGGGTGACCACCATCATCGTCATCCCGCTGGTCGCCAGCCGCTTCATGACGTTCAGCACCTCACCGACCAGTTCGGGGTCCAGGGCCGAGGTCGGCTCGTCGAAGAGCATGACGCTCGGCTTCATGACCAGGGCCCGCGCGATCGCCACGCGCTGCTGCTGGCCGCCGGACAGCGTGCCGGGGTAGACGTCGGCCTTGTGGGCCATGCCCACCTCCTCCAGCGCCTGCATCGCGTCCGCCACGGCCTCGGCCTTGTTCACGCCCTTGACGCGGCGCGGCGCTTCGATGAGGTTCTCCAGCACCGTCATGTGCGGGAAGAGGTTGTAGGCCTGGAAGACCATGCCGGTCCTGGTGCGCTGCTTCGCGATGGCCGAGGGCGGCAGTTCGTGCAGCTTGTCGCCCTTGACGCGGTAACCGATCACCTCGCCGTCCACGACGACGGTGCCCCTGGACGGGCGCTCGAGGTGATTGACGCACCGCAGCATGGTGCTCTTGCCGGAGCCGGACCGACCGAGGATGACGACCACCTGACCGCGGTGCACCTCCAGGTCGACGCCCTTGAGGACCTCGACCGGTCCGAAGTTCTTGTGCAGGTCGATGATCCGGACGATGGGATCGTTCACCGGGGTGTCAGTGTTGCCGGGCGCGGACATGGGTGCGCTCATCGGATCTCTCACCGGTCCTTTCGTCACGCCGGATTCGGGTTGTCGTTTGCCTGGGGCCGCCGCGCGAGCCGGGACCGGAGTTTCGCGACTCCGCCGGGCCGGTGCGCGCCGACGTGGACGCCACGCCCGTAGTGACGCTCGATGTGGCTCTGGGCGTAGGAGAGCACCGTGGTGCACACCAGGTACCAGATCGAGATCACGACGAGCAGCGGGATCGTGCGGAAGTTCTGCGAGTAGATCAGTTGCGCCGAGTACAGCAGGTCGGCGAGCGCGATGATGCTCACGAGCGAGGAGTGCTTCAGCATGCCGATGACCTGGTTGCCGGTGGGCGGGACGATCACCCGCAGGGCCTGGGGCAGGACGACCCTGCTGAAGGTCTGCCACCGGTTCATTCCGAGCGCGACGGCCGCCTCGCTCTGGTGCTTGGGCACCGAGAGAAGGCCGCCGCGCACGATCTCCGCCATGTAGGCCGATTCGTTGAGGGTCAGACCGATGATGGCGACGGCCCACAGGTTCAGCACCCCGTTGGTGGCCGCGCCGGCGATCTCAGGACCGCCGAACGGCACGCTGAGCGACAAGCGCGGGTAGAGCGCCGACAGGTTGAACCAGAAGATCAGCTGGACGAGGAGCGGCGTCCCCCGGAAGAACCACAGGTAGGCGCCCGAGAGGGACGAGAGCACCCGGTTCTCCGACATCCGACACGCGGCCAGAACGATGCCGAGGGTGATGCCCAGCGTCATGGACACCCCGGTGAGGACCAGTGTCGTGCGCAGGCCCGCCATGATCTCGGGGTGGAACAGGTAGTCCCCGACGACCGGCCACTCGAAGTTGTCGTTGGTCATCACGGAGTAGCCCAGATTCGCCGCGACGAGGAGAACGGCCAGGGCGGCCAGGCGCCGGCCCTGGTGCCGCATCGGCACGAGTTCGGAGGGCGGGACGGCCGACGGGTCCACGCGGGTGGAGGCGGTGACGGTGGCTGCTTTCATCAGTTGCCCCCCGTGGACGGAAGGATCTCGGCCTTCGCGATGAGCCCCTGGCCGGCGTTGAACTTGTCGAGGATCTTCTGCAGTTCGCCGTTCTCGATCAGGTGGTCGGTGGCCGCCGCGATCGCCTTGGCGAACTGCGCGGTGTCGCTGTTGCGCCCCAGCACGAAGCCGGTCTTGTACTTGGGGGCCCAGGGCAGCTCGATCAGCTTGAACTGGTTCTTGGCCTGGCTCATCACATAGGCCACCTGGCTCGCGCTGCTCACGGCAGCGTCGACGCGGCCTCCGCGCAGGGCGAGGTTCACGTTGGCCTGTGAATCGAAGGTCTTGACGGTGATCGGGTCCTTGCCCGCGGTCCTGCACTTGCCCGCGAGCTTCTCGGCCAGTGCCGCCTCGGCGGAGCCGAGCGACGCGGCCAGCGTGTGACCACAGAGGTCCGTTTCCGCGGCGGCGCTGGTGATCTTGCTGCCGACCGGCACCATCAGGGCGTCGCTCGAGGCGTGGTTGGTGACGAAGGTGACGGTCGCCGTGCGCTCGTCCGTCGCGTAGATCTCCCCGGTCGCGCCGTCGTAGCGGCCCGCCTGCAGACCGGTGATGATGCCGTTGAACGGGGCGATCTTGATGTTGACCTTCAGACCCAGGACCGCGGCGATCCGACGCACGTTCTCGATGTCCCAGCCCGTGGGAGTCGCGCCGTTGGCCGGCTCGATCACCGCGGGTGGGTAGGTGGCGGCGGCGATCGTCAACGTGCCTTTCTCGGCTATCGACTTGGGAACCATGGCGGCGATCGAGTCGACCTTCTTCGACCCGCTGTCCGACGCGGTGGTGGACGATCCGGCGGCGGACGACCCGCACGCGGCCGTCGACCCGATCAGGGCAATGGATCCGACGATCGCCCCGAAGCGGACCGGAAGTGAATCGCGAAGACGCTCCATGACTCTCCCTGTGGCTGGTATGTCTGAGCGGATTAATCACGACATAGGCCCGGTTTCGGATGTCTCAGGCCTTGGTGATGGCAGGTAACTTCGCACCTTCATCGAGGTCTGACAAGATGTGATCACAGATCTTTTTCGCGCCGCCGTCTGTGGCACCCCCTCTGACCTGGGGAAAGCTTTGGGTAACGAATTCGACGAGCACGAAAACTGCTCCCGAGTGAGATCGCGTCACTCAGGAGCAGCGGGGAAGGGGGCGCGACGGGGGAGTGGCTCACCCCCGAGGGCGGCTACCGCGAAACCAGCTGTGCCTTGATCCGGTCGGTGGCGTTGGCCAGGGACTCGGTGTTGATGGCGGCCGCCGCCTCGGCGTCTTGCGCCTGGGCGGCCTTGAGCAGGAGCTCCTGGTAGCGCCAGAGCGTGTCGTCGCCGGGTGTGTCGAGGGACGCCCGGGCGCCGACGATCTTGTAGGCGCGGCAGTGCTGCCACAGGGTGCGGACGGTGTTCACCAGCACGGGGTTGCCCGCCGCCTCGTAGAGGATGGTCAGCAGGGCCTCGTCGTGATCGAGGTACGGGACGACGGCGCCCTCGGCGATCGCGCCCCGCATCAGCTCGAACTCCTCGCGCATCCGGGCGACGTCCGCCTCACCGATCCGTGCGGCACCGCGGCGCGCGGCCTCGACCTCCAGGATCTGCCGCGTGTCGTAGATGTGCAGCAGCTCGGCGAGGTGCTGGCCCTTCACGACCGAGCCCTTGTGCGGAACGCGCTCGGCGAAGCCGGCCTCCTCGAGGCGTCGGATGGCCTCGCGTACCGGCATTACGCTGGTTCCGACCTCCTCGGCGAGATCGCGGATGCGCAAGCGGTAGCCGGCCGGATACTCGCCGCTCGTGATCGCCTCGTGCAGCACCGCGTACACCCGGTCGGTCAGGGAAGGCGACGGCTCGACACGTTTGGACATACGCACGACTGAATCATAAACAGCCTGGTCGGTGACAGGGATTCGACGAACGCTTGTGTGATCTGTGATCACATCCTATGGTGGCGGGCAGTCCGGGTGAGAGCAGGAGCTCCCTCGGGCATCGCCTGAACCCTTCCCCCGCCCGGTCGACACCCGCACCGGACCCACCCCCTGACGGGTGGGTCCGGTGCCGCTCCCGGAGGCTGTGATGACCGCAACCGCAGGAAACAGACTGGATGACGCGCCCCTGTCGCGCTTCCACAAGAAACTGGCGCTGTACTCATCGGGCGGCCCGTTTCTCGACGGCTACGTGCTCAGCGTCATCGGCGTCGCCATGGTCCAGATCACGCCCCAGCTGGACCTGTCCGACTCCGCCCAGGGCCTCATCGGCGCGTCCGCGCTCATCGGGATCTTCCTCGGTGCGTTCGCAGGCGGCTACCTGACCGACAGGTTCGGCCGGCAGGTCCTCTACACCATCGACCTGATCGCCATCATCGTCTGCTCCGTCGCGCAGTTCTGGGCCGCCGACCCGGTGTGGCTGTTCGTCCTGCGTCTGCTGATCGGCATGGCCGTCGGCGCCGACTACCCCATCGCCACCTCGCTGCTGGCCGAGTTCACCCCCCGCCGCTACCGCGGGCCGCTGCTGGGCGGCCTGGTCGTCATGTGGTTCGTGGGCGCCGCGGCGGCGTACATCGTCGGCGAGGTGCTGCTGAGGACCGGTGACGACGGCTGGCGGTGGATGCTCGCCAGCGCCGCACTGCCCGCCACGGTCATCGTGCTGCTGCGGCTGGGCACGCCCGAGTCGCCGCGCTGGCTGGCGAACAAGGGCCGCGTCGAAGAAGCCGAAGCCGTCCTCAAGCAGGTCTACGGCCCCGACACGACGATCGCCGACCTGCCGGACGAGGCGGAAGAACGCGAGAACGTCGACCTCAAGGCGATCATGCGCTCCGGCTACGGCGGACGGATGCTCTACATCACCGTCTTCTGGACCTGTTCCATCATCCCGCTCTTCGCCATCTACGCCTTCGGCCCGAAGATCCTGGACGCGCTCCAGCTCGAGGGCGGCCTCGCCAACGTCGGCGAAGCCATGATCACCGTGATGTTCCTCATCGGCTGTGTGGTCGCCCTGCTCTTCGTGAACCGCGTGGGCCGGCGCCCCCTGGTCATCCACAGCTTCGTCTGGTCGGGCCTGGCCCTGCTGCTGCTCGGCATCTTCCCCGACGCCCCGTCGGGCGTGATCATGACTCTCTTCGCCCTGTACGCGGTCATCATCGGCGGCACCCAGATCCTGCAGTGGGTCTACCCGAACGAGCTGTTCCCCACCGAGGTGCGCGGCTCCGCCGTCGGCCTCGCCTCCTCCGCCAGCCGGATCGGCGCCGCCGTCGGCACCTACCTGGTCCCCATGGCCCTGACCGGCTGGGGCGTCGGCGGCACCATGCTCGCGGCCGCCGCCATCAACGCCGTCGGCGCCGTCGTCTCCGTCCTGTGGGCACCGGAGACACGCGGCATGGCCCTGCACGAGGCCGCCGCACTGACACCCCGGACCCAATCCGTCGGCAACACCGCGCCCGTCTGACCGGCCGGCCGGGCCCCCAAGAGCCGGACCCCACCCGTATTTCTGCATTTCTGCCGGAGGGCACTGATGAAAGACGTAGTGATCGTTGGCGGCGGCATCGCCGGACTGGCCGCCGGCTGGCGCCTGCGGCACTGGGACACGCTCCTGCTCGAGTCCGAGGGACGGGTCGGCGGACGCATCCGCTCGGAGCGCCGCGGACCGTACTGGCTCAACTGGGGCGGGCACGTCTACGCCGGCGGGAACTCGGCCACGTCGTGGCTGCTGAACAGCACCGGCGTCGACTCGGTACCGGTGCCCGGCTCGCTGGCCGGACTGTCGATGAACGGCAAACTGCTGCTCAAGGGCCGGGTGGAGACCTACCCGTTCCGCATCCCGATGCCGATGTCGGCGCGGGTCGGCATGGTCAAGGCGGGTGCCAAGGTCGCCCTGTCGGTGGCCCGCTACGCCCGCATCGTGCAGCGGCGCCGGGGCGAGACCGAGGCCCAACGCCAGCAGCGCGTCTACGACTTCATGAACGACCGGTCCTTCAAGGACTTCATCGGCGACCTGCCCGAGGACGCCGAAGCCCTGTTCAAACCCACCGTGACCCGCTCCGCCGCCGACATCGACCAACTCGCGGCCGGCGCGGGCGTCGGCTACTTCAGCCTCGTCTGGAACATCGGCGCCGGGCTCTCCGAGAGCATCCTCGGCGGCCCGTCCACCCTCACCGAGAGCATCGCCGCGGCTCTGGCGGACCGGGTGCGGCTCAACGCCACCGTCGACGAGGTCGTCCAGAAGGACGGCTCCGTCGTGGTCCGTTACCGGCAGGACGGCGTCGAGAAGGAGGTCGAGGCCCGCTGCGTCGTCCTGGCCACTCCCGCGACCGTCACCCACCGGGTCGCCGTCGACCTCGACCGCGACGTCCGCGACGCCCTCTCGAAGATCGTCTACGGCCCCTATGTGAGCGCGGCGTTCCTCACCAACGAGACGGAGCGCCAGGTCTGGGACGACGCCTACGGCATCGCGACGCCCAAGCGGTCCTTCAACGTCGCGCTGAACATGTCGAACGTCGTGCACGGCTACGAGGCGGAACGCCGGCCCGGCAGCAGCCTCATGACCTTCTCGCCGGGCAGCCTGGCACGCGAACTGCTGGAGCACGACGACGACACGATCCGCCGGATCTACCTCGACGACCTGGACCAGGTCCTGCCCGGCTTCGCCGAGAAGGTCGTCGAAGCCGAGATCCAGCGCTGGCCCACCGGCGCGCCCTACTGCTTCCCCGGCCGCGGAAAGCTGCAGCAGACGCTGACCCGCCGCACCGGACGCGTGCTCCTGGCCGGTGACTACCTCGGCACCCTCTACACCGAGACCGCGATCCAGACCGGACTGTCGGCCGCGCAGGAGGCCCAGAGCCTGCTGGCCACCGACCGCCACTCCACGCGGCCCGAGTTGGCCCCGGTGGCCCCGTAAGCCGGCCTCCCCACCCACAGCTTCAACTGAGGAGACTCAAGAAATGTCGTCACAGCTGAGCGGTGTGCTCACCGCACTCGCCTCACCGTTCGCGTCGGACGGGCAGATCGACGAGAAGACACTGCGCCGCCTGGTCGACCGCAGTATCGACGGCGGGGTCGACGGTGTCGTCGCCTGCGGATCCACGGGCGAGTTCGCGGCGATGAGCGCGGGGGAACGGCGCCAGGTGGTCGAGACCGTCGTCGACCAGGCCGCCGGACGGGTCCCGGTCATCGCGCAGACCGGTGCGGTGAGCACCAGGGAAGCGGTCGAGCTGTCCCGCCACGCACAGGCCGCCGGAGCGTCGGTCCTGATGGTGGTCACCCCGTACTACGAGCCGCTCACGCTCGACGAGACGCTGCACTACCTGCGCACGGTCGCCGACGCCGTGGACATCCCGATCATGCTCTACAACCTGCCCGGAGCCACGGGCGTCAATCTCGCGCCGGACACCGTCGGACAGCTCGCCCGCGAGGTCGAGAACATCCAGTACATCAAGGACACCAGCGCCGACATGGCTCAGGCCGGGCAGCTGATCCACCGCTACGGCGACGTCATCTCCACCTTCATCGGCTGGGACAGCCTCCTGCTGCAGGCGATCACCGAGGGCGCCGCCGGCGTCATGGCCGGAACGGCGAACGTGATGCCGGCCGAACTCGTCTCGATCCACCGAGCGCTGCGCGACGGCGACCTCGCCCGCGCGCAGGCCGAATGGGCGCGGATCTACCCCCTGATGGACGCGATCATGTCCGCTCCGTTCATCCCGGCGGTCAAGGCGGCCCTGAACGCGGCCGGATTCCCCGTCGGAGCGCCCCGTGAGCCGCTGCTCGGCCTCGACGCCGCCACGATCGCCAGGATCTCCTCCCTGGTCGAGGCACTCCCGCGGCTGACCACGTCCCGGTGACGTCCGGCCGGCAGCCGTGAGGTTCGGCGCCGCGAGCGCGGAGGGGGGTACGACCCGACGTCCTCCACACCGGCAAGGCCACCCGGCTCTCTCACACGACCACACTCAAGGAGTCACTGATCATGACCACCGCCGCTGACCTCACGACTGCCACGGTTCGACGCGCGGCAGACGCTCAGCCGCTGATCACCGAGTCCGACCTTCCTCCGGCCCGCCATTTCGTCGACGGGAAGTTCGTCGAGGGATCGACCGACCGCGTCATCGACGTGGTCGACCCGAGTACGGAGGACATCATCGCCCGGATTCCCGAGGGCACGGCCGAGGACATCGACCGAGCGGTCGCCGCCGCGGTCGCGGCCGAGGACCAGTGGGCGCGGCGGGTCCCCAAGGACCGCTCGGAAGTGCTGCACGCCATCGCCGACCGACTGGCCGAGCACACCGACCTGCTCGTCAGGCTGGAGTCGGCCAACACCGGCAAGCCGCTCGCGGTGTCCCGGGACGACGTCGGCATGACCATCGACACCTTCCGTTTCATGGCCGGCGCGGTGCGCGCGACCACCTCCCTGGCCGCCGGTGACTACGCCGAGAACCACCTCTCGGTCATCCTGCGCGAACCGCTCGGCGTGATCGGTGTGATCACCCCGTGGAACTATCCCCTGCTCATGGCGGCCTGGAAGATCGCGCCCATTCTCGCCGCGGGCAACACCCTGGTCCTCAAGCCGTCCGAGCAGACCCCGCTGACCACCCTGAAGTTCGCCGAACTCGTCGCCGATCTCCTCCCGCCCGGCGTCCTGAACGTCGTCAACGGATACGGCCCGGGTGCCGGCGCCCGGCTCGCCGAGCACCCGGACGTGAACATGATCGCCCTGACCGGTTCGGTCAACAGCGGTCACGCCGTCGCCCGGGCCGCCGCCGACACCCTCAAGCGCGTCCACCTCGAACTGGGCGGCAAGGCCCCGGTCGTGATCTTCGAGGACGCCGACCTCACGGCCGCCGCGTCGTCGCTGCGCGCCGCCGGGTTCTGGAACTCGGGCCAGGAATGCGGGGCCGCCTGCCGCGTGCTCGTCCACGAGTCGGTTGCCGAGCAGTTCGTCGAGCAGCTCGTCGGCGAGGTCGAGTCCCTGGTCGTCGGCGAGCCGACCTCCGGTGAGGACGTCGAGGTCGGCCCCATGGTCTCGAAGGCCCACTTCGACCGTGTCACGGGCTACTTGGAGCGCGCGAAGAAGGAAGGCGTGCGCGTGGCCACCGGAGGCGGGGCCCTCGACGGCCCCGGCTACTTCGTCGCCCCGACCGTACTGGTCGACGTCCCTGAAGGAGCCGAAGTCGCCCGCGAGGAGATCTTCGGCCCGGTGATCTCGGTCGAGACCTTCGCCGACGAGGAGGAAGCCGTACGGCGCGCCAACGACGTCCCCCTCGGCCTGTCGGCATCGGTGTGGACCGAGAACGCCCGCCGCACCCACGACATCGCCGCCCGCCTCGACTTCGGCACCGTCTGGGTCAACTCCCACCTCGTGCTGGCCGGTGAGGTCCCCTGGGGCGGCTTCAAGGGATCCGGCTACGGCCGCGACCTGTCCCTCTACGCGCTGGACGACTACTCGCGCACCAAGCACGTCATGCACAACCACGGACGCTGATCCCGCACCCAGTGCCCGGCGCCGGTCAGCGCACCCTTCCCCGCGGCTTCAGCGGCGTGGGCGGCAGTTCCGGCGCGGGCAGCGGATCACCGTCGTATCCCCGCAGGTGCGGCCGACGAAGTTCCACCCCATATGCGCAGAAGCCGGCTCGCCTTCCTTGGAAGCGCGGGCGCCTCGTACGTCACGGGCGCCTCCTGGGCGGTGGACGGAGGGATGCTGCGCATGGGACCGCAGACCGGCAGCCATCTCCCCGACGATCGCTTCCCGCGTTGCGCTGTACGTCGCGGGCGACCCGGCCGTTGTGCATCCGCCTCGCGGTGCCTCGCCACGTCAGCGGGTCAATGACACCGCTGCCACGAAGATGAGGCCCGCGCAGACGGCCAGAGCCCACCCCGTACAGCGCAGACGCAGCGTGCGGTACCGCCGCTCGTACTCGCCCCGAAGGGAGACGCAACGAGCGGCGATCCTTTCGAGGTCCTGCCGGGCACGCTGAAGGCTGTCGGCGACGTAGTGGCGTTCGATCTCGTCGCGTTGGGCGGTCGTCAGCCACTCCATGGGCCGGACGAACGCACGCGCGCGCTCCTCCGCCACCGCGACCGTCGCCTGCCACAGGAGATACCCCTCCACTTCGTTCCCGAGACCGGCTTCCGTGCCCCCCTGCCTCGACAGATCGCTCATCTGTCCTCCCCGGTCGGTCATCAGTGGACCCTGTGGGCCTCGGCCTCGGCCATGGCGATGTCGGGGTGGTGCAGGTCGAACGCCGGGGACTCCGAGCGGATCCTCGGCAGCGACGTGAAGTTGTGCCGCGGCGGCGGGCAGGAGGTCGCCCACTCCAGGGAGCGGCCGTAGCCCCACGGGTCGTCGACGCCGACCGGTTTGCCGTACCGGCCCGTCTTCCACACGTTGTACATGAACGGCAGCATCGACAGACCGAGGACGAACGAGCTGATCGTCGAGATCGAGTTGAGGGCGGTGAAGCCGTCCTGCGCCAGGTAGTCGGCGTAACGACGCGGCATGCCCTCGGCACCCAGCCAGTGCTGGACCAGGAAGGTGCCGTGGAAGCCGATGAACAGCGTCCAGAAGGTGATCTTGCCGAGACGCTCGTCGAGCAGCTTGCCGGTGAACTTGGGCCACCAGAAGTGGAAGCCGGCGAACATCGCGAAGACGACGGTGCCGAAGACGACGTAGTGGAAGTGCGCCACCACGAAGTACGAGTCGGACACGTGGAAGTCCATCGGCGGCGAGGCCAGGATGACGCCGGTCAGACCGCCGAAGAGGAACGTGACGAGGAAGCCCGTCGCCCAGAGCATCGGTGTCTCGAAGGACACCGAGCCCTTCCACATCGTTCCGATCCAGTTGAAGAACTTCACGCCGGTCGGTACGGCGATGAGGAACGTCATGAAGGAGAAGAACGGGAGCAGGACGCCACCGGTGACGTACATGTGGTGCGCCCACACGGTCACGGAGAGGCCGGCGATGGCGATCGTCGCGGCGATCAGGCCCATGTAGCCGAAGATGGGTTTGCGGGAGAAGACCGGGATGATCTCGGTGACGATGCCGAAGAACGGCAGGGCGATGATGTACACCTCCGGGTGTCCGAAGAACCAGAAGAGGTGCTGCCACAGCAGTGGGCCGCCATTGGCCGGGTCGTAGATGTGGGCGCCGAACTTGCGGTCCGCCTCCAGGGCGAACAGTGCGGCCGCCAGGACCGGGAAGGCCAGCAGGACCAGGACACCGGTGAGAAGGACGTTCCAGGTGAAGATCGGCATGCGGAACATGGTCATGCCGGGCGCGCGCATGCAGATGATCGTGGTGATGAAGTTGACCGCGCCGAGGATGGTGCCGAAGCCGGAGAAGGCCAGACCCATGATCCACATGTCGGCGCCGACGCCCGGCGTTCGGATGGCGTCCGACAGCGGGGTGTAGGCGAACCAGCCGAAGTCGGCCGCGCCCTGCGGCGTGAGGAAGCCGCCGACAGCGATCGATGAGCCGAACAGGTACAGCCAGTAGGCGAACATGTTCAGCCGCGGGAAGGCGACGTCCGGCGCACCGATCTGCAACGGCATGATCCAGTTCGTGAAGCCGGCGAACAGCGGCGTCGCGAACATCAGCAGCATGACCGTGCCGTGCATCGTGAACGCCTGGTTGTACTGCTCGGGCGAGATCAGCTGCAGGCCCGGGCGGGCCAGCTCGGCGCGCATGAGCAGCGCCATCACACCGCCGATCAGGAAGAACACGAAGGACGTGGTCAGGTACAGCGTGCCGATCGTCTTGTGGTCGGTGGTCGTCAGCCACTTCACCACGACGTTGCCGGGCTGCCTGCCCCGTACCGGCACCTCACTGTCGTAGAGGACAGCGCTCGGCTGGTCCGGGCCATTGAGAATAGTCACTGGTGTGTTTCTCCCGATGCTCACGGTTCACCCGCGCCATGGCGTGAGTCACGGTCATCCTGGCGTGTCAGGGCGGGGAGGGCAGCGCTGAGCGGACCACATACGGCTGATCGGGCGATGGCCACCCCCAAGTGGAGCAATCGCCGGATACGGCCGGGGTACGGCAGCAAGGGTGAAGGTCGCCGTGGCCGTCGGCCGGCCGGCAGGCGCGCCCCTTCCTTGTGTCGTTTCCCCCCAAGCGCATGAAGGGGCCGCCGGGAGTCCCGGCAGCCCGCTCCGGTTCGACGTGGTTCAGCCGTTGTCGCCCTCTGCGCGGTGAACCTCCTCCGCCAGCTCTTCCTTCTTCATCGAGGACCGTCCCTCGATGCCGAGGTCACGCGCCTTCTCGTACAGCTCTGCCCGGGTCTCTCCGCCGTGCTCCTGCTGCCCACTGGTGCCGCCACCGGTGCTTCCGGCCTTGAGATGCTCGCCCGCCAGGGCCTGAGACCGGCGCTGCGCGAACGCCATGCCCATTTCCTGCAGCCTGTCAGGGTCCAGCGCCTCACTCAACGCGGGCAGGATGTCGTTCTCCTCCTCCTCGACATGGTGGACGACGGCGCTCGTCCACCGCTCCAGGGCGCGGTCGAACTCCTTGCTCTCCCAGTCCATTTCGAGAAGGTGCTTCCCGAGGTTCTCGGCCTCGTGGTGCTCCTCGGCGGCGTGCTCGGCCTCCTTCTTCTGGCCGGCCTCGCGGGCCAGGGCGGGGTACACCTGCTCCTCCTCCGCCTCGCTGTGGGCCTCCAGCATGGCCACCGCCAGGGGAAGGGCCAGGGGACGGGAGCTTCTGTCCTCCGTCATCATGTCGAACAGGCGCCGCAGCTCGCGGTGGTCGGTGGTGAGCATGGTGATGATGTCGTCAGCCATGTCGGGCCCTCTCATCTCTGGTCTTTCGGCCCCCCCCGACGACCCCGACCGCCGAGTTTCCCGCGTGGTCGTGTTCGATACATCCGAAAGAGGCAAAGCGCCCCGTTGGAGGGCAGGAACTGAGGCGACCCACGCACTGGGGCCGGACATGAGTCGTCAGCATCAACGTGATGGGCTACGTGTACGCGGCACGGGCACGCTGATCAACATCTCGTCCATCGCGGGGCCGTCGCCCAGCCGTGCAGCCGACATGCCCGCGACCATCGACACCCGCACTTCGAGCAGGCGGCCAAATACACCGGGCGCAAGGTGGTCGCCATGCCGCCCGTCTACAGCCCCGAGCGGGTCGCCCGGGCGGTCGTCGGCCTGGTCCGCCACCCGCGTCGTGAAGTGGTGGTCGGACCCGCGGGCCGTGCGCCGACACGGCGGCTGGGACGGGCGGCGGCGCACCGCGATGCGCAGGACCGCCCTCGCCGCGACCCTGGCGGGAGCGGCCGTGACCGCCCGGTGCCGATAACTCGTGGTCAGGCGGGCGCCTGAACGGCACCCGGTCGGCAGCGGTTCCGCCGACCGGAGTCCCCGGCGCACCCGTCAGGCGGCCGGGTTCAGGAGCGTGAGTCCGGCGGCCGGGACCCGGTCTCGGGTCAGTGTCGGCCCCAGGCTCGGGCGCGCAGGTCCGTGTCCCGCAACACGTCCAGGGCCGTGGACGCCAGCGCCTCGACCACGGCCGTCAGGACGTGACGGGCGCGTTCGCAGGCCGCGGCCGCGGCGAACTCCGGGGTGTGATCGCTGCCGTCGGAGTCCGTGATCGCGACGAAGGGATGGATGGCGGGTACCCGGTCGCTGACGTTGCCGATGTCCGAGGAGCCCAGGTAGACGCCGGGGACGGGCGGTGTGAGGGTGATGCCGGCCCGGGTCAGGTGACCGGCGAAGTGCTCGGACAGCACACGGTTGTCCCGGAAGTGCTCGTAGCGGACGCTCACCGGCTCTACCTCGAAGGACGTGCCGATCGCCTGGGCGATGCCCTCCGCGGAGGTGTGCAGCTGTGCGGCGAGGTCGTCCAGGGCGGCTGTGGTCGCCGCCCGGAGTCCGAAACGCCCCTCGGCGAGGTCGGGGACGACATTGGTCGCCGTGCCGCCGTGCGTGATGATCCCCTGGATATGGGACCCGGCCGGCAGCCGCCGGCCGAGCGCCGACAGGACGTTGAACAGCTCGATCAGTGCCGCGAGGGCATCGATGCCCTCAGTGGGGTTGCCCGTGGGGTGGGCGGCTCGGCCCCGGAACACGACCCGGTACTGCTGCTGCGCGGTCAGCGGCGCCCGCACCCAGTCGTGTACGCCGGGATGGAACATCAGGGCGGCATCGACGTCGTCGAAGACCCCGGCCCCCATCAGAAAGGCCTTGCCGCCACCGCCCTCCTCGGCCGGGGAGCCGACAGCCAGCACCGAGCCCTCGGTGCCGTCCCGCACGGCGTCCACGACCAGCGCGGCCCCGAGGCCGGCGGCTGCGATCAGGTTGTGCCCGCAGGCGTGCCCGAGTCCCGGCAGGGCGTCGTACTCCAGGAGGAGCGCCACCGTGGGCCGTTCCCGGCCCGAGCGGGCCGTGAAAGCGGTCGGGAGGTCCGCCACGTTGCGCCGTACCTCGAAGCCCGCGCCTTCCAGCTTGCCGGTGAGCAGAGCCGCCGCCCGATGCTCGGCGAAGGCGGTCTCGGGGTCCGCGTGCAGCGCGCACGCCACGGCCCACAGCTCTTCCGCGCGCCGGGCGACCTCGTCTCGGACACGCCGGTACGGCGGCTTCGGGCCGGACACTCGGTCCTCCTTCGGTCGGCGGGCGGTTTCCACGCTGGGCCGGGTTCCACCCCGACAGGGTCCGAACCCGGTCACGGAGCATCGCGCGCGAAGCGACTGTCGGCCGAGCTCGTCGAGCGCTCCACCCGCCGGAACACCACGGCACCTCAGACGACCGTAGGTGTCGCGGCAGGACGGCGCGGGGGACGAGGCGCCACGCCGGCCTCCGGCGGGACCGAACTCGAGCATGCTGCCCATCACCGGCGGCAGCAGGCCGCGCAGGAGGCGGTGGCCGGCGTGTCGGCCGGACACCGCCGTCACCCGGACCCGCGCGCCGCCGTGCTGGAGGGTGAGGCCCCTGCCAGGCGCGCAGCCCGGCCGCGTGGGAAAAGGCCGTGTACGTGCGGGTGCGACAGCCATCGACGAGACCGCACCCGCCTTTCGGTCCGTTCGGCCGCCGACCGGTCCCACGGCCGTTGAGCGCATGAGCGAGCGGCTCGCCGCCCGCGTGGTGGTCCGGAGCAACAGGAACGCCGGTGCTCAACCCGCTCCACCACGAGCGGATCTGTTGCGTACGGGGGTCGCCGTCTGTGGCAGGCCGGACTTCGCGACCCTCTTCGCCGGTACGGAGCGCCCTGGCTCGCGGAGCATCGACGCGCTGCGTGTTCCCCTGCCCGCCGTCCACGGCGAACACCTGGCGCCACCCGACCGCGTGAACCGCGTTTCGACGGCCGCGCACGGTGCACACGGGCCGTGAACGCAAGCGCCCGGCGCTTCCGTGCGGGGGACTGCTTGGGAGGAACGATGGACCACTCGCGGGTACCCGTGCTGGAGGCGCTGCAGGAGTTCCGGCGCCGTGGAGACGTCGTCTACGGTCCGCCCGGCCACAAGCAGGGCCGCGGCGTGGACCCGCGGGTGGCGGACATCGTCGGCCTGGATGTGTTCCGCTCGGACGTCCTGGTCCTCAACGGGCTGGACGACCGCCGTCAGTCCGAGGGCGTTCTCAGCCAGGCCCAGGAACTGATGGCGGACGCCGTCGGCGCCGATCAGGCGTTCTTCTCCACCTGCGGCAGCTCCCTGTCGGTCAAGACCGCCATGCTGGCGGTGGCAGGCCCCGGCGAGAAGCTGCTGCTCTCGCGCAATGCGCACAAGTCGGTGATCGCGGCTGTCGTCGTCAACGGGGTCGAGCCGATCTGGGTGCACCCCGAGTTCGACACCGAGCGGCACATCGCCCATCCGCCGGAGCCCGACGACGTACGCCGTCGCCTCCGGGAACACCCGGACGCCAAGGGCATGCTGCTGATCACGCCCACGGACTGGGGCACCTGCGCCGACATCCAGGGCGTGGCCCGCGTATGTCACGAGTTCGACGTCCCCCTCATCGTCGACGAGGCGTGGGGCGCGGTGTTCCCGTTCCACCAGGAGCTGCCGCCCTGGGGCATGGATGCCGAGGCGGACCTGGTGGTCACCAGCGTTCACAAGACGGGCGGTGCCGTCGAGCAGAGCTCCGTCTTCCACCTTCAGTACGACCGGGTCTCGCCCGAAGTCCTCAAACAGCGGGAGGACCTGCTCGGCACCACCAGCGCCTCGACCCTCGTGTACGCGACGCTCGATGGCTGGCGCCGACACATGGTCGAGCACGGGCACGAGCTTCTGGATGCCGCGCTGCACCGCGCGGAACGGATCCGGAAGGCCGCCGGTGAGCTGTCCGGCCTGCGGCCCATGGGTCAGGAGGTCGTCGAGGAGGGACTGGCCGCCTCCTTCGACCCACTGAAGATCGTGCTCGACGTACGGGAGCTCGGCGTCAGCGGCATGCAGGCGGCCGAGTGGCTCCGCACCCATCGGCACGTGGACGTCGGCGGCTCCGACACCTGCCGCCTCAGCGCCTTGATCACACTCGCCGACGACGACGAGACCGAACAGGTCCTGCTGGACGCCCTGCGCGCCCTCGTCGAAGGCGCCGACTCCATCGAACGACAGCCGCCTGTCCACCTCCCCGAGCCCTCCGCCCTGGAGCTGGAGCAGGCCATGCTGCCGCGGGAGGCGTTCTTCGCCGAGGCCGACCATGTGCCCGCCGAGCGCGCCGCGGGACGGATCGCCGCGGAGATGATCAGCCCCTACCCGCCGGGAGTGCCCGTGATCGCCCCCGGAGAAGTGATCACCGACGAGATCGTCGACTACCTGCGCGGCGGCGTCGACCACGGCGTCCTGATCCCGGACGCGGCCGATCCGTCCGTGCGGACGCTGCGCGTGGTGGCGCGGCCCTGAAGCTCGGGGCGATGCCCCATGGGCCCGGCTCGTGCCGAGGCCGCTCGTCCGCCCTGTTCGTGCTGCGCGGCGACGAGGGCGGCCCAGCCGGTGGCACCGCCGGTTCCCGTAAGCCTCGAGCCGCGCGACGGCTGCCGACACCGGCGAGGACGCCGACGTGACCGAGACTCTCGACAGCCTCGACGGCGGTGCCCAGACCCGTACTGCGGGCGTGGGTCGGTCCCCACTGGTCCTTCGTTCCCCCGGCGTCCCCCCGGCGGCGGATCACGGGGTGAGTCTGTGCTGGTGACCGGCGTGCCATTCCGCCAGGAGGACGGTCGCGTCGTCGTCGAGGCGGCCGGCGTGGTGTTCGACGACCGCGTGCATCAGACGACGCAGGGTCTCGTGGAGTGTCTGGTGGCCCGAGTGGTGGCGGACGATGAAGTCGACGAAGCGGTCGCGGCCGAACTCGCGACCGGCGGCGTCGCGAGCCTCGATGATGCCGTCGGTGTAGAGCAGGAGCCGGTCGCCGGGCTGGAGCTGATCGCGGCGCACGACGATGGGCAGTCCCAGCGCAGTGCCCATCGGGGCGGCCGGCGGGCATGTCAGCTCGATGGTCCAGCGGTTGTCGCGGACCACGAGCGGCAGGTGATGTCCGCGGTTGATCCAGGTCAGCAGGCCGGTGGCGAGGTCGAGGTCGGCAAGGAGGCCGGTGACGTAACGGCTGGTGCCGAAGTGGGCGGTGAGCACGTCCTCGACGGCCTGGCTGGTCCGGGTGAGCGAGGCCCCCTGGCGGCGCGCGTTGCGACAGGCCGCGACCGCCACACCGGCGGTCATCCCGGCGGTGGTGTCATGTCCCATGGCGTCGAAGACGGACAGATGGAGCGTGCTGCCACTGACGGCGTAGTCGAAGGCGTCGCCGCCCACCTCGTAGGCCGGCTCGACCATGGCGCCCACCGTCACATCGGAACCGGCGAAGGCGGACGGCGGCATCAGGTTCCACTGCAGCTCCGCGGCCACGTTCATGGACTTCGTACGTACCAGCCGTGCGAAGGAGTCGCTGAAGGACCGCTTGCTCAGCAGCAGCAACGCCACCAGCGAGGCCAGATCGCGAAGATCCTCCCGTACCGTCTCCTGATCCCCCTCCGCCGTGTCCGCCCGCAGGACGCCGATCCGCTCGACGCCGTCGGTCACCGGAGCCCACCAACGCCGCGGCCCGTGCTGGTGAGCGGGTTCGGCCATGAGGGTGACGCGCTGGTACGCGCGGCCTGGCACCGTGCCGTCGAGATTCAGCTGCTCGCCACCGCCACCCGCGTCGTCGCCACGTCCCGTGATCTGCCGCAGCACCGTCTCCTGGAGATCGACGGCGTACACCGCGACATCGTGCAGGCCCACACGCGCGGCGTGCGAGGCGATCAGGGCGGGCAGCTGCTCGAGGGTCGCCAGGTGAGCCTCCTGCATCAGCTCACGCAGCATGGTCCCGCTGCTCGTCACCATCGCCATCGTGCGCTCCAGTGCCGCACCACATGCGGCACCGACCGCGTACCCAGAAGGGCTCAGGCCGAGACCGCGTCCTCCTCGGTTTCCCGGACGACCAGCACCTCATCGGCCCCAGTGAGCGCGAGAATCCGCCTGAGCGGGGGCGCCGGCGCGGCGCTGGCCGGATTCGGTGAGCGTGGCGTTCCACTGTCCTCTCCGTTTGGAGATCGTGAGGAGTCCTCGATTCTGCGGGGTGCGGTCGGAAGACGTCTCCGCCGTGATCGCGATTCCAGATGTGCCTGCGTTCGATGATTGCGACGATGTGAGCCGAGCGACGGCACAGGGCAGCGGGGCTGGCGTTGTGCCGGGAACGACGTGTGCAGGTACAGCTCTGCGGTACGGGCGGGACTGACACCTCGGCCCCGGCCGCTCGTCGCTGCCTGCAGTAGGCTGCGGCTCACGTCGCGCCGCCGCCTCCACCGCCGAAGGTTCCGCTGGAGCCGGACTGCCAGCGTGGGCGGGTCTGGTTCTCGCCCGGCCTGCTGGGGTCGTTGCCGAGCTGGTGGGGAGTGAGACGGTCGTTGTCGCCGGTGGCCCGGGGCACTTCGTTCGGCTCGCGCATGCTCTGCTCCTCGCGCACCGGTCCCGAAGGCGGCGGTGTGGGGTGCTCCCCGCGGCGAGGTGGTCGGGACTCCTTGCGCCGGACGCCTATACCGAGACGTACGGCGCCCACCAGTGCGGCCGTGACGAGCAGACCGCAGACGACGATGACCACCATCCCCGCCGCCGACCCGGCGGCGGCCAGTTGCTCATGGGTCGAGTGCATGGGCGCCGAGTACCCGGTGCCCGGCAGCGAATGCCGTGGCGAAGAGGCCTGGCTGCCGTGGTGTGCGCCTGGCCGCCGGTGGCTTGGCCACGGAGTGGACCAACACCCGTGTGTCGGCCGTGCCGGTGAGTGTCGCCCGTCCGTGGGAGTCAACGCTTTCCCGGGGCGGCGAACAGGACGCCCGCGAGGCGCTCTCCGCGCTCGGCTCGGTAGAGGAGGACCATGAGCGAGCTGTCGCAACGGGTCGACGAGGAAGCCGGGTCTCCCGCCGCTGGGCCGCAGGCTTGCCGGCCGTCCGCGGCGCGCTGGAGGGTCGCTTCCTGGACGCGGATCCCGGGGACAGCGTCTCCTCCTGGGTCATCCCCCGGCTGTACGGGCGCGCCGAGGCGGCCATGGTCGCCGTCCAGTACGACGCGTTCGGCGCCGGCCGCGCCGACGAGATCCACGCGGAACTCTTCGCCGCCCTCTTGGCGGACCTCGCACTGACACGACGTACGGCCGGTACGTCGACGCCGCCCCTGCCGAAGCGCTCGCCACCGTCAATCTGATGTCCCTGCTCGGTCTCGTCCCCGGCCTCGCGTCGCCTGGCCGAGGCGATGGGGCGGAACGGCGCGGACGCGGCGGCCGTACGGTTCTGCACCGAGCATGTCGAGGCGCCGCCGTGCACGAACAGGTCGTACGCCATGACGTCGTCGGCGGGCTCCTGGAGAGCGAGTCTCACTGGCCGCCCGGCTCCTCACCGCCTGGCGCGGGGGAGTCACGGCGCTGCGCGGGCAGGCGCCGTGACTTCCCGGGAATCCTCGACTCACCGCCCGAGGGCGTTCTGCAACTGCTGCTTCGTCATCGACGAGCGGCCCTCGATGTTCCGCTTCTTGGCCTCTTCATACAGCTGATCCCTGGTCGGTCCCTCCGCACCGCTGTGCGAGCGCTGCCCGCCGCGCTGCGACGCCGACTTCGGGTCACGGGTCGAGGTCCTGCTCGCGGTCTTCGACTCGCCCGACCTGGCCCGCTCCTTGTTGACCGTGCGTGCCGCGATCTCCTCGGCCCGCTTCGTCGACTCCCCACGGTCCTGGGCACTCTTCTTGACGTGTTCGTACTGGCGCTCCCGCTTAGGTCTCGATCCAGCCGGCATGGCGCCTCTCCTTTCTCGTACGGCCCGTGTGCCGCTCGACGAGTTCCCCCGAAGACACGGCGAAAGCACGCCGCCACGGCCCAACCAGTAACGCCCGCTGCGCGTTGTCGTACAGGACGCCGATCCTGACGAGCGGGTCCACGAGTGGGCCGCCTCCAGCGGCCGGCAGGCTGGAAAGCGACAGCCCTGTCTCGCCCCGGGACGAACGACCAGTGGTCGGGAAACTCCTGGCACGGCATCCGTCCGGCCCCGGCGGTTCGCCGGCGCCGCACTCGGTTCACGGGGCCGTCGGGCTCAGCCGCCCCCTACGACCGGCAGGGCCAACGCCCCCAACGCGGCGGCCCCCAGCAGCAGCCACGCCACATAGTCCCCGACGCGACCGGACTGCAGGCGCCGCAGGGGCCGGGTCCAGGACGGGGCCACCGCCCAGCGCGGCCGTGTTACCGCGAGCAGCGCGAGGCCCACGGCCAGCAACGTGGACAGCAGTCCGAGCAGGACTCCGGGAAGCGTCCAGTGCACGGGCGGGACAGGGACCGGCCCGCCGCCGCCCCTGCCGGACGCGCTGACGCCGTGCGCGACGTATTCGCCGAAGCCGGGAGCCACGCCGATGGCGAGTGCGCCGGCGAGCAGCACCGACGGTACGGCGGTCATGGTGTCCGGGACCCTGCGCAGTCTGCCCACGGTCTCGGGCTGCTCGTCGGAGCCGGTCGTCTCGTAGCGTTCCGGTGCGGCGGGGCGTGGACCGAGTCCCCAGAACACCCGGGCGGTCGCCCGCAGGACGGCGCCGGCGGTGATCGCCGGTACGACGACGTACAGCACCGTGAGCGGCCCGCCGACGGCCTCCTCCACGACCGACTTGCCCAGCGCCGTACCGAACGGGGGCAGGCCCGCGAGACCCAGCGTGCCCACCGCCCACATCGCCCCCACCCCGCCTGTCCGGCGTGCGGCCGTGCAGGGCGATCTCGTCGATGCTGCCGTAGCGGTCGAGCAGCACGCCGGCGCAGGCGAACAGCGCCGCCTTCACCCCGGCGTGCCCGAGGACGTACAGCGCGACCCCGACCTCGGCCTCCGGTTTCAGCACTCCGATGCCGACGAGGGACAAGCCCAGATGGGCGACGGTGGAGTAGGCCAGCAGCCGCTTGAGGTGGCGCTGGTACCAGCACATGACGGCGCCGGTGGCCGCGGTGAGCGCGGCGAGCGTCACGAGCGCGCGCTCGAGGGCGGCCGCCGGGATTCCGCCCGGTCCGGCGAAGACGGTGGTGTACACCCGCCAGACGCCGTAGGCGCCGAGTTCCACCATGACGCCCGACAGCAGCATGCACACCGGCGTGGGGGCGACGGCGTCCCGGGCAGGCGACCGAGCTGGTGAGGTTCTGCGCGACCACTCTGCGGGAAAGCGGCCCGCTCGCCACGGCCCACAGGGCCGCCGTCAGTCCCGTGCCGAGCAGGAGCGTCGCGGCCAGGATCCAGCCGTTCAACGCCACCTCACCGCCCGCCGCCCGGCCCGCGCGGCCACGGCACCCACGGCCGCGGCACCCGCGCCGACCACCAGCTCCAAGGGGTCGACCGCGCTGATCAGCGCCAGCCACAGCAGGGCGAGTCCCGTCCACCAAGCGGCCAGTTCGGCAACGGCTGCGACGACCGTACGCCACCCCCTCATGGACCAGCCTCCTCTCGCGCCGCCACCGGCATCCAAACACCGCGGGGACGACCGGGCGCCGCGGCGCGCAGCACTCCGGCCGGCCAACGGCTTGCGGGGCGGGCAGCAGCCGTACCCGCCCCGGCCGTGTCACCTACGCCGCGGACCGGGTCCGCAGACAGCGCCACAGTTCCTCGGCATACGGCACGACGACCCCCGCCACGACGACCCCTGCGAGGCCCGTCAGATAGGTGGCCGGCAGCGGGCGTTCCTTGGGCAGGAGCCGCCAGTCACCCGGGTCCCGTCCGCCCCGCAGGGTCGCGCGGACCTGGTCGGGGTACAGGCACGCGGTGAAGGCCAGCGCGGTGAGCGGTACCACCTCGAGGAAGCTGTGGATGTGCTGCTCGATGGGCCGGACCTCGCGCTCGCCGACGGCCAGTGACACGTCGTACACGGCTGTCGCCCCGTGTGCCGCGGCGGCCGCACCCATGGTGGTGAGCACCAGCGGATTGACGCGGGCCAGCAGCCCCATGACCACCGGTACGCCGGCCTCGGTCATCATCAGCGCGTGGACCGCGGACTCCCTGGTCCCGCTGGTGCGCTCGATGTGCGTCCTGCGGTGCATCCACCAGTCCGCCAGGCCGGGCGCCACCCACAGCGGGAGCAGGCCGAGCAGCAGGAAGCGGCGGTCGGCGTCCTCGACGTCCGTCGAGGACGGCGGGATCCGCAGGTCGTCGGCCCGGCGCCAGTCCCGCCATGCCCGCGACGCCCTGCGGGGCAGAACGCGCAACGCCATAAGAACCTCCCTGAATGGCTTCCGGCTTCCGGTACCCCTCCGCGCCCCCACCACACCACGCACCGGCGGGTTCGGCCCGTGGGCGTTCCGGGTACTCGGAGCGCCGGCCGCGTTCGTCCAGGAAGGCACCCGCCCATGGCTGACTTCGGATATTTCCTCTCGTGCGAGGAGCACACCCCGGCACAGCTCGTCGAGCAGGCCCGCATGGCCGAGCAGGCCGGCTTCAAGACCCTGTGGATTTCCGACCACTACCACCCGTGGAACGACCGGCAGGGCCAGAGCCCGTTCGTGTGGTCGGTGATCGGCGCCCTGTCCCAGGCCGTGTCGCTGCCGGTCGAGACAGCGGTGACCTGCCCCCTGGTGCGTACGCACCCCGCTGTGATCGCGCAGGCCGCCGCCACGAGCGCGGCCTTGCTGGGCGGCCGCTTCCGGCTCGGGGTCGGTACCGGTGAAGCGCTGAACGAGCACATCCTGGGCAGCGGATGGCCCGAGGCCCCTGTGCGTCTGGAGATGCTGGAGGAGGCTCTCCAGATCATCCGGAAGCTGCTCACCGGCGAGCAGACCAGCCATCGCGGCAAGCACTACACCGTCGAGAACGCCCGCCTGTACACCGTGCCCGACGGGCCGGTCCCCATCGACGTCTCCGCCTTCGGCCCGCAGGCCGCCGAGGTGGCGGCCCGTATCGGCGACGGCCTGATCACGATGATGCCCGACCCCGCCCTGGTCGAACGCTTCCGCCGCAGCGGCGGCGGCGCCGATCCGGTGCAGGGCGGGCTGAAGGTGTGCTGGGGCTCGGACCGGCAGGAGGCGGTCCGCACCGCCCACCGTCTGTGGGCGAACGAGCAGCTGCCGGGGGAACTCCCACAGATCCTGCCGACCCCGCGCCACTTCGAGCAGGCGTCCGAGCTGGTCACCGAGGACCAGGTGGCGGCCGCCGTACCATGCGGTGACGATCCGGACGCGCACCTCGAGGCGCTGTCCGCGTACCTCGGCGCGGGGTTCGACACCGTGTACGTCAACCAGATCGGCCAGAACCAGCAGGGCTTCTTCGACTTCTACCGCACGAAGGTGCTGCCGCAGCTGGGCGGCTGAGGTGACGCGTACCCCTTTCGACGCCTCCGGGGCGCTGGACGTGGCGGGACTGGAGGCGGCGCTGAGCGCGGAGCTGGACGCCGAGGTCAGATTCGACGCGGGCACCAGGGGCGCCTACGCCACCGACGGATCCAACTACCGGCAGGTGCCGATCGGGGTCGTGGTGCCGCGTACGGTGGAGGCCGGGGCACAGGCGGCGAACGTGTGCGCGCGTTTCGGTGCCCCGGTGCTGTCGCGGGGCGGTGGCACGAGCCTCGCGGGCCAGTCGACGGCGAGTTGAAGGCTCTGTTCGACCCGGGCGACCGGATGAACCCGGGCAAGGTCGTCCACCCCAACAGGGTCGACGGGCAGCTGCGCCTCGGCCCCTCCTGGCGTCCGAAGACCCCGGAGACGCACTTCGGCTATCCGCAGGACGACCACTCCTTCAACCGGGCGGTGATGCGCTGCGTGGGCATCGGCAACTGCCGCAGCCACTCCGGCGGCGTCATGTGCCCCTCCTACCGGGCCACCCTGGAGGAGGAGCACTCCACCCGTGGCCGGGCCCGGCTGCTGTTCGAGATGCTCGACGGCCACGCCGACTCGGCCGTCAGCGACGGCTGGCGCTCCGCCGAGGTGCGCAACGCGCTCGATCTGTGCCTGGCCTGCAAGGGCTGTAAGTCGGACTGCCCGACCGGGGTCGACATGGCCACCCTGAAGGCGGAGTTCCTCGCTCACCACTACGAGGGCCGGATGCGCCCCGCCGCCCACTATTCGATGGGCTGGCTGCCGGTGTGGGCGCGTCTGTCCCGTGTTGCCCCCGCACTGGTCAACAGCGCCCTGCACGCGCCCGGTCTGGGCCGGGTGGGCAAACGGCTGGCAGGGGTGGACGAGGCCCGACAACCACCGGTGTTCGCCCGGCAGTCCTTCCTCCAGTGGTGGCGGCGGCGGGGCCCCGAGGCACCCGATGCGGCCGATCCGCGAACGGTCGTGCTGTGGCCCGACACCTTCAGCACCTACTTCCACCCCTCCATCGCCCTCTCAGCCGTACGCGTCCTCGAGGACGCCGGCTTCCGGGTCGCCGTACCGGACCAGCCGGTGTGCTGCGGGCTGACCTGGATCTCCACCGGCCAGCTGCCGCGTGCGCAGAAGGTGCTGCGGCACACGCTCGGTGTGCTGCGGCCGTATCTGGAGGCGGGCACCCCGGTCATCGGCCTCGAACCCTCCTGTACGGCTGTCTTCCGCTCCGACGCCCCCGAACTGATGCCCGACGACCAGGACGTACGGCGGCTGGCCGGACAGGTCCGCACCTTCGCCGAGCAGCTCGTGCACCACACGCCCGAGAACTGGCGGCCGCCCCGGCTGGATCGGCGGGCGACCGTGCAGACGCACTGTCATCAACACGCGATCATGAAGTTCGATGCCGACCGCGAACTGATGTGCCGCGCGGGTCTCGACGCCGACGTCCTCGACGAGGGTTGCTGCGGTCTGGCCGGCAACTTCGGCTTCGAACGCGGCCACCACGAGGTCTCCGTGGCCGTCGCGGAACTGGGCGTGCTGCCCGCCGTACGCCGGGCACCGGAGGACGGTCTGGTGCTCGCCGACGGTTTCATCTGTCGTACCCAGATCGAACAGGGCGACACCGGCCGACGGGCCCTGCATCTGGCCGAGGCCCTGGCCCTCGGGCTGGAAGGCACTCTTGCGGGCGAGCACCCCGAGAGCCTCGCCGTACGCCCAGACCCGCCCTCCCGCTCGTCGCGGTGGGCTGTCACCGCGGGCGCGACCGCCCTCACGGCGGTAGCCGGCCGAGCCGGCGTGCGTTCGCTGCGCCGACGCCCCTAGTCCTCTCCGTACGCACCACAAGAAAGGTCTTCGACCATGTCGCAGAAGGTCTCCGACCACATCCTCGAACGTCTGCGCGAGTGGGGGTGGAGCATGTCTTCGCCTACCCCGGCGACGGCATCAACGGACTGCTCGCGGCCTGGGGCCGAGCCGACGACGACCCGCGGTTCATCCAGTCCCGCCACGAGGAGATGTCGGCCTGGCCTTCGGCCCCATCGACGTCTGGATCAACGAACGGCTCGGACGTCTCCACCACCCTCCACGAGCTGTGGCGGAAGCGTGGAGACAGGATCGGAGGCAGCCGAGGCCCTGAGCGAGCTGCCGACTGGCCTCGGCGTCGACCTCCCGCAATGGGGTGCGCCGGGCGCCGCCGGTTCTGAGGTGGTCACGGGCGCCTCCAAGGGGCGGCCAGCGGGTCGAACAGGCCCGGCGGGATGACCTCGGCCGACGAGGTGTCTGTGTCCTCATCCACCGGTTCGCTGTCGGTCGGTGGATCGGGGGTCCCCGACCCGGGGCGGTCGCCCGGGTGCGGGCGGCGATCTCGCGATCCCGAGCACGATCTCGGCAAGCCCGCAGCACAGCTGAAGCAGCCCACAGATGCCCACGAATGGGGAGCAAGTCCGGCTTTCCCCAGGTCAGCGCGTCCTGCCCCGCGGTTTGAGGGGTGTCGCCGGCAGCTCCGGCGCGGGCAGCGGAGCCCCGTCGTAGCCCCGCACCTCACCGAAACGTGCCCCCTTCATCCAGTCCTCGCGGGCCTGTACGATCTCGGCCTGGGTGCGGCCGACGAAGTTCCACCACATGATCAGCTCCTCCTCGAACGGCTCGCCGCCGAGGAGCATGAGGCCCGCGTCGGACTCGGCGCGCAGCGGCAGTTCGGTGCGGCCGCAGCCGAGGTAGAGCATCGAGCCCGGGAGGACGGGCACCCCGTCGACGTGTACCTCGCCGGACATCGACAGCACGCCGTACTCGAAGTCGGGCACCAGCGGGAGCCGTACGTCCGCCCCGCGGGCGAGCGCGAGATCGGCGCCCACGATGGGGGTGTACGCGGTTCCGGGGGAGCGGGAGCCGTCGAGCTCGCCCAGGATCAGGGTCGCCGTGAGGCCGGGAGCGGTGACCTGGGGCAGTTCGGCGTGGTGTTCGAAACGGGGCTCGGTGTGGCGGTGGGCGTCCGGCAGCGCGACCCAGAGCTGGGCGCCGTGCAGGAACCGGGCATGGGACTTCGGGCTCTCCTCGGAGTGGCTGATCGCTCGCCCCGAGGTCATCAGGCCGAGTTCCCGGGGCCGGACGGTCTGCAGGCTGCCCGTGGAGTCGCGGTGCAGCACCTCGCCCTCGTGCAGCCAGCTGACGGTCTGCAGACCCATGTGCGGGTGCGGTGGGACCTGCATTCCGGGTTCGTCGGCGATGTCGTCGGGGCCGTAGTGGTCGACGAAGGCCCAGGCCCCGATCATGCGCCGGCCGAGGTTCGGCAGCAGCCGGCGCACCTCGGTCGACTCGCCGAGCTTCACCTTCCGGGGGCTCAGCAGCTCGCGGACGGGCTCGGCGACGACGAATCCACGCCCGCCGCACACACTCGGCACGGGCGCGCGGTCAAGGTTGCTCATGCGGTCAACCTAGCGCCCGGGTGTCCCGGGCGTGCCGACCTGTTGCCCGGTCTTCAGTCGTTCAGCGTCGCCGCGAGCTCCCGGCCGGCCTCGACGATCTCGCTGTCCCGGTCCCGGAGGACGTCCGTCAGGAGGCCGCGCTGGGCGCGGACCGCGTGGCGGGCCTCGCGTTCCCAGGTCACGTGGTTGCCCGGGTGGCGCAGCAGCTTGGGGTACTCGGCGGCCGTGGTCTCCCACTGGCGGGCGTCGGCGATGCTCTTGAGCAGGCGCAGTATCTCCGCGCGGCAGGTGACCTGGGGGAGCCGTGCCAGTTCCCAGAGGAAGGGGACCGTCGCGGCGGTCGCCTGGTCCACCACGAAGCCGTACCGGCAGATGCGGCGGCGCAGTTGGCCGAGCGCGGTCTCCGAGGTGTCGGCGTCGCCGCGGGCGACCGTGGTGAGCAGGGCGGGGATGCCCGCGGCGGATCCGGTGGTGTCCTGGATCTCGGGCCACGGCACATGTCCCAGGTCCTTGAGGGGTGGGGTTCTCTTGGTGGCAGTCATGGCGATGGGGTGCGGGTCGGCAGCATGGCCCAGACGGTCTTGCCCACGGGGGAGCGGCGGGTCCAGCCCCAGTGCTCCGCGAGGGCTTCGACGATGTGCAGCCCCCGGCCGTGCTCCCGCAGGTCGTCGCAGGCGTGCGGGTAGAGGGGCGGGCTGTCGCTGGGGTCGGTGACGGCGCACATCAGATGCGAGCGGCGCAGCGAGAGTCTGAGCCGTACGTCGAAGTGGTCCGTCGAGAGGTGCGGGAGGCCGTGCAGCACGGCGTTGGAGGCGAGTTCGGCGACGACGGTGACCGCGTCGTCCGCGCAGTGGTCCAAGGACCAGCCGTCGAGGACGCGGTGGGTGAAGTCCCGTGCCTCGGCGAATCCCTCCCGACCGCCCTTGAGGTGCAGCGTTGCGGTTCTGGACGAGTCGCGCACGGACTCGTGGCTCCGGAACTGCGCAGGTGATGACACGGGGCATCTCCCTGAGGCGAGGTCAGGACGGGCCGCCGGAAGTGCGGTTGACGGCATGGTTATTATCCACGCTGACGATGTCCTCGTGCAATTTCACGGGAAATTGCGCGTACGAGCGAGGAGAGTTGCCGTGTCGTCAGTTCCCGAGTCGGTTCCTGAGCCGGTTGCCAACGGAGTGCGGGCGAGCGCGCTCGACGTCCGCTGGATCAAGAGCAGTCACAGCAACGCGGAGGGCAACTGCGTCGAGGTCGCGGCGCTGGCCGGGGGAGGTGTGGCGATGCGCAACTCCCGGGACCCCGAGGGGCCGGCCCTGATCTACACGCCGGCCGAGGTGGCGGCGTTCCTGGCAGGGGCCAGGGACGGGGAGTTCGACCACCTGCTGTGAGGGTGCCGTCCGGCGCGACGCGCGGTTCAATTCCCGCGCTCCATACGGTCGTAGGCCGTCGGATGCGATAATGGGCTCTGTCGTCTGCCGGTCCAGGGGGAGTCACAGGATGTCTGCCGAGTCGCCTCGAGTCTCCCGTCTCGAACCGTATCTGAACCGGGTCGAGCCCGCCCCGACCTTGCTCAAAATGCTGGTCGGGGTTCAGCTCGCGGGTATGCGGGAGGACGCCGGCCTCGCCCAGGACCAGGCCGCGCGCGCCGTGAAGTTCAGTGCGGCGAAGCTGTCGCGCATCGAGGCGGGCAAGGGACGCCGTCCTCCGACGGAGGGCGACGTCCGCGCGCTGCTGACGCTGTACGGCGCGGACGACCACGAGTCCTCCGTGCTGCTGCGGTTGCTGCGGCAGGCGGGGGAGCCGGGCTGGTGGCAGCGGTACGACAAACGGCTGATGCCGGAGTGGTTCGACCGGCTGGTCGGACTTCAGGAGTCGGCGACCGCGATCCGTACGTTCGAGATCCAGTACGTGCCGGGCCTGCTGCAGACCCCCGCGTACACGCGGGCCGTCGTGGAGCGCGGGCTGCCCTCGGCCTCGGCCCGGGAGGTGGAGCGCCGGGTGGAGCTGCGGACCCGGCGCAGCGAACTGCTGCGCCGCGCCGACGCCCCGCGGGTGTGGGCGATCCTCGACGAGTCGGTGCTGCTGCGCGTCCTGGGCGGCCGAGAGGTGATGCGGGAACAGCTCGCGCATCTCGTGGAGCTGTCCCGGCTGCCCCATGTCACCGTCCAGGTCGTCCCGCTGGACGTCACGCACGCCTCCGCGCCGGCCATACCGGTCACCTATCTGCGCTTCGGTGGCGCCGATCTGCCCGATGTCGTCTATCTGGAGCAGATCAGGAGCGCCACCTTCCTGGAGGACCGCGACGAGACGGAGGAGTACCGGGTCGCCCTGGACCGGCTGGCCGACCAGGCGCTCCAGCCCCGTGAGTCCCTGAGGATGCTCGAGGACACCGTCCGGCAGCGCTACGCCTGACGGCCGGGGGCTGCCGGACGGTCAGCCCAGGCGGCCCACGCCGCCGAACTCGATCCACTCCTGGGTGAGCTGACGGGGCGCGACCTCGGTGTCGGGCCGCCAGGTGGAGACCTCCACCAGGCCCGGTTCGAGGATCTCCAGCCCCTCGAACCACTCGGTGACGTCCCTCTCCTCCCGCACCCGGCCCCAGTGCCCCTGGGTGGCCTGGTCCATGAAGTCGGTGACGAACTTCCGCACCTTCGGGTCCTCGCTCACCAGCTGACACATCACCAGATAGCTGCCCGGGGCCAGGCGTTCGGCCACGCGGCGGACCACGGCGGACGGGCCGTCGGTCTCGCTGTCGGGGATGCAGTGGAAGACCGAGTTGAACAGCACCGCCACCGGCTGCGAGAAGTCGATCAGCCGCTCGGTGTCGGGGTGGGTGAAGATGGCCTCGGTCTCACGCATGTCGGCGTGGATGACGGTGGTGCGCTCGTCCTGCTCCAGCAGGGCGCGGCCGTGGACGAGGACCATCGGGTCGTTGTCGACGTAGACGACGTGGGCGCTCGGGTCGATGCGCTGGGCCACCTGGTGGACGTTGTCCTGGGTGGGCAGACCTGAGCCGTGGTCCAGGAACTGCCGGATGCCGTACTCCTGGGTCAGGGTCTTCACGACCCGCTGCAGGAAACGCCGGTTGTTGAGCGCGAGGGCGCGGGTGCTCGGGACGACCTGGTCGAGCTGCTCGCAGGCCGCGCGGTCGGCCGCGTAGTTGTCCTTGCCGCCCAGATAGTGGTCGTACATGCGCGCGGCCGTCGGAACCGTCGCATCGATCTTCGTGGACAGAGGCTTCCCGGACTGCATGTCTTCCCCCAGCTCCCCAGCTCCCAGCCGTGGCCGCGTCGTCGCGGTCGGTAACACATCCTAGGGAAACGGCAATTGGCCACACCACCCCTTGATCGGCGGTTCCCCTGAACGGGGTGGCGCACTACGTTGGCTTGGACTGTTGGTCCAGCTTCTGGACGTGTGGTCTAATCGAGTATGGATTCCAGGGAAGCGGAGCGGGACGCGATCCTGCGGGCGCTCGCCCCCGTCGTGGACGGGATCGCCGCGACGTTCGGGCCGGTGTGCGAGGTTGTCCTGCACGACTACCGGCGGCCGGAGAAGTCCGTCGTCGCCGTCGCCGGGGCGGTGACCGGACGGACGGTCGGCGGGGCGATGAGCGAGATCGGCCTGCGGGTCCTCGCCCGCGGCGACGACGCCCGCGACGAGCTGAACTACGTCACCCGCACCGGCACCGGCAAGCTGGTCAAATCGTCCACGATGGTGCTGCGCGACTCCGCCGGCGCCGTGTTCGGCGCGCTCTGTGTCAACGTGGACGTCACCGAGGTCGACCGGGTGCAGGGCCTGCTGGCCGCGCTCGCGGGGGCCGCGGGGGCGTCGGCGCAGACATCGGTGACCACGTTCGGCGACGACATCGACTCCGTCGTGGACGCCCTGCTCGACGAGCATCTGCGGCGCCAGGACCAGACCTGGGCCGGTCTCGACCGGACGCGGCGCGTCGCGCTCTTCCGCGGCTTGGACGAACGCGGCGTGTTCGCCGTGCGCCGCGCCGTCGAACAGATCGCCGGCCGCCTCGGCATCTCCCGCGCCTCCGCCTACAACTACCTGTCGCAGGCCAGGGCGACGGCCGGAGCGCCGACCGCCGAGGGTACGGGCGGTGCCGCGGCGGGAGCGCCGACTGCCGACGGTACGCCCGGCGCGGCGGCGGGCCGGGAGGCCGGGGTTCCGGCTGTCACGGTCAGGCCGGGTGCGGCGGCGGGCCGGGAGGCCGGGGTTCCGGCTGTCACGGTCAGGCCGGGTGCGGCGGCGGGCCGGGAGGCCGGGGTTCCGGCTGTCACGGTCAGGCCGGGCGCGGTGGCGGGCCGGGAGGCCGGGGTTCCGGCTGTCACGGTCAGGCCGGGTGCGGCGGCCGGCCCGGAGGCCGGCGTCCCGGCTGCCACGGTCACGCCCGGTGCGGCAGCGAGCCCGGCGGCCACCCCGACCGACGACACCCCCGAGGGAGCACACCCGTGACCACCACACCCCCGCCGATCACCCTGGACGACGTCCGGGACGCGGCCGCCCGGCTCAAGGGCGTCGCCCACCGCACCCCCGTGCTGCGCTCCCGCACCCTGGACGAGGCCGTCGGCGCCGAGGTGCTCCTCAAGTGCGAGAACTTCCAGCGGGTGGGCGCCTTCAAGTTCCGCGGCGCCTACAACGCGGCCTCCCGCCTGACTCCCGGACAACTGGCCCGGGGCATCGCCGCCTACTCCTCCGGCAACCACGCCCAGGCGGTCGCCCTGGCCGCGCGGGAACTGGGCACCACCGCGGTGATCGTCATGCCCGAGGACGCGCCGCGCTCCAAGCGGGCGGCGACGGAGGGCTACGGCGCCGAGATCGTGACGTACGACCGCTACAGCGAGGACCGGGTGGCCCTCGCGCAGGCCTTGGCCGCCGAACGGGGCCTGACGCTGATCCCGCCCTACGAGCATCCGCACGTCATGGCCGGGCAGGGCACAGCCGCCCTCGAACTCCTGGAGGAGGCGGGGGAGTTGGACGCGCTCCTCGCCCCGGTCGGCGGTGGCGGGCTGATCGCCGGCAGCGCCACGGCGGCCAAGGGGCTGCGACCGGGCATCCGGATCGTCGGCGTCGAGCCCGAGGCCGGGGACGACACCAAGCGCTCGCTGGAGGCGGGCCGACGGGTGGAGATCCCGGTGCCGCGCACCATCGCCGACGGCCAGGCCCTGCACACGCCCGGTGAGCTGACCTTCTCGGTGAACCGGCGGCTCGTCGACGAGATCGCCCTGGTCTCCGACGACGAGATCCGCGCCGCCATGCGGTTCGCCTTCGAGCGCCTGAAGATCGTCGTGGAGCCGAGCGGGGCCACTCCGCTGGCCGCCCTGCTCGCCGGACGCGTCACCGCCCTGCCCCGGCGCGTCGGAGTGATCGTCTCCGGCGGCAACATCGACACGGGCCGCTTCGCCGAGCTGTGCGGCGACGGTGCCTGACGAGGGCGTCCGCCGAATGGCGGCCCCCGGTGGACGGGCGGACGATGGAGGTGTGGGGTGCGGCCCCCACCGGTGACGTCCTGGGCCGCCGGGGAGACCGGGCCCCGGCCGTGGGCGAGTGCGGCCGGAAGGGAGGAGCGCCATGCTGGAAGTGAAGACGCTCGACAAGCCGGACGAGCGGCGTGACTTTCCCCGGGGACACCTGGAAGCCGTCCACATGAGTGGGCTCGACTTCGCCATCGCGACGTTCGAGCCCGGGTGGCGCTGGACGGAGTCGGTGGCGCCGATCGCGGGAACGGACACCTGTCAGATCCACCACAACGGCTATGTGGTCAGCGGGCGCATGCACGTCCTCATGGACGAGGGCGGCGAGACCGAGGTGGGTCCCGGCGACGTCTTCGTGGTCTCGCCCGGCCATGACGCCTGGGTGGTCGGTGACGAGCAGTGCGTGGTCTACGACTTCCAGGGATCGATGGCCAAGGAATACGCCAAGGCCAAGGACAAGTAGGCCGGTTGGCCGGACCGAGCCGGGCGGTTCGCTCAGATGGGCAGCAACCGCCCGACCAGCGCGCCGAGTTGGTGAGCGTTGCGGCATTCGTGCATCGCGACCAGCTCGGCGTACTCGGGTGCGGCCGAGTCGCCCGTGCCCCACAGCGCACGCGGCTCCGGGTTCAACCAGTAGAGGCGGCGGGCCCGTTCGGCGATCTCCCGGACCGCCGCCAGGTTCGGGTCGCTCATGTTCGTCCGCGCGTCCCCCAGCACGAACACCGTCGTGCGGGGGCCCACGGCGGCGCCGTACCGCTCCGCGAACTCGCCGAGTGCCATGCCGTAGTCGCTGCTGCCGTGATAGCCCGTCAGCCGCGCCTCGGCCTGGATGCGGGCGCCGAGACCCTCCGGGTCGGCGGCACCGCGTTCGAGGAGCCCCGTGATCTCGTCGATCCGGTTGACGAAGGCGAACACCCGCACCTTGCTGAACTGGTCGTGCAGCGCCTGCACCAGCAGCATCGTGAAGTCGGAGAAGCCGGACACCGAGCCCGACACATCGCACAGCAGCACCAGTTCGGGCCGGGCCGGACGCCGGCGGCGCAGCACGGGCCGCATCGGCACCCCGCCCGTGGACAGCGAGCCGCGCAGGGTGCGCCGCAGATCGATCGTCCCGCGTGCGGCACGGCGGCGGCGCGCGGCCAGCCGGGTGGCCAGCTTGCGCGCCAACGGCTGTACGGTGCGCCGCAGTTCGGCCAGCCGGTCCCGCCCCGCGTACAGGAAGTCCACCCGGTCCGCGGTGGGCGCCACGGCCCGCCGCGCGATCTCGTCCCGCCCCCGCCGCTCCGCGACCCGGCGCCGTGCCTCCGCCGCCACCAGGGTGCGGAAGGCCTCGATGCGCCGCCGGATCTCGTCCTCCAGGAGCCGGCCGGCGAAACCGGCCCCACCGCCCTGCCGCCGCATGTCGTCCCGTACCCGTGCCAGCAGCGTCTGCGGACGCAGCCGGTCGAGGGTCTGGTACGACGACCAGCCGTCCGCCCCCGGTGAACTCCCGTACCCGCCCAGCCCGTCGACCGCCTCGATCGCCAACTGCCCCAGCGCGGCACGGTCATTGGCGGCGAGGGCGTCGGCGAGCCGGTCGCGCAGATCCTCCCGGTCGCCGGGCTCACCCGCGGGCGCGCCCACGCCGTGGGGGAAGTACAGGTCGAAGACGGTGTCGAACAGCCGCCGTTGGTCCGTGGTGTGCAGCAGTGTCGCGGCCAGTCCCTCGCGCAGCAGCCCCCGGTCCGCGAACCCGAGCACCGCCACGGCCTCGGCCGCGTCCACGGTCTCGCCGGTGCCGATCCGGACGCCGTGCGCCCGCAGCGCGGCCACGAACCCGGTCAGCCGCTCGGCGGCGTCGCCGCTCACACGGCGTCCAGATCGAGCTTCGCCCCGGCCTTCAGGACGTCGTCCTGGTGCTTGAGGATCACGCCCAGACTGTCCCGTACGACGGTCTCGTCCAGGGTGGTGGCGCCGAGCGCGAGCAGGGTGCGGGCCCAGTCGATGGTCTCGGCGACCGACGGCACCTTGCGCAGGTCCATCGCCCGCAGCGCGGCGACCACCCGGACCACCGACTCGGCCAGCGCCGCGTCGAGACCGGGCACCTTGAGCCGGACGATCCGCCGCTCCAGCTCCTCGTCGGGGAAGCCGAGGTGCAGGAACAGGCAGCGGCGGCGCAGCGCCTCGGACAGCTCGCGGGTGGCGTTGGAGGTGAGGACGACGAAGGGACGGCGGGTCGCGGTGATCGTGCCCAGCTCCGGGACGGTGACCTGGAAGTCGCTGAGCACCTCGAGGAGCAGGCCCTCCACCTCGACGTCGGCCTTGTCGGTCTCGTCGATCAGCAGGACCGTCGGCTCGTCGCCGCGGATCGCGGTCAGCAGCGGGCGGGGGAGCAGGAACTCCTCGCTGAAGATGTCCGTGCGGGCCTCGTCCCACGTCTCGTCGCGGCCGGCGCTGATGCGCAGCAGCTGCTTGGCGTGGTTCCACTCGTACAGCGCCCGGGACTCGTCCACGCCCTCGTAGCACTGCAGCCGCACCAGCCGGGCCCCCGCCACCTGCGCGACGGCCTTGGCGAGTTCCGTCTTGCCGACCCCGGCCGGGCCCTCCACGAGCAGCGGCTTGCCGAGCCGGTCGGCGAGGAAGACGGTCGTGGCGACCGCGGGGGAGGCCAGATAGCCGGTCTCGGCGAGACGGGCGGAGACGTCGTCGACGGACGTGAACAACGGGGCCTCCGGGGGATCGGTCGAGGAGGGGCAGGTCCGGTCACATATCTAAGCGCTTGTTCAGCGCTCTTGTCGATGTTGCCGATGGTGACGTCGGTGTCAGTGGCGGCGGTTACCTTGCGCTCATGGGCATCTATCTCGTGAGTGTGAGTTCTCAGGACTGGTCGCCGGCGGGGGAGGACGGCCACGGTGACATCGCCTCGGCGCTGAACGCGGAGCTGGCACGGCGGGGGCTGCCGCCGTACGAGGCGAAGGGCGGCCCGGGCGCCCCGGACTGGTTCGAGGAGAAGCTGAGCCCGTCGATGGACGGCTTCGACGCGCTGTGCCGGGAGCGGCTGACCCCCGACGAGCGGGACGCCCTCCTCGGCTGGTCGCTCCTGGTCCCGTTCGCGCTGGCGGAGGCCGTGCCGCTGCCGGTCGCCTCCTCGTACACGGACGAGACACTGGTCGTCGGAGCCCCGTACGTCCTCGGCCTGGCCGAGCGGCTCGCCGGGGCCATCGGCCTGCCGCTGGACCTGATACCGGCCACCTTCCGCGCCCTCGAACTGACCGCCTGGTTCCTGGACGGCGCCGCGGACAAGGCCGCCACGACCCGCCCCGGCCCGTGGGCCGACGACCTCTCCAGCGCGTTCTACACGGCGGTGTACCTGCGGGCCGCCCAGTACTCGCTGCGGCACGGCTGCGCCATGACCTACTCCTGAGCCCGTCCCCGTGCCCGTCCCCGGCCCGGCCCCGCTCGTGTGACCCGGCCGGTCGCGGGAACCCGGCGACCATGGACGAACAGGCGCGTCTCCACGGGTCGTACTGGCTGCAGAGCGCCCCGCCCGGTGATCCCGCACCCCCGCCGGAAGGGCCACTGAGGGTCGATGTCGCCGTCGTCGGCGCGGGCGTCGCGGGGCTGAGCACGGCGTGGGAGCTGGCCCGGGACGGCCACTCCGTCGCCGTCCTGGAGGCCGGGCGGATCGCGGCCGGCGTCACCGGCCACACCACCGCCAAGCTGACCGCCCTGCACACCCTCGTCTACGACCGGCTGCGCCGCACCCGGGGCCCGGAGGCGGCCCGGCTCTACGCCCGCTCGCAGCAGGGCGCGATCCGCCGGGCCGAGGAGATCGCGAACCTGCTCGGCATCGACTGCGAGTGGGAGGACACCGCCGCGTACACCTACGCCGAGGATCCCGCCCGGGCCGGTGACCTGCGGGCCGAGGCGGAGGCGGCGCGGGAGGCCGGGCTGCCGGCCCAGTTCGTGACCGAGACGGAGCTGCCGTTTCCCGTCGCGGGCGCGGTCCGGGTCACCGGCCAGGCCCAGTTCCACCCCCGCAAGTACCTGCTGGCCCTCGCCGACGGCATCCGGCGGCTCGGCGGCACCCTCCACGAGTACACCCGCGTCACGGAGCTGAAGGAGGGCGAGCCCTGTGTGCTGACCGCCCGGTCACCCGCGTCCGCGACGACGGTGACCGCCCGGGACGTGGTCGTCGCCACCCACTACCCCGTCTTCGGCCGGGCCCTGCTGTTCACCCGGCTCTCCCCGCGCCGCGAACTGGTCGTGGCCGCGCCCCTCGACGCCGACAGGGCTCCGCTGGGCATGTACATCACCCCCGAGCGGAACACCCGCTCGGTCCGCACGGCACCCCTCGACAACGGACGCCGACTGCTCGTCGTGACCGGCGAGCACTTCACCCCGGGCACGGGCGACGACGTCGAGGAGCGCTTCGCCCGGCTCTTCGGCTGGGCGACGGACCACTTCGGCGAGCTGACCCCGACCCACCGCTGGGCCACGCAGGACAACGCCTCCACCGACACCGTCCCCCTCGTCGGCCCGCTCCACCCCGGCGCCGACCACGTCCACGTCGCCACCGGCTTCGGCGGCTGGGGCCTCAGCAGCGGCATCATGGCCGGCCGGCTGCTCGCCGAACGGATCGACGGGCGCCCCTGCGAGTGGAGCGAGCTGTACGACCCCCGCCGTATCGCGTCCGTCGTCCGCGAGGGTGCCGCCTTCCTCAAGCACCAGGCCGACGTGGCCCGCCACTTCGTCGGCGACCGGCTGCCGGCGCCGTCCGGCCCGTCGGTGGACGACATCGCCCCCGGTGAGGGCGCGGTCGTCCGGGTCTCAGGCGAACGCTGCGCCGTCCACCGCGACGAGGACGGAAAGCTGCACGTGCTCTCCGCGCGCTGCACCCACCTGGGCTGCCTCGTCGCGTTCAACCGTGCGGAGCGCGCCTGGGAGTGCCCGTGCCACGGCTCCCGCTTCGACGTCCACGGAGGCGTCGTCCAGGGCCCCGCGAACGATCCCCTGGAACCCAGGGATCTCTGAAGGGCACCGGCCCGAAGGCTCCTCAGCCGACCAGGATCACCTCCAGCGTGCGCGGACCGTGCACCCCCTCCACCCGGTCCAGCTCGATGTCACTGGTCGCCGACGGACCGGAGATCCATGTCAACGGGCGGGCGGGGTCCAGCCGTTCGAGGGCCTGCGGCACGGACGACACGACCTGTCGGGGCACACGCACCACGCACACATGGTGGTCGGGGACGAGCGTGATCCGGCGCCGGCCCTGGTCCGGTCCGCCGTCCAGCACGATCGTCCCGGTCTCGGCGATGGCCACCGCGCACGCCGTGACCACGCTGTCGACCCGGTCGAGCTCGTGCGGGGTGCCGTCCGCGTGGTCCTCGACCCGGTCGGCATCGGTGGCCGACAGCCACTCCGCGTCCAGACCCGGCGGCACGACCACCGACCTCGCCCCGCGCTCGGCCAGCAACCGGCCGATCACGGCCGGCAGTTCACCCTCCGAGCAGCGGTGCACGAGCGCCCGGTAGTCGGCGAGGTTCTCGGCCAGCAGATCGACGGTCTGCGCGACACTCCGGTCGCCGTGCTCGCGCAGGTAGTCCCGCGTGACCGCCTGGTCGTACGGCCTGTCGTCCCGCTCCACATCGGCGAGCGCGCGCCGCACCCGGCCCAGGATCCGTTCCCTGCTGCTCACTTCGCCCCGCCCTTTCCACCGTTCGTCCGCTGCCACCAGTCCCGGAACGGCTCGGCCGGCACCGGCGGCAGCTCCCGGGTGGCGCTCCACGCCTTGCCGGGACCCGGCAGCCTGCGCGGGTGGAGACGGCGGGTGCGGGAGGCGAGCCGCTGGCCGGTGCGCAGGGCGCCCGGGTGCGCGAACGCCCACCGGGCCGCCCGCATCGCCGCCCGCTCGGCGGCATGTCCCTTGGCCGGCTTCAGTACGACCTTGTTGCCCTCGCGGATCACCGGACCGCCCTCCACGACCCGTTCCCGCAGATGCACCAGCACCTCGGGGATGTCGATGGCGACCGGGCACACCTCGTAGCAGGCACCGCAGAGCGAGGACGCGTAGGGCAGGGAGGCGTCGATCTCGCTCGCCGTGCCCCGGAGCTGGGGGCTGAGGATGGCGCCGATCGGGCCCGGGTAGACCGAGCCGTAGGCGTGGCCGCCGGCCCGCTCGTAGACCGGGCAGACGTTCAGGCAGGCCGAGCAGCGGATGCAGCGCAGGGCCTGGCGGCCGACCTCGTCGGCGAGGGTGTCGGTGCGGCCGTTGTCGATGAGGACCAGATGGAAGGTCCGCGGACCGTCCTCGTCCGAAGTGCCGGTCCACATCGAGGTGTACGGGTTCATGCGCTCGGCCGTCGAGGAGCGGGGGAGCGTCTGGAGGAAGACCTCCAGGTCCTGCCAGGTCGGCAGGATCTTCTCGATGCCGACGACCGAGATCAGGGTCTCGGGCAGGGTCAGGCACATCCGTCCGTTGCCCTCGGACTCCACGACGACCAGCGTGCCGGTCTCGGCGATCATGAAGTTGGCGCCGGAGATGCCGACCTTGGCGCGCAGGAACTTCTCGCGGAGGTGGAGACGTGCGGCTTCGGCGAGTTCGGCGGGCGTGTCGGTGAGCCCTTCCGGTGCCGGACGTCCCCACTCGCTCATCTCGCGTTCGAAGATCTCCCTGATCTCGCCCCGGTTGCGGTGGATGGCGGGAACGAGGATGTGCGAGGGCCGGTCCTTGCCCAACTGCACGATCAGTTCGGCGAGATCGGTCTCGTAGGCGCGGATGCCCTCCTCCTCCAGCGCCTCGTTGAGCCCGATCTCCTGGGTGGCCATCGACTTGACCTTGACGACCTCCGACTCGCCCGTCTCCTTGACGAGTCGAGTGACGATGCGGTTGGCCTCGTCGGCGTCGACGGCCCAGTGGACCGTGCCGCCCGCGGCCGTCACCGACTCCTCCAACCGCACGAGATAGCGGTCGAGATGACGAAGTGTGTGGTCCTTGATCCGCTTGCCTGCCTCGCGCAGCGCCGCCCAGTCCGAGACCTCGGTGACGGCCTTCTCGCGCTTGGCGCGGATCGTGTGCGTGGCGTGCCGCAGGTTCCCGCGCAGGGTCTGGTTGTCGACGGCCTCGTGCGCGGCCTCGGGGAAGGCCGGCATCCCTACGAACGTCCCGCTCATGCCGTCGGCTCCTCCTCCGTGCTCGCCAGGATCTCCGCGATGTGCACCGGCCGCATGCCGGTGCTCAGCCGGGCCATGGTGCCGCCGATGTGCATGAGACAGGAGTTGTCGGCCGCGCACAGCACCTCGGCGCCGGTCGACTCGGCGTTGCGCACCTTGTCGGCACCCATCGCCGCCGAGACGTCGGAGTTCTTCAGCGCGAAGGTGCCGCCGAACCCACAGCACTCCTCCGCCCCCGGCAGCTCGACCAGCTCCAGCCCCTTCACGGCCTGGAGCAGCCGCCGGGGCCGGTCGCCGAGCGCCAGGCCGCGCAGCCCGTGGCAGGTCGGGTGGTAGGTCACCCTGTGCGGGTAGTGGGCGCCCACGTCCGTGACCCCGAGGACGTCCACCAGGAACTCCGTCAGCTCGTACGTCTTCGGCACCACGGGCGCCAGCGTGGCCGCGAGGGTGTCCCCGCGCCCCTCGGCCCGAGCCCGCTCGCCCATCCGCGGATACAGCTCCCGCACCATCGCCCCGCACGACCCGGACGGCGTCACGATCGCCTCGTACTCCCCGAAGACATCGGAGAAATGCCGGGCGAGCGGCTCCGCCTCATGGCGGTATCCGGTGTTGTAGTGGGCCTGTCCGCAGCAGGTCTGCGCCATCGGGAAGTCGACCTCGACACCCAACCTGGTCAGCAGTTTCACCACGGCACGGCCGGTGTCCGGATAGAGCGTGTCGTTGACACAGGTCAGGAACAGTGCGACACGCATCGCGGCTCCTTGGGGTTGATCATCGGATGAGTGCAGGGTAGTCCGGCACAAGGATCGGGGGGAGACCCCGGCTCACCGCGTGGCGAGCCGGGCCTGCGCCTCCTGCCACCGCGCGGTGCCGCCCCGCGGCTCGTAGCGCGTCAGGGGCTGGGTACGGGCGAGCAGGCGCCGCATCCCCGCGAGGTCCCCGACCAGCCCGTGCGCCCGGGCCTGCACCAGCACGTTGCCGAGCGCCGCCGCCTCCGTCGGTCCGGCCACCACCGGCAACCCGCAGGCATCGGCGGTGAGCCGGCACAGCAGCTCGTTGCGGGTACCACCACCCACGATGTGCACGACGTCGACGGGATGACCGGCGAGCCGCTGGGCGTCCTCGACCGCCCGCCGGTGGGCCAGGGCGAGCGAGTCGAGGATGCACCGCGTGATCTCACCCCGCGTCTGCGGCACCGGCTGCCCGGTGGCCCGGCACGCCTCGGCGATCCGCTCCGGCATCCGCCCCGGCGCGAGGAAGACGGCGTCCCCCGCGTCCACGACCGACCGCAGCGCGGGAGCGGCGGCCGCTTCCCGCAGCAGCGCGCCCAGATCCGGGTCCCCCCAGGCCCGTACGCACTCCTGGAGCAGCCACAGCCCCATGATGTTGCGCAGATAGCGGACCGTGCCGTCCAGCCCCAGCTCGTTGGTGAAGTTGGCGGCGCGGCTCTCCTCGGTGAGCACGGGCGCCGTCAGTTCGAGGCCCGCCAGGGACCAGGTGCCGGTGCAGATGTAAGCGAACCGCTCACCGGTCGCCGGCACGGCCGCCACCGCGGACGCCGTGTCGTGCGACCCGACGGCCGTCACCGGCACGGGCCCGGTCAGCCCCGTCTCCTCCAGCACCCGTGCCCGCAGCACCCCGGCCGGGTCACCGGGCTGCCGCAGCGGCGCGAACAGCTCCAGGTCGATGCCCAGCCGCGCGGCGACGTCGTACGACCAGTCGCGCGTCCGGGGATCGACGAGCTGGGTCGTGGAGGCGTTGGTCAGCTCGGTGCCCTGCTCGCCGGTCAGCCAGTACGTCAGCAGATCGGGGATGAGCAACAGCCGCTCTGCGTGGCTCAGCTGGGCCGAGTCGGCGGCCGCGGTCAGCTGGTAGAGGGTGTTGAAGGGCGCGTACTGGATGCCGGTCGCCGCGTACAGCTCGGCCGCCGGCACGGTGGCCCACACCTTCTCCGCGATGCCCTCGGTGCGCGCGTCCCGGTAGTGCACCGGGTTGCCGAGCAGCGCCCCGTCGGCGTCCAGCAGCCCGTAGTCCACGGCCCAACTGTCGATGCCGACGGAGTCGACCTGTCCTGCCGCCCGCAGCCCGTCCAGGACACCGGCGTACAGCGACAGCACGTCCCACCGCAGCCCCTCCGGCACCCGCACCGGACGGTTCACGAACCGGTGCGCCTCCGCCAGCTCCAGCGAGTCCGGGCCGACCCGGCCGACCATGACCCGCCCGCTGGACGCGCCGAGGTCGACCGCGGCGTACGACCTCACGGCCGTCACCGGAGGAACGCGGCCGCCACACCCGCGTCGACGGGCACATGCAGCCCGGTGGTGTGGGTCAGCTCCCCGCCCGTCAGCGCGAACACCGCGTTCGCGACGTGCTCGGGCAGCACCTCCCGCTTGAGGATGGTCCGCTGCGCGTAGAACTCGCCCAGCTTCTCCTCCTCGATGCCGTAGGTCGCGGCCCGCTGGGCACCCCAGCCCCCGGCGAAGATGCCCGACCCCCGCACCACCCCGTCCGGATTGACCCCGTTCACCCGGATCCCGTGCTCACCCAGCTCGGCGGCCAGCAGCCGCACCTGGTGGGCCTGGTCGGCCTTGGTGGCGGAGTAGGCGATGTTGTTGGGGCCGGCGAACACGGCGTTCTTCGAGGCGATGTAGACGATGTCCCCGCCCAGCCCCTGCGCGATCATCACGCGGGCCGCCTCGCGCGACACCAGGAACGACCCCCGGGCCATGATGTCGTGCTGCAGGTCCCAGTCCTTCGCCGAGGTCTCCAGCAGCGGCTTGGAGATGGAGATCCCCGCGTTGTTGACCACGAGATCGACGCCGCCGAAGGCGAGCGCCGCGGCCTTGAAGGCGTCGGCGATCTGCTCCTCGGAGGTCACGTCGACGGTCACGGCGACGGCCTTGTCCGGCCCGCCCAGCTCCCCGGCGACGGCGGCGGCGTTGTCACCGTTGAGATCGGCGACGACGACACACGCCCCTTCCGCGACGAGCCGGCCCGCGATGGCCTTCCCGATCCCGCTGCCGGCCCCCGTCACCAGCGCCACACGCGTGGCCAGCGCCTTCGGCTTCGGCATCCGCTGGAGCTTGGCCTCCTCCAGCGCCCAGTACTCGATGCGGAACTTCTCCCGCTCCTCGATCGGCGCGTAGGAGGACACCGCCTCGGCCCCGCGCATCACGTTGATGGCGTTGACGTAGAACTCGCCCGCGACCCGCGCGGTCTGCTTGTCCTTGCCGAACGAGAACATGCCCACCCCCGGCACGAGCACGATCGCCGGGTCGGCGCCGCGCAGGGCGGGGGAGTCCGCCTCGGCGTGCCGCGCGTAGTAGGCGGCGTACTCCTCCCGGTACTCGGCGTGCAGCTCCCGAAGCCGCGCGATCGCCTCGTCGAGCGGAGCGGCGGGCGGCAGGTCGAGCACCAGCGGCCGCACCTTGGTCCGCAGGAAGTGGTCCGGGCACGAGGTGCCGAGCGCGGCGAGCCGAGGATGCTCGGCCCGGGCGACGAAATCGAGGACGACCTCGGAGTCGTCGAAGTGCCCGACCTGCGGCCGGTCCTGCGAGGCGATCGCCCGCACATACGGTGCGAGCGCGGCGGCCCGCTCCCGCCGCTCACCCTCGGGCAGTGCCTCGTACCCCTCGACGACGGGCCCGAAGGGCTCGGCCTTCCCCCGCTCCTCCAGGAACTTCTCCGCGGTCCGGATGATGTGCAGCGAGTTCCGCTCGCACTCCTCGGCGCTGTCACCCCAGGCGGTGATCCCGTGCCCGCCCAGGACGACCCCGATGGCCTGCGGGTTGGCTTCCTTGATGGCGGCGATGTCCAGCCCCAGCTGGAACCCGGGCCGCCGCCACGGCACCCACGCCACCGTGTCCCCGAAGCACTCGGCGGTCAGCTTCTCCCCGTCGGCGGCACAGGCGAGCGCGATCCCGGAGTCCGGGTGCAGATGATCCACATGGGCGGCGTCGACGAGCCCGTGCATGGCGGTGTCGATGGACGGAGCGGCCCCGCCCTTCCCGTGCAGGCAGTAGTCGAACGCGGCGACCATCTCGTCCTCACGCTCGACCCCCGGGTACACCTCGACGAGCCCTCGCAGCCGATCCAGCCGCAACACGGCGAGCCCGCTCTCGGTGAGCGTGCCGAGATCGCCTCCCGACCCCTTCACCCACATCAGCTCGACATCCGAGCCGGTGACGGGATCGATGTCGGTGCCTTTCGCGGACGCGTTGCCGCCCGCGTAGTTGGTGTTCCGGGGATCAGAGCCGAGCCTGTGGGACCTGGCGAGGAGTGCGGCAGCTTCGGGGTGCGGTGCCATGAACCTTCAGTCCTTACTTGAAAGGGGTGAGTGCATGTTTTTCAGGGGCGCGGGGCCGTATCAATGTGCGGCTCCGCCGCGTGGGCGCGACCAGCCACATCCGGCCCGCAGCCCGCGACGAACAGATCCAGGCAGACGCTCACGCACCCCAACCGGCCTGCTCTCCGCCAACCCGCTCAGCAACGATCTTCTCGGCCCACCCCGACCGCCGGTACGCGGCAAGAGGCTCGGGGTCCAACTCCATCTCCTCCCGCACCTCACGCAGCAGCGGACGCACGTCCGTGTTGTACGCGTCCATCAAGACGGCGTTGGCTTCCAGCACATCCCCGGAAGCCTGCGCAGCAGAAAGCGCCGACCGGTCGACGAGCAACGCCTTAGCCGTCGCCTCCTGCACATTCATCACCGACCGGATGATCGCCGGAATCTTCGCCTCGATGTTGTGGCACTGGTCCAGCATGAACGCCACCTCGGAGGTGTACCCCCCGCCCCGTACGACCTCGTACATGATCCGGAACAGCTGGAACGGATCGGCGGCGCCCACCATCAGATCGTCATCGGCGTAGAACCGCGAGTTGAAGTCGAACCCCCCGAGCTTCCCCTCCCGCAGCAGCGTGGCCACGATGAACTCGATGTTGGTCCCCGGCGCATGGTGCCCCGTGTCGACCACGACCTGTGCCTTCGGCCCCAGCTTCAGACAGTGCGCGTACGCCGTCCCCCAGTCGGGGACATCGGTCGTGTAGAAGGCCGGCTCGAAGAACTTGTACTCCAGCAGCATCCGCTGCCCGTCGCCGAGCCGCTCGTACACCTCGGCCAGCCCCTCGGCCAGCCGGTCCTGCCGCGCCCGCACATCGTCCTGCCCCGGGTAATTGGTGCCGTCGGCGAACCACAGCTTCAGATCGGCGGAGCCCGTCGCGTCCATGATGTCGACGCACTCCAGCAGATGATCGACGGCCTTGCGCCGCACCCCCGCGTCGGGATGGCAGATGCTGCCCAGTTTGTAGGCGTCGTCCTGGAAGGTGTTGGAGTTGATCGCCCCCAGCTTCACCCCCCGGTCCTCGGCATGTTTCGCAAGTGCGGAGTAGTCCTCCACCTTGTCCCACGGGATGTGCAGCGCGACGGTCGGCGCCACTCCGGTGAACGCGTGGACCTGCGCCGCGTCCTCCAGTTTCTCCTGCGGGGTGCGTGGCACGCCCTCCTGGGCGAACACCTTGAAGCGGGTCCCCGAGTTCCCGTACGCCCACGACGGCGTCTCGACGGCCTGGGTCTTCAGCGCGGCCTTCACCGCGGCGAGGTCGGTCACTTCGGGCTCCTGTGACATCGGTCCGGCACCTGCGCCGGATGAAACGATTCAGAACGGGAAGCTATGAGCCTCCGGTAGGAGTGTCAACCCCTTCGACCACGCGCCCTTTTCGTGACATCCGCGTGACCTTCAGCTATCGAAAGATTTTCGAGACGGACCCATTGACGTGACATGCCCGGCGTGCCTAACGTCCCGGCAATCCAGTTGAAACCTTTCACGACGCCGTGACGGACCCCTGAGGGCACCGGTTGCGGCCGTCGTCGAGGAGCCACCCATGACCCACCCGTCCGACACGGGACCGGCCCCGGTGCTGGCGCTGAGGGACGTCGCCAAGTCCTTCGGTGCCGTACGCGCCCTGCGGGGCGTCTCCCTGGAGCTGTTCCCCGGCGAGGTGCACGCCCTCGCCGGGGAGAACGGCGCGGGCAAGTCGACCCTGATCAAGACCCTCGCGGGGGTGCACCGACCGGACGCCGGCCGGGTGCTGCTCGACGGTGAGCCCGTGGTCTTCCACGGTCCCGGCGACGCCCGCGACGCCGGCATCGCCGTGATCTACCAGGAACCCACGCTCTTCCCCGACCTTTCGATCGCCGAGAACATCTTCATGGGCCGCCAGCCGCGGCGCGCCCTCGGCCGGATCGACCACAAGGCCACCCACGCGGCGACCGCCGCCCTGATGACCCGGCTCGGCGTCGACCTCGACCCGGACCGCCCGGCGCGCGGACTGTCCATCGCCGACCAGCAGATCGTCGAGATCGCCAAGGCGCTCTCCTTCGACGCCCGCGTCCTGATCATGGACGAGCCGACCGCCGCCCTCACCGGCAGCGAGGTCGCCCGCCTCTTCGGAGTCGTGCGGACCCTGCGCGAGCAGGGCGCGGCCGTCCTGTTCATCTCCCACCGGCTCGAGGAGATCTTCGAGATCTGCCAGCGGGTGACGACCCTGCGCGACGGCGCCTGGATCGCCAGCGAGCCCCTCGACGGCATGACCGAGGACGACCTGGTCCGCCGTATGGTCGGCCGCGACCTCGACGAGCTCTACCCCAAGCAGGACGTCACCCCGGGCGAAGTCGCCCTCAGCGTCCGTCGGCTGACCCGCGAGGGCGTCTTCACCGACGTCTCCTTCGAGGTCCGGCGCGGCGAGATCGTCGGACTGGCCGGACTGGTCGGCGCCGGACGCACCGAAGTGGCCCGCGCCGTGTTCGGGATCGACCGCTGGGACGCCGGCGAGGTCACCGTGGACGGCAGGGCGCTGGTCAACGGCGCCCCCTCCACCGCGATGGCCGCCGGACTCGCCCTGGTCCCCGAGGACCGCCGCGCCCAGGGCCTGGTGATGGACATGTCGATCGAGCGCAACATCGGCCTCACCGGACTCCGTACGACGGTGAAGGCCGGCCTGATGGACCGGGGTGCCGAACGCAGCCGCTCCCTCGACTGGGCGGTCAAGCTGCAGGTGAAGTACGCCCGGATCGCCGACACCGTCAACACGCTCTCCGGCGGCAACCAGCAGAAGGTCGTCCTCGCCAAGTGGCTGGCCACCGCCCCCAAGGTACTGATCGTCGACGAGCCGACCCGCGGTATCGACGTCGGCACCAAGGCCGAGGTGCACCGGCTGCTCAGCGAGCTGGCCGCCGACGGGGTCGCCGTCCTGATGATCTCCTCCGACCTGCCCGAGATCCTCGGCATGGCCGACCGCGTGCTGGTGATGCACGAGGGCCGGATCACCGCCGAGATCCCCCGTACCGACGCCACCGAGGAAACCGTGATGGCCGCAGCCACCGGGAGGGCAGCCGCATGACGGTCGCCACTCCTGAGCAGGCCCCCGTCGCCGAGGCGCCCAAGTCCAGTGGGACGCGACTCGTCGACCGTGTCTTCAAGATGCGCGAACTCGCCATCCTGGCTGTCTTCCTGGTGATGATCGCCGTCACCCAGGCCGGCAACAGCGAGTTCCTCTCCGAGCAGGGCATCAAGGACCTGCTGCTGAACGCGACCATCCTGGTGCTGGTCGCCACCGGCCAGTCGCTGGTCGTCATCACCCGCAACGTCGACCTGTCGGTCGGCTCCACCCTCGGCATCACCGCCTTCGCCGCCGGCACCTATCTGCAGGGCGGCGGCAACCCGGTGATCGCGATCGTCCTGGCGATCCTGCTCGGCGTCGGCTTCGGGCTCCTCAACGGTCTGCTGGTCAGCCTCGGCCAGGTGCCCGCCCTCGTCGTCACCCTCGGCACGCTGTACATCATCCGGGGCATCGACTCCATCTGGGTCGGCTCCCGGCAGATCACCGCGGCCGACCTGCCCGGCGGGTTCGTGGACTTCGGCTCCGGCGGCCTCTCCGCGGTGCCCTGGCTGGCGCTGATCGCGGTGGCGGTGCTGGTGGCGACCGCCTACTACCTCAAGCACTTCGGCAGCGGCCGGGAGCTGTACGCCCTCGGCTCCAACCCCGAAGCCGCACGGCTCGCCGGTATCCCGGTGCGCAAGCGGATCCTCGCCGCGTACACCTTCTGCGGCGGCCTCGCCGGCCTGGCCGGCGCGATGTACCTGGCCCGGTTCGGCAACGTCGACTCCGGGACCGGCAACGGCTACGAACTCACCGTGGTCAGCGCGGTCGTGGTCGGCGGTGTCGTCTTCACCGGCGGCTCCGGCAGCGTCTACGGCGCCGCACTGGGCGCCCTGCTCCTGACCTCCATCAACAGCGTCCTGCCCGCCCTGGGCGTGAGCTCGGTCTGGGTGCTGGCCATCAACGGCTTCCTGCTCCTGCTGGCGATCGCGGTCGACCGGATCGTGGCCCTGCGGGTGGCGGCCGCCCTGAAGAAGAAGTCGGCGTCGGTCAAGCCGGCCGTAGAGAAGGGGGAGGCCCGTGCCTGAGTCCCTGAACCGCGCGATCCGGTGGGACACGGTCGTCAGCGCTCTCCTCATCGTCCTGCTGCTGTTCTCCTTCTCCTTCGTGGACGGCTTCGGCAACGCGCTGAACCTGTCCTTCCTGATCGGCAACACCCTGCCGATCGCGCTGATCGCCCTGCCGATGACCCTGCTGGTGGTCTCCGGAGAGATCGACCTCTCGGTCGCCTCCACGGCCGGTCTGTCCGGCGCGGTGATGGGCGCCCTGTGGAACCAGGGCATGACCATCGAGACGATCATCCCTATCTGTCTGCTGCTCGGTGTCGTCTGCGGGCTGATCAACGGTCTGCTCGTGACCCGCCTCGGGCTGCCCTCCCTCGCCGTCACCATCGGCACCCTCGCCGCCTACCGGGGCATCGCACAGATCGTGCTGGGCTCCGACGCGGTGACCGACTTCCCCTCCCAGTACCTGGACTTCGCGGCCGGGCGGGTCGGGAACAGCTTCCTCCCGCAGGCCTTCCTGCCCTTCCTGGTCCTGCTGGCGATCGCGGTGGTCGTCCTGCACGCCACCCCGTTCGGCCGCTCGCTCTTCGCGACCGGCGCGAGCGAGGAGGCCGCGCGGTTCGCCGGCATCCGCGTCAAGCGGCAGAAACTGATCCTCTTCACGGTGACGGGGCTGATGGCGTCGCTCACCGGGATCTTCTGGGCGCTGCACTACGCCAGCGCTCGCTATGACAACGCGACCGGGCTCGAACTCTCCGTCGTCGCGGCGGTGTTGCTCGGAGGAATCGACTTCGACGGCGGCAAGGGGACGTTGGGCGGTGCGATCGCCGGTGTCTTCCTGCTGGGGGCGCTGCAGAACGTGATGAGCCTCGTCAATGTCTCCGCGCAGTCTCAGATCGTCGTGACCGGTGTGCTGCTGGTCGTCTCCGTGCTCGGCCCTCGGGTCGCCCGGCAGGTCTCCGTTGCTCGGGCGGCACGCTCCGCTGGATAGGCAGTACGCCGTCGGCGGGCCGGTTGTGGCTGGTCGCGCCCGCGCGGCGGAGCCGCAAATCGATACAGCCCCGCGCCCCTAAAGGCATTCACCTCACCTCTCTCAGAAGGATCCCCATGCGTAAGTCATCCCTTCGGCGTGCCTGTGCCGCCCTCGCCGTCGTCTCCTCCCTCGCCCTCGCCGCCACCGCCTGCGGTGGTACCACCAAGGAGGACGTGAAGAGCGAAGGCGCCTCCGCGGCCGCCACCGGCAAGGCCGACCCGAACGCGGCCACCAAGAAGGGCCTGACCGTCGGCTTCCTGCCGAAGCAGGTCAACAACCCGTACTTCACCTCCGCCGACAAGGGCGGCGAGGCGGCCCTGAAGGAGCTGGGCTCCAGCTACAAGGAGGTCGGTCCGTCCAGCGCGACCGACACCTCGGGGCAGGTGTCGTACGTCAACACGCTGACCCAGCAGCAGGTCGACGCGATGGCCGTGTCGGCGCAGGACCCCGGTGCCCTGTGCACCGCGCTCAAGCAGGCCATGAGCAACAAGATCAAGGTCGTCACCTACGACTCGGACACCAACCCCGAGTGCCGCAACGCCTTCGTCTCGCAGGCCTCCGCCGAGGACCTGGGCCGCACCGAGGTGCAGCTGCTCGCCGAGCAGATCGGCTACAAGGGCGAGATCGCGATCCTGTCCGCCGCGCAGACCGCGACGAACCAGAACACCTGGATCGACTTCATGAAGGACGAGCTGAAGGACGCCAAGTACAAGGACGTCAAGCTCGTCAAGGTGGCGTACGGCAACGACGACGCCCAGCAGTCCTTCCAGCAGACCCAGGGCCTGCTCCAGGAGTACCCGAACCTGAAGGGGATCATCTCCCCGACCACCGTCGGCATCAAGGCGGCCGCGCAGTACCTGTCGGGCTCCAAGTACAAGGGCAAGGTCAAGCTGACCGGCCTCGGCACCCCCAACGACATGCGCAAGTACGTCAAGAACGGCACCGTCGACGCCTTCGAGCTGTGGGACCCGGCGAAGCTCGGCGCGCTGGCCGCGCAGACGGCCGTGGCGCTGGTCTCCGGCCAGATCACCGGCAAGGAGGGCGAGACCTTCACGGCCGGCGGCACCTCGTACACCATCGGCAAGGACGGTGTGATCAGCCTCGGCAAGCCGACCGTGTTCGACGCCAAGAACATCGACCAGTTCAACTTCTGATCCGAAGGAGCGGTACTTCATGCAGCGCGTCTGCTTCCTGCTCAAGGTCCGCCAGGACAAGCTCGCCGAGTACCGCGAACGCCACGCCGCCGTGTGGCCCGAGATGCTCGAAGCACTCTCGGCCACCGGCTGGCACAACTACTCCCTCTTCCTGAGAGACGACGGCCTGCTCGTCGGCTACCTGGAGACCGAGGACTTCGCCGCCGCCCTCGCCGGCATGGAGGCTTCCGAGGTCAACGCCCGCTGGCAGGCCGAGATGGCGCCCTTCTTCGAATCCCTGGACGGCGCCCGGCCCGACGAGGCCATGAAGCCGCTCACCGAGGTGTTCCACCTCGCCTGACACACCCCGTCCCCCTCGCCTCACATCCCCGTCCCCCTCTCGCACGACAATGGAGTCCCCGAGATGAAGAGACGTACGCTGCTCGGCGCAGCCCTCGCCTCCGCCGTGGTCACCCCCGCCCTCGCCGCCGGCACGGCCCGCGCCGCCGACCCCGGGCCCTCGGTCACCCTGACCGGCAGCACCCTCCTCGACAACCAGGCCATCTTCTTCGTGTCGTACGACGGTCTCGTCAACAACAACTCCTTCCAGAAGAACGGCCTGCTGACCTACAAGGGCTACCAGTACGCCGTCTGGTACACCGCCGACCGCAACGCCGTCGTCGGCCGCCGACTGCTCGGCTCCAGCACCTGGTCGACCGTCAAGGTCGGCCACACCCTGCGCTACGACGACTCCCACAACGTCATCTCCATGGGCGTCTCCAAGGTCGACGGCCGGCTCCACCTCAACATGGACTCGCACAGCGACGGCTTCACCTACGTCAAGTCGGTGGCCGGGCTGATGGACAACCCGGCCGGGCTGAGCTGGGACGCGAGCCGTTTCGGCGCCCCCCAGTCCACCCTGGACGGGCTCGCCCTCACCTCCCAGTTCACCTACCCGCAGTTCGTCTCGACGCCCGAGGGCAAGCTCCAGCTGAGCTACCGCGTCGCCGTCTCGGGCAACGGCCGCAACGCCCTGGCGGAGTACGACGGCACGTCCTGGACCAACCTCGGGGAGTGGTCCAGCTCCACCGGCACCTACACCAGCGAGCACGGCTCCAGCACGGCCCGCAACATGTATCTGCACGGCATCGACTACGACAAGAACGGCCGGCTGCACTCCTTCTTCACCTGGCGCGAGCAGAACGGCGCCGTGATGTGCTCCAGCGGCGGCATCACCAACCACGACACCGGCTACGTCTACTCCGACGACCGCGGCCGCACCTGGCGCAACAACGCGGGCACCGTCGTCGGCACCACCGGCGGCTCCGACAAGGTCGCCGTCACCGACAGCGGACTGGTGATCGACGCCCTCAACCCGGACCACTCCCTGATGAACCAGGAGAGCCAGTTCACCGACTCCGGCGGCCTGCCGCACGCGATCATCAGCTACGTCCCCGGCCGTTTCGGACAGTGCACGACGAACTATGTGTCCGACCGCACCGCCAACGGCCGCGCCTTCCACGTCCGCAAGAACGCCTCGGGCACCTGGCAGAAGACCGAGATCCCGGTCCCGCTGAACTCCAGTCAGCGCACCAAACTCATACTGGACAAGTACGACAACGCGTACGCGATCTTCCCCTTCTGCCGTATCGCCGGAGCCTCCAAGGCCTCCGGATACACGGACTGGACGATCCTGTACGACGGGGTCGGCGCCGGGCTGAACGCCTTCGGCGAGGTCGTGATCGACGAGACGCGGGTCGGACAGGACCACTTCCTGTCGATCATGTACCAGGAGAAGTCCAGCGGTACGACGCCCTCGGCGCTGCGCAACCTCAACTTCCGCCTGCCCACCTGACCGAAAACGACCGGGTGCGGCGTGAGGGTAATGTGAAGCCGCCTTCCCGCCGCCCCGTCTTCCTGGAGGAACCTGCCCGATGACCCAGTCGGTGGGTATCAAGGACGTGGCCCGCGCCGCCGGAGTATCCGTGGGCACGGTCTCGAACGTCATCAACCGTCCGGACACGGTCGCGACCGAGACCCGGGCGCGTGTGCTGTCCGCGATAGACCGCCTGGGCTACGTCCGCAGCGAGTCCGCGCGCCAGCTGCGGGCCGGCCGCAGCCGGATCATGGGGCTGCTCGTCCTCGACATGGGCAACCCGTTCTTCGTGGACGTCGCCCGGGGCGCCGAGCGGGCCGCCCGGGACGCCGGCCTCGGTGTCATGGTCTGCAACAGCGCCGAGAGCGTCGGCGAGGAGGCCGAGTACCTGTCCCTCTTCGCCGAGCAGCGGGTGCGGGGCGTGCTGCTCACCCCGGCCGACGCGACCGGCCGCAACATCGAGTCGTTCCGCCGCCACGGCATCCCGTTCGTGCTGGTCGACCGGGTCTCCGAGGGCACCACCGAGTGCTCGGTGTCGGTGGACGACGTGGCGGGCGGCGCGCTCGCCGTACGGCATCTCATCGACGCCGGGCACCGCTCCATCGCGTACGTCAGCGGCCCGCCCGGCTTCAACCAGGTGCGCGACCGCCGCACCGGCGCCCTGAACGCGCTCGCCGAGGCGGGCCTGGGCCCCGAGTGCCTGCGCGAGCTGCCCACCGAGCGGCTCGACGTGGCCGCCGGACGGGACGCCGGCGCCCGGCTGCTCGGGCTCGCCGACCGCCCCACGGCCGTGTTCTGCGCCAACGACCTGCTCGCCCTCGGCGTCCTGCAGGCCATGTACGCGGCCGGCGTCGGGGTCCCCGACGATCTCGCCATCGTCGGCTACGACGACATCGAGTTCGCCGCCGCCGCGGCCGTCCCGCTCACCTCGGTCCGCCAGCCCGCCGTCACCATGGGCGCCCTGGCCGCCGAGATGCTGCTGGAGGAGACGGAGGAGGAGGGCCGCAAGCATGAGCACCGGCGGGTCGTGCTCCAGCCGGAGCTGGTGGTGCGCCGCTCCAGCCTCTCGGCGCGCTGAGGACGGCGCGGAGCAGCGGCTGAGCCGCTGTTCAGTAGCCGTTCATGATCCCCCGGGCTCCGCGGGTGCCCCGACATGTGCTGAACTGGGACGCGGCCCGTACATCGAGCGTCCCAGGAGACCCCTGTTGTCCCTCAGCTACCGCCAGCCCGGCGTCGTCCTCACCGACCGCCGTTTCACCGTCCCCCTCGACCACACCGACCCGTCGGGGGAGACGATCGAGCTGTACGCCCGTGAGGTCGTCGCCAGTGACAAGGCCGGGCAGGACCTGCCCTGGCTGCTGTTCCTCCAGGGCGGCCCCGGCTTCGGCGCCAACCGCTTCGTCGGCAAGCCGGCCTGGCTCGGACGCGCCCTGAAGGAGTACCGCGTCCTCCTTCTCGACCAGCGCGGCACCGGACACTCCACACCCGCCAACCGCCAGACGCTCCCGCTGCGCGGCGGCCCGGCCGAGCAGGCCGACTACCTCACGCACTTCCGCGCCGACTCGATCGTCCGCGACTGCGAGGCGATCCGCCGCGAGGTCACCGGCGGCGCCCCCTGGACGGTCCTCGGCCAGAGCTTCGGCGGCTTCTGCACGGTCAGCTACCTCTCCCTCGCCCCCGAGGGCCTGGCCGCCGCCATGATCACCGGAGGTCTGCCCTCCCTCGACGCCCACGCCGACGACGTCTACCGCGCCGCCTACCCGCGCATGGAACGCAAGGCCGCCGCGCACTACGCCCGCTACCCGCAGGACGTCGAGCGGGTCCGCCGGATCGCCGACCACCTGCTCCAGCACGAGGTCACCCTGCCGAACGGCTACCGCCTCACCGTCGAGGCCTTCCAGACCGTCGGCATCATGCTCGGCGGCGGCGAGGGCAGCCACCGACTGCACCACCTCCTCGAAGAGGCCTTCGTCCCCACCCCGCACGGCCCCGAACCGTCCGACGCCTTCCAGGAGGAGATCCAGAACCTCCTCTCCTTCGCCGGCCACCCCCTGTACGCCCTCGTCCACGAGGCGATCTACGGCCAGGACGCCCGCCCCACCGCCTGGTCCGCCGAACGGGTGCGCGCGGAGTTCCCGCAGTTCGACGCGGCGAAGACGCTCACCGGCGACGGACCGCTGCTGCTGACCGGCGAAACGATCCACCCCTGGATGTTCGACACCGACCCCGCGCTGCGCCCGCTGCGCGAGACCGCCGAACTCCTCGCCGCCCGCACCGACTGGACGCCCCTGTACGACCCCGCCCGCCTCGCCGCCAACGAGGTCCCGGTCGCGGCCGCGATCTACCACGACGACCTGTACGTGGACACCGCCCACTCGCTGCGCACCGCCCGGGCCGTCCGCGGCCTGCGCACCTGGGTCACCGACGAGTTCGAACACGACGGCGTCCGGGCCGGCGGTCCGCGGGTCCTGGACCGGCTGCTCGCCCTCACCCGTGACGAAGTGTGATGTCGGTGTCACCGATTAGTCTTCAGGCATGACCGAGCCGACGATCACTCAGCTGCAGCCGATGCCGGAGGACTGGCAGCGGGCCCTGGCCGTCGTGGCGCACCCGGACGATCTGGAGTACGGGTGCTCCGCGGCCGTCGCCGCCTGGACCGACGCCGGCCGCGAGGTCGCCTACGTCCTGGCGACGCGCGGCGAGGCGGGCATCGACACCATCGCGCCCGCCGAGTGCGCCCCCCTGCGCGAGCGGGAGCAGCGGGCGAGCGCGGCCGTCGTCGGCGTGTCGACGGTCGAGTTCCTCGACCACCGCGACGGCGTGATCGAGTACGGCACGGCCCTGCGCCGGGACATCGCGGCCGCCATCCGCAGACACCGTCCCGAACTGGTCATCACCCTCAACCACCGCGACACCTGGGGCGGAGTCGCCTGGAACACCCCGGACCACGTGGCCGTGGGCCGCGCCACGCTCGACGCCGCCGGGGACGCCGGCAACCGCTGGATCTTCCCGGAGCTGACCGAGCAGGGCCTCGAGCCGTGGAACGGCGTGCGCTGGGTCGCGGTCGCCGGATCCGCCACCCCCACCCACGCCGTGGACGCCTCGGCGGGCCTGGAGCGCGCGGTGGGCTCGCTGCTCGAACACCGCGCGTACATCGCGGCGCTCACCAGCGAGGATCCGGAAACCTATGTACGCGGCTTTCTGACAGGGGTCTCGAAGTCGGTGGGGGAGCGGTTCGGCGGCCGCCCGGCCGTGGCGTTCGAGCTGTTCAACCGATGACGCACCACGCCGACAGGGGGAGAGGCGACATGACCGACACGGACGTACTGGCGGCACGCTTCGAGGAGCACCGGACGCATCTCAAGGCCGTCGCCTACCGGATGCTCGGCTCGCTCACGGAGGCGGACGACGCCGTACAGGAGACCTGGCTGAAGCTGAGCCGCAGCGATGTGAGCGAGGTGCGCAACCTGGGCGGCTGGCTGACCACGGTGATCGGCCGAGTCTGCCTGGACCTGCTGCGCTCGCGCACCGCCCGCCGCGAACAGCCGATGGACGAGGGGTACGACACCTTCGTGCCGGACCCGGTGATCAGACCCCTGTCCGTGACCGACCCGGAGGAGGAGGTGCTCCAGGCCGACGCGGTGGGCCTCGCCCTGCTGGTCGTGCTGGAGACGCTGGACCCCGCGGAACGGCTCGCGTTCGTGCTGCACGACATGTTCGCCGTGCCGTTCGACGACATCGCCCCGATCGTGGAGCGCAGCACGGCCGCGACCCGACAGCTCGCCAGCCGCGCCCGCCGCCGGGTCCAGGGCGCCACGCCCTCGGCGGAGCCGGACCTCGGCCGGCAGCGCGAGGTGGTGTCCGCCTTCCTGGCCGCCGCCCGCGCCGGGGACTTCGAGGCGCTGCTCGCCGTGCTCCACCCCGATGTGGTGCTGCGTGCCGACGCCGGGGCACTGGTGCGGGGCGCGGCCGCCTCCAAGGTGGTGCACGGGGCGAAGACGGTGGCCGAACAGGCCATGTTCTTCCGCCAGTTCGCGCCGGCCGGGCGACTCGCGCTGGTGGGCGGCGCGGTCGGGATCCTCAACGGCCCCGAGGGAGAGGTGCGGTCCGTCATGGGCATCACCGTCGTCGACGGCCGGATCGTCGCCCTGCACATCCTCGCCGACCCGGAGCGGGTGGCCGCCCTGGACGTGCCGGAGGGAGCGTGAGCGCAGGTCAGTAGGGTGGAGGGCATGCGAGACCAGACAGCGGGCCGGGAAGAACTGCGCGGCGACTGCGGGAACTGCTTCGGCCTGTGCTGTGTGGCCCTGCCCTTCGCCCGCTCCGCGGACTTCGCGCTCGACAAGCCCGCGGGCCGGCCCTGCCCCAACCTGGCGGAGGACCACCGCTGCGGCATCCACGACCGGCTGCGGCAGAAGGGCTTCACCGGCTGCACGGTCTACGACTGCTTCGGCGCCGGCCAGAAGGTCTCGCAGGTCACCTTCGGCGGCCGGGACTGGCGGGGCGCCCCGCGGGAGCACTCCCGCCTCGTGTTCGAGGTGTTCCCCGTCGTCCGCCAACTGCACGAGCTGCTCTGGTACCTCACCGAGGCCCTCACCCTGCCCGCCGCCCGCCCGGTCCACCCGGAGCTGCGCCGGCTCCTGGAGCGGACCGAGGCACTCACCCGGGGGACGCCCGAGGAGCTGGCCGCCCTCGACGTCCCGGCCCACCGCCAGGAGGTCAACGTCCTGCTGCTGAGGACCAGCGAACTCGCCCGGGCCGGGGCCGGCGGGCGCAGGAAGGACCGCCGGGGCGCCGACCTGATGGGCGCCCGCCTCAAGGGCGCCGACCTGCGGGGCGCGAACCTGCGCGGCGCCTATCTGATCGCCGCCGACCTCACCGGCGCGGATCTGCGCGGCGCCGACCTGATCGGGGCCGATCTGCGCGACACCGACCTCACCGACGCCGACCTGACCGGCGCGTTCTTCCTCACCCAGCCCCAGCTGAACGCGGCCCGGGGCAGCGCGGGCACCCGGCTGCCGGGGTCAGTCACCCGCCCGGTGCACTGGACAGCGAGGCTCTGACACCTCCGCCGACGGCAGGGGCGCATCGGCTGCCACCGGTTCCGTTCGCCGCTCCAGACGCAGCCGCAGTCCCTCCGGCATCAGCGTCAGGCGTTCGGTGACCCGGAGCCGGTAGGCCGGGTCGGGCCGCAGGTCGTAGCGGCGCAGGAGAAGGCCGAGGACCAGCGTGGCCTCGTGCAGTGCGAACTGGCGTCCGATGCAGGCCCGGGCGCCGGTGCCGAACGGCTTGAAGGTGTGCGGGGCCCGCCCGCGGACGGCGGAGGCGTCGAAGCGGTCCGGGTCGAAGCGCTCGGCGTCGGCGCCCCACACCTCGGGATCCCGGTGCAGCATCGCCGTCAGCACCAGCGCCCAGGCACCCCGCCGCATCGGATGCTCCCCGCCCAGCACCGTGTCCTCGCGGGCCTCCCGCGCGAACGCGGGCGCCGTGGGCCACAGCCGCAGCGCTTCGTCGAGCACCCGGCGCACATACCGCAGCTTCGCCACCTGGTCGTACCCGGGCACCGCCGTGTCGCCCCACACCCGGTCCACCTCGGCCCGGGCCCGCGCCGCGACCTGCGGGTTCAGGGAGAGGTAGTGCAGGGTGAAGGAGAGCGCGCCGGAGGTGGTCTCGTGGCCCGCGACCAGGAAGGTGATGACCTGGCGCCGTACGTTCTCCGCCGACAGCCGTTCACCGGTCTCGGGGTGCGAGGTGTCGAGCATCCGGTCGAGCAGGTCCCCGTCCCCGCCTCCTCCGTCGCGCCGCGCCCGTACCAGGTCGTCGACCGTCCGGTTGAGGTAGGCGATGTCGGCCTCGTTCTGCCGCGTGGCCTGCCTCAACAGCCCCGGGAACGGCAGGGAGTTGAGACGCTGGGCATAGGTGAGCGTGCCCACCATCGCCGTCACGAAGGGATGGAGCCGGGCACGCTCGAAAGAGCCGAAGTCGTGTCCGAATCCGGTGCGCGCGATCGTCTCCAGGGTCAGCTTGGTCATGTCCCCGGGCACGTCGACGGCGCGTCCGGCGGCCAGTTCCCGGTCCCAGTGACCGGTGAGCCGCTCGGCGACGTCCAGCATCATGGGGTGGTAGGCCGCCATGGCCTCCCGGCTGAACCCCGGGGCGAGGACGTCGTGTGCCAGCTGCCAGTTGGGCTCGTGGTTGTACGCGGTGAACAGGCCGTCCCCGGCCACGGGTCGCAGGTTGGCGATCCCGAGCCCCACGTGCTTGGCGAACCGCGACTCGTCGGCCATGTCGGCGGCGAGCCGCGCGCCCCACACGAACACGAACTCCCTGCCGAACGCCTTGCGCCGGAAGATCGGCCCCAGTTGCCGGGCGTACCGCAGCGAGTCCTGCAGCGGGGTGCGCCGGCTGGCGCCCAGGAGGTCGCCGAGCAGCGGCAGCCGGTACGGCGGATGCGGAACGCGGTGCAGCTCCGGCCACCCCAGCTCCGCCCCGCGGAACCCCCTGGGGAGTACGTCCCCGGTCCTCGTCACCGTCTCCGCCATGACGCGATCTCCTTTGAGCCAGCGGCAGGTTGGAACTGTTGTACGTGGGTTCAATAACGCGCCCAGTCTCGTCCTCCCGTCGAACCGGCGTCAAGTAAAGTGCGGGCATGGCCGCGAACCAGCAGGAGCGCACCCGGCGCCGAATGAGCACCGAGGAGCGCAGGGAACAGCTCCTGTCGGTGGGCGCGCGCCTGTTCTCGGAGAGTCCGTACGACGAGGTCTGGATCGAGCAGGTCGCCGAGATCGCCGGCGTCTCGCGCGGGCTGCTCTACCACTACTTCCCGACCAAACGGGACTTCTTCGCGGCGGTCGTCGAGCGGGAGAGCGAGCGGATGCTGCGGATGACCGCGGCGGTGCCGGGCGTCCCGGTCCGCGAACAGCTCGCCTCGGGCCTCGACACGTACCTGGAGTACGTCGAGACGCACGCGCACGGCTACCGCGCCTTCCATCGCGCGGACGCGGCCGGCGACCAGTCCGTCCGCCGGGTCTACCGGCGCGCCCTGGCCGCGCAGGAGCAGCAGATCCTGGCCGCCCTCGGTGCCGACCCGGAGTTCGGCCCCCTCTTCGAGGAGCGCCCCGACGTACGGCTTGCGGTGCGCGGCTGGCTGGCGTTCACCACGGCCGTCTGCCTGGAGTGGCTGCGCGGCTCGGACCTGACGCGGGAGCAGGTGCGGGATCTGTGCGCACGGGCGTTGCTCGGGGTCATCGCACACTGACAGATGTCACAAAAGATCACCTGCCCCGGTTGGCGTGCGCCCCGAACTCCGCTAGGTTAGGCAAGGCTTACCTAAGGAGGTCTGGGATGGGTGACAGTGACAGCCACAGCTGGACGGCGGAGCCCGGTGCGGCCGAGCGGGCCCGGTCGGTGCTGGCCGCCGCGTGGTCCTGCGCGGTCACCGCGGACGGCGGACGCGAGGAGTTCGTCGGCGCGCACACCGTCGACGAGGACGGCCGGGTGCATGTACACGTGCCCGAGGACAGCTCCCTGCTCACGGCGGCGATCTGCGCTCCCCGCGGCGAGCCGTCCGCCGTGCTGGAGTTCGCCGACGTGGCGCCCGTCCCCGTCCGCAACCGCATCCGCGCCCGGCTCTGGCTCGCCGGCTGGTTCGCCCCCGAGGACGACCACCTCGTCTTCCACGCCACCCGGGTCGTCCTGAAACAGCCCTCCGGCGCGGTCGTCGTCGCCCTCGACGAGTTCGCCGAGGCCGCGCCCGACCCCCTCGCCATCGCCGAGGCCCACCTGCTGACGCACCTCGCCGACGCCCACCCCGACGCCGTCGAGCGGCTCACCCGGCTGGTCCGGCGCGACAGCCTGCACGGCGCCGTACGGGTCCAGCCGCTCGCCGTCGACCGGCACGGACTGACCCTGCGCATCGAACGCGCCCGCGCCCACGGCGACGTACGCCTGCCCTTCCACGCGCCCGCCGACGACGTCGGACAGCTCACCGAGCGCATGCACGTCCTGCTCACCCAGGCGAGCGCCGCGTCCTGCCCGCGCGCCCTACAGCGGCAGCGCACAGACGGCGACGGGTGACGCGAACGGCTCGCCCGCGAGCCGCAGTTCGCCGCTCCCGCCGTCTACCTCGAAAACGCTGACCGTGCCGGAGCGCTGGTTCGCCGCGAACAGCAGACCGCCGTCCGGCGAAAGGGCGATCTGCCGGGGGAAGTCCCCTTCCACCGCGACCGTGCCGAGCAGCCGCAGCCGGGCCCCGTCCGCCTCCACCGCGTACCGCGCGAGGGTGTTGTCGCCGCGGTTGGCCAGGAACGCGTACGCGCCGTCCGGCGTGACCGCGAACTGCGCCGGATAGTTGGGGTCCGCCTTCGCGCCCGTGGACTGCGGCGCGCCGATCGTCAGACGGCCGGTGCCGGCCTCGTAGGCGCAGACCGCGACCGTGTCGTCGGCCTCGTTGGCGAGGTAGGCGTACCGGCCCCCGGGGTGGAACGTCAGCTGGCGCGGCCCCGCGCCCGGCCGGGTGTGCGCCTGCGCGACCTCCGTGAGCGTGCCCTTCCGCTCGTCCAGGCGGTAGCTGTACACCGTGTCCGTACCGAGGTCGACGGCCAGGACGTGCCCGCCGTCCGGCGCGGTGACGAACTGGTGGGCGTGCGGTCCCTGTTGCCCCGGGCCCGGCGAGGGACGGGTGTGCCGGACCGTGGCGGTGCGCTCGCCCAGCGCCCCCGAGGCAGCGATCGGGTGCACGGCCACCGTGCCCGAGCCGTAGTCGGCGCTCAGCAGCCAGCGCCCGCCCGGATGCACGGACAGATGACAGGGATGGGCCCCGCCCGTCGCCCGGCTCCCGAGGACCTTCCGGTCCGACAGCCGTACGGCGGTCACCGTCCCCTTAGCGCGCTCGTTCACCGCGTACAGCGTTGCGCCGTCCGGGTGCACCGCGAGGTACGAGGGGTCCGGGACGCCGGTGATCGTGCCCCGGCCGGTGATCCGCCCCGACGCGGGGTCGTACGACGCGACGCCGACGCCCTTCCCGCCGCCCTCGGCGGAGGTGTAGGTGCCCAGGTAGAGGGGCCGGGGGCCGGAGGGGCTCGGTGAGGGGCTCGACGAGACGGACGACGAGGCCTGCCCGGACGGCGAGCCCTGCCCGGGCGACGCGGCCTCCTGCGGCTCCTGAGCCTCCGGTGCCGCGCCGGAGTCGCCGTCGCCGCCGCACCCGGCGACGGCCGGTGCCACCGCCGCCCCGCCGAGCACCGCGACGAAACGGCGCCTGCTCCAGCCCTCCGCGGCCGCTCCCGTCCGCCTACCCATGTACGCACCTCATGACGGCCACCCTTTCCCGGAACGGCCGTCGAACGCAAAAGCGGGAGCCCGCGGCGCCCGGGAGCGGCTACCAGTCGCCGTCCTCCACCGGCTTCCCCGGCGCGTCCTTGAGCTGGTGCACCTGACCGGGCGCGGGCTCCTGCCACGGGTCCAGGTCGTCGCCCAGCCACTCGCCCACCGGCTTCACCTCGGCCAGGGCGTCGCTCGGGGCGACGTCCTGGGCGTCCTGGTCGTAGTAGTCGAACCAGGGCAGCCCGGCCTTCGTGTACGCGGCGCGGTCCACGGGGGACGGCGGGGGCTCCTCGCCGGTGATGCGACGCCACTCCGGGGGCGTCACCAGGTGTACGAAGACGCGGGCGGCGGGCCGCCGCGTGTAGTCCGTGACCGGGCGGACGTCCCGGTAGACCTCCTGCCGCATCGAACCGCCCACGCCCAGGCCCATCGCGGCGGCGGCCCGGGCCCGGGGCGCGCCTCCCGGAGCGGGGGCCGCGGCGGGCATCATCGGGGCCGCGCCCGGCGACCGGCCCACCGACTTCACGCTCCGCGTCTCCAGGGACAGGCGGCGCTCCGCCTCCCGCCACGCCGCGCGCTTCTCCTCGGTCAGCGGGAAGGACTGCAGCTGGACCCCGCCCCACACCTCCTCGCCGGTGACCTGGCCCTCCACGGTCGCGCCCAGGCCGAGCGGCACCGCCACGAACTGGCGCACGGTGCCCTTCCCGCTGTTGATGCCGTCCAGCCAGGGCTGACGCGGCAGCGCGACGTAGTTCTGCGGATCGGGGGAGAGCCGGTCGCTCCAGGGCTTTCCGGAGACCGCGCACACCTTGCCCGCCCCGATCTGCAGCGCGGCCGGCTCCGCCGAGCCCCCGAAGCTCAGCCACATCGCCTCACGCAGATACATCGGCAGCATCACGCCACCGCGCGCCAGCCAGTCGGCGGGCACGGTGTCCGGGTGGTCGGCGACCCGGCGGACGGGGAACGCGCCCAGCCCGGGCGGCAGGTCGTGCGTGCCGCTCTCCGGCAGCCGCAGCGTCCGCATGAAGCGCACCGCCACCCCGCCCGGCAGCCTCAGCGTGTCCCCGTCGATCCGTACGGCGGTGTCGGTCATCGGCCCGCTCCCTCGCCTCTCACGCCGGCCCCGTCCCGGCGCTCCCTCAGAAGGAACGCCGGCCGAACCCCGTACGGTTCCGCCACAACTGGTCCTGAACGCCCAGCCGCTCGCGCAGCCGGGTCAGCCGCGGCATCCGTTCGCGCTGCTGCGCCGACGCGCGGTCCAGTTCCTCCAGGAGCCGGTGGGAGCGGTGCTCGGTGTCGAGCTCGTCGATGATGCGGTTGACCTCGGTCAGCACCGCGCCGTGCAGCTGCCACTGCCGGGCGTCGTGCTGGAGCTGCTCCAGCAGCAGCTGGGCCAGCTTGTCGCGGGTGGCGGCGGCCTGCCGCAGCTCCGCGGTGAGCCGGGACTCGGCGGCGTCCGCGTTGAGGCTGACGTGCGTGGTGACCAGCACCGCGAAGCTGACCACGGCGTCGGCGATCTCCGACAGCAGCCGCTCCACGACCTCGCCGGTCTCGGCCGTGAACAGCGGCTGCGGCTCGCGCTCCTTGGCGAGATCGGTCAGGGTACGCGCCAGCACCCGCAGGACGACCGTGCAGATCTCCAGGGTGTCCAGACCGGTGCGCAGCACCACCCGGTGCAGCAGGCCCTCCCGTACGCGCGGATTGAGCCGCAGACTGTCCTCGGCCTGCCGCAGCGCCGCGTCCACGTCCACGATGTCGTGGTCGAGCCGGCGCGCCTCGTGCAGCCGGGCGGCCGCCACCTCGACGGGAGTGCGGCCGGCGGCCTCCTCCCCGATGCGCAGCATCAGCTGCCGCAGCCGGCGGGCCAGCCCCTCGATCGACTCGCCCGCCTCCTCGATCCACACCGGAGGCGGCAGCAGCAGATTGATGCCGAGCCCGACGACCGCGCCGATCAGGGTCTCCACGATCCGCGCCCACGCCGTGTCCCCGACGGTGGTCACGCCGAGCACCAGCATGGCGCTGATCGCCACTTCGGGCACGTACTCGTCGACCCGCACCAGATGCCCGACGGCCAGCGCGGCCAGGATCAGCAGCGCGAGGCTCCACCAGGTCAGGCCCACCAGCTGGCTGAAGGCGATGGCGACCAGCACGCCGGCCACCACCGAGTTCACCCGGCGGATGCCGTTGGTGAGGGTGGCGAACAGGGTGACCTGGACGACCAGCAGCGCGGTCAGCGGCGCGGTGAGGGGGGCGGCCTCGGGACTGAGCCGCAGCGCGACGACGTACGCGATCGTCGCCGCCGCGGTGGAGCGGAAGGCCTGGACGACAACGGGTTCCTTGTGGCGCCGCACGAACCGTGCGAGCGGCGCCGCTCGCTCATGTACCTCTCCCATCCCCATTCCCGTTCCCGTTTCCCACCCTGCTCGAACGTTTCTTCCGTCCTCAGGGTGCCTGTGCCGCGCCGTGGAGGAAATCCCCTCTCACCGGTTGGACGCGGCCCTGCCGCGGGACCGGTAGCCGGCCACCTTCGCATGGTTGCCGCACCGGTCCATGGAGCACCAACGGCGGCGGCGGGCCTGCGAGTCGTCGAGGAACAGCAGGGAACAGTCGGGGCTCTCGCACTTCTTCACCCGTTCGACGAGTGGGCCGCGCACCAGCAGGACGGCGTCCCGCGCGACCGTGGCCAGCGCGGCCCGGGCCGGCTGCCGCGCCGTCCAGGGGCGCGGGCCGAGCTGGGGCGCGAGGTCGGGGCGGGCGGCCGCCTCGTTGACCCGAGTGACGTCGGCCGGGTCCGGCTCCCGTCCGTCCATCGCGGCGCGGACGAGCCGGTGAACGGCCTCGCGCAGGCCGCGGGCATCCGTGAGGTCCCTCGCCGTGACCTGTGGCGGCCCGGTCTCCGCCGCCAGCCCGGCCTCCTCGATCCAGCGGCCCAGCGCGGCGGGGTCGGGCAGCCGCTCCACGGGGTCGGCGTGCCGTCGGCCGAGCGTGGCGACGAAGTCCAGGCAGGGGCGCCCGCCGAGGAAGGGGAAGGCGAGCACGGGGTCGCGGTCGGTCATGCGGCCGAGCTTATCGCTCACGACACCGGTTCATGAGGTGTCCCGCCGGATCCGCTTCCGCGGCTTGACACCGGTTGAGGGGGTGTCGCAAGGTGACACCGGTTCAACCGGTGTCGGTCATCTCCTCGGACGGGGTGACCGCTGTGCGAGAGCGGGTGGGGTATGCGTGCGGTGCGGATCGAGGAGTTCGGCGGGCCCGAGGTGCTGGTGCCGGTCGAGGTGCCCGACGCGGTGGCGGGACCCGGTGAGGTGCTGGTGCGGATCGAGGCCGCGGGGGTGAACCGTGCGGACGCCCTGCTCAGGTCGGGCCGCTACCACCGGGCCGGACGCCCGCCCCTCGTCCCCGGCGCGGAGGCGGCCGGCACGGTGGCCGCCGTGGGGGAGGGGGTGACGGGGTTCGCGGTCGGGCAGCGGGTGGTCGCCCTCGACGGCGGCCGGGCACCCGGCTTCTATGCCGAGCTGGCCGCCGTACCGGCCACTCAGGTCGTCGCCCTGCCCGACGGAGTGGATCCGGTCGCGGCGGCCGCGCTCCCCGTGGCCTGGCTCTCCGCCTGGTACTGCCTGCGCCGGCTCGCCCGGGTCACCGCGGACGAGACGGTGGTGGTGAAGGCGGCGGCCAGTGGGGTGGGCAGCGCGGCCGTCCAGATCGCCGCGGAGGCCGGTGCCCGGGTGATCGCCCTCGCCGGCTCCCCCGAGAAGGCGGCCTGGGCGGCCGAGTTCGGTGCCCACGCCGCCGTCGACACTTCCGCGCACCCGGACGACGCCGAGGTCGAGGAGGTGCTGCGGCTGACCGGCGGACGCGGCGCCGACGTCGTCCTCGACACCGTCGGAGGCCGTGCCTTCGGACGGAGCCTGCGCGCGGTGGCGCCGGGCGGCCGGGTCGTCGCCCTCGCCAACGTCGCTCTCGAGCCGAGCATCGTCGACACCCGCGACTTCTATCCCAAGAACGCGTCGATCCTCGGCTTCCAGCTCACCAACCTCCAGCTGAGCGGCTGGGACCCGCGTCCGGACCTGCGTGAACTGGCCGAACGGGTGGCCGCGGGCACCTACCGCGTGCCCGTCGAGACGGTCCTGCCCCTGAGCGAGGCGCGCACCGCGCACGAGCGGCTGGAGCGACGGGAGAACCGGGGGAAGATCGTGCTCACCCCCGCGTGAGGTCAGACGTACAGCTTGTCCAGGAAGGCGGACAGATGGCCCGCGGTGCGGGCGATCTGCTCGTCGAGCGTGAGGCTCTCCTCGAACCGGCCGCCCGCCTCGGGCACCTTCCGGCCGCGCACGTAGAGGGAGCAGGCGAGGTCGGTGCACATGTACAGGCCGACCGAGTTGCCCTCCCGTCCCGCCGGGCCCGCCTTGCGGGCCGTCATCAGCGAGACCCCGCCGCCGGGGTGGGTGGTCAGACACAGCGAGCACATGCTGCGGTGCTGGAAGCCGCGCTGCGAGGACGGGAAGCGCAGGGTCACGCCGACGAGCCGGCCCTCCCGCTCGGCGACCAGGTAACTGCGGTCCGGCGCACCCGGATCGCGCCAGCCCAGGAAGTCCAGATCCGCCCAAGGCAGTCGGTCGAGTTCCCGGGGCACCGAGAGCCGCTTGGCCTCCCCCTTCGAACAGTTGATGAACGAGTCGCGGATGTCGCTCTCGGTGAGTGGCTTCATGGGGGAGTCTCCTGATCGGTACTGCCTTGGGAAAACCTAGGACCACTAGGTTGGTTCCTAGACTAGATAGCAGGAGTGAGGGGAGCCAGTGAATTTCCCGGAGGACGCCCCGCCGTCGTCACGCGTACGGGCGGCCCTGCGTCACGTCGCCGCCCGTGCCACCGGCCCGGCCCTCGGCCCCGACCTGCACATCACGCTCAACTTCCACCCGGACCGGGAAGCCGGGGGCCTGCCGATCCTCAGAGCGCTCGGCCGGGACGGCGCCTACCACTCGCAGTTCGTCACCGGCACCGGCAACGGCGGCCTCACCGCGCATCCCGGCGGCGACCGGTGGCGCTGGGAGAGCCGGATCTTCGGCGGGGCGTACGACGACGCCGACCCGCGCGAGCGGCCGGTGTACGGCGCACTGGACTTCCGCCGCCAAGTCGTGGGCGCCGCGCCACGGTTCGGCTCCTCCCACTTCCGGCTGGCCCGGGGCACGCTCGCCCGCGCCACCTTCTGCTACCCCGACAGCGCGGCCGAGCCCGCCGACTTCGGCGTCGCCCGTGCCATGTCCCTGCTCGCCCTGGCCGAGGCGGACGAGCGCGACGCCCTCAACGACTACGTCGAGGCCCACGTCCACGGCGGCGTCGACCTCGCCCGGGACGTGGAGGCCCTGGTCCTCGATCCGAGCTACCGCGGCACCCCCGTGGAGGAAGCGGCCCGCGCGCTGCCCTGCCGCCTCGAGTGGCACCCCGGGTACCGCATCACCGTCGCGCGACTGCACCGGTACGCCGGCTACCGGGGCCGGGAGTACGCCGAGCTGGGCGCCCGGATCGCCGAGGCCGGGGTCGTCGACCCGCGCGTGATCGGCGACGCGGCCCGCAGCGGACGGCACGCGCTCCAGGACCTGAAGATGGTGTGGCACACCCTCGCCCGCTTCGGGGCACCGGAGGGCGCCGGTACGGCGGAGTCGACCGAGGACGCGCTCGCCCGCTCCCTGGCCGACACCACCCGCCTCTACTCGCCTCCCGGGACGGGGGCCGGCGCCGGGGGCCACACCCCGGCCGCCGGCACCCCCTCCGCATAGGCCCGGGCGACCGGTTCCGTACGGTTCGCCGCGCCCCAGCGGGCCGCAAGGCGCCGCAGGCGGTAGGTCACCCCGTCCCGGCCGAGTCCGGTCCCGCGGGCGGCGTGGCCCGTCGTCGCGCCGCCCGCGAGCAGGGCGAGGACGCGGGACTCGACCGGGGAGACCCGGACCGGGGGCGGCTGGGCGACGGGGCTCGCGTGCGCGTTCACCGAGGAGGCGCGGCATCACCAGCAGCGCCGAAGTCTCTCCACGGTGTCGCTCAACGGGTCCGCGGTGAGCTCCCCGTACCGCTCCGCCCCGCCGGGCGTCCGCAGGCTCACCGACACCTGGTAGCGCGAGCGGTGCCGCAGCCGCAGCGCCTGGGCGATCCGCTCCACCCGCGTGGCCTCCCGCGGCCGGAACGACTCCAGCACGTCCCGCCCGCGCAGGCGCCCCGGCGCGGTCCCGCACTCCGCGGCCATCGCCGGATCGGCCAGCAGACGGCGCCGTGCAGGTCGCACACCGCGACCGGCCCGCCTACCGGTCGAAGAGGGTCAGCGCGCGGTTGCGCCACATCACGGCGGCCCGCCCGGTGTCCTCACGCATGGACGGGATGCGCAGCCTGCCAGGCCAGGCGCAGGTCCGCGCCCTCCCCGACGGCGGTCAGGAACTCGTCCAGCGCCAGGAACTCCTCCCAGACCGGTCGGCCGCCCGCGCGTGACAGCTCGGCCACGACCAGGTCCTCGAGATCGGCCACCCGCTTGTTCTTCCACACCTTGTCGGCCAGGCTCACCAGCAGATCCTCGACACCGGCGCCCGGCGCGTGCCAGGACGCGTGACTCCCCGCGAAGCGGGCCAGCTCCGGAGCCGTCCCCCGCGCCAGCAGCAGCTCCCGCCCGGCCTCCTCGTGCCGGGAGCCCGGACCGGAGAGCTCCTCGCGGTGCAGGACCTTGCCCACGTCGTGCGTGGCCGCACCGAACAGCACCGCCTCCCGGTCCACGGCCAGTTCGGGACGGTGCCGCGCGAGCCAGTCCACGAGCTGCGCGGCGACCTCGTGCACCGCCCGCAGATGGGCGACCAGCCGGGGCGGCGCCCCCAGCTCGGCGAGCAGTCCGGCCACGCTCACGGGCAGCGGCCGCAGCGGGGGATCCGACGTCTCGTCCAGGGCGATCGACAGCGCGTCCGGGGTGGAGGTCATCGGGCCAGCGTAATAACCCGCGTCCCGGCAAGCCCCCGCGCCCGTTTTCCCCTGCACGATCGTGCAGTGCCACGGCAGGGCCCGCACACCCGAGTGGATCACGCTGGAATCCGGGACGTCCCCCACCGCGTCCCTACGTCCGTACAGCGAAAGGCAGTTGTCGCGCCATGCCCCGCACCGCGCTGCACCCGCACCCCACCGAAGCCCTCGCCGGAGTCCCCCTCGTCGACCTCACCGCCACCGGCCCCGGCCCGACCCGCGGCCGGGCGCCGTGTGCTTAGCTCACATCGTGAACTAAGGGTTGGAGGAATGTCGCGCCGGGCCCGTCCCTGAGGGTATGTTGCAGGTCGGGCTCGGTGCGAGGGGAGCGTCATGGCGGAGCGGAACGGGCGTACGGTACGCGATCTCAGGCGGGCCAACCGCACGGCCGTCCTGCAACGGCTCTACTTCGACGGCCCCCTCAGCCGCTTCGAGCTGGGCCCGGCCACCGGCCTGAGCTCCGGCTCGATCAGCAATGTCGTCGGCGACCTGGTCGCCGACGGACTGGTCGAGGAGGCCGGCAGCGTCGACTCCGACGGCGGCCGCCCCCGCATCCTGCTGCGCGTTGCTCCCACCAGCGGCCACATGATCGGCGTGGACGTCGGCGAGACCCGGGTGCGGATCGAGCTGTTCGACCTCACCCTCACCGAACTCGCCCGCACGGAACGCCCCTTGGAGCAGCAGCGGTACGAGGTCGAGGGGATCGTCGGGCACATCCGCGACGGCGTCGCCGAGGTGCTCGCGGCGGCGGACCTCGCCCCCGAGCAACTCCTCGGCGTCGGCATCGGCGTCCCCGGCATCGTCGAGCACACCCCCGAGAGCGGTGCCGTCGTGCACGGCCAGACGATCGGCTGGGACGCCGTCCCGCTGGAGGCGTTGCTCCGCGAGGGCTCCCCGCTGCCCGCGACCGTCCCGTACTTCATCGACAACGGCGCCAGGACCCTCGGCCAGGCCGAGATGTGGTTCGGGGCCGGACGCGGCGCCCGCAACGCCGTCGTGGTCCTCTTCGGCTCCGGTGTCGGCGCCAGCCTCGTCACCCCCGAGGCGGAACAGGGCCGGGCCCTCGAATGGGGGCATCTGACGGTACGGGTCCGGGGCCGCCGCTGCCGGTGCGGCGCCCTCGGTTGTCTGGAGGCGTACGCGGGAGCCGAGGCGCTCCTCGACCGCTGGCGCGAGGAGGGGGGACGGCCGCCCGCGGACGCCGACGAGGAGAGCGCGCTCACCGCGATGCTCGCCGCCGCCCACCCGGAGGACGGCACGGAGGCCGACCCCGCCGCCCGCGCGGTCCTGGAGGAGACCGCCGAGTACCTGGGCGCCGGGCTCGCCGACCTGATCAACCTCTTCCAGCCCGAGCGCATCCTCTTCGGCGGCTGGGCGGGCCTCCAGCTCGGCGCCCGCTTCCTGCCCGCCGTACGCCGCCACGCCACCGCCTACGCGCTGCGCCACCCCGCCCGGAAGGTCACCGTCGAACTCGGCCGGCTCGGCCCCGACGCGGTCACCGTCGGAGCGGCGATCCTCCCGCTCGCCGACTTCTTCGCCCGCGGCGGCAGGCGCCCCGAGCCCCTGCCCAGCGGCCCGCAGCCCGCCTGGCGCACGGCACTGGAGGAGCGCGCCCCGCACTGAGGTTTCGCCGGTCGCGGCGGAGGTACTCGCGCCTCCCACGCACGACACCTCGAAGGGAGCACGCCGTGGCCGACCACCGCGACGAGGGCTCCGGCGAGAGCGGCACGCCGATCCCCCGGGACCTGCCGGACCAGCAGGCCGACACAGGCGAGGACCCCTGGGACGTCGAGCAGCCCCAGGAGCCCGAGGACACCGACGTCCCCGACACCGACGAGGCGGGCACCGGCCGCCGGGGCGCCCCCCACACGGCCGGCGTCCACCCCGACCAGCCGGTACCGGACGAGCCCTCCGACTGAGCCACCGCAACAGGCCGCCCGAGGGAGCCGGCGGGCGGCCGGTCAAGCGGCCCTCCGACGCCGCGGGCCGGAGCGGGCGGCCGGTGAACCGGTGCCTCAGCCCACCTTCCGCCCCCGCATCGGGGCCGTGGCCTCGCCGTCTCCGGTGCGCAGGCCCCGCAGGAACTCCTGGAGCACCTCCGTCGCCGTGCGCTCCGGGCGCCAGCCCAGTTCGGTACGGGCGCGGGTGCAGTCCATCAGGGGCAGGCGCAGGACCGCGTCGAAGAGGTGCGGCGAGGCCGGGAGGAGACGCAGACCCCAGGCCGCGGCGATCGCCGAGCGGGCCGCCGTACGCGGCAGCCGCACCGGGCGGGCGTCGAACATCTCACCCAGCAGCTCCGCGTCCACGGCGGGCTCGGCCGCGAGGTTGAACGCGCCGCGCGCCTCACCGCGCAGGGCGAGCCGGTACGCCTCGGCGGCGTCGTCGGTGTGCAGTGCCTGGACGCGCAGCCCCGGGATGTCGGGGAGGAACGGCAGCAGGTCGGGACGGGCGGCGGGGCCGGGCAGGAACCTGCCGCCGAAGATGCGCCGCTGCTCGCTCGCCGACTCCCGCTTGAACAGGAACGCCGGCCGCATCCGCACCACCCGCACCGCCGGATGGTCCCGCTCGAAGGTGTCCAGGGCCCGCTCCAGGTAGGCCTTCTCCCGGCAGTACGCGGCGTCCGGCCAGCCGTGGGTCGGCCACGACTCGTCCACCGCGCGTTCCTTCGGACCCGGCGAGTACGCGCCCACCGACGACGCGTGCACCAGGACGGGCACCTTCGCCGCGGCCACCGCCTCGAACACCCGGATGCTCCCCAGCACATTGGTGCGCCAGGTCACCGCCGGATCGTGGGTCGGCTGGAACGCCCAGGCCAGGTGCACCACCGCGTCGACGCCCTCGAACAGTCCGGTCAGACTGACGTCCTCGGACGCCAGGTCCAGCCCGGTCCACTCGGTCTTCGGCGGCGCCCAGTCCGGGACCCGCCGGGCCAGGCCCCGCACCGAGGCGATGCCCGGATCCTCCGACAGCAGACGCACCAGACTCGTTCCGACGTTGCCGGTGGCCCCCGTGACGACGATGTCGCTGCCCGTTGAGCTGGTCACCTTCGGCTCCTCTCGACGGTCCCGACCGCGGACCCACCGAGTACCCGCGTCACGGGCATCCGGCACGTGCCGGGAGGCCCTACGCGGCGAACGCGTTCACTCCCGTGAGCTCCGCCGACAGCTCCCACAGCCGCGCCGCCTGCGCGCGGTCCGTCGCCCAGGCCTTCACCCCGACCCGCTCGCCGTCCTCGGGGGCGGGCCCGGCGATGTCGCAGTCCTCCAGGTAGACCCCGCCCATGCCGTCCAGCTGCGGCGAGGTCGCCGCCCACACCTGGGTGGCCGCGCCCTGCTCCGGGGTCTTGAAGCCCGGCTGCGGGATCGGGTTGCCGTCCTCGTCGATCCAGCCGTTCGCGATCATCTCCTCCTTGGGCAGATGCCGCTGGAGGGGCGTGAGGATGCCGCCGGGGTGGAGCGAGAAGGCCCGCACGCCGCGGTCCCGGGCGAGCGCGTCGAGATGCACGGCGAACAGCACGTTCGCCGTCTTCGCCTGCCCGTACGCCTGCCACTTGTCGTAGCCGTGCCGCCAGTGGACGTCGTCCCAGCGCATCCCGGAGAAGTGGTGGCCGCGCGAGGACACCGACACGACCCGGGCCCCGCCGGGCTCGATCGCCGGCCACAGCCGGTTGACGAGCGCGAAGTGACCGAGGTGGTTCGTGGCGAACTGGGCCTCCCAGCCCGGCCCGACCCGGGTCTCCGGGCAGGCCATGATCCCGGCGTTGTCGATGACGAGGTCGACCGTGCGGTCCGTGGCGAGGAAACGGTCGGCGAAGGCGCGGACGCTGTCCAGGTCGCCGAGGTCGAGCGCGTCCACCTCGACGTTCCCGACGCCGACGAGGTTCTCGCGGGCCGTCTCGGGGCGCCGCGCGGGGACGACGACCCGGGCGCCCGCCCTGACGAGCGCACGGGTCGTCTCCAGGCCCAGGCCGGAGTAGCCGCCCGTGACGATCGCCAGCTTCCCGGTCAGATCGATGCCCCGCAGGACGTCGTCGGCGGTGCTCGTGGCGCCGAAACCCGAGCCGATCTTGTGCTGTGCGGTGTCGCTGTAGCTCATGCTCGGAACGCTACGAATTGGAGTGCGCTCGAAGTCAAGCGCCGATCCGCGGACTCACCCTCGCACCGGCGGACTCATCACTCTCGCGCCACGGGACCCGCCCTCCGCCGGCGGACTCACCCTCCCGCCAGCGGACTCTCCTTCAGTGACGCCAGAAGGCCGGCCGGATCGTCGTAGACCGCCTCCGCGCCCGCCGCCACCAGGTCGGCGCGCGGGATGCCCCCGCACAGCACACCCACGCAGCGCACCCCGGCCCGGCGGCCGGCCCGCATGTCCCACACCGTGTCGCCCACGAACACCGCCCGCTCGGCGGGCACCCCGGCCAGCTCCAGGGCGTGCTCCACGGGCTCCGGCGCGGGCTTGCCCTCCGTCACGTCGTCCGCGCTCGCGGTCGCTGTGATGGCCTCGTCGGCGTCGATGGCGCGGCGCAGCGCCGACAGCTCGGCCCCGCTCGCCGAAGTGGCGAGGACGACCGTCCAGCCGTCGTCGTGCAGGCGCCTCAGCAGGGCCGCGGCGTCCGCCATCGGGGGCAGCCGGCCGAAGTACTGCCCGTACAGCGCCTTGTGGGCGGCGCTCAGGCCGGCGTCCTCGTCCTTGTCGCGGTCCTCGCCCAGCAGATGGGCGATCAGGTCGTCGGAGCCGAGGCCCACGGCCCGGTGCACGGCGTGCATCGGGACCCGGTGGCCCGCCTGCCGGAAGGCCTCCCACCACGTGGTCACATGCAGATGGTTGGTGTCGACGAGGGTGCCGTCGACATCGAAGACGGCGGCGCGTTCCATGACAGGTCTCTTTTCTCTCGCGGCCCCTCGCGGGCGGACGAGTACCACGTCAGGCGCCTCCCACGCCCGCCGGGACCCGCCCCTCCCGGGTCCACGCCAGCAGCCGGTCCCTCGGCCAGGTGGTCACCACCCGCTCCGGAGGCACCCCGCACTCCTCGGCCCGCGCGCAGCCGAGGATCTGCCAGTCCAGCTGGCCGGGTGCGTGCGCGTCGGTGTCGACCGAGAACAGCACGCCCGCCTCGACGGCCCGGCGCAGCAGCCGCCGGGGCGGGTCCAGCCGCTCGGGTCTGCTGTTGATCTCCACGGCCGTACCGGACTCGGCGCACGCCGCGAACACCTCGTCCGCGTCGAACCGCGACTCCGGGCGCCCCCGTCCCTGCACCAGGCGTCCGGTGCAGTGCCCGAGGATGTCGGCGTGCGGATCGCGCACCGCGTTCACCATGCGCCGGGTCATCGCACGTTCCTCCATGCGCAGTTTGGAGTGCACGGACACCACGACCACGTCGAGCCGTTCGAGCAGCTCGGGGTCCTGGTCGAGGGAGCCGTCGTCGAGGATGTCGCACTCGATGCCGGTCAGCAGCCGGAACGGCGCCCAGAGCGCGTTCAGCTCCTCGACCACCTCCAGCTGCCGGCGCAGCCGCTCCGGCGACAGCCCCCGGGCCACGGTCAGGCGCGGCGAGTGGTCGGTCAGTACGGCCCACTCGTGGCCGAGGGCGGCCGCCGCCCGGCCCATCTCCTCGATCGGGCTGCCGCCGTCCGACCAGTCGGAGTGCAGATGACAGTCGCCGCGCACCAGCGCCCGCAGCCGCCCGCCGGCCCCGTCGGTGAGCGGCCGCCCCACCTCGTCCTCCAGTTTCCGCAGGTAGGAGGGCGTCTCCCCGGCGAGCGCCTCGCGCACCACCTGGGCCGTCTTCGGGCCCACCCCCTTCAGCGACTCCAGTGTCCCGGCCTCCGCCCGCTCGGCCACCTCGCCCTCGGGCAGCCGCGTCAGCACCCGGGCCGCCGTACGGAACGCCTTCACCCGGTACGTCGGCGCCAGGGACCGCTCCAGCAGGAACGCGATCCGGTCCAGGGCCTCGACGGGATCCATCGCCACCTCCTGGCTCCAGAGTTCCCCAGGGCGGTGCCTTCCGCACGACGGGCGGCACGGTTTCGTCCACGCCGCCGCGTATCCGGTGGGATTCCGGCGATTCGTACCGGCCGGTTGCGATTTACGCTCTATTACATGACCGAAGTCGCTAGCCCCTACATCTCCCATCCGCGGATCATGGTGCTCGGCGTACAGCCGGGCACGCCCCCGTTCCGGATCGTGGAAATCGACGGCGAAGTGGTCGGTGAGGCGCATGCCGTCACCGACGTCCTGGAGACGGCCGCCGCGTTCGGCATCACCGTCCACGACCTCGACGATCCCGACGTCGTGCGCTGGGTGGGCGGCGACCGGTACACCTGGAAGCCGCGCGCCGGCGGGCGCTAGCGGCGCCGGGGAGCGTGCACCGCGCGGCTCACGCGCCGTCCCAGCAGCAGGTAACCGATCAGCGCGCCCGCCGTGTTGAGGATGACGTCGTCGATGTCGAAGGCACGCCCGGTCACCAGCGCGCCCTGCGCGAACTCCACCAGCAGCATCACGGACGCGGTCAGCAGCAGCACCCGCAGCACCCCGCGCGCCTGCGGCGCGAGCACCGGCACCAGGATGCCGAACGGCACCCCGAGCAGCAGGTTCCCGCCGATCTGCTTGACCGCGTCGCGCAGCGCCGGCTGGTCCAGATAGGCCCGCAGCGAGCGCCCCGGGCGCAGGTTCGAGTGCACGAGCGCCTCGGAGGCGGGCGACGGCTCCAGCGTGAGCCGTGCCAGTACGACGGCGAACCCCACCATGAAGGCGAACGCGAACAGCATCGCCAGCAGGCGGAGGGGGAAGGGCAGCGGCCGGGGGCCGGACGGCGCCGGTCGTTCCTTCTCGTTCTTCGGTTGTTCGGGCTTCTTGGTGGCGCGCAGGCGGAATCCGGTGAGCGGGCGTAAGGCTGCTCGGGCCATGCGGTCCTCCAGTCTTCAACTTACCTGCGTCGTAAGGCGGTTACCCGAATCCGGCCGGAGGATGCGGCCGAGGGCGGCGGGCGACGGAGCGTTTCGGGCTCCTCACCGCCCTCGACCGGGCGCGGCCGCTGGTCAGCTTCCGTAGGTGACCTTGACCTCCTCGAAGCCCAGGGAGTGCAGCAGTCCCTCCAGCATGTCGGTGGTGTTGGTCTCGGCGCGCGCGGTCAGCTCGCTGTCCTTCGCCGCCTCCGAGATGTGCTTCACGGCGAGCTTCTGCACGGCCTGCTCGCCGTTGGGGTTGTCCGAGAAGATGTCGCCGAGGCGGTCGAGGAGACCGCGCTGCTTGGAGACCGCGTAGGAGCGGTCGGGGTCGAGCGCCGGCTTGCCGAGCCGCGCGTGCGGCAGCCGGAGCGTGGCGGACGTACGGTCCTCGTCGACCGTCACGTCCTCGTCGCCGACCTGGCCGAGGTCGACGTAGGCGTCCACGGTGCCCGCTCCCACGTACAGGGTGCGGGTGCCGCGGATCGCGTCCGGGAGGTACTTGGCGTCCTTCTCCAGGTCCACGACGACCTGGAAGTTGCCGGAGGCGGCGTCGTAACGGCTCATGTCCTGGATGGACTTGAGCAGGGCGGGGCCCGAGCGGTCCTTGGTCTCGGTGCCGAAGAAGTCACGCAGTCCCGGCAGCAGACTGAGCCGGATCCCGGCGAACATCACGACGAGCACGACCACGACCGCGGTGAGCACCTTGGCCCAGCCGGGCATGCGCCTCGGGAGGCGCTTGACGGGAGTCGTCATGGCGACGGCCCTCCTTCCTACCTGACCGGATTCCCGCCAATCCCCGTGACAGACCGCGTTGTTGACGACCTGTGACAGACCGTCCGCCCCTCTGTCACTCGCCACCAGGCCGCACCAGCCCGTGGTCGAAGGCGAAGACGACGGCGTGCACGCGGTCGCGCAGCCCCAGTTTCTCCAGGACGCGTCCCACATGGGTCCTCACCGTGGCCTCGCCGATGTGCAGCCGCCCGGCGATCTCCGCGTTCGACAGGCCCCGGCCCAGCAGGAGCAGCACGGCCTGCTCGCGCCCGGTCAGCCGGGCCAGCCGGAGAGCGGTCTCGGGCGTGGGCGGCGGGGCCGTGGAGCGGGCGAACTCGGCGAGCAGCCGCCGGGTGACGGACGGCCCGAGCAGCGCGTCGCCCGCCGCGAGGGTGCGCACCCCCTCGATCAGCACCTCCGGGGGACTGCGCTTGAGCAGGAACCCCGCCGCCCCCGCCCGCACCGCCGCGAAGACGTACTCGTCCAGTTCGAACATGGTCAGGACCAGCACCTTGGGCGTGCCGGCCCCGGCGGCCGTGATCTCCCGGGTGGCCGCCACACCGTCCAGGACGGGCATCCGTACGTCCATCAGGACCACGTCGGGCTTGAGGGCGCCGGCCAGCCGCACCGCCTCCCGGCCGTCCGCCGCCTCCCCGACGACCGTCAGGTCCGGCTGGGTCCCGAGCGTCATCCGCAGCCCGGCCCGCATCAGCTCCTCGTCGTCGGCGAGCAGAACCCGGATCACGCGGTCCCCCGCCAGGGAATCGTGGCCGTGACGAGCCAACCCCCGTCGGCCGCGGGCTCCTTCATGGTGGCCAACCCCCTTCCGCCGCCGGGCCGTTGACGACCTTGTTGCCCGTCGTCGGCCACTTTCAACCGGATCTCCCCGTCCACCTCCACCTCGATCACCGCGAGCGCCGGCCGGGCGTGCCGCACGACATTGGTCAGCGCCTCCTGCACCACCCGCCCCACCGCCCGCGTGACCGGCGCCGGCAGCCGGGTGACGAGCGCGCGCGGGGCGGCCTCGACGTCGTAGGAGTCGGTGAGCAGACCGAGGACCGGTCGAGGTCGGACATGGCGGTGCGGGTTGCGCCGCACACCCGCGTGCAAGGCCCGCCGACCGCGCCATCGCCCCGGCCCACCGGCTACTGGAACCTGTCGACCGGCTCCCGCCTCGCCTACACGCATCTGCCGGCCGAGGGGGCCGGGCGGCGGACCCCGGTGATCGTGCTGCACGGCGGCCCCGGCACGCCCGGCGACGGCCCCGACGCCCTCGACGCGCACCCTGGCCGCCGAGTACCTCGCCGCCCACCCCGACCGCGTCGAGCGCATGGTCCTGATCTCGCCCGGGGTCCTGTGGGCCCCGGCCTGGCAGGGACGCGACGACGGGGCTGGGACCGGCTCACCCGCGCGCAGCAGCGCCGCATCGACGCGCTGGAGGCCAGTCCCCGGCCGCCTGGTCCCTGCTGATGGAGGCCCACCCGCGCGCCGCCCACGCCCTGGTTCCGGACGCCGAGATCGACCCCGTCTTCGCCCGGCTCCTCCTCACGATCGCGGCCCCGGCGGCCACCTGCCACCCGGACCGCCCGCTGCCCGGCCTGTCCACCTCCCTGCCCGGCTTCTACGCCAACCAGCTCACCACCGCCGACCAGCCCACCGATTCCTGAAAACCGGATTCCTGGATTCCTGAAATCTGCGTTCCCCCGATACTCGAGGGACTCCTGAGGGTGGGCAAAACGGACGAGGTCCGTAGCATGAGAGATCCCGTCTCCAGCCGGACATGGTCAGCGAGGAGCCGATCGTGCGAGACATCTCCGTGTTCAGCGGCAGTGCCCACCCCGAGCTGGCCGCCGAGGTCTGTGCCCACCTCGGGGTCCCCCTCAGCCCCACCCGCGTCAGCCGGTTCGCCAACGACTGCCTGGAGGTCCAGCTCCAGGCCAACTGCCGGGAAAGGGACGTCTTCCTGGTCCAGCCCCTGGTCCGGCCCGTGCAGGAGCATCTCGTCGAGCTGCTGATGATGTGCGACGCGGCCCGCGGGGCGTCCGCCGGCCGGATCACCGTCGTCATGCCGCACTATTCCTACGCCCGCTCCGACAAGAAGGACGCGCCCCGCATCTCCCTGGGCGGGCGGCTGGTCGCCGACCTGATGGAGGCGGCGGGCGTGCACCGGGTCCTCGCCATGACCCTGCACTCACCGCAGGTGCACGGCTTCTTCTCGATGCCCGTCGACCATCTGCACGCCCGCCGTGAGCTGGCCGCCCACTTCCGCCGCTACGACCTCACCTCCACCACCGTCGTCTCGCCCGACCTCGGCAACGCCAAGGAGGCCGCCGCCTTCGCCCGGATGATCGGCGCCCAGGTGGCGGCCGGCGCCAAGCAGCGCTACGCCGACGACCGGGTGAGCATCAGCTCCGTCATCGGCGAGGTCACCGGGCGGGACGTCATCGTCCTGGACGACGAGATCGCCAAGGGTAGTACCGTCCTCGAACTCCTCGATCGGCTGCGGGAGTTGGGGCCGCGCTCGATACGGGTGGCGTGCACCCACGGCCTGTTCGCGGCCGGTGCCCTGAAGCGGCTCAGCGAGCAGCCCGACGTCCTGGAGATCGTCTGCACCAACACCGTCCCGGTGCCCGTCGAGGACCACACCGACAAGTTGCGGATCCTGTCCATCGCCCCCGCCCTGGCCGAGGCCGTGCGCCGCATTCACAACGGTGAGTCCGTCAGCGCCCTGTTCGACGCGGCCCGCAGCGAATAGACAGGAAGGAGTGGAAACGCGCACGTCGTCACCCATGTGACCAGGGAGGGCTCGCAGTGGCGAAGGCGAAGTTCGAGCGGACCAAACCACACGTCAACATCGGCACCATCGGGCACATCGACCACGGCAAGACGACCCTCACGGCAGCCATCACGAGGGTGCTGCACGACAAGTTCCCCCAGCTGAACCCCTTCACCCCGTTCGACCAGATCGACAAGGCGCCCGAGGAACGGCAGCGCGGCATCACCATCTCCATCGCCCATGTGGAGTACCAGACCGAACGCCGGCACTACGCGCACGTGGACTGCCCCGGCCACGCCGACTACATCAAGAACATGATCACCGGCGCGGCCCAGATGGACGGCGCGATCCTGGTCGTCGCCGGCACGGACGGGCCGATGCCGCAGACCAAGGAGCATGTGCTGCTCGCCCGGCAGGTGGGTGTGCCGTACATCGTCGTCGCCCTGAACAAGACGGACATGGTCGACGACGAGGAGATCCTGGAGCTGGTCGAGCTGGAGGTGCGGGAACTGCTCAGCGAGTACGAGTTCCCCGGCGACGAGGTCCCGGTGGTGCGGGTCTCCGCGCTGAGGGCGCTGGAGGGCGACCCGCAGTGGACGCAGTCGGTGCTGGACCTGCTGGACGCGGTCGACGAGGCGGTGCCGGAGCCGCAGCGGGACGTGGACAGGCCGTTCCTGATGCCCATCGAGGACGTGTTCACCATCACCGGGCGCGGAACCGTCGTCACCGGCCGCATCGAGCGCGGCACGCTGCGGGTCAACAGCGAGGTGGAGATCATCGGCATCCACCGGCAGAAGACGAGGACGACGGTCACGGGCGTCGAGATGTTCCGCAAGCTCCTCGACGAGGGCCGGGCCGGGGAGAACGTCGGTCTGCTGCTGCGCGGGATCAAGCGGGAGGAGGTGGAGCGCGGCCAGGTGGTGATCAAGCCGGGCTCGGTGACCCCGCACACGCGGTTCGAGGCGCGGGCGTACATCCTGTCCAAGGACGAGGGCGGCCGGCACACGCCGTTCTTCCAGAACTACCGCCCGCAGTTCTACTTCCGTACGACGGACGTCACGGGCGTGGTGACCCTGCCGGAGGGCACCGAGATGGTCATGCCGGGCGACAACACCACCATGCTCGTGGAGCTGATCCAGCCGATCGCGATGGAGGAGGGGCTGAAGTTCGCCATCCGTGAGGGAGGGCGGACGGTGGGGGCCGGGCAGGTCACGAAGATCGTCGCGTAGCGCCGCTGTGGGTGTGGCGGCGCGGTCATAACGAGCCGGACGTGGCCTCGGGCTGTCCCAGGGCCGCGTCCAGGCTCGCCGCGGGCGGCAGCAGCTTGTGCAGTCCGGTGGCCCGCAGGACGCGCAGGGTCAGCGGGTGGGTGCAGACGACGTGGAGATCGCCGCCCTGGCCGAGGACACGGGCCCGGGCCCGGTACAGCAGGCGCAGCCCGGAGCAGTCGAAGAACTCGATCCGCGACAGGTCGATGACCACGCGCGGCGCGGGCCCGGTGGTCGCCTCGTCGAGGTGCGGGCCGATCTCCGTCGCCGCGACGATGTCGATCTCGCCGTGGAACTCCAGCACCGTGTACCCCCGCTCCTGCCGGACGCGCAGATGCGGCATGTCCGCGGCGGGTTCCTGCTGCACGACGACATCGCCTCCAACCCGCTCCACCGGTCGGGAGCCTCCAACGGCGGGGGAGTGCGCACCAGTTCCCCGCCCCAGCAAGGTACCCCCGATGGAGTGAATTTCAGCATGTTCGATTGACATATGTCTTCGAAACGCGGGCGTGTCTCGACCGAGTTTCTTCGCGTCGTGAGCGAAGGGGGAGCGAAGGGTCCGCGACGGATGGGTGAAGGGCGCTCGAAGGGGTTCCAGGGGCGTTACGACAGCGCCTGCCACGCCGTGGAGAGGGCCGCGCGGAACTGCTCCGTCTGGTGTGCCGTGAGCTCCCGCACCATCCGCTCCTCCAGCTCCCGCACCGGCCCCGCGCACTGCTCCAGCAGCGCGCGCGCCTCGTCGGTGAGCAGGATCAGCAGCTCGCGCCGGTTGCGCGGATTGCGTTCGCGGCGGATCAGGCCGCGGCCCTCCAGGGAGCGCACCAGATCGGCGATGGACTGGGCGGTCACGAAGGAGTCCCGGGCCAGCTGGGCGGCGGACAGCCCGTCGTGCCGCTCCAGGACGGTCAGCGCCGTGTACTGCAGGGCGGTGATTCCGGACGGCTTGACGAGTTCGTCCAGGCGGGATCGCACGACGAGCTCCACCTGCTTCACCATGTAGAGCAGGGACGGGGGTGCCTTGTGGGGCGGACGCGCGGGTGTCGCCGCCTGTGTCGTCTGGGTGCCGGCCATGAGTCCGAGCGTAGACCATTGACAGGAAACCTGTCTGTAAAGAGACTGCGCATCAACAGGAATCCTGTTGGTTGAAATCTTGGCGACGATGCTGAGGAGTGGCGATGACCACCTTCGAGATCGACCCCGGTCGACTCTTCATCGGGGGACAGTGGCGCGAGGCCGCGGACGGAGCGCGGACCGAGGTGGTCGACCCGTCCCGGGGCGCGGTCGTCACCACCGTCGCGGAGGCGGGCGCCGCCGACGTGGACGCGGCGGTACGGGCCGCCCGTGAGGCCTTCGACTCCGGCAAGTGGTCCGGGCTCAGCGGCCGGGAGCGCGGCCGCGTCCTGCTGCGCGTGGCACAGCTGATCCGTGAGGAGGCCGACGAGATCGCCCGGCTCGAGAGCCTGGACGTCGGCAAGCCGATCACCCTGGCCCACGCGGTGGACGTCACCAACGCGGCCAACGACTACGAGTACTACGCCACCCTCGCCTTCTCCCTGGAGGGCGGCAACCGCGACACCCCGATGAACGCCCTCGCCTACACCAAGCGCGGTCCGATCGGCGTCGTCGCCGCGATCACCCCGTTCAACTTCCCGCTGATCCTGGCCGGTTCGAAGATCGCCCCGGCCCTCGCCGCCGGCAACACGGTCGTGCACAAGCCGGCCGACGAGACCCCGCTGAGCGCCCTGTACATGGCGGGCCTGCTCCAGCGCGCCGGAGTCCCCGACGGCGTCGTCAACGTCGTCACCGGCTCCGGCCCGGTCGCCGGCGAGGCACTCCTGCGCCACCCCGGCGTCGACAAGATCGCCTTCACCGGCTCCACCGCGATCGGCCGGCACGCCGCGAGCATCGCCGGTGAGAACCTCAAGCAGGTCACCATGGAGCTCGGCGGCAACGCCGCGCACATCGTCTTCGAGGACGCCGACCTGGAGAAGGCCGTCGGCGCGGTCATCAAGGGCTTCGTCTTCAACACCGGCCAGTTCTGCATGGGCGGACCGCGCCTCCTGGTGGCCCGCCCGGTCTACAGCACCCTCCTCAACATCCTCGCCGAGGCCGTCCCCGGCGTCCCCGTGGGCGACCCGCGCGCCGTGGAGACCGTCGTCGGCCCGATGGCGGGGGAGAAGCACCTGCGCAAGGTCGAGGAGTACGTCGACCTCGCCCGCAAGGAGGGCGCCCGTATCGTCTGCGGCGGTGAGCGCCTCGACCTCGACGGCGGCTACTACTACAAGCCCACCGTCATCGCCGACCTCCCCAACGACTCCCGTGTCATCCAGGAGGAGATCTTCGGCCCGGTCCTCACCGTCCAGCCCTTCGACACCGAGGACGAGGCGATCGCCCTCGCCAACTCCACCCCGTACGGCCTGGCCTCGGGCGTGCAGACCGGCAACCTCGCGCGTGCCCACCGCGTCGCCGACCGCCTCCAGGCCGGCATCGTCTGGGTCAACGACTGGGCGATGCTCGACCCGGCCGTCCCCTTCGGCGGGGTGAAGGACTCCGGATTCGGCCGCGAGTACGGCCCCGAGGCGCTCGCCTCGTACACCAAGGTCAAGTCCGTCGTCGTCTCGCTCGACTGAACGCGCCGTACAGCAAAGGGAGTTCAACCGATGTCCATCACCACCCGCGCCGCCGTCGTCGAGTCCGCCGGAGCGCCCTTCACCCTCTCCGAGGTCGTCCTGGACGAGCCCGGACCGCACGAGGCGGTCGTCCGGCTGGCGGCGGCCGGCCTGTGCCACACCGACCTCGGCGTGGCGAGCGGCGGACTGCCCTTCCCGCTGCCCGGCGTCCTCGGCCACGAGGGCGCGGGCGTCGTGGAGGCGGTCGGCCCGGCCGTCACCGGTGTGGCCCCCGGCGACCACGTCGTGCTGTCCTTCACCTCCTGCGGCGAGTGCCGCAACTGCCACGGCGGCCACCCCGCCTACTGCGCCGGCTGGCTGCCGCTGAACCTCCTCGGCGGCCGCCGCGCCGACGGCACCGCCACGATCAGCCGGGACGGCGAGGCCCTCGGCGGTCACTTCTTCGGCCAGTCCTCCTTCGCCGAGCGGGCCCTGGTCGACGAGCGCAGCCTCGTCAAGGTCGACCCCGACGTGCCGCTGGCGTCGATCGCCCCGCTGGGCTGCGGTGTGCAGACGGGCGTCGGCGCGGTGTGGAACGTACTGAAGCCCACGACGGGCAGCACGATCGTCGTCCTCGGCGCCGGAGCCGTCGGCCTGTCGGCGGTCATGGCCGCCGCCCTCTCCCCGGCCACCACGATCATCGCCGTCGACCGGGTCGCCGAACGCCTCCAACTGGCCAAGGAGCTGGGCGCCACCCACACCGTCGACGCCGGGCAGACCGCGCTCGGCGAGGCCATCGCCGAGATCACCGGCGGCCGGGGCGCCGACGGCATCGTGGAGACCACCGGCAGCACCGCCGTCCTGCGCCAGGGCGTCGACGCGCTCGCCGCCCGCGGCACCCTGGTCGTCGTCGGGGCACCGCCGTTCGGCAGTGAAGTCGCGCTGGACGTCAACGGGCTGCTCGGCGGCAAGCAGGTCGTCGGTCTCACCCTCGGCGACAGCGAGACCCAGACCTTCATCCCGGCCCTGGTCGAGCTGGTCAAGGAGGGCCGGCTCCCGCTGGACCGGCTGATCGGCACCTACGCCTTCGAGGACATCGGCCAGGCGGTCCAGGACATGACCTCGGGCAAGACCATCAAGCCGGTTCTCACCTTCTGACGGCTCGGGCCCCGCGAAGGTCCGTCAGTCCACCGTCAGGACCAGCTTCCCGGTGGTCCGGCCGGTGTCGCCGAGCCTGTGTGCCTCGGCGGCATCGGCCAGCGGGAAGGTCCCGGCGATCGTCGCGCGCAGCTTCCCCGCCTCCACCAGCGCGGCGATCGCCCGCATCCCGGCCCGGTCGGCGTCCACCAGCATCCGCACGGTCCGCACACCGAGCCGTTCGGCCTCCTCGTAGAGCTCCCGCGAACCCACCGGCAGGATCGACACCACGATCCCGCCCGGCCGCAGCACGCGCAGCGAGCGCACCGAGGTGTCGCCGCCGAGGGTGTCGAGGACGACGTCGACGTCCTTCACCGCCTCGGTGAAGTCGGTCTCCCGGTAGTCGATCACCTCGTCGGCGCCCAGCCCGCGCAGGAAGTCGTGCTTGCCGGCGCTGGCCGTCCCGATCACGTACGCGCCGCGCGCCTTGGCGATCTGTACGGCGACATGCCCGACCCCGCCGGCCGCGGCATGGATCAACACCCGCTGTCCCTCGCCGAGTTCGGCGGTCTCCACCAGCGCCTGCCAGGCGGTCAGGGAGACCAGCGGCAGCGCGCCCGCCTGCACGTGGTCGACGCCGGCGGGCTTGTGCCACAGGGCGCGGACCGGGGCGACGACGTACTCGGCGTGCGTGCCGTGGCCCCACGGGTACGGCACCATCCCGAAGACCTCGTCGCCCGGCGCGAAGGTCGCGACGCCGATGCCGACGGCCTCGACGGTACCGGAGACGTCCCAGCCCAGGACGAAGGGCGGCTCGCCCAGGAAGACGCCCAGGGCGCGGTGCTTCCAGTCGGTCGGGTTGAGGCCGGCGGCGCGCACCCGGACCAGCACCTGGTTCGGACGCGGCGCGGGCCGCTCCACTTCCTTCTCCTTCAGGACCTCGGGGCCGCCGAGGACGTCCTGGCTGATGACACGCATGGTGTGCACAGTGCTCATGGTGAACCAGCGTGCCGGGCCCCATCCCACCGGGAAATGGCATGATTGCCAACCTTCGATAGAATCGTGCCATGGCTGTCCCGGAGAAGAAGCACCGTGTCGTCGTCCTCGCCCTCGACGGCGTCTACCCTTTCGAGCTCGGCATCCCGAGCCGCATCTTCTGCGCCGTCGACGGCCACTACGAGGTGCTGACCTGCACGGTCGACGGCGGCCCGGTGCGGACGAACGCCGACTTCACCGTCGGCGTCGAACACGGCCCCGAGGTGCTGGAGACGGCCGACACGGTCGTGATCGCGCCCGTCGCGACCGACCGGATCACGGAGGACCTCCCGGAGGCGGTCGCCGCCGCCCTCGCCCGGATCCGCCCCGACGCGCGCACCGTCTCCATCTGCACGGGCGCCTTCGTCCTCGCCGCGGCCGGACTGCTCGACGGCCGCCGGGCCACCACCCACTGGGGTCTGGCCGACCGCTTCCGCCGCATGTACCCGTCGGTCGACCTCGATCCGGACGTCCTCTTCGTCGATGACGACCGGGTGCTCACCTCGGCCGGCGCCGCCTCCGGCGTCGACGTCTGCCTGCACCTCGTACGCAAGGACCACGGCAGCGAGTTCGCCAACAACGTGGCCCGCCGCTGTGTGGTCCCGCCGTTCCGTGACGGCGGCCAGGCGCAGTACATCGAGCAGCCGGTGCCCGAGACCGGCGCGGCGAGCACGGCGGCGACCCGCGCCTGGGCGCTGGAGCGCCTGGCCGAGCCCCTCACCCTCGCCGACCTCGCCGCGCACGCCCGGATGAGCCTGCGCACCTTCGCCCGCCGCTTCCACGACGAGGTCGGCGTCAGCCCCGGCCGCTGGCTGATCCAGCAGCGCGTCGCGCACGCCCGACAGTTGCTGGAGGCCAGCGACCTCCCCGTGGACCAGATCGCCGGCCGCGTCGGCTTCGCCACCGGCGCCTCTTTGCGCCAGCATCTGCACGCGGCGATCGGGGTCTCGCCGCAGGCGTACCGCAGGACCTTCCAGACGGCCCGGTGAACGTTCCGGACGGTCGCGGCGTCGAAGACGCGTAGGGACAGTCGGTGGAACGGGGGGCGGTACATGCGCAGAGGGCTCGTGGCGACGGCAGCGGTACTGATGGCCGTCGTGGGATGCGGCGCCGAGGACGACGAGGACCTGATCATCGACTACGGCCCCGCGGTGTCCCCGTACAGCGGCCCGCTCCACATCCCCGTCCAGGAGGTGGACGAGAGCACCCCTGAGGCGATGCTCCTCTCCTCGGGTGCCGCGGGCCGTGCCCTGGAGTGCGACGGCGAGATCGCCTGGGGTGGTGGGCCCGATGGCTGGAGCGAGTCCGACGGCGGTGACTCTCCGGAGGACGGACTGCGGCTCTACTTCGACATGTTCGAGCCGACGGGGCCGCGCTCCGGCTTCCGGGTGGAGCGTGAGGAGGCCGACCGCGTCCTGTACTCCTACGACGTCGACGGCCGGACGAAGGTGGCCGTCGTCGTCGCCAAGGACCAGAAGGACAGGCCGGGTTGGGGTCCGGAGACCAACGCCTCCTGCGATCCGGCCGAACTCCCCGCGAGCGTCACCGACTCCGGCGACCAGGAGATCTGGACCGACGGGAACGGCAGGCGGGTGCCGACCACGACGCTCAGCAGCTACGCCGGCGCGGAGCACTGCGACTGGCAGAAAGTGCACTTCCTGGGGATGGGCCGGGCCGAGGACCACCGGCAGTACGTCCGCGACCCCGGCGGCGCGCTCCCGGCCGAGCTGCTCACCGCCCCGTACGACGGTGACGTCCCGATGCCCGCAAACGCCCACGACACCGGATACCGCTACCAGGACTGGCGGTTGTGGCTGACGGAGGACCGTAGGACGGCGTACGTCCGCACATCCGACGGCGTGGAGGCATGGCCGCTGGCGAAGGAGATGGTGGCCTGCAAGTGACCGTCGTCAGCGGCTGGCGTGCAGCGCGACCAGCAACTGCCAGACCTGATCGGCGATCTCGGCGGGCGTGCCGCCGAGATCGCCGTGCAGCCAGTCGGCCAGCACGCCCGCGAAGGTCGCGGCGACGGCGGAGGCGACGAGGGGGGCGTCCGCCGCGCCCGCCCGCTCGCGCTCGCGCAGGCTGTAGGCCCGCAGGTCCCGGTGCAGCACCCGGCCGAGCGGGCCGCCGCCGCCCGGGGCCAGCAGGGTGCGGTAGAGCTGGGTGTGCGGGGTGAGCGAGGCGAAGAACCCGGCGAGCGCCGCCGGCGCCCGCACCGGGTCCGGCCGCCCCTGCCAGGCGTGCAGCGCCTCCACGGCCTCGCGTACGACATCGGCGCAGGCGTCGACGGCGAGGGCCTCCAGGTCGGGATAGTGCACGTAGAAGGTGGCCCGCCCGACCCCGGCCCGCCGTACCAGCGCGGCCACGCCGACCTCCTCCAGCGGCCGCTCGGCACACTCCTCGAGCAGCGCGGCCCGCAGCCTCGCCCGGGTGCGGGCCGCCCGCGGGTCCTCCGGCTCGGCGCGGCTCACTGTGCGATCAGGACGGCGGCCAGTGCGAGCGCGCCGGGCAGCGCCTGCGCGACCAGGATCCGGCGGTTCGCGGTGACGGCGCCGTACACCCCCGCGACGATCACACACGACAGGAAGAACACCTGCGCCCGGAAGCCGGTCGGATCCCCGGCCACGAGCCCCCACACCAGGCCCGCCGCCAGGAACCCGTTGTAGAGCCCCTGGTTGGCGGCCATCGCCGCGGTCCGCCGCGCCAGCTCCGCGTCGAACCCGTGGAAGCGCATCCCCGGCTTCTTCTGCCACAGGAACATCTCCATCACCAGGATGTAGACGTGCAAGGCGGCCACGAGCACGACGAGCACATTCGCCAGGACTTCCATGATCTCCCTCAACTTCTTGGACAGGTGTCCACTGTAATGGACACCTGTCCAAGAAGTCCAGCGGGCGAGGACGCCGCCGGGGTGCGGCCGGGCAGACGGTGGCGACACTGGAGGCATGACCCGAGCACCGGCACGCACCCCGAAGCAGCGCAAGCACGACACGCTTCACCGGCTGGAACACGACGTCGACGTATGGGTCGCCACGGCCGCCGAGGACGGCTCGGCCCCTCATCTGGTCCCGCTCTCCTTCGTCTGGGACGGCGCCGTCCTGCTGATCGCCACCCGGGCCACCACTCCCACCGGCCGCCACCTCCGTGCGGGCGGCGTCGCACGCCTCGCCCTCGGCCCGCCCGACGACGTCGTCGTGATCGAGGGCACCGCCGTGCCCGTACCGCCCGCCGAGCTGCCGGAGGAGGACGCCGAGATCTTCGCGGGCAAGACCGGCTTCGACCCCCGCGAACTGGCCGCGCCCTGCCTCTACTTCCGCATCCTCCCGCAGCGGGTCCAGGCCTGGCGGGCGCGCGAGGAGGACGAGGGGGTCGAGGTGATGCGGGACGGGACGTGGCTGGTGCCCGACTGAAACGGGGGTATCCGCAAGGTTCGGGACGGGAGCGGCCCGTACCCGGACCTCGCGGAGGAGATGACATGGCACTGGTGAAAGCGGGCGTCGTGGTGCTCGACTGCGCCGAGCCCGAGAAGCTCGCCGAGTTCTACAAGGGGCTCCTGGACGCCGAGGAGACCGACGCGACCGCCAACCGCGTCGAGATCAGGGGCGCCGACGGCACCCGTCTGGCCTTCCGGCGCGACGCCAACGCGACCCCGCCGAGCTGGCCCCGCCCCGAGAACTCCCTCCAGGCCCACCTCGACTTCCTCGTCGACGACCTCGACGAGGCCGAACGCGGGGTCGTCGGTCTGGGCGGCCGTCCCCTGGACACGAAGGGCGCCGCCGGCCCGTACGAGGAACGCGGCTACGCCGACCCGTCGGGCCACTCCTTCACCCTGCGCCGCACCCCGTCCACAGCGCCGAAACAGGGGTGAACCGGCGGCCCGCACCGGCGCCCGTGCCGAAGCAGGGGTGATACGGCGGCATGCACCGGCGCCCGTGCCGAAACAGGGGTGAACCGGCGGCCCGCACCGGCGCCCGTGCCGAAACAGGGGTGAACCGGCGGCCCGCACCGGCGCCCGTGCCGAAGCAGGGGTGATACGGCGGCATGCACCGGCGCCCGTGCCGAAGCAGGGGTGATACGGCGGCATGCACCGTCGCCCGTGCGGAAGCAGCGGTCACCCTGCCGGAGCTGGGGCGATGCGGCGGCGCACACCGTCCACCGCGCTGAAGTAGGGCCGAACCGGCACCGCACACCGGTCTCCCCTGCCGGAGCAGGTCGCAGCAGGGGTGACCGGCCGGGGGAGGGGCCGCCGAGGCGGCCGGCGCTCAGTCCCTGCCCCCCTTCTCCTTCGCCGGCCACACCCCCGTCGACCGTTCGATGGCCTTCGCGCCCGTGCGGTCGGCGGCGCTGCGGACCGCGGCGAAGATGGCCCCCTGGAGGGCCGCTGCCAGCAGGATCTCCGCCCAGCCGCGATCACGGTCGAGGGCGTCCGGGGCGTCGTCCTCGTGGCGAATCGCCTGCCACGCCTTGCGGAAGGCGAGTCCCGCCAGCGCGCCGCCCGCCCAGCCGAAGACGAAACCGACGGGCTGGTACACCAGCGGGAGTTTCCTCTTCTTGCTCCTGGCCACCACGTTCTCCTTCACTCGACGTGTCCTGCCGGACCGGGCGGTCACGGCCGTCCCCGCGGCGGGACCTCCTCGCCGGCGTGGACCGGCCCCGGCGGCGAACCGTCCCCGAACGGCCGGCCGCCGAGCCGCTCGCGCTCGTGCGGGGTGAGCCAGCCGGCCAGGTCCGGGCCCAGTGGGACGATCCTCGTCGGATTGATCCCGTTGTGCACCTGGTAGTAGTGCCGTTTGATGTGGTCGAAGTCGACGGTGTCACCGAAACCCGGCGTCTGGTAGAGGTCCCGGGCGTACGCCCACAGCACCTGGTTCTCCGTCAGCTTCCAGCGATTGCACTTGAAGTGCCCGTGATACACGGCGTCGAAGCGGACCAGCGTGGTGAACAGCCGGACGTCGGCCTCGGTGATCGTGTCGCCGACCAGGTACCGCTGCCCGGCCAGCCGGGGCGTCAGCAGCTCCAGCCGCCGGAAGACGGCCGCGCAGGCCTCCTCGTACTCCTCCTGCTCAGTGGCGAAGCCGGCCCGGTACACCCCGTTGTTCACGTCCGTGTACACCTCGCCCATCACCGTGTCGATCTCGTCCCGCAGCTCCTTCGGATAGAGGTCGGGCGCCCCGGCGCGGTGCAGGGACCGCCACTCGGTGGCCAGGTCGAGGGTGATCCGCTGGTAGTCGTTGGTCACCAGCCTGCCGCTGGGCACGTCCACGACCGCCGGCACGCTGACCCCGCCCGGATAGCCGGTCTCCCGCTTGTCGTAGGCCTCGCTGAGGTAACGGATGCCGAGGACCGGGTCACGGTCGCCCGGGTCGAGGGTGAAGCGCCAGCTGCGGTCGTCCTGGACCGGGTCCGCGATCGCCATGGACAGCGCGTCCTCCAGACCGAGCAGCCGCCGGGAGATCACCGCCCGGCTCGCCCACGGGCAGGCACGGCTGACCACCAGACGGTAGAGGCCCGCCTCCACCGGCCAGCCGTCCCTGCCGTCCGCGGTGATCCGGTCCGCGAAGTGGCTCTTGGACCTCCGGAATCGCTGGTGCCCGTACGCGCTGTTGCCGCCGCCGCCCCCGCCGTTCATGGATCCTCCCGGTACTCGCCGTTCACGGATGCTCCCGGTACCCCGCCGGTCCTCGTCGCCCGCATGGCCGCGCTCTCGTGCCGGCCCTGCTCACCGCGTTCCCCGATTTCCGCCGACGGCACGGTGTGGGTCCGACCGCCCTGGGCAGTCGGCTCGGGTGAGCGGGACATCATCGAAGACGCACGCCGACCACAGGACGCGCCTCACCGTTCTGGTGGCGCTCGCCGCCAACCTCGTCATCGCCGTCGCCAAGGCGGTCGGCGGGCTGTTCGCGGGCTCGCCCGCGCTGCTGTCGGAGGCCGCGCACTCCGTGGCCGACAGCCTCAACGAGGTGTTCCTGCTGGCCGCGCTGCGCCGCAGCCGCCGCCCCGCCGACCGGCGCCACCCCTTCGGCTACGGCAAGGAACGCTTCTTCTGGTCGCTCCTCGCCGCCGTGGGGATCTTCGTCATGGGCGGCTGCTTCTCCTTCTTCCAGGGCGTCGAGGCCTTCAGAACCGGTGCCGACGAAAAGCTGAGCGGCTATGTGGCGGGCCTGATCGTCCTCGGCGTCGCCTTCCTCGCCGAGGGTGCCTCCCTCGTCCGCGCCCTGCACCAGGTGCACCAGCAGGGCGGCACCGCACAGCTGCGCGATCCGGCGCTGCGTACCGTCGTCGCCGAGGACGGCACGGCCGTGCTGGGCGTCACCCTGGCCGCGATCGGCATGGCCCTGCACATGGTCACCGGGAACGTGGCGTGGGAGGCGGCCGCCTCGCTCGCGATCGGCGTGCTGCTCGTCTTCGTCGCCTACCGCCTCGGCAGGGAGGCCCGCGACCAGCTCATCGGCGAGGCCGCCGACCCCGAGACCGCCGCCCGGATCCGGGAACTGCTGGCGGAGCAGGCGGAGATCGACAGCGTGGAGGCGGTCTTCACGATGAAGATGGGCCTCGACACGGTGCTCGTCGCGGCCCGCGTGGACCTGGTCCCGGGCATGGACAGCGAACAGGTCGAGGAGGCCGCCGTCCGGATCAAGCGCGCCATGGCCCGCGCGATCCCGGAGGCGGGCGAGATCTTCCTCGATGTGACCGACCGCCCCGCGCGCGAGGCACGGCAGAGCCCCGCCGCGACGGGGGAGCGCGGCGGGGCCTGACTGTCGGTTGCCCGGTGCGGGCCCGTTCATGCGTTCCCGCGGCAGATTTTTCTACGGAGTCCTGCCGCGAGCCGGCTCAGCCGGCACAGGCGACTCGGACGACTCAGCCGGCGGCCGGCTCCGCGACGAACACGGGAATCTCCCGGTCCGTGTTCTTCTGATAATCGGCGTACGGCGGATACGCGGCGACGGCACGCTCCCACCACCCGTCCTTCTCCGCACCGGTGATCTCACGGACCGTCATGTCCTGCTTCGCCGGCCCGTCCTGGAGCTCCACCCTGGGGTCGGCCTTGAGGTTGTGGTACCAGACCGGGTGCGTGGGCGCCCCGCCCTGGGAGGCGACCAGGGCGTACCGCCCGTCGTGCTCGACCCGCATCAGGGGTGTCTTGCGGATCTTCCCGCTCTTCGCGCCGACGGTCGTCAGCAGGATCACGGGCAGTCCCGTCTCCCTCAGCGTGGTGCCCTCGGTGCCCCCGGAGCTCTCGTACAACTCCACCTGCTCGCGTACCCATGCGGTCGGACTGGGCTCGTACTCGCCTTCGAGAGGCATGGCATCCGTCCCCTTCGTCACATCGTCGTTCCGACTGGCTGCGTCCTACAACACAAGTGCCCCCGGGTTTCATCCGCACCCGTGGTCCACCCCCGCGGGCCCGCCCCCTTACCCCGCGCGTAATCGCGCCGCGCGCACCCCTTCGCGAGACTCGGGGCATGACGAGGACGAGCGACACCCCCACCGACACCCGCACCAGCGCCGGCACCCGGGCCGTCGTCGAGGAGCTGCTGCGCCGTATCGCCGAGGGCGACCCCGAGCGGATCGCCGCGCTGTACGCCGACGGCGCCGACTGGCGGCTGTCCTGGCCCGAGGACGAGCACGGCCGCGCCGAGACGCCCTGGATCCGGCACCGCGCCTCCCGGGCCGACGCGGCCGATCACTACCGGGCGCTGGCCGCCCACCACACGCCCGGCGAGGCGGACACACACGTCGAGCGTGTCCTCGTCGACGGCGCCGACGCCGTGGTGCTGGGCGAGATCCGCCAGACCGCCGCCCCCACCGGACGCCCCTACCGGGCCTGGTTCGCCCTGCACCTCACCGTCGCGGACGGACTCGTCGTCCGCCACCACGTGTACGAGGACAGCCTGACCGTGGCCCGCGCTTTCACGGCATGACCACGGCATGACTACGGCATGACCCACGGCGTGACACAGGTGGCCCACGACCGGCGGGGCAGGACTCACCACCCCTTCCCACGGCTACACCACCATCCCCACGGCCAGCACGGTCATCACCCCGCTCGACACGAGCGCCGTCGCCAGCCGCCCCCGGTGACCGGTCAGCGCCCGGCCCAGCAGGGCGCCGCCCCCGGCCAGCAGCAGCTGCCAGCTCGCGGACGCGGCGAAGGCCGCCAGCACGAACACACCCTGTTCCAGGGGCCGTACGGAGTCCGTGGTGCCCGTGCCGAGCACCAGGGCGGCGAAGTAGACGACGGTGGTCGGGTTGAGCAGGGTGATGCCCAGCAGGCTCAGATACGCCCGGGCCGGGTTCGGCGGCTCGGGCGCGGTGCGGGTGGCGAGCCGGTGGGCCCGGTACTGGCGTACGGCTGTCAGGGCCCCGCGGGCCGCGAGGGCGAGCAGCACCAGGGCCGAGGCCCAGCGCAGCGGCCCCAGCACGGGCCGCAGCACCGCGGCGACGGCGGAGCCGCCGACGGTGGCCACGAGGGCGTAGAGCCCGTCGGCGGTGGCGACGCCGAGCGCGGCGCACGCGCCGGTGCGCAGGGAGGTACGGGCGGTGAGGGAGACGAGGTAGGTCGCGACGGCCCCGACGGGCACGGCGATGCCGTAGCCCGCGATCAGGCCCGCGACGAGCGCGGCCGTCACGGACGCGCGGGATCGGGCCTCCGGGGACGGCCGGGCTGCTGCTGGACCCGCGCCGGAAGGACGGCGTCGGTCAACAGCGGCAGGAAGGCGGTGAAGGTGAACATGGCCGGATCCTGCGGGTCAGGTCCCGCCGAGGGCAAGCGAATTTCCCGGCCGATCCCGGGGCGACGGGACGCCGGAGCGGTCGGTTCCGGCCATATCGCCCCATTCGTCGATCTGGCCGAACTCCGCGTGGCCGCATAGGTGCCCGGGGCATCTAATGATGATCGGCACGACAGCTCGGCACGACGCACCCTTCGTCTGCGAGGTCTCCCATGACGGAACTCACGGAACCCGTCGCCTTCCCCCAGGACCGCACCTGCCCCTTCCATCCGCCCACGGCCTACGACCCCCTGCGCGCCGCCCGCCCACTGGCCCGCGTCACCCTCTACGACGGCCGTACCGCCTGGCTGGTCACCGGCCACGACACGGCCCGCGCCCTGCTCGCGGACCCCCGTCTGTCCACCGACCGCACCCGCCCCGGCTACCCGGCGACGTCACCGCGCTTCAAGGCCCTCCTCGACCGCCGGGCCGCCCTGCTGAACGTCGACGACCCCGAACACCACGCCCAGCGCCGCATGCTGGTATCGAACTTCACGCTGAAACGCGCCACCGCGCTGCGGCCCGCCATCCAGCGGATCGTCGACGAGCGGATCGACGCGATGCTCGCCCAGGGCCCGCCCGCCGAGCTGGTCTCCGCCTTCGCGCTGCCGGTGCCGTCGACGGTGATCTGCGAGCTGCTCGGCGTCCCGTACGCCGACCACGAGTTCTTCGAGGAGCAGTCCCGGCGGCTGCTGCGCGGCCGGGTGCCCGAGGAGGTACGGGAGGCCCGCGACCGGCTCGACGCATACCTCGGCGCGCTGATCGACCGGAAACTGGAGGGCCCGCCCGGCGACGGCGTGCTCGACGCCCTGGTCCACGAGCAGTTGCGCGACGGCACCGTGGACCGCGAGGGCGCGATCGCCCTGGCCACGATTTTGCTGGTCGCCGGTCACGAGACGACCGCCAACATGATCTCCCTCGGCACGTACACCCTGCTCCAGCACCCCGAACGGCTCGCCGAACTGCGCGACCGCCCCGCGCTGCTGCCGGCCGCCGTCGAGGAACTCATGCGGATGCTGTCCATCGCCGACGGGCTGCTGCGGCTGGCCACCGAGGACATCGAGGTGGCCGGGACCACGATCCGGGCGGGGGACGGGGTGGTCTTCTCGACCTCGGTCATCAACCGCGACGAGACGGCCTACCCCGACCCCGACACCCTGGACTGGCACCGCCCCGCCCGTCACCACGTGGCGTTCGGCTTCGGCATCCACCAGTGCCTCGGCCAGAACCTGGCCCGCGCCGAGCTGGAGATCGCCCTGCACGCCCTGTTCGAACGACTCCCCGGTCTGAAGCTCGCGATCCCGGCCGACGAGGTCCGCTTCAAGCCCGGCGACACCATCCAGGGGATGCTGGAACTCCCCGTGACCTGGTGAGAGGCGGCCGCCATGCACAGCGACACCCACCGCCGCGGACCCGGCGGCGCGCGCATCGAGATCGACACGGACGTCTGCATCGGCGCCGGCCAGTGCGCCCTGGCCGCACCGGGTGTCTTCACCCAGGACGACGACGGCTTCAGCACCCTGCTGCCCGGCCGACAGGACGGCGGCGGCGACGCGATGGTCCGCGAGGCCGCACGGGCCTGCCCGGTCGGCGCGATCAGGGTGTCCGGGCCGACGGGGTGACGCAAGGGTCCCGAAAAGACCCGTGATTCAGCCCTTGCCCCGCAGCAGACCGCAGACGAAGTCCTCCTGGAGAGCGCGCATCCGTGCCGGCACGGCAGGCGTCAGGGCCTCGTTGAACTGACTCGTGACGGAGAACGTCAGCGAGCGGCGACCGTCCGGGGTCGCGGCCATCAGCTGGGTGTAGCCCGGGAAGTTGCCGGTGTGCCCGAGCACGACACCGCAACGCGTCTGGTACCGGAAGATGCCCAGCCCAGTGGTGTTGCGTCCCGGCCCGGCGGGTTCGGAGGCGCCGGACCGCCACCGCCGCTGCTCCCGCACGACCGCCTTGCCGTACAGAGCGCCCCCGGCGTACCCGCGGATGAACCGGGTCACGTCGGCGGGCGTGGAGACGATACCGCCGGACGCCCACGCCCCGGAGGCGCTCAGCAGCTCGCTGACGTCCTCCGGCGGCCCGGGCGGCGACACGTCGTACCCGTGGAGGTAGGGCACGGGCAACCGGTGGCCCCGCGGAAGGCTGGTGTCACGCAGGCCCAGGGGCCGGTACACCAGCGTGCGCAGCAGCTTCTCGTACGGCGTCCCGGTGACCGCCTACGCCATCAGCGCGACGGCGATGTTGTCGGAGTTGGAGTACCTGTACTGGCTTCCGGGCCCAAAACGCAGAGGCTGGCCCGCCACGTGGTCGAGCAGGTGGTGCGGGTCGAAGCGGTGGTGCGGGTCGGCCTGCACCACCCGGCGGAACCCGGGAGCCTCCGTGTAGTCCGGCAGCCCGCTGGTGTGGTCGAGCAGCTGCCGGAGCGTCACCTCGCCCCAGGCGGCGGGCAGCCGCGGGAGCCGCTTGCGCAGGGTGTCGTCCAGGCCCAGCCGGTGACGGTCCACCAGGCTCAGCGCCACCGCCCCGCTGAAGGCCTTGGCGGTGCTGGCGATCCGCATGTGGTCGGACGCACGGGGCGGGCGACCGGTGTCCAGGTCGGCGACTCCGGCCCGCAGGACCCGGGTCCGCCCGTCCCGGCGCAGCACGGCGATGGCCCCGGGCGGCCCTCCGGGAGAGTCGACGAACGCCTCGAGCCGACGCCGCAGCGTACGGTCGTCCGGCGTGCCCGCGGCGGCGTCGGCGGGCACGCCGGCCACGGCGGTCGGGGCCAGCGCGCCCAGGCACACCACGAGGACGGACAGGGCCCTGCGCCGCCGGAGCGGGACCCGGTGGGCAGGGGCGGAACACAGGGGCATGGGGGCTCCCGGGGTGCGAACGGCAGGGAAGCCAAGCCTCCGTGCGCCCCGCGCGGACCGCCGCCCGGGTTGCTGCACACGGCCCAGTGGGCCAGGGTCGACGGGGGACCGGATCATTGTGCGGAGGCACCGACATGCCCGTGCTCTTCTTCGACATCGGAGCGACCCTCGCGGACGTCGCCGTCGAGGCCGACGGCTCGCTGACGCTGCGGCCCCGGCCGCGCGTCCCGGCCGTGCTCGACGCCTTCCGCGAGCTGCGGACGGGGATCGTGTCCAACCCCGGCCCGGGCGAGGACGCCGCCGCACGCGCCGCGGCGGCGCTGCACGAGGCGTTCCCGGGCCGTTTCCCGGACGGCCGGCTCGTGCTCTGGGGCGCGAAGAACAGCCCGGACATCTTCGAGCGGGCGGTGGCCGCCACCGCGCGCGAGGACTCCCCGGCCGTGGCGGCCGACGCGTGCGTCTTCGTGGGCGAGGACGACCGGGAACGCGCCTTCGCCGGGCAGGCGGGGCTGCGCACCGCACCCCACCCCGTGTTCACCCTTGCCGCCGTGCAGGGGCGCCCCGTCTTCCGGGCCCGGATCCCCCTGCCGGACGGACGCGGGCTGCCCGACCTGGAGGCGGTCGCCGCAACGACCGAGGCCGTTCCGCTCCCCGGCGCCGACGCACGAGCCGTGCCGGCGCTGGTGACCGAGCTCGGCGCCGACGTGCTCCTGCGCGCCGGCTTCACCGCGGACCTGCGGGAACCGGTGCACCTCGCGGGCCCGTGACCCTCACCCCAGCAGCAGCCGGGCCGCCTCCCGCGCCTCCGCGGCCGGAGCGGTCTCCCCGGTGATCCCGGCGGTCACCATCGCGCCCTCGGCCAACAGGAACAGCGGCCCGGTCAGGGCGCCGGGCAGCCCGGCGTCGGAGACCAGTGCGCCGAGGTACTCCCGGAACGCCCGCTTGTGCGCCCGTACCTGACGCGCCACCCGCTCCGAGGTCGCGCCCAGCTCGCCGTACGCGTTGATCCACGCACAGCCCCGGAAGTCCGGCTCGCCGAACCACCCCTCCAGCCAGTCGAAGACGGCCGGGATCCGCTCCCGGGGATCCTCCCGCCGCGCGACGTGCTCCGCGAGCCGCCCGCGCCAGCGCACGTCCCGCCGCTCCAGGTACGCCTCCACCAGCAGCTCCTTGGCCGGGAACAACTGGTACAGCCGTTTGAGCGAGACACCCGAGGCCCCCCGGACGTCGTCCATGCCGACGGACTGTACGCCCCGCCCGTAGAACAGCCTCTCCGCGGCGTCGAGCGCCTGCTCGCGCGCCGTCGCGCTGTCCATGGCCGCCATAAGTCACTCCTCGATCAGCCTTGGTGCCGCCTTGACGGTGAGAACGTTCGTTCTCTACGGTGACAGCGTATCGGAGAACGCACGTTCTCCTCGCTCACTCCAGCCGGGAGCCCCCATGTCCGACAGTCCCCGTCCGCCCCTGCCGCCCTTCACCCGGGAGACCGCCGCGCGCAAGGTCCAGGCCGCCGAGGACGCCTGGAACACCCGCGATCCGCACAAGGTCGCCCTCGCCTACTCCGAGGACTCCGTCTGGCGCAACCGCGACACCTTCCTCACCGGCCGCGCGGCGATCGTCGACTTCCTCACCGCCAAGTGGGCCCGCGAGCGCGAGTACGCCCTGCGCAAGGACCTGTGGGCCTTCGACGGCAACCGCATCGCCGTCCGCTTCCAGTACGAGTCCCGGGACACCGACGGCCGGTGGTGGCGCTCGTACGGCAACGAACTGTGGGAGTTCGACGAGCGCGGGCTGATGACCCGGCGCGAGGCGAGCATCAACGACGTACCGATCGAGGAGGCCGACCGCAGGATCCACGGCCCGCGCCCCGAGAGCGAACACGGGCTGTCCTTCCCGCTTGAGTAGGGTTCCCGCGTGAGCGAACAGGACGAGCAGCCGCCCTTTCTCTACGTCGTCGTCTGCGCCGCGGGCATCGCCGCGGGCGTCGGCAAGCTGATCGCCGCGGCGCAGGAGCGGGGGTGGCACGTCGGTGTCATCGCCACCCCCCTCGCCATGGAGGGCTTCTTCGACACCGCCGACGCCGAGGCCCGCACCGGCCGCCCGATCCGCTCCGCCTGGCGCCGCCCCGGCGACCCGCGCCCCTTCCCGGACCCCGACGCGGTCGTGGTCGCCCCGGCCACCTTCAACACGATCAACAAATGGGCCGCCGGCATCGCCGACACGCTCGCCCTCGGCACCCTGTGCGAGGTCTCCACCCGGGGTGTCCCCGTCGCCGTCCTGCCCTGCGTGAACGCCGACCTGGCCGCCCACCCCGCCTACCAGGACAGCCTGATACGGCTGCGCGGCATGGGTGTCCGGTTCGGGTGTCCGTACGACCGTGCCGACGGTGAGGATTTCGGCTGGGAACGGGCGCTGGACCTGCTGGAGTGAGTCACCCCGCTCCGTGGTGCAGGGCGACGTACGCTCCCCTGTGGGTACTCCACACCGACGTCAGGAGCAGCGACGATGCAGTACGTGAAGCTCGGTTCGACGGGCCTGGACGTGTCGCGGATCTGTCTGGGCTGCATGACCTACGGCCTGCCCGACCGCGGCACCCACGAGTGGACCCTCGACGAGGAGGCCTCCCGGCCGCTGATCCGGCAGGCTCTGGACGCCGGCATCAACTTCTTCGACACCGCGAACGTCTACTCCGACGGCACCAGCGAGGAGATCGTCGGAAAGGCGCTGCGCGACTTCGCCCGCCGCGACGAGATCGTCCTCGCCACGAAGGTGCACGGCCGGATGCGCCCCGGACCCAACGGCGGCGGCCTCTCCCGCAAGGCCGTCCTGTCCGAACTCGACCACAGTCTGACCCGCCTCGGCACCGACTACGTCGACCTCTACCAGATCCACCGCTTCGACCCGCACACCCCGGTCGAGGAGACCATGGAGGCGCTGCACGACGTGGTCAAGGCGGGCAAGGTCCGCTACATCGGGGCGAGTTCGATGTACGCCTGGCAGTTCGCCAAGATGCAGTGCACCGCCGAGCGGCACGGCTGGACGAAGTTCGTCTCCATGCAGAACCACTACAACCTCCTCTACCGCGAGGAGGAGCGCGAGATGCTTCCGCTCTGCGCCGACCAGGGCGTGGGCGTCCTGCCCTGGAGCCCGCTGGCCCGCGGCCGCCTCACCCGGGACTGGGGCACCCGCACCGAACGCAGCGCCACCGACAACTTCGGCAACACCCTCTACCTGGAGGGCGACCACAGCATCGTCGAAGCCGTCTCCCGCATCGCCGGCGACCGAGGCGTCCCCCGCGCCCAGGTGGCCCTGTCCTGGCTCCTCCACCAGGACACGGTGACATCCCCGATCGTCGGCGCGCCCAAGCCCCAGCACCTCGAGGACGCGGTGGCGGCGGTGGAACTGGAGCTGAGCGACAAGGAGATCGAGGAGTTGGAGCGTCCTTACGCTCCCCATCCCGTCGCAGGCCACTGAGACGCGCCCCTCAGGGGCGCGGGGCTGTATCGATATGCGGCTCCGCCGCGTGGGCGCGACCAGCCCCCACGAACCCGCAGCCGCCGAACTAATGCGGCCCCGCCGTCGACGCGAACTCGGTCCCACAAGGCCCCGCCCCCTCGCTCTCCGCCAAGGAGACCCGCGCCCCACTCATCGACAGAGTCCGGTAGTACGTCCCGATCCGCTCCGCCGACCGCCCCACATAGTGCCCGATGAACGACCGCCGGAACCGGTCGCTCGTACGGTTCGGCCGCGACCCGTGCACCAGACTCCCGTTGAAGAAGAGAACGTCCCCCGGCGCCATGTCCACCGGCACGGGCGTCAGCCCGGCCGGCGGCGGCACGTACTCCCGCGCGAAGGACACCTCCGCGTCCGCCTCCTCCGGACAGAACAACTCCATCCGGTGCGTCCCGGGGACGACCTCCAGCCCCCCGTTCGCCCGGTCGATCACATCGCACGCCAGCCAGGCCGCCACACACGTCCCCGGCTCGACCCGCAGATAGAAGTTGTCCTGGTGCAGCGCCTGCCCCCGCGCCCCCGGCGGCTTGAAGTAGAACATGCTCTGCGCGGCCAGCACCTCCTCGCCCAGCAACTCCTCCAGCACCTCCCGCAGTCGGGCGTCCAGCAGCACCCGCCGGGCGAGCGCGCTGATCTCGTGCGGATGCATCACCCGCGGATACCTGTCCAGCGGATCGTCACCGGGCCGCGGCGCGAAATGCCCCGGCACCGGCCGCCCCGCCGCCTGCAGCTCCGCGAACTCCTCACGCAGGCGGTCCACTTCGTCGTACCCGAACAGCCCCCGGACGACGGTGAAGCCGTCCCTCTCGTACTGCCGCAGCATCTGTGCCCTCCTTGGTCGGCCCCCTTATGTTGAGGCGGACCCGGCCCACCGGAGGATGCCCATGCGTGCTGACGACCTGCCCGCCCCTGCCGGGCCCGGCGACCCGTCCCCGCCACCGGGGCTGGTGGTGGTCGGTCACTTCGACGAGGGCGCCGGATACGGCGTCAACCGGCCCCAGGGATCGGACAGTTGGCTGTTCACCTGGACGACGGGCGGACGGGGGCGGCTGAGCCAGGGCGGCAGCGAGGCCCGGGTCGGCGCCGGGGACCTGGTCGTCCTCGCGCCGGGCGTCCCGCACACCTACACCGTCGAACCCGGCGCCGCGCACTGGCGGTTCTGGTGGGCCCACTGCCAGGCCCGCCCGTCCTGGACCCCCTGGCTGCGCCCGTACGGCGGCGAGGACGACGGCCTGTACGCCGTCACCCCCGTCCCCGCGGCCCTGCACGAGCGGGTCGAGGGAGCCTTCCGGCGCATGTACGCCGACGCCCGGTGGACCGGGGAAGGGGAGCTGCCGGGCCGCTCCGCCATCGTCGTGGCGCACGGCACCGCCGCCCGTGAACTCGCCCTGTGCGCACTGGAGGAGGCGGTCCTGCTCACCACGGCCGGCGCCCGCCCGCCCGTGCCGCCGCCCGTGCCGCCGCCCGGTCTCGACGACCGCGTCCGGCGTGCGCAGGCGATCGTCGCCGCCGACCCCGGCGCCCCGCACACCGTCGACTCGCTCGCCGCGCAGGTCGCGCTGTCCCCTTCGCGCTTCGCCCACCTCTTCGCGGAGCAGGTCGGCCAGTCCCCGATGCGGGCCCTGCGTGAGGCGCGGCTGCGGCATGCCGCCCGGCTGCTGGAGGGCACCGATCTGTCCGTGGCGCGCGTCGCGGCGGCCTCGGGTTTCGCGAGCCCCTTCCACTTCACCCGCGTGTTCCGCGCCCGCTACGGGAGACCGCCGGGCGCGTACCGGGACGGAATGCGCGCGGCAATTACCCTCCCGAAAGGGACACCAATACAGTGACCGTCCCTAAAGGCGGTCCGCATTGACGTTTCGTCAAATCCTTGATTCCCACACACCGTGCACGAAACCGCGAGATCTCTTGTTCCTCCTGGTCCGGCTGTGCAAAGGTGTGCCTTGTCGGCGCACGGACAACGTTTTCTCCTCTGTGCGCGCGAGGCCCCTGTGTTCCGTCGCACCCCCCACGCTTCAAAAGAGCCACCCCCTGCTGACCTCACACAGGTGCCGAACCCTGCCTATTGCCGCATGTCCATCTCCCCCGGGACGTGCCTCCAGGAGGAATGCAGCCTTGAATGACGCAGGCCTGTCGAATTCCCCTTCGGCTCGCCGCCTCGACGCGACGGACGAACAACTGAGCGCCGAACTGACGCAGTGGACGGGGGAGGCGCCCGCGCTCCACCCCGTCGGCGAACTGCTGGACCGGCACTGGGAGGCGGCATTCGCCTATGCACGACTGTGCACCGACGGCGAACGCGCGGCCGGCATGCTCACCACGGCCGCCTTCACCCGGCTGTTCGGCGCGACCCAGCACCAGGACGGGCCGACCGCCGCATGGCGCCCCCATCTGCTGGCCACCGTCCGCCGGATCGCCGCCGAGTGGGACTCCGACGGCCGCCGTGACCTGCTCCACCCCGATCTGCGCGTCCAGGACGCCGACGGCGCGCCCGTGGCCGCCCGGCTGCTCCCGCCACCCAACCGCCGCATGCTGGCCCGCGCCTTCCAGCGGCTGCCCCAGTCGGCCCGCTGCCTGCTGTGGCACACCGAGGCCGAGGCCGAACCCCTCGCGATCCCGGCCGGGCTGCTCGGCCTCGACGAGGAGGGCGCCCGCGTCGAGCTGCGCCGCTCCCGCGAGCGGCTGCGCGAGGAGGTCCTCCAGGTCCACCGCGAACAGGCCACCGACGACGAGTGCCACCGCTACCACCGGCTGATGGACGTCACCTGCCGGCGCGGCGGCCTCGACGTCGACGCCGACCTGCGCGCCCACACGGAACGGTGCCGGCACTGCGCGTACACCGCCGACCAGCTGCTGCAGTTCGAGGGCCTGCTGGGCGTCGCCCTGGCCGAGGGCATCCTGGGCTGGGCGGCCGGCGCCTACCTGGAGGGCAGGGCGACCGCCGACGGCCGTGAGCGCACCCCGGCCCCGGACCGGCGGCGCACCCCGGACGCCGCAGGCGAGGCCTTCGCCGACGAGTCGTTCGGCGCCCCCGGTGCGTCCGGTGCGTCCGGCGGGCCCGGTGCGGCCCCCGCGGCGAGTGGGCCCGCCCTACCCGAGACCTCGTCCCCCACCCCTACCGCCACCGGTACGGGAAGCCTCGTACCCGTTCGCCGCGACACCCGTCCCGCCTCCCGCCGTTCGGACCGCAAGGCCGCCCGCCGCGCCCGCCGCCGCAATCTCACCGCCGCCGTCCTCACGGTCAGCGGAATGGTCGTCCTGCCGCTCGTGGTGTGGGCCGCCCTCGGCTCCGACGGCGGGGCCGGCTCGACCGTGGACGAGTCGGCGAAGATCCCCTCCGCGGGCACCGACACGGCCACCGACAGCCCGTCCTGGATCGCCGACGAGGCGACCCAGGGCACCCTGCGCGGCCGGCTGCACAACGTCGCCTCCGGGCTGTGCATCGGCGTCGCCGACGACAAGGCCGTCAAGGGCGCCGAGACCGAGCTCGCCACCTGCTCGTCCGACGCCGGCCAGCAGTGGACGTACGAGACCGACGGGCTGCTGCGCAGCACCGCCAACCCCGACCTGTGCCTCGACTCCCACCTCGGCTACTCGGTGCGGCTGGGCCTGTGCACGGGGTCCTCCGCGGCGGCCGCGAAGAACATCCGGTACGACTTCACCCTCCAGGGCACGCTCGTCCCGCGCTCGGACCAGAACCTGGCCCTCGCCCCCGCCGCCACCGACGGCTCGGGAGCCCTGGTCCTGAAGAACCGGGCGAACGGCACCACCCAGCGCTGGGTGATCGACACCTCGCAGCCCGACCCGCAGATGGAGTTCGTCAACTGGGGCGCCGACAGCACCCCGTCCGGCACCCCGGCGCCGACGCCCACCACCAAGTCGGCGAAGACCGAGACGCCCGACCCCGCACCGTCCGCCACCTCCTCGACGAGCCCGAAGCCGCAGAGCAGCTCCTCCTCCGGCACCTCGGGCCGTACCTCCTGCTCGTACTACTCCTGGTACTACTGCACCTGGGACGGCGACTCGGACTCGTCCAACGGCTCCGGATGGGGCTACGGCGGTTCCGGCTACGGCGGCGGCGGAAACGGCGGCTACGGCTCCGACGGCGGACGCCGCTGACCGACCAGGCCGCCGGCCCCCGGGTCACACCACCTGGAGCGACGCCCACAGCGCCACGACCGCCGCACCCAGCGTGGCCGGCACCGTGAGCAGGCCCAGGCGGGTGAACTCCCCGACGCCGACGTGCTCCTCGCGCTCCCGCACCACCCGCCGCCACAGCAGTGTCGCCAGCGAGCCGGCGTACGTCAGGTTCGGCCCGATGTTCACCCCGAGGAGCACCGCGAGGACGGCCCCGGTCCCGGCCGGGGCGGCCAGCGGGACCAGGACCAGCACCGCGGGCAGGTTGTTGATCAGGTTGGCGAGGACGGCGGCCAGCGCGGCGATCCCGAGCAGGGCGAGCAGTCCGGAGCCGTCGGGCAGGACGTGCCGCAGCGCGTCGGAGAGCCCATTGTCGACGACCGCCCGGACGACGATCCCGAGGGCGAGCACGAACGCCAGGAACCCGGGCGCCGCGGCCCGCACCACCGCCACCGGCCTCACCCGCCGCCGCGTCAGCGCCCGCACCGCCATCACCAGCGCGCCCGCGAGCGCCGCCCACGCCGGTTCGACCCCGAGCGCCGAGGCCACCACGAACCCGGCGAGCGTGCACGCCACCGTGACCAGCGCGAACAGCGGCAGCTCCGGCGCGGGGCCGTCATCGGGTGCGGGCTCGGCGGGAAGCCCGGCGGACGGGGCGGTGGGAAGCCCGGCGGGCAGTTCGGTGGCGAAGAAGCGCCGGAAGACCGCGTACTCGAGCCCCACGGCGACCAGCCACGGCAGCGCCATCAGCGCCGCGAAGCGCGTGAAGCTCAGCCCGCTCGCGGTGAACGCCAGCAGGTTGGTGAGGTTGGACACCGGAAGCAGCAGCGAGGCCGTGTTCGACAGGTGCGCACAGGCGTAGACGTGCGGTTTCGCGCGCACCCCCATCCGGGCGGCGGTGGCGAACACCACCGGCGTCAGCAGCACCACCGTCGCGTCCAGACTGAGCACGGCCGTGATGACCGAGGCCAGCACGAACACCCCGGTGAGCAGCCGCCGTGGCCGGCCCGCCGCGCGGCGGGCCAGCCACGCCCCGCACGCCGTGAACAGCCCCTCGACGTCGCACAGGTGCGCCAGGACCAGGACCGCCGCGAGGAAACCGACGACCGGTCCGAGACGCTCGGCCTCGGCGAGCGCGTGCTCCGGTGAGATCGCCCCCAGCGCGATCGCCGCGGCCGCGGCGGGGACGGCGACGACGGCCTCCGACCGCCCCGCCGGGCGTAGCACCGCCCAGGCCAGCGAGGCGACGAGCAGCGTGACGGACAGGGTTTCGGCGAGCGGGGCGTTCAGGGTGGTACTCCGGTGCGGGTGGATCGGTGGACCGTACATGAAAGCACGGCCGGGTAATGCGCACTCAAAGACCCCGATGCCCCGGAGGGCGTCTCACTCCTCCTCGAGGAGCCCCAGCTCCGCCCAGATCGTCTTGCCTTCGGCGGTGTGCCGGCTGCCCCAGCGCTGGGTGAGCTGGGCCACCAGCAGCAGCCCGCGGCCGCCCTCGTCCCAGGTCTTCGCCCGGCGCAGATGCGGCGCGGTGTGGCTGGTGTCGGACACCTCGCAGATCAGTGTCGCCGCGTCGTGGATCAGCCGGAGCCGGATGGGGTGGGAGCCGTACCGGATGGCGTTGGTGACCAGCTCGCTCACCACCAGCTCGGTCGTGAACGACGCCTCGCTCAGCTCCCACCGGCCGAGCTGGTCGACGACCTGCTTGCGGATCGGCGCGACCAGCGCCGGATCGGCGGGGATGTCCCAGGTCGCGACCTGTGCGGCGGGCAGACCCCGGGTGCGCGCCAGCAGCAGCGCCACGTCGTCGGCGACGCCACCGGCCGGCAGTAGCGCGTTCAGCACCCGGTCGCAGGTCTCGTCCAGGGAGTCCGCGTACCCGGCGAGGGCCTCGCTCAGCAGCCGGAGGCCCGTGTCCGGGTCCCGCTCGCGGGACTCGACCAGGCCGTCCGTGTAGAAGGCGAGCACACTGCCCTCGGCGAGCTCCAGCTCGGCCGACTCGAACGGCAGCCCGCCGACGCCCAGTGCGGGCCCGGCGGGCAGGTCCACGCGGCTCGGCACCGCGCCCGGCCGCATCAGCAGCGGTGGCGGATGCCCGGCCCGGGCGAGGGTGCAGCGCCGGGACACCGGGTCGTACACCGCGTAGAGGCAGGTCGCGCCGACCTCTCCGGGGCTGCCCTCGCTCCCGGCCTCCTCCGACAGGCGTACGACGAGGTCGTCGAGGTGGGTGAGCAGTTCGTCGGGGGCCAGGTCGATGTCGGCGAGGGTGCGGACGGCGGTGCGCAGCCGGCCCATGGTGGCCGAGGCCTGGATGCCCTGTCCGACCACGTCCCCGACGACCATGGCGACCCGCATCCCGGACAGCGGGATCACGTCGAACCAGTCGCCGCCCACCCCGGCGCGGGCGGCCGGCAGATAGCGGGACGCGGCGTCCACGGCGGCGGTGTCGGGCAGGGTGCGCGGGAGCAGGCTGCGCTGCAGGGCGAGGGCCGTGTCGCGCTCGCGGGAGTACCGGCGGGCGTTGTCGATGCAGACGGCGGCCCGGGCGGTGATCTCCTCGGCGAGCAGCACGTCGTCCGGGGTGAAGGGGTCCGGCCGCCGGTACCGGGTGAGGACCGCGACCCCGAGGGTCGCGCCCCGGGCCCGGATCGGCACGGACATCGTGGAGTGGATGCCGAACTCGCGCACCCGCTCAGCGCGCAGGGTGTCCCAGGCCAGCCAGGCGTTGACGTCGGCCACGGACGCGACGATGGTGCGGCCCGCCACCAGCGAGTCGGCCTGCGGCGAGCCCTTCGGATAGTGCTGTACCTCGCCCGGTTTGGCCACGGCCATCGGGTTGCCGGGGTTGATCGAGTGGTGGGCGGCGCGGCGCAGGCCCAGCGGGGCGGCGAACCGGGTCGGCGGGTCCCCGCCGTCCTGCGGGTCCAGCAGGTCGACGCTGACGAAGTCGGCGAGCGCGGGCACACAGACCTCGGCCAGCTCCTGGGCGGTCCGGGTGACGTCGAGGGTGCTGCCGATCCGCACGCTCGCCTCGTTGACCAGCTGCAGCCGCTCGCGGGCGAGGTAGTTCTCGGTGAAGTCGTGCGCGGCCAGGCACACGCCCCGCACCCGGCCCTCGGCGTCGGTGACCGGCGCGAACCGCGCCAGCCACGCGTGCGCGTGGTCCTCGCCGCCGGTGCGCGTGTAGGTCTGGATGTCCTCCGCCCGCCCGCTGGCGAACACCCGGAGCATGTGCCCCTCCAGCTCCGCGCTCTGCGGCCGGCCGCCGATCTCCGAGAGCCTGAGCCCCTGGATGCGCTCCTCGGGCAGCCCGATGACCTCGGCCATCGCGTCGTTGATCCGGGCCAGTCGCAGCCGCTCGTCGTAGACCGCGACCGCGCACGGCGACTGGATCAGCGCCGCCGTGGCCAGCGGGTCGTCGGGGGAGCGGGGCCCTTCGCCGGCGAGCGGGGTCACGACGAGCCAGGTGGCCGGTGCGTCGTCCCGGGGCGGGCGGCGGTGGGCGAGCAGCCAGATCCGTACGGGCCGGCCGTCCCGGTGGCGCAAAGTGAGCGTTCCGTCCCAGCGGGGGCCGGAGGGCACCGGAAGAGCCCCCTCGGCCAGCAGCGCACCGGCGGACCGCCCCACGACCTCGGCCGGATCCCAGCCGAGGAGGAACCGCGCCCCCTCGTTCCATCCGACGACCGTGCCGGTGTCGTCGACGACCACCCGGGCCGTCGCGGCCTCGTCGAACGGATACTCCGGGCTCATCGTCGCCACTCCATCGCGGACACTCACAGTGAACAGGCGCGCCATATCCGTTCCAGCCTAGTCCGTCCCGCTCGCGCGCGGACGGGAACCCCCTCAGGGCGGCGCGCGGACGCCTTCCGGCCGAGGTCAAGGGGCGAATCCGGCCGAACTGGCCCGATGATGCCCCTGGTCATCCGTGAGGTGGAAGGACGCCTCCGGCCCCTTGACGGGCAGGAGTGGCACGTCGTCAGATTCTGTTTGGTAACGATCAGTTGTGAGATGAGTTGTGAGTACTTCTGGGTCCTGAGAGGGAGAGCCGCCAGTGACAGTCACTCGCAGATCCGTCTTGATCGCCTCCGCGGCCGGCCCGGCCGCCGGAGCGCTCCTCGGCAGCCCGACCGAGGCCGCGGAAGCCGTCGCGGGCGCCGCGGGCCGCCACACGGTCCCGCTGCGCGACGGCTGGCGCTTCGCGCTGGTCAACCCGGGCGGCATCACCGACCCGACGGGCCAGTACGCGGACGCCGCCGCTCCCGGCTACGACGACTCCGCCTGGCGCGAGGTGGCGGTCCCGCACGACTGGAGCATCGAACAGACCCCCACCACGCAGAACGGCACCACCAGCGGCACCGGCTTCTTCCCCGGCGGCCTCGGCTGGTACCGCCTCGCCTTCACGCTGTCGCCCGCCCACGCCGGCAAACGGATCTCGGTCGAGTTCGACGGCGTCTACATGGACTCCTCCGTCTACTGCAACGGCACCGAGCTCGGCCGCCACCCCTACGGCTACACCGGCTTCGCCCTCGACCTGACCGGTCTGCTGCACACCGACGGCACCACCGAGAACGTGCTCGCGGTCAAGGTCCAGAACCGCCTGCCCAGCAGCCGCTGGTACTCCGGCAGCGGCATCTACCGCGAGGCCCGCCTGGTCGTCACGGAACCGGTGCGCGTGGCCCGCTGGGGCACCTGCGTCACCACTCCGGAGGTCACCGCCGACCACGCCCTCGTCCGGGTGGCGACCACCGTCGAGAACGCCTCCGGCGCGGGCGCGGACGTGGAGGTCGTCTCCCGGATCGTCGCCCCGAACGGCCGCACGGTCGCCCGTACGACCTCCACGGTCGCGGTCCAGGACCAGATCACGGAGACCCATGAACTCGCCGTCAGCGAACCGCAGTTGTGGGACTTCGCCGCACCCCGCCGCTACACCCTGGAGACCGAGCTCCGGATCGGCGGCAGACGCACCGACACCTACCGCACCCCCTTCGGCATCCGCACCTTCCGCTTCGACCCCGACGAGGGTTTCTTCCTCAACGGCAGGTACGCCAAGATCAAGGGCGTCGACCTCCACCACGACCTGGGAGCCCTCGGCGCGGCGGTGAGCACCGACGCGATCCGCCGGCAGATGACGATCATGAAGTCGATGGGCGTCAACGCCTTCCGCACCTCCCACAACCCGCCCTCGCCGGAGATGATCCGGGTCTGCGAGGAGCTGGGCATCGTGATGATGGTGGAGGCCTTCGACTGCTGGAAGACCGGCAAGACCCGCTACGACTACGGCCGGTTCTTCGACGAGTGGTGCGAGAAGGACGCCACCGAGATGGTCCTCGCCGCCCGCAACTCGCCCGCCGTCGTCCTGTGGTCCATCGGCAACGAGATCACCGACTCCACCCAGACCGCCGGTCTCGCCATGGCCGACCGGATCATCGCCGCGATCAAGGCGGCCGACGACACCCGTCCGCTCGTCATCGGCTCCAACAAGTACCACTCCGTGCCCGCCACCGGGTCCCCGGCCGATCTGATGCTCGCCAAGCTCGACGGCCTCGGCCTCAACTACAACACCGCGAAGTCGGTGGACGGCCTGCACGCCAAGTACCCGCACCTGTTCCTCTTCGAGTCGGAGTCCTCCTCGGAGACCTCCACCCGCGGGACCTACCAGGAGCCCGAACGACTGAACACCGGGGAGAACCACACCCCGGGCAGGCGCGAGGTCTCGTCCTACGACAACAACCTCGCCTCCTGGACCATGAGCGGCGAGTACGGCCACAAGAAGGACCGGGACCGCAAGTGGTTCGCCGGGCAGTTCCTGTGGTCCGGCATCGACTACATCGGCGAGCCGACGCCCTACAACGTCTTCCCGGTGAAGGCGTCCTTCTTCGGCGCGGTCGATACGGCCGGCTTCCCGAAGGACATGTACCACCTCTTCCGGAGCCAGTGGACCGACGAGCCCATGGTCCATCTGCTGCCGATGACCTGGAACCACGAGGACGGCGACACGGTCGAGGTGTGGGCGTACTCCAACGTCGACACCGTCGAGCTGTACCTCAACGGAAAGTCCCTGGGCACCCGGAAGTTCGACACCAAGACGACCGTCGACGGACGCGCCTACCTGGAGACCACCGAGGCCACCGGCGACGACAAGACCTTCACCTCCGGCCCCTACCCGGGCAGTTACACCAGCCCCAACGGCAGCTCGGGCAAGCTGCACCTGACCTGGAAAGTGGCCTACGAACCAGGGGTGTTGAAGGCGGTGGCGCGCCGGCACGGCAGGACGGTCGCCACCGACGTCCTGCGCACCGCCGGCGCCCCGCACACCGTGCGCCTCACCCCCGACCGTACGTCCCTTCGGGCGGACGGCCGTTCCCTGGTCTTCGTCACCGCCGACGTCGTCGACGCGCACGGGGTCGTCGTCCCGGACGCCGAACACCTCATCTCCTTCGAGGTGAGCGGCGGTTCCCTCGCCGGGCTCGACAACGGGCGGGAGGAGAGCGCCGAGCGCTATCAGGCGAGCACCAGAACCGCCTTCCACGGCAAGGCACTCGCCATCGTCCGCTCGGGGACCGAACCGGGGACCCTGAAGGTGACCGCGCGGGTGGAGGGCCTGCGCAAGGGCACCACGACCGTACGCACCACCCGCGCCCGCTCGGCGGCCACCACGCCCGCCGCCGACTTCGCCCCCGACCATCCGGCGCCGCCCACCTATCCCTACGCGGACGCCGGTTACTCCGGGCGGACGGACACACTGCCCGCCGCGATGCTGGACGGCGATCCGGCCACCGGCTGGTCCAACGCCTTCGTCAAGGCGGCCACCGCCCTGCTGCCCGCCGTCAGCGGGGCCCGCTCCGAGGACTGGGTCTCGGTCGACTGGGGGCGGACCCGGGACTTCGACCGGGTGGAGGTCTCCTTCACCGTCGACGCCACCCACAGCCTGCCCGCGTCGGTCGAGGTCGCGGTGGGGGACGGTGAGCGGTACACGCCGGTCACCGGGACGGCCGTCGACTGGGCCGCCGACTCGGACACGCCGACCGTCATCACGTTCGACGCCGTACGCGGCTCACGGGTACGGCTGACGCTGACCAGCCGCGCGCCCGGGGAGGTCCAAGGGGCGGTGCGGATCAGCAGGTTGGAGGCGTAGCCGGGCCGGGTCCGGACGGGAGGCCGTCCCGTCCGGACCGCGGCCGGGGTGTTGACGGGGCGTCATGACTGCCACAAGCATGTCCTGCGACCCCTCCCTGGGAGCGCTCCCATGTGCGCCGACGGTGAGCGTCCCGCAACTCCCCGAGGAGCCTGGACGTGAAACGACGCAGAACCGCCCTGCTGTCCCTCACGGCCCTGCTGGGCGCGGCGCTCACCGCGCTGCCCGCCCAGCAGGCCGGGGCCGACGAGGTCGAGCAGGTCAGGAACGGCAGCTTCGACACCACCGCCGACCCGTGGTGGACCAGCAACGTCACCGCCGGCCTCAGCGACGGACGGCTGTGCGCGGACGTGCCGGGCGGCACCGTGAACCGCTGGGACTCCGCCGTCGGCCAGGACGCGATCACCCTCGTCGAGGGATCGTCGTACCGGTTCTCCTTCTCCGCCTCCGGGGTGCCCGACGGACATGTGGTGCGGGCGATCGTGGGGCTCGGGGTCGCGCCGTACGACACCTGGTACGAGGCGACCCCGGTCCTGGACGAGTCGGGCGACTCGTACTCCTACACCTTCACCTCACCCGTCGACTCCACCCAGGGGCAGGTCGCCTTCCAGGTCGGCGGCAGCGCGGATCCCTGGCGGTTCTGCCTGGACGACGTGTCGCTGCTGGGCGGGGTGCCCCCGGAGCCGTACGAGCCGGACACCGGGCCGCGCGTACGCGTCAACCAGGTCGCCTACCTGCCGGCCGGGCCGAAGAACGCCACCCTCGTCACCGACGCGACCTCGAAGCTGCCGTGGCAGCTGAAGAACGCCTCCGGGGCGACGGTCGCGCACGGCTGGACCGTGCCGCGCGGCCTCGACGTCTCCTCCGGGCAGAACGTCCACTCCATCGACTTCGGCGCCTATCGCTCACGCGGTACGGGCCTGACGCTGGTCGCCGACGGCGAGACCAGCCGCCCGTTCGACATCGGCACGGCCGCCTACGAGCAACTGCGCCTGGACGCGGTGAAGTACTACTACACCCAGCGCAGCGGCATCGCGATCCGGGACGACCTGCGGCCCGGCTACGGCAGGGCGGCCGGCCATGTGGGCGTGGCGCCCAACCGGGGTGACGCGGACGTCCCCTGCCAACCGGGTGTCTGCGACTACCGCCTCGACGTCACCGGCGGCTGGTACGACGCCGGGGACCATGGCAAGTACGTCGTCAACGGCGGGATAGCCACCTGGGAGCTGCTCAGCACCTACGAACGCTCCCTCCTCGCCCGCACCGGCGACCCGTCGAAGCTCGGCGACGGCACCCTCGCGCTGCCCGAGAGCGGGAACAAGGTGCCGGACATCCTCGACGAGGCCCGCTGGGAGCTGGACTTCCTGCTGAAGATGCAGGTCCCGGACGGGCAGCCGCTCGCCGGCATGGCCCACCACAAGATCCACGACGAACAGTGGACCGGCCTGCCGCTGCTCCCGAGCGACGACCCGCAGAAGCGCGAACTGCACCCGCCGACCACCACCGCCACCCTCAACCTGGCCGCCACGGCCGCCCAGGCGGCCCGCCTCTACCGGCCCTACGACAAGGCCTTCGCGACGAAGGCCCTCACGGCCGCCCGCAAGGCCTGGGCGGCGGCGGTCGCGCACCCGGACGTCTACGCCGACCCCAATGACGGCAACGGCGGCGGCGCCTACAACGACGACAACGCGACCGACGAGTTCTACTGGGCGGCCGCCGAGCTGTATCTCACCACGGGCGAGAAGGAGTTCAGGGACCACGTGCTCGGCTCCCCGGTCCACACGGCCGACATCTTCGTCCCCAACGGCTTCGACTGGTCCCGTACCGCCGCCGCGGGCCGCCTCGACCTCGCGCTCGTGCCCAGCAAGCTGCCCGGCCGCGACAAGGTGCGCGCGTCGGTCGTCAAGGGCGCGGACACCTACCTCGCCACCCTCGCGACCCAGCCGTACGGCATGCCCTACGCCCCCGACGGCAACCGCTACGACTGGGGCTCCACCCACCAGGTCCTCAACAACGCGGTCGTCATCGCCACCGCCTACGACCTCACCGGTGCCTCGAAGTACCGCGACGGGGCCGTCCAGAGCATGGACTACGCCCTCGGCCGCAACGCGCTGAACATCTCGTACGTCACCGGCTACGGCGAGAACAACGCACACCACCAGCACAGCCGTTGGTACGCCCACCAGCTCGACCCGAACCTCCCGGACCCGCCGCGGGGCACCCTCGCGGGCGGGGCGAACTCGAGCATCCAGGACCCCTACGCACAGAGCAAGCTCCAGGGGTGCGTCGGACAGTTCTGCTACATCGACGACATCCAGTCCTGGTCGACCAACGAGACCGCGGTCAACTGGAACGCCGCGCTGGCCCGGCTGGCGTCCTTCGTGGCGGACCAGGGGTAGCGCGTCCCCGAGGTACCGCCCGGACACAGCTCGACACTCCCTTGACCTGGGGATATTTACGAGTTAGTACCCGGGCGGTACCGTGAGGTCATGCCAGCCCTCAATGTGGAGTTCAGCGATCGCGAGCTGGAGGACCTGCGGCAGATCGCCAAGGAACGCGGTACGTCGATGAAGGCACTCGTGCGGGAGGCGGCCGCCGCCGACATCGCGCGGCACCGGGCCCTGCAGGAGGGCGCGGAGGCCTTCCGGACCTTCTTCGCGTCGCATGCCGACGAGTTCGCCGCCGCCTTCCCCGACGACGAACCCTCCGCCAAGGGCGAGGGGCGGGTCGCCTGACCGATGACACCCGTCATCCACATCGACGTGCCCTGGCTGCTCCAGCGCCACGAAGAGGTCCTGCCGGACCAGCCCACCGTCAACGACTTCTCCGCGCTGGTCGCGGCCGTCGCCCGGCACCGGGTCGACCCGCCCCGGCTCGGCGTCGACTCCGACCCGGCCTGGCGGGCCGCCGCGCTGCTGCACACCCTCGCCCTGCTCAAGCCCCTGCCCTCGGCCAACGCCCGCTTCGCCTGCGCCACCGCGGTGGCGTACATGTTCGTCAGCGGCGTCGGCATCGACCCGCCCTACGGCGCGCTCGTCGACCTCGCCCGGGACCTGATCGACGGCAAGACCGACGTCTACGGCGCGGCGGACCGGCTGAGGTCCTGGCAGATATAGCCGTACGACATGTTTGTGGCCGCCGGCCCAGGGCGGGAGGAACAGGGCCGGCGGCCGTTGCGCGCAGGAGAGCCGCCGTCCTGCGCGGGGCCTCCGAGGAAGTGGCCGGTTCCAGTCCACTACGCACCGCACACCCCGGGAAGGTGCGTGACACTCCTGCGTGTGCGTGTGTTTCACACGGGGCGCAAGAACGGACGAAAGGCGTGCGGCGGGGCATTCGGCCGGGGTTGTTGTCAACTTTCTTTCAACAACGGGCAGGTTGTCCTCGCGCCTTGTTGCGCACGACTTAGTTGTGCAAAGGTGAACCTTCCGAGCGGGGGGTGACGGCCGGGTCCCTGTGTTGCGTCTGTGAGGCGGACACGCGCTCCCCGTCGCGCCGACCAGGTACGTACCAAAGGAACCGCTCAGTGCCCACCCCCCAGCCCCCTCGTCCTCCCTACCCCCCGCCCGGCGGTGGCCCCGGAGAGTCCGACGAGTCCCTCGCCGCCGGGATTCGCGGCGGCACGGACAGCGAGGTGGCCCAGTCCACCGCGCTCCTGATCGCCCGGCACTGGCGGCCGGTGCACGAGTACGCGGTGATCTGCCTCGCCTCCTCCGGGAGCGTCGCGAACATGCTCACCGCGGCCGCCGTCCACCAGGTCTTCGACCGGCTGAAGCTGGGCGAGCCGGGCACGGCGCTGCGCCCCCGACTGCTGGTGACCGTACGGGACATGGCCCGGCTGTGGGCCGCGGACGAGGACATATCCGGGGTCCTGCCGGTGCTGAGGAAGCCGGCCGGGGCCCGGGGCATGCGGGCCGCGAAGTCCATGACCCCGGAGAACCGGGTGCTGGCCGAGCGCTCCTTCCAGAGCCTGCCCGCGGTCGCCCGCTGCGTCCTGTGGCACGTGGAGGTCGAGGCCGAGTCGATCACGGTGGCCGCCGGGCTGCTCGGCATGGACACCGAGACCGTCTCCGGCGCTCACGAACAGGCCCGGGACAAGATGCGCGAGGGTCTGGTCCGCGCGCACCGGGACCTCGCCCCGAGCAAGGAGTGCCGCTTCTACAACCGCCTCCTCGACGTGCCCATCCGCCGGGGCGGCGATCTGCTGCCGGACGTGCGCAAGCACCTCGACGAGTGCCGCTACTGCCGTGCCGCCGCCGAGCAGCTCGGTCACTTCGAGGGCGGGCTCGGCATCCTGCTCGCCGAGGCGGTGCTCGGCTGGGGCGCCCGCCGCTACCACGACTCGCGGCCCGGCCGCGCCAAGCAGCAGACCGTACGGCTGCGGGGCTCCGCCCGGCACCGGGGCGGACGTCCGCGCGGCGGCAACCTGCTCTCGCGCATCCCCTCGCCGCGCCGTCGCGCGTCCGGGGGAGCGAAGTCGCCGCGCGCCCTGTTCACCGGGGTGGGCCTCGCCTCGGCCGGTCTGCTGACCACCCTGCTCGCCGCCGGGATGTGGGCGGACGACGGCGGCACCGACCCGGCCGCCTCCACCAGCGGGACCGCCCCCGGCCCCGACTCGCCGAGCGCCGGCGCCTCGCCGACCACGCCCGGCACCGTCCAACTCCCCACCGCACCCCAGCGGACCAGGCTGCGCAACGCCGAAGCGAACCTCTGCCTGGACATCCAGGGCGAGGCGAAGGCCGGCGCGGTCCTCGAACTCGCCGACTGCGGGACCCAGACCACCCAGCAGTGGTCGTACGCCGAGGACGGCCAGCTGCGCAGCGCGGCCCGGCCCGACCTGTGCGTGGACTCCCACGCCGACGCCGGGGTCGTCATCCTCGGCGACTGTGTGGACGCCGGGAACGCCCGCGCGGACGACGTACGCTACGACTTCACCGTCCAGGGCGAGTTGCTGCCCCGCTGGGACGACGCCCTCGGCCTGGCCCCCGCCGGCACGGAACAGGGCGCCGACGTCGTCGTGAAGGTGCGCGACCACTCCACCGCCCAACGCTGGCTCCCCGACACGACCTCGGCCACCCCGGGCTCCCTCGCGGTCACCGGCACCGACGCCCCCGCATCGGCCCAGCCGGTGGACCTTCCGGGCGGGACGGTCTGAGTCACGGCGGCGGGTGGGACGCCCTGAGCCACGGCGGTGGGCGGGAAGCGATCTGAGCCACGCCTCCCGGGCGGGGCGGTCTGAGCCACGATCGCGGATGGGACGCTCCGGGGCCGGACAGGCGCCCGGCGACCGGGGGCGGCTGATGCCGCCAGGTCGCTCGGGGCCGGGGCGGATGCGCCGGGTTTTCCGGGCTCGGCCCCGTGTCCGGCCGCTTTGCCCGGTGAGCCGAGCGGGCCGGAGCTGATGGCCCGGCGGGGCCGGACAGGCGCCCGGCGACCGGGGGCGGCTGATGCCGCCAGGTCGCTCGGGGCCGGGGCGGATGCGCCGGGTTTTCCGGGCTCGGCCCCGTGTCCGGCCGCTTTGCCCGGTGAGCCGAGCGGGCCGGAGCTGATGGCCCGGCGGGCGGCTCGGCGGGTTTTCTGGGCTCGGCCGCTTCAGAGGCGGTCGCCTCGGGCTGAGGGGTGCGAGTCGGTGTGGACGGTCCGCCGTAGGGCTCGGGCCGCTCGCGGCGTTCGGCTGCCTCGGGCGGAGGCGTGGCCGCGACCGTCGAGGCTCAGTCCGCGTTCTCCGTGAGGTCCGTCGGGGCGATGGTCTTCGGGGTGGCGTGGCCCGACAGGGCCAGGGTGAGGTCGAGTTCGGCGAGGAGGCAGCGGATGACGTGTTCGACGCCGGGCTGTCCGTCCAGGCCGAGGCCGTAGACGTAGGGGCGGCCCAGGAGGACCGCCTCGGCACCGAGGGCGAGGGCCTTGAAGACGTCGTCGCCGGTGCGGATGCCGCTGTCGAACAGGACGGTCAGCCGGTCGCCGACCGCCCGCGCGACCCGGGGCAGCGCGTCGGCGGCGGCGACCGAACCGGCCACCTGCCGGCCGCCGTGGTTGGAGACCACCACGCCGTCCATCCCGGCGTCGGCGGCGAGCCGGGCGTCGTCCGGGTGCAGGATGCCCTTGAGGACGATCGGGCCGTCCCAGTGCTCGCGCAGGAACGCCAGGTCCGGCCAGGTCTTCCCGGGGTCCGCGAACAGGCTGATGAAATGCAGGACCGCCGCGTTCGGATCCTCGTGCGCCGGTTTCGCCAGGCCCGCCTGGAAGGCCGGGTCCGAGAAGTAGTTGGCGGTGCCCACGCCGTGCAGGAACGGCAGATACGCCTGGTCGAGGTCGCGCGGCCGCCAGGCCATGAGGGGGGTGTCGAGGGTGACGACGAGCACCGTGAAGCCGCTCGCCCTCGCCCGGTCCAGGAAACTCCGGGTCACCTCGCGGTCCTTGGACCAGTACAGCTGGAACCAGCGCTCCGCGTCCCCCATCGCCTCGGCCACCTGCTCGATCGGCGTGCTCGAGGCGGAGGACAGGATGTACGGCACTCCCTGCGCGGCCGCCGCCCGGGCCGCCGCGGACTCGGCCTCCGGATGCATGATCGACAGCACCCCGACCGGCGCCAGGGCCAGCGGTGCGGGCAGGGAGCGGCCCAGCACCTCCACCGACAGGTCCCGCTCGTGCACGTCCCGCAGCATGCGCGGCACGATCCGGCGGCGCTCCAGGGCCGCCCGGTTCGCCCGCGCCGTACTCCCGTCGCCCGCGCTGCCCGCCACATAGCCCACGGGACCCGGCCCGAGCCGGCGCTCGGTCAGCTCCTCCAGCCGGGACAGGTCGGTGGGCAGACGGGGGACCTGCCCCGTCATCCCGTTCAGATAGATCTCGTACTGGAAGTCAGCCCAGTGCTTCGGCATCCGCCCCTACCGCCTCTCGTCGTCGAGCCCGCGTGCACGGCGACGATACCGGCGGGTAGTAAGAAGAGGGCTAGTGATCGGCGGCGGACTCGTGCAGGATCCTGGCCAGTTCGCGTGGCTGCGAGAACATCGGCCAGTGGCCGGTGTCCAGTTCCACCAGCTGCCAGTTCCCGCGCTCGAGCAGCTCGGCCACGGCGGGCGGCGGCGCGTCCCCGTCGAGCAGGCACTTGACGTACGTCGACGGCAGGTCGCCCGGCGAACCCTTCAGCACCGCCGGCTCGGTGAGCGAGGCGCCCGGGTGCGGGGTGCCCCCGGACAGCATCCGGGCGATCTGCCCGTCGGTCATGCCCTGGCCCGCGTAGTCGTCCGCGTCGAGCGGCGGCCACCAGCCGCCGTGCTCCTCGATCGACGCGCGGACGTGGTCGCTGGGCCAGCCCGACAGGAAGGACTCCCCGTCGAAGGGCACGTTCGCGTCGACGTACACCACCCTTCTCAGCCGGTCGCCGATCCGCTCCGCCGCCTGTCCGACCGGGACGCCGGAGTAGCTGTGCCCGACCAGGACGACGTCCCGCAGGTCCAGCCGCTCGACCTCGTCGACGACGTCCTGGACGTGCGTCCGCTGTCCCGCCGGGGTCCCCCGCTTGTCGGCGAGTCCCGTCAGGGTGAGCGGGTGGGCGTCGTGCCCGGCGGCGCGCAGCCCGGCCGCCACCTCGTCCCACGCCCACGCACCCAGCCAGGCACCCGCCACCAGCACGAAATGAGTCATGCCTTCAACGTAGCCGCCGGGTCTGACAACGCCCCCGCGTCAACGTCCGCACCCGGACCGGTGATCGGCGGAACCGGCACCTCCACGGTCCGGGCCAGCCGGGCCCCCTCGGGCCCGTACGCAGCCCTGGGCTCGGGGAACAGCCGCAGCAGCGCGAGGTAGAGCACCGCGGCGACGGCCAGGGACAGCGGCAGGCTGATGTCGATGCCGTTCGCCAGATCGCCCAGCGGGCCGACGAACTGCCCCGGGATGTTCGTGAACAGCACACCGAGCAGGGCCGACACCCACCAGGCGGTCATGCCCCGCCAGTTCCAGCCGTGCGCGAACCAGTACCGGCCGCCGCGCTGACGGCGGTTGAAGACCTGCAGGGCGTCCGGGTCGTACCAGCCGCGCCGGGTGTAGAAGCCGAGCATCATCACGACCATCCACGGAGTGGTGCAGGTGATGATCATCGTGGCGAAGGTGGAGATCGACTGGACCAGGTCCAGGCCGAACCGGCCGATGAAGATGAACGCGATCGACAGCACACCGACCAGCACCGTCGCCTGCACCCGCGACAGGCGGGGGAACACCGAGGAGAAGTCCAGGCCGGTGCCGTAGAGCGAGGTCGTGCCCGTCGACATGCCGCCGATCAGCGCCAGCAGGCACACCGGCAGGAAGAACCAGCTCGGCGAGATCGCCAGCAGCCCGCCCACGAAGTCGGGGGCGGCCGGGTCGACGTACTCCGGGGCCTTGGCGGCGATGATGCTCGCCGTCGCCAGACCGAAGACGAACGGCAGCAGCGTCGCCAGCTGGGACAGGAACGCGGCGCCGATCACCCTGCGGCGCGGGGTGGCCGCCGGGATGTAGCGCGACCAGTCGCCCAGGAACGCGCCGAACGACACCGGGTTGGACAGCACGATCAGCGCGGCGCCGATGAAGGAGGGCCAGAACAGGGACTGGGTCGCCGCGTCGGCGGAGTCGGTGAAGACACCGGCGTACGAGGCGTCGAAGTCTCCGGCGAAGGCGATCGCGCCGAGCAGGAACAGCACGGTCGCCGAGGTCACCGCGACCTTGTTGACGAACAGCATGAACCGGAAGCCGTACACGCACACCGCGAGCACCAGCCCCGCGAACAGCGCGTACGCCACCCCGTAGGTGAGGTTGCTGCGGGAGAGGCCGAAGAGCCGGTGCGCGCCGCCCACCAGGGCGTCGCCGGAGCTCCACACGGAGATCGAGAAGAAGGCGATCGCGGTCAGCAGGGACAGGAAGGAGCCGACCACGCGGCCGTGCACGCCCAGGTGCGCGGACGAGGAGACCGCGTTGTTCGTGCCGTTGACCGGGCCGAACACCGCCATCGGGCACAGGATCAGCGCGCCGGTGACCACGCCCAGGAGGGTCGCGGCGAGGCCCTGCCAGAAGGAGAGGCCGAAGAGGATCGGGAAGGCGCCGAGGACACAGGTGGAGAAGGTGTTCGCGCCGCCGAAGGCGAGCCGGAACAGGTCGAACGGTGTCGCGGTGCGCTCGGCGTCGGGGATGCGGTCCACGCCGTGGGTCTCGACCTCGGTGAGGGAGGGAGGCGGCGTGGCGGGGGAGTTCTCGGGGGACGGCGGGGTCACGGGGGCTCCAGCAGCGGGCGGTCGACGGTGGAGCGCGGGGTGGCGCGGCGGGGGACCGGACGCCGTCGCTGCCGCGGGGTGGGCGACGCGGGCGGATGCCGTCCGGGACGGGGTCTGCCGACCGTACGGGGCGCGGCAAGACCCCGACCAGTGGGCGGATCATCCTTCTTCCGTGTCCTGAGTGGATGAATCATCCTGTGGGGCCGCTGCGTCCGTGTCCGGCCCTTGGGCTCGCACCCGCTGTACGTGCTCAAGGGACTCCCGCAGTTCCGTGAGCCAGTCGTCGGTGTGCCGCTGGACCAGCCGGACGCACCAGGCGAGGGCGTCGCTGCGGCTGCGGGCCACACCGCCGGCGATCAGGGTGTCCAGCACCTGGCGCTCGGGCTGCCGCAGCCGGGTCATGACCGGCGCGGCCACGTGGGTGAACAGCGCGCGCTGCCCGTCGCACACCACACCCCAGGACACCTTCCGGCGGAAGCGGTGCTCGGCGTCCCGGGCCACGGCCATCCGGGCCTCCCGGGTGCGCTCCCGGAACTCCTGGATCCGGGCGGTGACGGCCGCCTCCCGCTCGGCGGCCGGGGCGTCCTCGGCCAGCTTCGGCGCGGGTACGCGACCGATCACGGTGATCTCCTCGCGGTCCACCGCGACCTCGACGAGTTCCTCGAACAGGTCGTCGGGCAACCGCCCGGCGAACCAGCCCCTCAGCTTGTCTCTCTGCTCCGAAGTAATCATGTAATGACGATTACTCCGCTGGTCCATGAACACAAGGGGTCGCGAAGGGGTCAGCCGAGAGCGGAAAGAGGGCAGGAGCGGAATGTTTCAGGCCGATTAACGAACCCATCAAAACCGGCCATCTGGCCGAGGGAGGGGATCATGAAGCGCTTGCTTCCGGGCTTGGAACGTTCGAACTCCGTGACTTCACGCCACTGATTCAATACGCAAGGTTACTGAAACCAGTGGGGTCGATGTGAGATTCGGCGGCGGACTCGGCAGACTCGCGATCGCCGCGTTCGGCTCCGATCGTGCCGGCGCGGCACACCCCCGAATCGAGCGGAAGGATGCACACAATGCGGAACACCGCGCGCTGGGCGGCGACCCTCGGCCTCACGGCCGCCACCGTCTGCGCACCCCTGACCGGGGCCGCGCTCGCCGCCCCGGCCGCAGCACCGGCCTCGCTCTACGCCCCGTCGGCCCTGGTGCTCACCCTGGGCCACGGCGAGAGCGCCGCCACCGTGGGCGCCGCCCGGGCGGTCACCCTGAGCTGTGCGCCCGGTCCCTCCGGCACCCATCCCGCGGCCGCCCTGGCCTGTGCGGAACTGCGTGCCGCCGGAGGCGACCTCGACGCCCTGGCCGGCCCGGGTGACGCCTTCTGCACCAAGCAGTACGACCCCGTCGTCGTCACCGTCGACGGTGTCTGGCAGGGCAAGCGCGTCTCCTTCGAGCGCACCTTCGCCAACGAGTGCGTGAAGAACGCTGCCGGGAGCAGCCTCTTCACCTTCTGAGACCGGGATCGCGTGACTCCCGTGGACGCCGCGACAGGCCTGTGACGTGGGGAGTACGGGCCACTGACACGGGGCGACCGCGATCTCGCAACCCAGGGGCCGGACGGGCGGAGTGGGGCCGCCCGCCGGCCCCTGGGGTCACTGGCCCCTGGGGTCACTGGCCCCCGGGGTCACTCGGTACGGTCCGGGACGCCGTCGGGGATCGAGTCGAGCGGTGGAAAACGGCCCAGCAAGCCCGTCGCGCCGAGCAGTCGGCGCAGGTACGGCTGGTCGCTGACGACCCGCAGCCGTCCGCCGGCCCGCACCGCCCGCTCCTGGGCCCGGCACAGCACCCGCAGACCCGAACAGTCGAAGAACTCCACAGCGCGCAGGTCGACCAGCACGTCCGGGGCCGGCACGGACGTCGCCGCGTCCAGATGGTCGGCGACGAGGCCCGCCGTCGCCAGGTCGATCTCGCCCGCCACCTCCACCACGGTGAACGGGCCGCTGACACGAGTACGCGCGTGCGGGTTGGCCGGTGGCGTCATGTTCGTTCCACCTCGGCAGGTGCTGCTGTCGGAGCCGGTAGCTACCCCGGCGGGGCCCACAGCATCCCTGAGCGGCCGGACGCAAGATCTAGTTCACTCGTCCCGGTGAATTTCAGGCGGATCACTTGTCTTCCGGGCTTCGATTGTCTTCCGGGCTTCGAGGCTTTCGGGCCTTGGGGCGGGAGTCCCGATGGCTCGTGTCGCACCAGGGGTAGCGGCGGCTGCGCCGGCAGGTGCACAGGGCGACCTGGAAGCGGTCGGACCTGACCGTCGTCCCGTCCTCGAGTTCCACCTCCACCGGGCCCTCGACGAGCAGCGGCCCCCGGCGCCGGACCCTGATCCGGCGGGGCCTGTCAGCAGGGGAGTTCGGCACGGACGACCACCAGTTCCTCGTTCTCCTCGTGGGCGGACAACAGCCCCCGGCCCCGCAGCCACGCCTCCCGGGCGCGCAGCACCGGCCCGAAGGGGATGCGGCGCCGCCGTGTCACCGAGGCCTTCAGACCCGATGCGCGCAGGAAGGCCAGCGTGCTCCCGGGATCGCTGAGCGCGGAGTGGACGAGCAGCAGCACCCCGCCCGGCCGCAGCAGCCCGGGCGCCTCGCGGCAGATCCGGTCCAGCAGCAGACGGCCGTCCCCGCCCGCGTCCCAGGCCCGGGCCGTGCCGTACGGCATCCGGTCGCCGCCGGGCGCCGGCACGTACGGCGGGTTGCTCAGGATGAGGTCGAAGGACCGTCCGCGCACCGGGTCGAAGAGGTTCCCGCGCCGCACCCGCACCGGCAGCCGCTCCCGCCGGGCGTTCAGGCGCGCGGTCCACACGGCGCGCCACGACACGTCCACCGCCGTCACCCGTGTGCCGCGCCGGGCCGCCTCCAGGGCCAGCGCACCGGTCCCCGTCCCCAGATCGAGGACGTCCGAACCCGGCGTGAGCGGTTCCTCGGACAGCGCCCCCGCCAGCAGGGCGGTGTCCTCCTGAGGGGCGTACACGCCCGGTGGGACCAGTGGTTGCACGCCCCACAAGTACCCCGCCAATCACGAAATACCGATCTTTTCGGGCAGCGAGGTCCGCAGGGACGAGCGTCCCGCCCGCCAGGCGGTGAGCAGGTGGGCGCCGAGACGGTCCTCCAGCAGCCCCGTGGCGTCGATGCCGAACGCCACGTCGGGGGCGAGGTGCGGCTCCTCGGCGAGCAGCCCGCCGATGACGTCGTGGCGCACGACCTGCTCATGGACCGCGTCGGCCTCCACGTGCTCGTCGTAGAAGTACGCGGCGGCGGGCCCGGCGTCCGCGCGGCGCATCGCCTCGGCGAGGCGGCGGGAACCGGGGGAGGAGGTGATCTCGACGGAGGCGAAGTGGCCCACCAGGGCGCCCCGCAGGGAGCGGTGCAGACCGAACAGGGACATCAGGTTCACCGTGGCCAGGGTCTGCGCGCACGCGGCGTCGAGATAGTGGCCGTAGGCGGTCTCCAGGCCGAGGTCCGCCATCAGGTTCGCGAACAGGCGTGCGTGGACCCGGTCGGGGCGGCCGCCGCCGAACTCGTCGAACTCCACCGCCGCCATCCCCGCCTTGGCCCGCCCCCACAGCCGGGGCAGCACCCACGCGTGCGGGTCCGCCTCCTTGAGGTGGTAGAGGGAGCGCTGTGCCGCGTACTCGCGCAGCTGCCACCACTCGCCCTCGGCGGCCAGGAAATGGCTCACGCCCGAACCGTCCACGGGCTCGACGAGGAGCTCCGCGAGCGCGTCGTCCACGGTGTCGTGCGCGGGGGCGTCCTCGCGCAGCGCGGTAAGGAAGCGGTGCTCCAGCGCGGCACGGACCCGCAGCAGGCCGGGGTCCCACTCACGGTCGGGGGCCACACCGGCGAAACCCCGGTAGTGCAGCTCGTAGCAGAGGTACAGCGCCAGCTGCAGGTCGTCGCCGTACGCGGCGGCGGAGGCGACCGTCCCGGCGGGCGGGAGCGGGCCCGTGTCCCGCAGGTACGCCATGAGGGCCGCCGAGACCGGTCCCCGGGCGGCCGGCAGCCGCGGACCTTCGTGTGCCATGCGCGCCGGGTACCCCGGTGGCGCCGGGCCATCCGTCCCTCAGTCGTCGCCCCGGGACTCCTCCTGGGCCTCTCGGTTCGGGGTGATGGCCTCGGCGGCCTCACCCCGGCGGCGGCGCCGCTCGTCCTCGGGGTCGTCGGCGCGGGCCTCGGCGTCCTCTATCTCCCGCAGGACCTCTTCCAGCGCGGTCTCGGGGGGTGTGCGGTCCTCGGACATGGCTGACTCCTCTCGTCTCATGCCGTCGGGGTCGTCTCAGTGTCGCGCGACGCGCAGCGGCACCCGCCCCGGGGGCCCGGCCTCCTCGTCGTCGACCCGGGTGACCTCGGCCCACCAGGCCGCGCCCTCCTCGATGTGCCGCAGCATGACGCCCTCGCGGATCGCCCACGGGCAGACCGTGACCGTCCGCAGCCCGGTCAGCTTCATCGCCGTGTGCCCCACCACCGCACCGGCGAGGCTCTGCGCGGCGCGCGGCGCGGAGATGCCGGGCAGCCGGGCGCGTTCGGCGGCGGGCAGCGCGGCCAGCCGGTCGACCGCAGCGCCCAGGTCACGGCAGTGGAGGGTGCGTTCGACGAACGGGCCGTGCCGTCCGGGCAGGGCCCCGCACAGCCGGCCGAGCTGCTGGAACGTACGGGAGGTGGCCACCGCGGTGCGCGGGCCCTCCCAGCGGATCCGGGCGGCCACGTCCCGGAGCTGGTGGCGGACCCTGCGCCGCATCGCCCGGACGAGCTCCGGGGGCGGCGGGTCCTGGTCCGCGAAGAAGTCGTGGGTCAGCCGGCCGGCCCCGAGCGGCAGCGAGGCCACGAAGTCCGGCAGCCGGCCCCGGCCGAACGCCACCTCGAACGAGCCGCCGCCGATGTCCAGCAGCGCGAGCGGCCCCGACCGCCAGCCCATCCAGCGGCGGGCGCCGAGGAAGGTCAGCTCGGCCTCGACCTCGCCCGGCAGGGTGCACAGCGCCACCCCGGTACGGGCCCGGACCGCGCGCAGCACCTCCGGCCGGTTGGGGGCGGCGCGCACTACGGCGGTCGCGAAGGCCAGCGGGCCCGCCGCACCCCACCGGTCGGCGGTGCGGGCCGCCGCGGCGACCGCGGCCACCAGCCGTTCCACGGCCTCCCCGGGAATGGGTGCGCCCGGCCTGACCTGTTCGGACAGCCGCAGCCGCCACTTGGCCGTGTGCACCGGCAGCGGCACCCCGTCCTCCGCGTCCGCCACCACCAGCCGCACGGTGTTCGAGCCCACGTCCAGCACGCTGATTCTCATGGCCCGGCGCGTACCCAAAGCAACGCTCCCCTACGCTGAGCGACGCGTACGCGGTGGCGCACTTTCAGCGAAACGGCAAAGTTTCGTTAGGAAGGGGGCGGGACGGGCCGTAGCGTGGACTTCATGCCGGAACTCGCCGGAATCCATCATGTGAAGATCCCCGTCACCGACCTCGACCGGGCCCGCGACTGGTACGGCCGGGTGTTCGGCTTCAAGGTCACCCACGAGTTCCCGGACGCCGAGGGCGTGCTGCGCGGAGTCGGCGGCCCGGTCCCGGGACTCGGGGACACCCTGCTCGCCCTGCGGGTCAACCCGGAGGCGGCGCACGGCTGCCGGAACTTCGACCCGGTCAGCTTCGGGGTCCGCGACAGCGCCGCGGTCGAGGCATGGGCCGCCCATCTCGACGCGCTCGGCGTCCCGCACTCCCCGGTCATCGAGGCCACCCTCGGCCGGCTCCTGGTCTTCGACGACCCCGACGGGATCCAGCTGCACCTGTACAGCAGGGCGGAGCACGGCGCGGACCTCACGGGAACCCACGTGGTCCTGGACGACGGCCGCCCCGCCGTCCGCTTCGCCCGCACCTACGACCGCCCGCTCGGCGAGGTCTGGCAGCTGGTCACCGACTCCGCCGAACTGGCCCACTGGTTCCCCTCGCGGGTCGAGATGGAGCTGTGGCCCGGCGGTGCGATCGACTTCAGCGGCGATCCGAACATGCCGGCGTCGACGGGCCGGGTCCTCGCCGTGGACGTACCGCGCCACCTGTCCTACGCGTGGGGCGGCGACGAACTCCGCTTCGACCTGGTGGCGGAGGGCGACGGCCGCACCCGCCTCACCCTCACGAACGTCCTGGAGTCCGCCGACGCGGCCGCCCGCAACGCCGCCGGCTGGGAGGTCTGCCTGGCCGCCCTGGACGCCCGGGCCGAGGGCGGCGCACCGGCCCCGCCCGACGGCGGCACCCGGTCGTGGGAGGCGTACTACCGCGCCTGCGTCGAGGCGGGTTTCCCGTCCGGGGCGCCCGTGCCCGGTCAGGGCTGACTAGCCAGCTGCCGCCGCACCAGTTCGTGCAGCCGCCCGCCCGTGTCCGCGAGGAGCCGCGCGGGTGGGCCCTGCTGGGCGACCTTGCCGTTCTCCATCACCACGACCCGGTCGGCGTCCATCACCGTGGACAGGCGGTGCGCGATCACGACGCGGGTGGCGTTCAGCTTGCGGGTGCTCTCGATGACCGTGCGCTGGGTCTCGTTGTCGAGGGCGCTGGTCGCCTCGTCGAAGAAGAGGACGCGCGGCCGGCGGATCAGCGCCTGGGCGATCATCAGGCGCTGGCGCTGACCGCCGGAGACCGAGCCGCTGCCGGAGACGATGGTGTGCAGTCCCATCGGCATTCGCTTGATGTCCTCCGCGAGCCCCGCCAGCTCGGCCGCCGCCATCGCCTCCTGAGGCGTGTAGGCCTCGGTGCCGCAGATGACGTCCAGGATCGACCCGGTGAACGGCTGGGCGTGCTGGAGCACGACCCCGCACTGCCGGCGCACGGCCGACTGGTCGAGCGCGCCCAGGTCCTGGCCGTCGTACAGGACACTGCCCGAGACCGGCCTGTCGAAGCCGATGAGCAGGCGCAGCAGGGTCGACTTGCCGCAGCCGCTGGGGCCGACGATCGCCACGAACTCACCCGGCCGGACCTCGAAGCTGACGTCGTCGAGGACCAGGGGGCCGTCGTCGGAGTAGCGGAAGGACAGCCGACGGGCCTCCAGGGCGCCGGAGAGCGGGCCCGGCCGGGTGCTCGCCGTGCGGACCTCGGGGCTCGCCTCCAGCACCGGGCGGATCTCCTCGAACAGCGGCAGCGCCGCCACCGCCGACACGAAGGCGCCGGTCAGCGAGGTGACCGAGGTGAGCAGCATCGTCATCGACGTGTTGAAGGTGAGGAAGTCCGCCGCCGACAGCGCGCCCCGTGCCGGACCGGCCAGCAGCATGAACATCACCAGCGAGCACAGCGGCAGGTACACCGCCCCGAGCACCGTGTTCAGGTTCTTGATCCGGCCGAGCCGCTGCTGGAGCTCACGGCTGTGCGCGAACCGGTCCGCCCAGGCCGCGTACGCGTAGTTCTCGGCGGCCGCCACCCGCAGCTTCGGAAGCCCCCGCAGCGTCTGGAACGCCTGGTTGTTCAGCTTGTTGGAGAGCACCACCAGCCGCCGCTGCCAGCGCACCTGCCACAGCCCGAGCCCCAGGAAGACGGCCGCGATCACGACGAGCATCCCGATCGCGGCCAGCGCCATCGGGACGCTGTACCACAGGAGCAGCCCCAGGTTCATCGCGCCGATCGTCACCGACTGCGCCACCGAGGGACCGAGTCCCGCCAGCAGCCGGCGGATCGCGCTGATGCCCATGGCCGCACTGGCCAGTTCGCCCGTGGACCGCTCGGCGAAGAACTTCGTCGGCAGCCTCAACAGCCTGTCCCACACCGCCGGCTGGAGCGTCGCCTCGATCCGGCCCTCCAGCCGCAGGATGGTGAGGTTCTGCAGCAGCATGAACGCCGCCGCGACCACGCTGCTGACCATCACCGCCAGACACACCTGCACGATCAGCCCCTGCTGGGCCCTCGGCACGTACTCACCGAGCACCTTGCCCGTGGCGATCGGCACCAGAGCCCCGATCGCCACCGTCACCAGCCCGCTCACCAGCAGCTTCGACAGGTCGCCGCCGGTGCCGCGCATGCTGAACCGCAGCAGGCTCAGCGGGCTCGGCCTCCGGTCCGGCAACGGCCGGTAGAACATCACGGCCCGCGGCTCGAACTCCTCGGCGTTCGCCTTCTCCACCGGCGTCTCCCGCCCGGTCGCGGGGTGGACGGCGACATAGCCGCCGCGCCGCCACAGCAGCGCGACCGGCGCCCCGGACAGCGCCCGGTGGCCGACCAGCGGGCCCACGTCGTCCCGCCACCAGCGCCCGTCGAGCCGTACCGCGCGGGTGCGCACGCGGGAGGCGAGGGCCACCTGTTCGACCGGGTCGAGACGGTCGTTGCCGGCACCCATCTGCGCCGGCTCCACGAGCGAGATGCCGGCCGCCCCGGCGACCAGCTTGCAGGCGGCGAAGGTGGCGTCCGCGTCGGCCGACGTGGTGCGCTGCCCCGGCCCCCGGCCGATCGACGCGAGCAGCGTCCGGTCGGCCCGGGCGCGGACCGCCTCACCCGCCCTGATGCCGGCGGCGGTGCGCGTCTCGTGGGTGCGCTCCAGCTGCTCGATCCAGCGGTCCAGCGTGGTCAGCAGGCGGTACTGCTGGTCGACCATCGACTGCCACACCGCCGGGTCCATCAGCAGATCGGCGGCGGCCTCGGCGCCGTACAGCGAGCCGTACTGCACGCTGCCCGGCGGCACCTGCATCCAGAACACGTCGTCGTCGCTGACGTCGGCCGGTCTCTCGCCGGCCATCGGCGCCTGGAAGAGGACCGACAGGCCACGGCCGACGCCGAGGGCGAGCGCGTACTCCAGCGGGCTCGAAGCCGGCGGTACGTACTGGGGGTTGCCGTACTCGTCGTAGGACCAGGTCTGCGTCCCGGCGGGCTGGTACAGCTCGCGCAGGTCGATGCGGTGCACGACGCAGTCGCGCAACGGGCGGGCGACGAGGGTGTGCTGGGGTCCGGTGACCGGGCCCAACAGCAGCGCGCCCGCCTCCAGGCGGCCCAAGTGGTGCCAGTGGCCCTGCTGTTCGGCGTCGACCGCGAACAGGTCCAGCGCGCCGGACGCGACCAGCCAGAGCACCTGGGGGCCTTCCAGGTCGAGCCGGCCGAAGCCCGCGCAGTCGATGCGCGAGCCCATCGCCCCCAGCGCGGCGAGCACGTAGTCGCCTTCGTGTACGGCCGTCATCTCACCGCTCCCTGACCAGCGCCGCGTACGCCCCACCGCGTGCGACGAGCTCCTCGTGCCGCCCGCGCTCGACGATCGCGCCGTGCTGGAGGACCACGATCTCGTCGCTGTCGCGGACCGTGCTGAGCCGGTGGGCGATCACCACACAGGCGCAGCCGCGGCGGCGCAGGTTGTCCATGACGATCAGCTCGGTCTCCGCGTCCAGCGCGCTGGTCACCTCGTCCAGGACGAGGATGCTGGGCCGGCGCACCAACGCCCGGGCGATCTCCAGGCGCTGGCGCTGCCCGCCGGAGAAGTTGCGGCCGTCCTGCTCGACCCTGCTGTGGATGCCGCCCGGCCGGCGCATCACGACGTCGTACAGCGCCGCGTCCCGCAGCGCCTCGATCACGGCGTCGTCCGGGATGGACGGGTCCCACAGCGCCACGTTGTCGCGGACCGTGCCCTCGAAGAGGAACACCTCCTGGTCGACGAAGGAGACGGAGGCGGCCAGCGCCCCGCGCGGGATGTCCTCGAGACGCTGTCCGTCGATCCGGATCACGCCCTCCCAGGGCGTGTACAGGCCCGAGATCAGCCGGGAGACGGTCGACTTGCCGCTGCCCGAGCCGCCGACCAGCGCCACCTGCCGGCCCGGGCCGACCGTCAGGTCGAAGCCGGACAGCAGGGGCTTGTCCAGCGGGCTGTAGCCGAAGGTGATGTTCTGCAGCTCGACATGGCCCTGCAACCGACGCGTGGAGTCGGCGCCGCCGCGGCGGTCGTAGAGCGGGTCCGTGCGGAAGTTCTCCACGTCCTTGAGCCGGGCCACGTCCGCCGCGAAGTCCTGGATGCGGCCCGCCACGCCGTTCAGGCGGGTCAGCGGGGCGGTGAAACGGGCGACCAGGGCCTGGAAGGCGACCAGCAGGCCCACCGAGACATGGCCCTCGATCGCCCGCATCCCGCCGATCCACAGGATCAGCGCGCTGTTGAGCGTGGCGAGCGTGGGCGCGACCACGCCCAGCCAGGCGCTCGGCACCCCGAGCCGCTGCTGCTCCTCCAGCGTGGTCGCGTGCTGCCCGGCCCACTTGCGGAAGTACCCGTCCTCACCGCCGGTCGCCTTCATCGTCTCGATCAACTGCAGCCCGGTGTACGCCGTGTTGGTGAGCCGCGCGTTGTCCGCGCGCAGCTTCGCCGTACGGGTCGCGCGCAGCCGGATCACGATCCGCATGGCGACGATGTTCAGCAGCGCCACACCGATGCCGACGAACGTCAGCTGCGGGTCGTAGGTGTAGAGCAGGACGGCGTACAGGACGACGACGATCGCGTCCACGCCCGCCGACGCCAGGTCGCGGGCCAGGGTCTCGGCGACCGCGTCGTTCGACTGGAGGCGCTGCACCAGGTCGGCCGGGCTGCGCTGGGAGAAGAAGGTCACCGGCAGCCGCAGCAGATGGCGCAGGAAGCGGGCGCTGGAGAGGGTGGAGGAGATGATGCGGCCGTGGTGGAGGTTGGCCTGCTGGAGCCAGGTCAGGGCGACGGTCAGCAGGACACAGGTGCCCATGGACGCGAACAGCACCTCCAGCAGCGAGGTCTGACCGCCGATCAGGAACATGTCGATGTAGGTGCGGCTCAGCGCCGGGACGGCGGCACCGACCAGGACCAGCAGCAGGCTCGCCAGCACGGCGGCCGGCAGGGTGCCCGCGGTCCCGCGCAGCCGGGCCGGCATCGCGCCCAGCACCCCCGGCCTGCGGCCGCCCCTCTCGAAGCCGTCACCCGGCTCCAGCACGAGCACGACCCCGGTGAAGCTGCCGTCGAAGTCCTCCATCGGCACGAACCGCCGGCCCTTGCCGGGGTCGTTGATGAACACGCCCCGGCGGCCGAAGCGGCGGCCCATGCCGTCGTAGACGACGTAGTGGTTGAACTCCCAGAAGAGGATCGAGGGCGTGTTCACCTCGGCGAGGGCGGCCAGGTCCATCTGCATGCCCTTGGCCGTGAGGCCGTAACCGCGGGCCGCCTTCAGCAGGTTGCTCGCCCGTGAGCCGTCCCGCGAGACGCCGCACGCGATGCGCAGCTCCTCCAGCGGGACGTACCGGCCGTAGTGGCCGAGGACCATCGCGAGGGAGGCGGCGCCGCACTCCACGGCCTCCATCTGGAGCACGGTGGGGGTACGGACGGTCTTCACCCGGCTCTTGGGGACCGTGCGCCGGGGTGGCGCCGCTCGCCTGCGGCTGCGGGTCTGCTCGGCAGTGGTCACGGAAGCAGCCAATCGACGGGACGCTGGTCGGCCAGCCGGATCGAACCGGTGGCCATGGTCATGGAGGTCAGCCCGTAGGGCGGTCCGTCGGCGGACGACCACCGGTAACCGCTCTTGGTGGACGCCGACTTGTCCAGCTTCACCAGCACCGCGACCGGTCGCCCGTCCTGGGTGAACTGCTCGTCCAGCTGGCTGTCGCCGAGGAACGCGGCGATCTGCTGCGCCGACTGGGCCGTACGGTCCACCGACTTCACATGGCCGCGCAGCACGCCGTACTCCTGGGAGGGCACGGTCTGCACGGTCAGGTCGACCGCCGCGTCCTCGGGGATCGAGGCGGCGTTCTCCGCCGGGACGTACACCGTCGCGTAGAGCGGGTCGTCGGCGTCGGCGACCTTCTCGACGGCGGCGACGTTCGCGCCGGTGGAGATGATCTGTCCGATGGTGGCGGCGAGCGCGGTGATCCGGCCCGCGGCGACCGTCCGCACGACGGCCTCGCCCTCGGCCGTGCGCACCTTCAGCACGGGGGAGTCGGCGGGCAGCCGCTCGCCCTCCTTCGCGAGGACGGCGGTGACCTGCCCGGCCGCCGGGCTCTGCAGGATGTAACTGCCTTCGCCGTGGGTGAGGACGGCGGGCGCGCTCACCGTGGAGGCGACCGAACCGGTCACCGCCCACACGGACGCGGCCGCCATGACGACCACGGTCACGGACAGCACCAGCCAGCCCTGGGGGCGCGCGAAACGCACCGGCAGGTCGAGTTCCTCCGGTGACTGGAGCTTGGCGAGGGCCTGTTGGCGGAACTGCACGGACTTCTCTCGGGGGTTCGGGGACACCGACGAGTCCCGGAGCCGGGTGATGGCTCCGGGACTCAGAAGGTCACACCAGGTGCGATCAGAGACCGGCGACCAGGTTGGTGCCCGGGGCGGTGTTCAGACCGGTGACACCCTCGACGGTGCCCACGACCGTGTCGACCAGGCCGGAGACCGGGGCGACGCCGTCCACCAGGCCGGTGACGGTGCCGAGGGCGTTGAGGGACAGACCGCCGGAGACGTTGTCCAGCTCGGCGTCGGAGATCTCGACGGTCTCAACCTGGGGGGTGGAGTTCATGATGGAACTTCCCTTCACATGGATATCTCATAAGGGGGGAGCGGCCCCCTCTGGGGACAGACGACGGCCGCGACCGCGGGCCCGGGGCGCCCGTTTCCGGGAGCCGTTCGGCCCTGCGGTGCGATGGATCAAAGCAGGTCCACGGGCGGCACAGCCAATCAATCACCCGTCCTACCTGGGCACTTGCGTCACAGGAGCGTTAAACCGTGCAGGTGCGCCCACGACTTGTCGCCGACTCCTTCACACCTCGGGGCGGATTCGCTCGGATGAGCGGCGGGGGCCGTCGCGGCGAATCCGACACTCCTGCCCCAATGACGTGGACGGCGCCTCGGAGTTGTGCAGAATCCCCGCTTCCGGTGACCCGGTTGAGCAATCGATGTGCAGATTCTCTGAAGCGGGGATTCCGCTCACTGTCCGGAACGGCCGGTCGGTGAGTGGTTACCGTCGGTATTGATTCGGTGTGCTCGGCTCGGAGCCGGCGTGCTCGGCCCAGTGGCCGGCGTGTTCAGCCCAGCAGCGCGTAGACCGTGCTCGCGCGCGCCGCCAGCTCGCCCGTCCGTTCGGCCGTCATCGTGATGTCGGCGAACGCCATCCGGCGGCCCAGCTTGGTCAGGACCGCTTCGATCAGGACATCCGAATCGGCCACCGGCCGCTGGAACGAGGTCGACTGCTGCACCGTCGTCATCGGTACGAAGGCCCCCCGGGCAGCCGACACGGCGATCACGGTGGCCGTGTCCGCGGCCGCCATCAACGCCTGCCCCGACAGTCCTCCGCCCTCCCGCGCCAGCGCCTGCGACCAGGGCAGACGCAGCGTCGCGCGATCCTCCCCGAGGCTTTCTGTGAACAGGCCAAGTGCCAGGACCCACGGCGCGAAATTGCCGGAAAGGATCTTGTCGGCTTCAGTGGTCGTCATCGTCATATGGGCGATTGTTCCCCGTGCCGCTCGGTCGGATGCGGGTCATGGCCGACCCCGCCGCGAGTCATGGCCGATTCCGTGTTTCGCAAAGGAAGTTGGCAAACGCGATTGAACGCATCACGTGTCCCCCGCGTACCCATGGCCAACCAGGCGCCGCTGTACGGAGCTGCCGATCGCCGGCAGCCAGACCCCGTCCCCCAGGAGGTCGAGTTTTTTGAGTCACAAGCGAGTTACGAAGCGCAAGGCCATCATCGCGGTCGGTGGTGTCGCGGCGCTCGGAGCGGCGGCCATCCTCCTTCCCCAGGCCAATGCCTCCCAGGACGGCGGTTCCAACGACGCCGCCGCGGTGAAGACCCTCAAGGCGGGCGACGCCTCGGACCTCGCCGCGCAGCTCGAGAAGCTGCTCGGTGAAGCCTTCGCCGGCTCGTACTACGACTCCGAGGGCCAGCAGCTCGTCGTCAACGTCATCAACGTCGAGGGCGACGACATCAACATCGACGGCGACGAGAACCAGGTCATCGTGCAGGCCAAGAAGGCGGGCGCCAAGATCCGCCAGGTCGACAACAGCACGGACGAACTCGAGGCGGCCGCGGCGACGTTGAAGAAGGAGGCGACCATCCCGGGCACCGCCTGGGGCGTCGACCCCAAGACGAACAAGATCCTCGTCACCGCCGACTCCACCGTCACCGGCAACAAGTGGGACCAGCTGGAGTCCACCGTCCAGAGCCTCGGCTCGAACATGGCGACCATCCAGAAGTCGGCCGGCACCCTCAGCACCAAGGTCTCCGGCGGCGACGCCATCTTCGGCGGCGGGGCCCGTTGCTCCCTCGGCTTCAACGTCACCGCGGGTGACGGCTCCCCGGCCTTCCTGACGGCGGGTCACTGCGGGGTCGCGGCCGAGCAGTGGTCCGACTCCGAGGACGGCCAGCCCATCGCCACCGTCGACCAGGCGGTCTTCCCCGGCGAGGGCGACTTCGCACTCGTGAAGTACGACGACCCGAACACCGAGGCGCCGAGCGAGGTCAACGTCGGTCAGCAGACCGTCGCGATCAGCCAGGCCGCCGAGGCGACGGTCGGCACCCAGGTCTTCCGGATGGGCAGCACCACCGGCCTCAACGACGGCACGGTCCTCGCCCTGGACGCCACGGTCAACTACCCCGAGGGCACCGTCACCGGCCTCATCCAGACCGACGTCTGCGCCGAGCCCGGCGACAGCGGCGGCTCCCTGTTCACCCAGGACGGCCAGGCGATAGGCCTGACCTCGGGCGGCAGCGGTGACTGCACCGTCGGCGGCGAGACCTTCTTCCAGCCGGTGACCACCGCCCTGGAGGCGACCGGCGCGACCCTCGGCGACGGCGGCGGCGTCGGTGCCGACGACGGCGTCGGCGGCGAGGAAGCCGGTGCCGGTGCCGTGGACGAGAACGGTGACGGCATCGACGACAACACCGGCGAGGCCATCCAGGGTGGCGGCGACGCGGGTGCCGGTGCCGTGGACGAGAACGGCGATGGCATCGACGACAACACCGGCGAGGCCATCCAGGGTGGCGGCGACGCGGGTGCCGGTGCCGTGGACGAGAACGGTGACGGCATCGACGACAACACCGGCGAGGCCATCCAGGGCGGCGAGGAAGCGGGCAACGGCGCCGAGGACCAGAACGGCGCCGAGGAGCAGAACAACGAGGGTCTCGAGGGCGGTTCGGGCGTGAACGAGTCGCACTGACACCGCATCAGCACCAGCTGATCACCGGCACCATGTGAACGGTCCGGCCCTCCGGCGGGGGCCGGACCGTTCACGTTCCGTCGTCCCCTTCGTCGCTCTGTGCCCGCAGCAACAGCAGCGCCACGTCGTCGATCCGCTCCTCGGCCGCCGCGTAGGGCCCCACCAACTCGTCGGCCAGCTCCTCCAGCGGACGGTCGCCGCCCTCGCCCAGCCGCCGCCCCAGAGCGGCGACCGCGTCCTCGATGTCCACCCCCGGCGTCTCGATCAGCCCGTCCGTGTACAGGGCGAGGACACACCCGGGGGCGAGCTCCACCTCCGTCGTCGGATACGTCGCCGACCCGTCGATGCCCAGCAGCGGACCGCCCGCGAGGTCGAGGACCCGCACCTGACCGTCCGCGCGGCGCAGCAGCGGCGGGGGATGCCCGGCCCGCGCCATCACCGCCCGCCCGCGCCCCGGGTCCAGCCGCAGGTACAGGCAGCTGGCGAACAGCTCCGACCCCAGGTCGATCAGCAGCCGGTTGGTGCTGCGCATGACCTCCGCCGGCTCCTGCCCGACGGTCGTGTACGCCCGTACTGCCGTACGGATCTGCCCCATCAGCCCGGCCGCGGTCACGTTGTGGCCCTGGACGTCCCCGATCACCGCGGCCGCCAGCGGCCGGGACGGCACCAGGTCGTAGAAGTCCCCGCCGATCTCCATCCCGCGGGTGGCGGGCAGATAGCGGGCGGTGGCCCGGACGCCGGGCAGCCGCGGCAGCGAGTGGGGGAGGAGTGCCGCCTGCAGGCCGTGGGCGAGCTGGTGCTTGACGTCGTACAGCAGGGCACGGTCGAGGGCCTGCGCGATCAGCCCGGCGAGGCTGGACAGCACCGCGCGCTCATGGGTGGAGAACGAGTGCGGTTCGGCGTACGCCAGCACACACGCGCCCACCGGGCGGCCGGAGGCGATCAGCGGCAGGTAGGCCCAGGCCGCGAAGCCGTCGGGAGTGGAGTGCCGGGTCGGATACAGGTGTTCCAGCTGCCGCCGCGACTCGAAGAACGCGGGGACCCCGTGGGCGACGGCGTGCGCGCCCGGCGTCGCCGCGGACAGCGGCATTCCGTCGAACCGCTCCACGACGTGCGGGTCGGGATACCCGTGGTGCCCCAGCACATGCAGCCGCCCCGCCCGCGCGCCGAGCAGCGCCAGGGCCTCACTGCCCACCGTCGGCGCGATCTCGTCCGCGACCAGCCCCACCACGTCCTGCACGCTCACCGTCTCGGTGAGCGCCCCCGCCAGACTCAGCGCCTGCGACATCGACACCAGCCGGGTCGGCGCGTCCCCCGGCCGCGCGTCGGACGGCGGGGTCGCCGTCACGTTCCGGGCCCGCGTGATCCGGACACTGATCCCCGTGGTGCTCGGATACAGCCGGAACGACAACCAGTCCGAGGGCGGCCGCAGCGCCACGAACGACACGGGGTCCTGACTGAGCAGCGCGGCCCGGTAGCGCTCCTCGTACGACGGATCGTTGAGCCAGGGCACCGCCGCCCACAGCTGCACCCCCAGCAGCCGGCCCACCGTCACCCCGAGCAGCTCGGCCGCTGCGGAATTGGCGAAGCCCACCCGCCCGCTCAGATCCAGCGAGCACAACCCGTACGGCAGCCGGGCCACCATCCGGGCCGCCTCCACGGTGCCGAGGGTGTCCGCGGTCCCGCCGATCGACCACGCGTCCATCAGATCGGACTCGACCCGCAGCGTGAGATTCTCCGCCGCGGCCCGCTCCAGCCGCACCGCCAGCCGGTCGCAGGCCGACGTCAGCTGCTCGCGCTCCGGCACGGACAGCACCGGCGGATGCGAGCCGGGCCAGGTCACATAGGCCGCGCCGTACACCCGGGAGGCCGTCGCGATCGGCATCGCGGCCAGCGCGAAGGGATACGGCAGCACGACGGCGATCCGCGGATAACGGCGGGCCATGTCCTCCTCCCCGCCGACCCACACCAGCCGCCGCTCGCGCACCGCCTCGGCGACGGGGATCGGCGCGTTCAGCCCGACCCGCTCCCAGGGCGCCGCGAACGACCGGGGCAGCCCCGCCGTGACCGCCATCTGCAGCACCGGCTCGTCGCCCGGGCGCAGGTACACCGCACCGGAGTGCGCGCCGACGGCGTCCATCATCGAAGTCAGCGCGAGGGACAGCAGCGGCCGGCCGATCGGCGTCCGCACAGCCGTGGCCGCCTGACCGGACTCCTGCCCGTCGGACACGGCGACCACCTCCTCGGCCCACAGGTCGCCCCGGTCCCCAGGGTCCAAATCTGCCCCCTGGCGGCCCGGCGCGCACGGCGAACGGGGAGCGGCGGGGACTCCGGGCGCCCCACACGTCGAACAGGGGCTGCGCACAGGTCGCATAAGCGCTGTAATTGCGGACGTGGTCAGTGAGGGTGCTGCGGAGCGCAGAACGGGACCCGTGCGTGCCGAAACAGCCCTCAAAACGATCACGGCCGATCCCGCCTCCCCCGATCGGCTCAGGCGCGTCCTCGAACAGGCACTCGTCTTCACCGGCGCGACCCTCGCCGCCGTGTACACGCCCGGCGACGACGGCACCCTGCTCCGCCTCACCGAGTCGGCCGGTGTCCCCACGACGCTCTACGGGCTGCGCGAGAGCTACCCCGCCGACGGGCGCTCCCCGGCCGCCGACGCCCACCGCACCGGGCGGCCGGTGTGGCTGGGGCCGGACCAGCTCGCCGACTCCGCTCAGTCGCGGCGCTCGGCCGTGCGGGACGTCCACCTCGCGGTGCTGCCGGTGCGCGACGGCGGGGGCGCCTGTCTGCTCGCCGTCACCGAGCGGCCCACCGGCTTCGACGGCGACGACCGCGCCTGCCTGGAACTCGTGGCGGAGGCCGTCGCCGCACCCGCCCCGCCCGCCCCCGACGAGGGCGGGGAACCGCGCGCCGACGCCTTCGGCCTCGCCATGGACACCGGTCGTGTCGAGGTGGGCGACGCGATCCTGGAACTGTTCGGCATGGACCGGGAGGACTTCGACGGCCGCGTGGAGACCCTCCTCGGCCGGACCGTCCCCGAGGACCTCCCCTCCCTGATGTCCGTCGTCGAGGCCGACCACATGTCGATCGGCGAGCGCGAACTGGAGTTCCGGGTGCTCCGGCCCGACGGCCCGCCCCGCTGGGTGCAACTGCGCGGCCGGCTGCTGCCCGGCGGGGAGGGACAGCCCGCACGGCTCGTCGGCACCGTCGCCGACGCCTCCACCCTGCGCGCCGAGATCACCGACGTGGCCCGCGTCCAGCGCCTCGCCGCCGCGCTCGCCACCGCCGGGACCGTACGTGACGTCAGCCAGGCCGTCGTCACGGCCCTGCGCAAGCCGCTGCGCGCCGACCGGATCGCGCTCGCCGAGCTGGAGAACGAACGGCTCGTCGTCATCGTCCTCGACCCGCCCGAACCCGAGGCCTGGCCCGAGCTGTGGCAGTCGGAGTGGCGCGGCGAGTGGCCCGACGCGCCCGTGCGCGCCATGCCCACCCTCGCCACCGCGCTGCGCGAGGGCCGCGCCCAGATCTGGCCCGCCGGCGCCACCGAACTGGAACCCGCCCTCGCCGAGGTCGGCCCCGGCGGCCTCGCCGTGCTCCCGCTGCCCGCCGGCGGCCGGATGGCGGGCGCCTGTCTCATCGGCTGGGACAGCCCGCACGAGTTCGGGCCGGACGAACGTGCCCTGCTCACCGCGTCCGCCGGACTCGCCGGACAGGCTCTGCTGCGGGCCCACGCCTTCGACGCCGAGCACGAACTCGTCGGCATGCTCCAGCGCCAGCTCCTCCCGCGCCGCCTGCCCGAGCTCCCCGGCGGCGTCGCCGTCGCCCGCTATCTGCCCGCCACCGCCGGCCTGGAGGTGGGCGGCGACTGGTACGACGTGATCCCGCTGCCCGACCACCACGTCGCCCTCGTCATCGGCGACGTCCAGGGCCACAGCGCGGCCGCCGCCACCCTGATGGGCCAGATGCGCACCGCCCTGCGCGCCTACGCCGCCGAGGGCCATCCACCGGACGTGGTCGTCGCCCACGCCAACCGGCTGCTGATGGAACTGGAGACCGACCTCTTCGCCACCTGCTGCTATGTCGACGTCGACATGGAGACCGGCACCGCCTGGTGCGTGCGCGCCGGACACCCGCCCCCCGTGCTGCGCCACCCGGACGGCGCGACCGAGATCGCCGAGGGCGACGGCGGCCCGCCGCTCGGCGTGCTGGAGCGGACCGAGTTCCCGATGACCCCGCTGCGGCTGCTGCCCGGCACGGTGCTCGCCCTGACCACGGACGGTCTGGTCGAGGCCGCCGACCTCGACATCGACACCGGCCTGGACCGCCTCGCCCACGAGCTGTCCGGCTCCGACCCCGCCCACCTGGGCCTCGTCGCCGACGGCCTGCTCGGCGGCGCCCCCCGCACCGACGACATCGCCCTGCTCCTGCTGCGCTACGACGGCATGGCCGTCAAGCCCCGGCGCGAGGGCTGGACCGTCTGGCGCGTCCCCGAGGCGGCCCGGCAGGCCCGCCGCTTCACCCGGCGCACCCTGCGCTCCTGGGGCGTGCCCGGGGACGCCATGGACACGGCCCTGCTCGTGGTCTCCGAACTCGTCACCAACGCCCTGGTGCACACCGACGGCCGGGTCCGGCTCGACCTCACCCTGATCGACGAGCGGCTGCGCGTCGCCCTTACCGACGCCTCGCCCCGTACGCCCGTCAAACCCACCAGCCTGGGCTGGGAGGCGACCGGAGGCCGGGGGATCCTCCTCGTGGAGGCCGTGTCCGAGGCATGGGGCACGCTCCCCGTCAGCGGCGGCAAGCAGGTGTGGGCCGAGCTCTCCGTCGAGGGCTGACCCGCAAGGCCGAGCGCCGGGGTGTCCGCGCGGCGGAGGGGGGTACTCGGCCGCTCGTGGCCCCACGTGAAGAGTTCCGTGGGCCCACGCGAAAGGTGATGAACGCCGTGACCTCGTCCACTGAGGAGAAGCCCGCCCCGCGCCGAGCCGAGACCGGCTGGGCCCGCGCCCGCCGGCTGCGCCGCGACCTGTGGGCCCTGCGCACCTGCCTGCCCGCCGTCGTCGGACCCGCGACCCCGCCCGGGATGCGCTCCGGCCCGGAATGGAACATCGTCAGGGGTGAGGACTGAAAGGCACGTAACCCTACGAACCAGGCATCCGGGCCACCGGGAGCCCGAGGTGAGGCGATGAAGGCTCTCGTGCTCTCCGGCGGTGCCGGAACCCGACTCCGGCCGATCACACACACCTCGGCCAAACAGCTCGTCCCCGTGGCCAACAAGGCCGTGCTCTTCTACGGCCTGGAGTCCATCGCCGCCGCGGGCGTCACCGAGGTCGGTGTGATCGTCGGCGACACGGCCGACGAGATCCGCGAGGCGGTCGGCGACGGCTCACGCTTCGGCCTCGACATCACGTACATCCTCCAGGAGCGGCCCCTCGGCCTCGCCCACGCGGTCGTCGTCGCCCGCGACTACCTCGGCGACGACGACTTCGTGATGTACCTGGGCGACAACTTCATCGTCGGCGGCATCACGGACCTCGTCCACGAGTTCCGCGGCACCCGCCCCGCCGCCCAGATCCTCCTCACCCGGGTCCCCGACCCCCGCGCCTTCGGCGTCGCCGAACTCGACGCGGCCGGACAGGTCGTCGGCCTGGAGGAGAAACCCGAACGGCCCAAGAGCGACCTCGCCCTGGTCGGCGTCTACCTGTTCACCCCCGCCATCCACGCCGCCGTACGCGCCATCAAGCCCTCCCGGCGCGGCGAGCTGGAGATCACCCACGCCATCCAGCGGCTGATCGACACGGGCGCCGACGTGCGCTCCACGATCATCAAGGGCTACTGGAAGGACACCGGAAACGTCGTCGACATGCTGGAGGTCAACCGGACCGTCCTGGAGGGTCTCGAACGCCGGATCGACGGCGAGGTCGACGAGGCCTCCGAGACCGTCGGCCGGGTCGTCGTCGAGGCGGGCGCCACCGTGGTCAACTCACGGCTCGTCGGACCCGTCGTCATCGGCGCGGGCACCGAGGTCCGCGACTCCTACGTCGGCCCCTTCACCTCCGTCGCGGAGAACTGCCGGATCACCGACAGCGAGCTGGAGTTCTCGATCGTGCTGCGCGACTCGTCCATCGACGGGGTGGGCCGCATCGAGAACTCCCTGATCGGCCGACATGTGGAAGTCACGCCCGCGCCCGGCGTGCCGAGCGCCCATCGTCTCGTCCTCGGCGACCACAGCAAGGTACAGATCCACACATGAACCTCCTCGTCACCGGAGCCGCCGGTTTCATCGGCTCCACGTACGTCCGCGGCCTCCTCGCCCGCGACACCGCCCTCGAGATCACCGTCCTCGACAAACTCACCTACGCGGGCACCCTCACCAACCTGCCCGTCGGCCACCCCCGCCTGGAGTTCGTGCAGGGTGACATCTGCGACGCCGACCTCGTCGACAAGCTGACAGCCGCCGCCGACCAGATCGTGCACTTCGCCGCCGAGTCCCACGTGGACCGCTCCATCGAGGGCGCCGGGACCTTCGTCCGCACCAATGTGCTCGGCACCCAGACGCTGCTGGACGCGGCCCTGCGGCACGGCACCGGACCGTTCGTGCACGTCTCCACCGACGAGGTCTACGGCTCCATCGAGACCGGCTCCTGGCCCGAGGACCATCCGCTGAGCCCCAACTCCCCGTACTCCGCGTCGAAGGCGTCCTCCGACCTGATCGCCCTCGCCCACCACCGCACCCACGGCCTGGACGTCCGCGTCACCCGCTGCTCCAACAACTACGGCCCGCACCAGTTCCCCGAGAAGGTGATCCCGCTCTTCGTGACGAACCTCCTCGACGGCGAGCGGGTCCCCCTCTACGGCGACGGACGCAACGTCCGCGACTGGCTGCACGTCGAGGACCACTGCCGGGGCATCGACCTCGTCCGCACCCAGGGCCGCCCCGGCGAGGTCTACCACATCGGCGGCGGCACCGAACTGAGCAACCGCGAGCTGACCGGGCTGCTGCTCGAGGCCTGCGGCGCCGGCTGGGACCGGGTCGACCACGTGCCCGACCGCAAGGGCCACGACCTGCGCTACAGCGTCGACTGGACCAAGGCCCGCACCGAACTCGGCTACCGCCCCCGCCACGACTTCACGGCCGGCCTCGCCGACACCGTCGCCTGGTACCGGGACCACCGCGACTGGTGGGAGCCCCTGAAGCGGGGAGCGGCGACCGTATGAGATGGCTCGTCACCGGTGCGGCCGGCCTGCTCGGCCGCGACACCGTCGAGGAACTGGCCCGGCGCGGCGAGGACGTGACCGGCCTCGACCACTCGGCCCTGGACATCACCTGCCCGGACTCGGTCGACCGGGCGTTCGCCGCGCACCGGCCCGGCCTGGTGGTCAACTGCGCCGCCCACACGGCCGTCGACGACGCCGAGACCGACGAAACCCGCGCCCTGCGGATCAACGGCGACGGCCCCCGGCTGCTCGCCCGCGCCTGCGCCGCGCACGGCGCCCGGCTGATCCACGTCTCCACCGACTACGTCTTCGCCGGGGACGCCGCAGCCCCCTACCCGGAGGACCATCCCCCGGCCCCGCGCACCGCCTACGGCCGCACCAAACTCGCCGGCGAACGGGCCGTCCTCGCCGAACTCCCGGACGCCTCCGTCGTCGTGCGCACCGCCTGGCTCTACGGCGTCCACGGCCACAGTTTCGTGCGGACGATGCTCGACCTTGAGGCCCGCCGCGACACCGTCGACGTCGTCGACGACCAGCGCGGCCAGCCCACCTGGAGCGCGGACGTCGCCGCCCGCATCGCCGACCTGGGACCGCGGACCGGCCGCACGGCCCGGGGCGTCTTCCACGCCACGGCGTCCGGCGAGGCCAGCTGGTACGAACTGGCCCGCGAGATCTTCCGCCGGATCGACGCCGACCCCGACCGGGTGCGCCCCACCACCAGCGACGCCTTCCCGCGGCCGGCGCCGCGCCCCGCGTACAGCGTGCTCGGGCACGGCCGGTGGCGGGAGACGGGCCTGAGCCCCCTGCGGGACTGGCGCACCGCCCTGCACGAAGCACTGCCCCTCATCCGCAAGGAGACCCAAGGAGTCCGTTCGTGAAACGCCACGAGTTCCTGCGGGAACTGCACAAGGTCACGGCCACCCGCAACTACCTGGAGATCGGTGTCAACGACGGCCGCAGTCTGCGCCTGTCCCGCGTCCCCAGCATCGCCGTCGACCCCGCGTTCAAGGTGACCACCGAGATCCGCTGCGACGTCCACCTGGTGAAGGCCACCAGCGACGACTTCTTCGCCCGCGACAACCCCCTCCAGCACCTCAAGGGCGGCCGGCACCCCTGGCGCAACCTGCGCCGCGGCCGCCGCCCCCTCGGCCACTGGCGGCGCACCACCCTCGACCTCTCCTTCATCGACGGCATGCACCTGTTCGAGTACGCGCTGCGCGACTTCATCAACGTCGAGCGGCACTCCGACTGGGCGAGCGTGATCGTCTTCGACGACATGTTGCCGCGCAACGTCGACGAGGCGGCCCGCGACCGGCACACCGGCGCCTGGACCGGCGACGTCTTCAAGGTCGTCGAGATCCTCGGCCGCCACCGCCCCGACCTCGTCACCGTCCTCGTCGACACCCATCCCACCGGCCAGCTCGTCGTCTTCGGCGCCGACCCGCGCAGCCGGGTGCTGAGCCAGAAGTACGACGAGATCATCGCCGAGTTCGACGTGCCCGACCCGCAGAAGGTCCCCGAGACGGTCCTGGACCGGGTGCGCGCGGTGCCGCCGGAGACCCTGCTGGCGGCGGGCTTCTGGCGCCCCCTCGTCCGGGCCCGCAACCTCGGCCTGTCGCGCTCCCGGGGCTGGGGTCCATTGCGCGGAGCTCTGGAGCGGGTGGCGGTCGGAGGCTGATCCCGCGCTGCCCGGTCCCGGGACCGGGCAGCGCCCCGAAGGGGCGCGGGGCTGTGCCGACATGCGGCTCCGCCGCGTGGGCGCGACCAGCCACGACGGCACCGCAGACGAAAGACGGCGCCGTCGCGGTACTCCCAGCGGAGCAGGAGCGCTCAGCCCCGCCCGAGCACCCGGAGCAGCGCGCGCCGCACCCGGCGTACCAGCCGCCGCAGCCCGCCGGGCCGGGGCGCCGGCACCGCGCGAACCCCGTCCGCCCCTACGCGCAGCGCCACCGGAAGCGGATGGAACCGCGCGCCCGCCACGTCCGGCGTGAGACACAGCGCCGTGCGCCAGGTGCGCCCCGCGAGGTCCGCCGTAGGCAGCCCGGCCTCCAGCCGGCCGCCGGGAAGCAGCACGGCGGGCACGTCGTGGGAACCCGCTCCGGTCAGCCGCAGCAGCACCCCCGTACGCGCGGACACGTACAGCGGCAGGTCCACGCCGATCCGCTCCCCGGCGACCGAGACGTCCGCGGGTGTGAGCCGGCCGAGGCCCAGCCGCTTGCCGGCGCGGCCGATGTCCAGCGCGAGACTGGCGTGCCGGTCGGTCCAGTACGGCAGCACCACCCGGCCGGCGACGACCCCGGCGGGCGGGGCGGGACGCTCGTGGCGGGGCGCCGGGCCCAGCCGCAGCTCCTTCGTCCAGCCGCCGAGACCGACCCGCACGTACGCGTCCCACAGCCCGTCGGCCGGCAGCACCGCGCGGTCCGCGGGGTCGACGGCCGCCGTCCCCCGCAGCACCAGCCGCACCCGGCTGCCGTCCCCGGCCGGAACCGTCTCCCGGACCACCTCCACCGGATGGAAGTACTGCGCCGCGCTGGCGCGGTCCCGCAGCAGCAGGTCCGGCCTGGCCTTCCCGAACCGGCCGACGGTGTCCTCGCCCAGCCACCGCACCGCCTCCCCGACGTCCGCCGGCGGCCACTGCGGGGAACCCCCGGCGGCCGGGAACGTCATCGGCCCGCCGTCGTGCGTCAGCTCGGCGGCGAACGCGATCCGCAGCACGCCGTCCTGCCAGCGGACGTCCTCCGGGTCGACGGTGAGCGCGACACCGGCCTCCCACTCGGCGAACGCGACGACGTCGTCGTAGCGCCCCTCCCCGACGAGGGCGGCGACCACCCGCTGGGTGGGCTGCAGCGGCGCCGCCACGCCCGGCCCGAACCGTTCGACGACCACCCCGTGGATCTCGTCGAACAGCCCCTTGCGGTAGTCCTCGGGCAGCTTCAGGAACCGGCGGCCGCGCAGCCGCTCCACCATCTCCACCCGCAGCCAGCGACGGAACAACCGGTCGCGCAGCGGTCCCGGCTCGGTGTACTTCTCCACGACGTCGAGGGCCTCACGGAGGTTCTTGAAGTACCCGACGGGGTCGAAGCGCTGGAAGCCCGCGTTCGCGTCGTCGTCGCGCCGGACGTGGTAGTAGCAGACGTAGTCGCTCAGCACCGAGACGTTGTCCGCGCGCAGAAAGGCCTCGGTGACGAAGACGTGGTCCTCCAGGCGCCGCCGCCCCTCCGGGAAGCGCAGCCCGGTGCGCTCCAGGAACGCGCGGCGGACCATCTTGTGCGGGGTGAGGCTGTCGATGAGCGGCGCGTTCTCGACGCTCGCCTTCGGCCGGTTCACCCGGAACAGCTCCACCGGCACCCCGCGGCCCCGGCCCACCATCTTGCCCACGACGACGTCGGCGCCGTTGGCCACGCCGTAGTCGTACATTCGTTCAAGCGCCTCGTCGCCGAGGTGGTCGTCGTTGTCGACGAACATCACGTACTCGCCCCGGGCGGCGTCGATGCCGACGTTGCGGGGCTTGCCCGACCAGCCGGAGTTCTCCTGGTGGATGACCCGCACCCGGGGGTCCTCGGCGGCGAGCGCGTCGAGGCGGGCCGGGGTGGCGTCGGTGGAGCCGTCGTCGACGAAGATCACTTCGTACTCGTCGGGCGGCAACGACTGCCTCAGCAGCGACGCGACACAGTCCTCGATGTAGGCACCGGGGTTGTACACGGGGACGATCACGCTGACCTTGACCGGCATCGGGCTCCTGGCCCCCTTTGGATCTCTGCCCTCGGGCGGATGAGCGTGGCCCGATGCTAACTCCGCCTTCCGTCGGCCACCTGTTCTGTTCCCCAGCGTTCATGAGCCGTTGCCCGCAGTTCCGGGCCTCAACCGGTGGCACGGGCCTGGGCCGGCCGAGGGACGTAGCCTGACGGCGTGCGTCTGCTGCTGATGTCCGACACCCACCTCCCCAAACGCGCCAAGGCGCTTCCCGCCCCCCTGCTCGACGAGCTCCCGCACGCGGACGTCGTCCTCCACGCCGGGGACTGGGTCGACGCGGCCACCCTCGACCTGCTGGAGAGCCGAAGCCGCCGGCTGATCGGCGTGTACGGCAACAACGACGGCCCCGAGCTGCGCGCCCGGCTGCCCGAGGTCGCGTACGCCGACCTCGGCGGGCTGCGTTTCGGCGTCGTCCACGAGACCGGCCCCGCCCAGGGCCGCGAGGCCCGCTGCGCCGCCCGCTACCCCGATCTCGACGTGCTCGTCTTCGGCCACAGCCACATCCCCTGGGACACCACCGCCCCCGGGGGACTGCGCCTGCTCAACCCCGGCTCCCCGACCGACCGCCGCCGGCAGCCGCACTGCACGTACCTGACGGCCACCGCGGCCGACGGCCGCCTCACGGACGTCGTCCTGCACCGCCTGCCGCCCCGCTGAGCGGGTGAACCGGGCCGGCAAAGGGAACCGGGCCGCTCCCCGGCCGAAACGGTCGGAGGCGGCCCGGCTGCTGCGAGTGTGCGTTGCTTCACGGACCTCCTTCCCTCAAGGAGACAGAAGCAGAGGACATGCATGCCTGTCCGTTGAGGGGGCGACTACCCCGACGCCGCACCTCCCACACGTCCTAAATCGACGGATTTTCGGGCTTTTGACCATGGATTGCCCCGGCCGTCGCCGTCAGCGGGGCACCACTGCCGCCCCAGCGCAGCGCGACGATCTCCGCGGCCACCGACACGGCCACCTCCTCGGGCGTACGGGCACCGAGGTCGAGCCCGACGGGAGAGCGCAGCCGGGCCAGTTCGCGCTCGCTCAGCCCGGCCTCGACGAGCCGTCGCCGGCGGTCGTCATGGGTGCGCCGACTGCCCATCGCCCCGATGTACGCGGCCGGCCGACGCAGCGCCTCCTCGAGGAGCGGTACGTCGAACCTGGGGTCATGGGTGAGGACGCAGATCACCGTGCGCCCGTCGGTGTCCGTGCCGCGCAGATAGCGGTGCGGCCAGTCGACGACCACCTCGACGCCCTCCGGGAAGCGCCTCGGCGTGGCGAACACGGGACGCGCGTCGCACACCGTGACCCGGTAGCCCAGGAAGTCACCGATCCGGGCCACGGCCGCCGCGTAGTCGATCGCCCCGAACACCAGCATGCGCGGCGGCGGCGCGAAGGAGTGCAGGAACACCGCGACCGCGTCCTCGCGCCGCTGCCCGCGCGGCCCGTAGTGGCGCAGCCCCGTCACGCCGAGGGCGAGTTCCCCGCGCGCGTCGGCCGTGACCGCCGCGTCCAGGCCCTCCGTGCCGAGCGTCCCGGAGACACGGTCCGGCCAGACGGCGCGCGTGGCCCCGCGCGGGGCCGGTCCGTCGGTCACCGTGGCCAGGGTGACCGGATCACCCGCGGCGACCGAGTCCGCGAGCGCGCCGAACGAGGGATCGAGGCCGGGCGCGACCGGCCGCACCAGCACGGTGATCTCCCCGCCGCAGGTCAGCCCCACCGCGAACGCGTCCTCGTCGCTGTACCCGAACGTCTCCAGGCGCGCCTGGCCGCTCGCCACGACCTCCTGGGCGAGCTCGAACACCGCGCCCTCCACACAGCCCCCCGACACACTGCCCACGACCTCGTCGTCCGGCCCCACCGCCATGGCCGCCCCCGGATCGCGCGGCGCGCTGCCGCTGACCGCGACCACCGTCGCGAGCCCGAACGGCACATCCGCGGCGTACCACCCGCGCAGCACCGGGAGAATCTCGCGCATCCTTGAACGTTAATCCGTTGCCGCCCGCCCCGCCCTTCTGCTGCACTGCGCGGGTACCGGACCCCGCACACCCAGGAGCAGAGATGCGCACACCGTTCATGTCCATCCCGGAAGGAATCACCCCCACCCCAAAGGACATGACACCTCGTGCATCTGCTCAACCTCGGGATCCTCGCGCACGTCGACGCCGGTAAGACCAGCCTCACCGAGCGACTGCTGCACTCGGCCGGGATCATCGACGAGATCGGCAGCGTCGACGCCGGCAGTACGCAGACCGACACCCTCGCGCTGGAGCGGCAGCGCGGCATCACCATCAAGTCCGCCGTCGTCTCCTTCCCGGTCGACGACGTCACCGTCAACCTCATCGACACCCCGGGACACCCCGACTTCATCGCCGAGGTGGAGCGCGTCCTCGGTGTGCTCGACGGGGCCGTCCTCGTCGTCTCGGCCGTCGAGGGCGTCCAGGCGCAGACCAGGATCCTCCTGCGCACCCTGCGCCGGCTGCGCATCCCCACGCTCGTCTTCGTGAACAAGACCGACCGGCGCGGCGCCCGCGACACGGGTGTGCTGAGGGAGCTGACCGAGCGGCTGTCGGCGCCGGTCGTCCCGATGGGCACGGTCACCGGACTCGGCACCCGCGAGGCCGCCTTCCACCCCGCTCCGGTGCGCGAGGACGTCCTCACCGAGCACGACGACGACCTCCTCGCCGCGTACGTGGAGGGCACCCTCACGCCCGGGCGGGTGAGGGCCGCGCTCGTCGCCCAGACCCGCCGCGCGCTGGTCCACCCGGTGTACTTCGGCTCCGCCGCGACCGGCGCGGGCGTGCCCGAACTCGTCCGCGGCATCAAGGAGTTGCTGCCCGCCGCCGAGGGCGACCCCGAGGGCCCGCTGTCCGCGACCGTGTTCAAGGTGGAGCGCGGGCCGGCGGGCGAGAAGATCGCTTATGCCCGGCTGTTCTCCGGCACTTTGCGCGTCCGCGACCGCGTTCCCTGCGGCGACGGCGAGGGCAGGGTCACCGCGATCGGTGTCTTCGACCACGGCACCGACGTACGCCACGAGTCGGTCCCCGCGGGCCGGATCGCCCGCCTGTGGGGCCTCACCGACATCCGTGTCGGCGACAGCCTCGGCGCACCCCGCGCGAGGCACGGACACTTCTTCGCGCCGCCGACGCTGGAGACGGTCGTCGTGCCGGGCCCGGACACCGACCGGCGCTCCCTGCACCTGGCCCTCACCCAACTGGCCGAACAGGACCCGCTGATCGGCCTGCGCCACGACGAGGTCCGCCAGGAGACGTCCGTGTCGCTGTACGGCGAGGTGCAGAAGGAGGTCGTCCAGGCGACCCTCGCCGACGAGTACGGCCTGCACGTCAGCTTCCGTGAGACGACCCCTCTGTGCGTCGAGCGCCCGGTCGGCAGCGGGGCGGCCGCCGAGTTCATCAAGAAGGGCGTCAACCCGTTCCTCGCCACCGTCGGCCTGCGCGTCGAGCCCGCACCGCCCGGCACCGGTGTGACCTTCGCGCTCGAGGTGGAACTGGGCGCGATGCCGTACGCCTTCTTCAAGGCCGTCGAGGACACCGTCCGCGCCACCCTCGGTCAGGGGCTGCACGGCTGGCAGGTCACCGACTGCGCGGTCACCATGACCCATTCGGGTTACTGGCCCCGGCAGAGCCACGCCCACCAGGGCTTCGACAAGAGCATGTCGAGCACCGGGTACGACTTCCGCGGTCTCACCCCGCTGGTCCTGGTCGAGGCGCTGCGCCGGGCCGGCACCCGGGTCCACGAGCCGATGCACCGCTTCCGTCTCGAGGCCCCGGCGGACACGCTGGGCGGGCTGCTGCCCGTGCTGGCGGCCCAGCGCGCCGTACCGCGGACGACTCGGACCCGGGGTGGGCGGTGTGTGCTGGAGGGAGCGGTGCCGGCCGCGCGGGTGCACGGCCTCGAACAGCGGATCCCCGGGCTGACGCGGGGCGAGGGGGAGTGGGAGAGCGCCTTCGACCACTACGCGCCCGTCGCCCACGGCACGGTCCCGGAGCGGCCGCGGACGGACCACAACCCCCTCAACAGGAAGGAGTACCTGTTGAACGTGACGGGCCGGACGGGCGCCTGAGGCGAGTCGGCGCGAGAGAGGTGAACAATCGTCAACCTTACTCGTGAGTCAGAAGGTATTGACGGTGTCCTGAAATCGCCCGACTGTAGTGGACATGCCGAATATCCGGGCACGTCTGCTCGCTGTTCTGGTTGTCCTCTGCGGACTCTGCGGCTTCCTGACGGCGGCGGGCACCCCCGCCGCCGCGGCCACCGTCCCCGACTCCCTCTCGTTCGACGGCACGGCGCTCACCGTGTCGAACGGCCGCTTCGTGGACGCGAACGGCCGTGAGGTCGTGCTGCGCGGCTACAACGTCTCCGGCGAGACCAAGCTCGACGAGAACCACGGTCTGCCCTTCGCCTCGGTCGCCGACGCCAAGAAGTCGGCGACGGCCCTGCGCGCCCTCGGCGGCGGCAACTCCGTGCGCTTCCTGCTCTCCTGGGCCTACGCCGAACCGGTCAAGGGCCAGGTCGACACGGCCTACCTGGCCGCGGCCACCGAGCAGATGCGCGCCTTCCTCGACGCCGGCATCCGCGTCTACCCCGACTTCCACCAGGACCTCTACTCCCGCTACCTGTTCAACTCGGGCAGCTGGTACACCGGCGACGGGGCCCCCGCGTGGGCGGTGGAGCTCGGCGACTACCCCACCGAGTACTGCGGCATCTGCTTCCTCTGGGGGCAGAACATCACCCAGAACGCGGCGGTGAAGGAGGCTCAGTACGACTTCTGGCACAACAACTACGGCCTCCAGGACTACTTCCTGGCCACCGCCCAGAAGACCATGGCGTACATCAAGGCGAACCTCACCACCGAGGAGTTCACCGGCGTCCTGGGCTTCGACCCCTACAACGAGCCCTACGCCGGCACCTACGACTCCGGCCAGGCCAGCCGCACCTGGGAACGCGACGTGCTGTGGCCCTTCTACGTGAAGTTCCGGGCCCGGATGGACGCGGCCGGCTGGACCGACAAGCCCGCCTTCGTCGAGCCGAACCTCTTCTGGAACGGCAACGTCAGCAAGGAGGAGGGCGGCCTCCTCGACGCGGGCACCCTGGGCTCCCGGTACGTCTTCAACACCCACTTCTACGACCAGAAGGCCATCTCCGGCATCCTGATGTGGGGCAACGCGGAGGACGGCCAGTACGTCACCGACTTCGCCACCGTCCGTGACCGGGCCTCGGCGCTCGGCACGACGGCGATCGTCAGCGAGTTCGGGCATCCCCTCAACGGCAGCACCGCCGGCAAGGCACCGACCGTCCTGAAGGCGATGTACCAGGCCCTGGACTCCCGGGTGAAGGGTGCCAACTGGTGGACCACCCCGTCCACTTCGGGCCCGGTGCTGTCCGGTTCGCAATGGCAGTGGGACATCTACAACGGCCGCCACCACGAACTGATGAACGGCAACGCCGACAAGGTGCAGACCTCCGGCGACGCCTGGAACGACGAGGACCTCTCCGCCGTACGCCTCGACGACAGCGGTGTGGCGACGCTCCGTCAGGACGCCCGGCTCCTGGACCGCGTCTACCCGAGCGCCACCGCCGGCACCACCGTCGCCTTCACCTACGAGGACCGCTCCCGCGACGGCTCCACCACCCTCACCTGGAACCCGGTCCCCAGCAGCCTGCCGAACGTGGCCTCGCTGGTCGGCTCCGGACAGTACGGCGTGCTGGTGTGGCGCTCCAACGGCCGCACCGCGCCGACCGAACTGCATCTGCCCGCGTCCTTCCCGACCGCGTCCACCACGGTCGTCTCCGACCTGGGCACGGTGTACGGCCCGCCGGCGTACACGTCCTCGACGAAGATCGCCGCGGCCGTGGAACCGGGCGGCACGGGCAGCCGCCGACTGCTGCTCAGCGCCCCCGACTCCGGTGTGGTGCACTACGCGCTGGTGACCAACGGGGCGACCTCGCCGTCCGCGACCCTGCTGGCCGCGGCCCGCAGCGAGCTGGCGGCGTGGGTGGCGTCGAAGATCGGATAGATCCGGGCACACACGAAGGGGGCGGGCGCCCGGCGCCCGCCCCCTTCCGCGACCGGTCGGTTCAGCTGCCGGTCCCGGTCCAGTTCGCGGCCACATGGCCCAGGCGGACCCGCTGCGGGTGGTCGCCCACCGGGACCGAGAGGACCTTCTGGCCGGTGGCGAAGTCGATCACCGTGACCTGGTCGGCGCCGCTCTCGGAGATCACGCAGTCCTTGCCGTCGCCGCTGACCGTGGCCCAGTACGGCTTGGAGGCGGTGACGAGCGGACCCTCCTGGAGGGTGCTGCGGTTGACGACCGTCGCGTAGTCGTCCATCGTGCCCGCGACGCACAGCTTGCTGCCGTCCGGGCTCATCGACAGGCCGTGGTGGCGCGAGTCGTTGACGAACGAGGTGCGCTCGTCGCTGGTCGCCGGGTTCTTCGGCAGGGTCTTGGTGCGGGTGATGCGGTCACTGGCGAGGTCGTACTCGAAGAAGCCGTTGAAGAACGACACCTGGAAGTACAGCTTGGACTCGTCCGGCGAGAAGACGGCCGGGCGCACCGCGTCCGAGTAGTCCGTGAGACCGATGGCGTCCAGCTTGGCCCGCATGTCGATGACCTTGACCTGCTTGTACGTGGTCGCGTCGACGACGGTGATGTGCCGGTCGCCCTTCGTCCAGTCCAGCCACGGCGCGTCCAGATCGGTGTTCACGTCACCGATCGCCATGTTGTAGATGTACTTGCCGTCCTTGGTGAAGATGTTCTCGTGCGGCTTGTCGCCCGTGGCGAACGACCCGAGCTGTTTGCCGGTGTTGATGTCCAGCACGTGCACGGTGTTGGCGGTCGACGCGGAGACCGCGACGCGGGTGCCGTCGGGGGAGACGGCCATGTGGTCGGAGCGGTAACCCGACACCGGGAACCGCCAGTTGATGGCCCCGGTGGACAGGTTGATCGAGACGACGTCGGCGAAACTGGGCCGGGAGACGACCACGGACTTGCCGTCCGGGGTGGAGTACATGTCGTCCACGAACTGGTCGTGGCCCTCGCCGACGCCGTTGCGGATGGCCATGAAGTAGATCCACTTGATGGGGTCGGCGTTGATCTCCGCCATCCGGGCGTCCTTGTCGGGGATCACGTTGATCCGGCCGATCTTCGCGAAGTCACCGCTGGAGGCGATGACGTCCGAGGTGCCCTCCCAGTTGTTGCCGACGAACAGCACCTCGCGCAGCGAGGCGTCGGACGCCGCCGATGCCGCGGTCGCGGGGGCGGTGACGGTCAGGACGAGGGCGGCGGCTACGGCGCAGAGGTGCCTGGGTCTGAAGGCAGCCATCAGTGCTCACTCCTCTGGAGTGGGGAAAGGGGCAGGGCAGGGCTGAGCGGCTCGAGGGGTCCGAATCTGAACACGGCCGCGTTCAGAGTGGACTTACTGGAAAGTAAGGAAGGGGGGCCCTTCGCCACAAGACTCCGTGCACGACAAAATTGACCGCGGGGGAGCAGGGAGCGACGAGGGAGGGTTCAGTGACGGGCAGGCTCAGGGCGCCCACCGGCCGGTACGGCGGCAAGACCGCGGCCGAGCGGCAGGCCGAACGGCGCGGGAGGTTCCTGGCCGCGGCGCTGCAGCTGTTCGGGGACACGCCCGGCTACCGCGGCACCACGGTCGCCGCGCTCAGCGAGGCCGCAGGCCTGTCGACCCGCCAGTTCTACGAGGAGTTCCGCACCCTCGAGGACGTCCTCGCGGCGCTGCACCTCCAGGTCAACGACTGGGCGGAGGAGGCGGTCGTGGCCGCGTTCGCCGCGGCACAGGGCCTGCCGCTGGCCGAACGCGTCACGGCGATCTTCCGCGCCTACGCCGGGAACGTCACCTCGGACCCGCGCCGCATCCGCATCACGTTCGTGGAGATCGTGGGCGTCAGCCCCCGCCTGGAGGAGCAGCGCCTCGCCCGCCGTGCCCGCTGGGTCGAGCTGATCTGCGCCGAGGCGACGTCCGCCGCCGCTCGCGGAGAGGCGGCCCCCCGCGACTACCGCCTGGCGTCCACCGCCTTCATCGGCAGCGTCAACGGCCTTCTGCACGACTGGAGCGCCGGCTGGGTGGACGCGTCCCTGGACGAGGTGGTCGACGAACTGGTGCGGCAACTGCTGGGGATACTGCGGCCGGAGGGGTGGGCGGCGGAGGTGCGCTGACGCCGGCCGGCGCGCGTCGGCCGGCGGTGGCGGGCCCGAGGCCGTCGGGGAGCCGGGCGGCGACGAGCGCGACCGTCTCCTCGGCGGTGCCGGTGTGTGCGACTCCTGCCGGTCGCGAAGCCGCTGCCGGCGCAATACGAGGTGCCGCCATCTCGCGTCGAGGAGGGACTCTTCGGCGTTCACTGCGGTGTGCCGGACCGGCCCGACCCGCCTCACCCCAGCCGTCCCACCGCCTCCACCACCCGCCCCACCCCGTCCTCGCCGCGCACCTTGGTCCCCAACGTCCGTGCCCGCTCACGGAATTCGGGTGTCCGGGTGGCGTCCGCGAGGGCTGCCGCCAGGGTTTCGGCGGTCAGTCGCCGCAGGGGGACCGCCCGAGGTGCCACGCCGACCGTGACCAGCCGCTCGGCCCAGAAGCCCTCGTCGAACTGGATCGGTACCGGGACGGCCGGGACGCCCGCGCGCACCCCGGCCGCCGTCGTGCCCGCGCCGCAGTGGTGGACCACCGCGGCCGTCTCGGGGAAGAGCAGGGAGTGCGGTACCTCGTCGACGGTCAGCAGGTCGTCGCCGTCGGCCGCGAGGCCGGCCCAGCCGCGCTGGATCACCCCGCGCAGCCCGGCCAGCCGCAGCGCCCGTACGATCTCGGCGCTGAGCCGGTGGGGATCGGGCACCGTCGCGCTGCCCAGGCCGACGAAGACCGGCGGTGGCCCCGCGTCCAGGAACTCCCGCAGGCGAGCCGGGAGTCGGTTCTCGCGGTCGTACGGCCACCAGTAGCCGGTGACGTCGAGCCCCGCCCGCCAGTCCCGTGGCCGGGGCACCATCAGGGGGCTGAAGCCGTGCAGCACCGGCTGGGCCTGCCGCCGGGTGCGGCCGGGCGGCAGGTCCAGCCGGGACCGGAGTTCCGGCAGGGCGGGAGCGAAGACGCGTTCGACGGCCCACTCCACCCCGTGGCCGGCGAGACGGTTGCCGAGCGCTCCGAAGGAACCGCCCCCGAGCATGGGCGGCGCGAACTCCCTTGTGGCGGCGACCGGTTGGAGCGGGAGGTCGAGAGCGGGCAGTCCCAGTCCCTCGGCGACGGTGTGGCCGAGCGGTGCCATGGACGCGGACAGCAGCAGCGCGTCGCTCCCCCGGGCCGCCGCCAGCACGTCGTCGGTCATCCGGCCGACCAGCGCGCGTGCCATCCGCACCACCCGCAGCAGCTTGCCCGCACCGGTCGCGCTGCGGTGCAGTCCGCGGCCGCGTGCCGACTCCAGTTCCGCCCGGGGGTCGACCGGGAGGGGGTGGAAGCCGACCCCCGAGCCGGCCACCAGCGGCGCGAACCGCTCATGGGTGACCAGGGTGACCGTGTGGCCCGCGCGTACGAGCGCGTGCCCCAGGCCGGTGAAGGGGGCGACATCGCCCCGGGAGCCCGCCGTCATGATCGCCACTCGCACGACGGACAGTATGGCGGCGCCCCGGCCGATGAGGGGCGAACGACCCTGCGAAAGCGGCCACTTCACTTCTGAGACCGGTCACATCACTTCTGTCGCAGCCGTTGACTTCACTCTCGCGCAGCTCTACGTTCGGCGCGCAAGCCGTTCGGTTCGCCGACCCTTGTTCGATATGTCGAATTCCGGAGCCGCCGTATGTTTCCCCCACCGCGCTCACATCTCGTCAGGCGCTGCAGATCCGCAGCCGTACGCCTCCTGGCCCTGGCGCTGACCGCGACCGCAGCCCTTCTCTTCACCGGTACCGCCCCCGCCCAGGCCGCGACGAGCCGTCAGATATCCGTGCCCACCGCTCCCATGGGCTGGGCGTCCTGGAACAGCTTCGCCGCGAAGATCGACTACAGCGTCATCAAGAAGCAGGTCGACGCGTTCGTCGCGGCGGGCCTGCCGGCGGCCGGGTACCAGTACGTCAACATCGACGAGGGCTGGTGGCAGGGCACCCGGGACAGCGGCGGCAACATCACGGTCGACGAGTCCGAGTGGCCCGGCGGCATGAGCGCCATCGCCGACTACATCCACAGCAAGGGCCTCAAGGCCGGCATCTACACGGACGCCGGCAAGGACGGCTGCGGCTACTACTACCCGACCGGCCGTCCCGCCGCTCCGGGCAGCGGCAGCGAGGGCCACTACGAGCAGGACATGCTGCAGTTCTCGAAGTGGGGCTTCGACTTCGTGAAGGTCGACTGGTGCGGCGGTGACGCCGAGGGCCTCGACGCGGCGACGACGTACACCGCGATCAGCGACGCGGTCGCCAAGGCCACCGCGACCACCGGCCGCCCGCTGACGCTCTCCATCTGCAACTGGGGCTACCAGAACACCTGGAACTGGGCGCCGGGCCTCGCCCCGATGTACCGGACGAGCACCGACATCATCTACTACGGCAACGCGCCGTCGATGACGAACCTGCTGTCCAACTTCGACCAGGGACTGCACCCGCTCGCCCAGCACACCGGCTACTACAACGACCCGGACATGCTGATGGTCGGCATGACCGGCTTCACCGCCGCCCAGAACCGCACCCACATGAACCTGTGGGCCATCTCCGGCGCCCCGCTGCTGGCCGGCAACGACCTCACCACCATGACCACGGAGACCGCGAACATCCTCAAGAACCCCGAGGTCATCGCCGTCGACCAGGACCCGCGCGGCCTCCAGGGCGTCAAGGTCGCCGAGGACGGCAGCGGGCTGCAGGTGTACGGCAAGGTCCTCTCCGGCACCGGCAAGCGCGCCGTCGTCCTGCTCAACCGCACCTCCGCCGCCGCGAACATCACCGTCCGCTGGTCCGACCTGGGGCTGACGAACGCCTCCGCGACCGTCCGTGACCTGTGGTCCCGCTCGGACGTCGGCTCGTACAGCACGAGTTACACCCAGAGCGTCCCGGCGGGCGGCTCGGTGCTGCTCACCGTCACCGGCGGGACCGAGGCCTCCGGCAGCACCTACACGGGTACGTCGAGCTTCTCCGGCGTGGTCGCGGGCGCCACCGGCACGAAGATCGTGGACGTCGCCTACACCAACACCGCCTCGACGGCCAAGACCGCGACCCTCAAGGTCAACGGCCAGGGCACCACGACGGTCTCCTTCCCGCCGACCGGTTCCAGCCAGGGCACGATCAGTCTCCTGGTCGGCCTCTCCAAGGGCTCCTCGAACACCCTGACCTTCACCAATGCCCCGACCCTCGCCGACATCACGGTGAAACCGCTGCCCGGCGCGAACGGCAACCAGGTGGTGGGCAAGCAGTCGAGCCGCTGCCTGGACGTCTACAACAACACCATCACCAACGGCACCCAGGCGGAGATCTGGGACTGCAACGGCGGCCAGAACCAGGCCTGGACCTACACCTCCCGCAAGGAGCTGGTGGTCTACGGCAACAAGTGCCTGGACGCCTACAACCTGGGCACCACCAACGGCACCAAGGTCGTGATCTGGGACTGCAACGGCCAGAACAACCAGAAGTGGAACGTCAACAGCGACGGCACGATCACCAACGTCAACGCGGGACTGTGCCTCGACGTCAACGGGGCGGCCACGGCCAACCGCTCGGTGCTGGTGCTGTGGTCGTGCAGCGGTGCCACCAACCAGAGCTGGACGCTGAACTGACGGCCGGCGCTTCCCCCGTACGGGTGAACCACCCACCGATACGGACCAGGAATCATCGGTAAATCACACTGTCCCGCCGATCATGACGGTCGGCGGGACAGGCCCGCCCCCTCTCGACCGGGCGGAGCGGCGCATGCAGAGCAGGTTCGGTTTCCTGGCCCCGCTGGTGACGGCCTGTCTGCTGACCGGCGCCCTCGGCGCGCCCTCCCTGGCCGCTCCCGACGACCGGCGCTCCCGCGCCGCCGACGTCACCACCGTCTCCGAGGACACCTACCGCACCGGCTGGGACGACAACGAACCGGGCCTCGCCCCCGAGCAGGTCTCCAGCTCCGACTTCGGACAGCAGTTCTCCACCACCGTCGACGGACAGGTCTACGCCCAGCCGCTGGTCGTCGGGAAGACGGTCGTCGTCGCCACCGAGAACAACAAGGTGTACGGCCTGAACTCGGCCACCGGCGCCAAGACCTGGACGAAGAGCCTGGGCGCCGCCTGGCCCGCCTCGGCCATCGGCTGCGGCGACCTGGTCCCCAATATCGGCGTGACCGCGACCCCCGTGTACGACCCGTCGACCGGCACCGTCTACCTCACCTCCAAGGTCAATGACGGCCCCGACACCCAGCACCCCAGCTGGTACGTCCACGCCCTGAGCGTCACCACCGGCGCCGAACGCGGCGGCTGGCCCGTCAAGGTGTCCGGCGCCCCGGTCAACGACCCGGGCCGCCCCTTCAACGCCTACACCGCGATGCAACGCCCCGGCCTGCTGCTGATGGACGGCGCGGTGTACGCGGGCTTCGCCTCCCACTGCGACCACACGCCGTACGTCGGCCACGTCCTGCGCGTCAGCACCTCGACCCGCAAGCAGACCCTGTGGGCCACCGAGAACTCCTCCGCCAACGGCATGGCCGGCATCTGGATGAGCGGCGGCGGCCTGGTCTCCGACGGACCCGGCCGCATCCTGTTCTCCACCGGCAACGGCATCTCCCCGGCTCCCGGCCCGGGTTCGAAGCCGCCGGGCCAGCTCGCCGAGGCCGTCGTCCGGATCGGCGTCAACAGCGACGGCACGATGTCCGCGCAGGACTTCTTCAGCCCCTCCAACGCCCCCACCCTCGACCAGAACGACACCGACCTCGGCTCCGGCGGCCCGGTCGCCCTCCCCGACGACGTCTTCGGCACCAGCCAGTACCCCCACCTCCTCGTCCAGATCGGCAAGGACGGCAGACTCTTCCTCCATGACCGCGACCACCTCGGCGGCCGCAGCCAGGGCCCGGGCGGCACCGACAAGGTCCTCGGCAACTTCGGGCCCTACGAGGGCGTCTGGGGCCACCCCGGCGTCTACGGCGGACAGGGCGGCTACGTCTACACGATCGGCAGCCGCGGCCCGCTGCGGGCGTTCAAGTACGGCGTCACCGGCTCCGGCCTGCCCGCCCTGACCAACACCGGGCGCTCCACGGAGACCTTCGGCTACACCTCCGGCTCCCCGGTGATCACCTCCACCGGCACCACCAACGGCTCGGCGGTCGTCTGGGCGGTGTACTCGGACGGTGCGAGCGGGGCCAACGCGCAGTTGCGCGCGTACAGCGCGATCCCGGCGAACGGCACCCTGAAGAAGCTGTGGTCAGCCCCGATCGGCGTCGCCTCCAAGTTCTCCGTGCCCGCCACCGACGGCGGCCGCGTCTACGTCGGGACCCGCGACGGCCACGTCCTCGCCTTCGGCCGGCCCTCCAACGCGGCCCTCATCGGCGACGGCGTGGACTTCGGCGACGTACCCGTCGGCGGCACCCGGCACTTCACCGCCACCGTCACCGCCACCCGGGACGTCCGGATCGACGCGGTGACCGCCCCGCCCGGCAGCGCCTTCTCCGCCGCCCCCACCGGACTGCCCCGCACCCTGCACACCGGCGACACCTACGCCGTCCCGGTGTCCTACGCCCCGACCGAACCCGGACCGGACAACGCCGTACTGGACTTCGCCACCGACCTCGGCGACACGGGCCTCGGCCTGAGCGGCTACGGAACCCGGGACGGCCTGCTCGCCTCCCCGCCCTCCCTCTCCTTCGACACCGTGCCCACCACCACCGACAAGACCCTGGGCATCACCTTCACCAACACCGGAACCCAGCCCGAGACCATCTCCGCCACCACCGCCCCCGACGCCCCCTTCACCGCCGGCGGACTGCCCGCCGCCGGCACGGTCGTCCAGCCGAAGCAGTCCGTCACCGTCCAGGTGACCTACGCGCCGACCGAGTCCGGTGACGACACCTCGGCCCTCTCCGTCACCGGGCAGCACGGCACCGTCACCGTCGAGCTCACCGGCTCCGCGGTCACCGGCGAGGCACATCTGACGATCACCCCGACCTCCACCGACTTCGGGCCGGTCGAGGTCGGCCGGTCCGTCACGAAGACCTTCGACATCAGCAACACCGGAAACATCGCGCTGACCATCACCAAGGCCAAGGCCCCCGCGGCCCCCTTCCACGTCAGCAACCCGCTCAGCGAGGGGCAGGTCATCGGCCCGGAGGACGTCGTCCACCAGGCCGTCACCTTCTCCCCGACCTCCGTCGGCGCGGTCAGCGGCACCTACGAGATCACCGCCGACGACGGCACCGGCGCCCACCACGAGGCCCTCACCGGCACCGGCACCACCGGCACCGGCGTCACCCTCCCCGCACCGGGCGCCGGCGGCTGGCAGCTCAACGGCTCCGCCCAGCTCTCCGGCGACGACCTCCAGCTCACCCAGACCACCCGCGACCAGGCCGGCTCGGCGGTCTTCCCCGTCCCCGTCCTCACCGACGGCCTCAACACCACGTTCACCGGCGTCATCGGCGGCGGCACCGGAGCCGACGGCCTCGCCTTCGCCCTCGTCGACCCGGCCAGGGCCACCCCGAGCGCCCTCGGCGGCGCGGGCGGCGGCCTCGGCTGGAGCGGGATGCCGGGCGTCGCCGTCACCGTCGACACGTACCGCAACGGCAGCGACCCCGCCGCCAACTTCGTCGGCGTCGCCCTCACCGGCAGCGGTACGTCGATCACGTACGCCGCCACCACGACGGCCGTCCCCGACCTGCGCGCGGGCCCGCACGCCGTGGCCCTGTCCGTCTCGGGCCGGACGATCACCGTGTCGATGGACGGCGCGCAACTCCTGCGGACGACCGTGCCGTCCCTCCCGCCGACCGCGTTCGTCGCCTTCACCGGCGGCACCGGCTCCCGCACCGACATCCACACCGTCCGGGACGTCGCCGTCACCGCGGCCTCGTACGCCGTACCGCCGCCCGGCCCGAACGGCTGGCGGTACAACGGCTCCGCCATCCTCTACAACAGCACGAACCTGGTGCTGACCCCCGCCACCGCCGACCGCCGCGGCAGCGGCCTCCAGAGCACCGCCGTCCCCTCCGCCCGGCTGCGCGCCCGCTTCACCGCCACGATCGGCGGCGGGACCGGCGGCGACGGCCTCGCCCTGCTGCTCCTCGACGCGACGAAGACGACCGCGAAGGCACTCGGCGGGGGAGGCATGGGCCTGGGCTACGCCGGGCTCCCCGGCATCGCGGTCGCCCTGGACACCTACCGGAACGGCACCGAACCGTCAGCCAACTTCGTCGGCATCGCCGCCGGCAGCACCGGCGGCCGGCCGAACTACATCGCCACCTCCACCGCCGTCCCCGCCCTGCGCACCGGCTCGCACACCGTCGACGTCCACGTGACCGGTGCCGGGCACCTGGTCGTCGGCGTCGACGGCGTCCAGGTCATCGACAAGGCGGTGACCCTGCCGCCGAACGTGCTCGTCGGCTTCTCCGGCGCCACCGGCGGCCGCACGGACACCCACACCGTGACCGGCATCAGGGTCGGTTACTGAGGCACCACGAGGAGCTCCCATGCGCATGCCGACGAAACCCCTGCTGGCGGTCACGGCCGCCCTCGCCTGCCTCGCCGCCGCCCCGGCCCCCACGGTCCTGGTCGGCGCCACCGAGACGTCGGGCCACGTCCTGACGGACGCCGACGGCCACACCCTCTACACCTACGACCTCGGCCCGTGCACCGGCTCCTGCCTCGACCTGCGCAGACCGGTGCACGCCGCCGGCGGCACCACCCCGACCCTTCCCCCGGGCATCGCCGGCACCCTGGGCACCCTCGCTCGCCCCGACGACCGCACCCTCCAGCTCACCTACGAAGGCTCCCCCCTCTACACGTACATGGGCGACACCCAGCCGGCCGAGACGAACGGCATCACCCCCGACTGGCACGTCGTCCCGGCCCACTACCTCCCGACCCGCTGATCACACCGCCCCGAGCTGCCGCCCGGCCGCCTCCACCGTCTGCTCCAGCAGGGTGGCGATGCGGGAGTGACAGTACGTCACCGCCGCACCGTCGACGTCCTCCTCGGGCGCGATCGCCTCGAACGCGGCCCGCTCGTCGATCACCGGTGGCGGCCGTGCCGCGTGCGCAGCGCACGTCGTGCGGGAGGGAGCGGGCGGCGGCGCGCCGCTCTCACGGCTGTCCGCAGCAGGGCGGCGGACACGCTCCGGCCTGCCGCGGAGGCCGGTCCCGGCAGCGTCGAGCGGGGGGCACGCGCGCGGCCCCGTCGGGCCCGCACCGAGAAGGTCCAGGTCAGCCGGGTGGAGACCTGGACCCCGGCGAACTTCCTGCCTACTCGTCCCATGCCTGGATCATCGTCTGCTCGACGATCTTGCCGTCGCGCAGGGTGAGCATGGACTCGGCGAGGACACGCACACCGTCCGAGTACTCGCAGGACTCGGTGAAGGCGGCGCGGTCGCCCTGGACGATGCACTCGTCCACCTTGTGCGCCTTGATGTCCCGGTTGTAGACGTCCTCGAGCAGTTCGCCGATCTCCGCCCGGCCGTGCAGGACCCGGGGGCTGCTGGGCTGGGTGTTGCGGTCGACGATGCGCAGCTCCGCGTCGTCCGCGTAGAGCGACAACAGTGCCGAGGCGGTCGATCCCTCGACGCCCCTGCGCAGGGTCTCGGTGGTGAATCCGGAGCTTGCCGCGGTGCCCATGATGACCTCCTTGGAGGGCCGCGGACCGAGGGGAGCCGGGCCGCCGGGCCCTCACCTTCGAGCGTCCTCCGCCGCACGGGCCTCGGCAAGCGCAGCCGGTACGCCCCGGGAGGCGCGACGCGGCGCCTGCGCCTGTCGGGTGAGCGGTGTCCGCCACCCGTGTCCGCGACGGCGCCCGACGCGTTGCTGAGGGCATGATGTCCACTCGACGCATCGTCGCCGCCGCCGCTCTCGCCGCCGGGGTCACGGGCCTCGCCGCGCCTCTGGCGAACGCGGCCGAAGCCCCGGCCACCGGCCTGATCCACCCGATGGCCACGCTCGACTCGCTCGCCGCGAGCGAGGTCCCGGCGGAGCGCCGGGCCGGCCTTCCCCCGGTCTCCCGGCAGCTGGCCGAGGTGAAGAACGTCCACCAGCTCAACAGGCTGAACGAACTGCACCAGGTCACCGACCTCGCCGCCCCCGTCACCGGGCTGCTGCCGGGGATCCAGACCTGAACCGCGGGTTCCCCGTGGGGCCGCCGCCGTCCTGACATCCGGACGGCGGCGGCCCTTTACGTGTTCACCGCCGCCGTGCGGCTCACTCGGCCGTCGCGAGGAACTGCGTAGCCGCCAGCTCGGCGTAGAGCGGATCGCCCGTCACCAGCTCACGGTGCGTCCCCACGGCCCGCACCCGGCCCGCGTCCATCACCACGATCCGGTCGGCCATCGTGACCGTCGACAGCCGGTGCGCGACGACCAGGACCGTCGTCGTCCGGGCGACATCGGCGACGGTGTCGCGCAGCGCCGCCTCGTTCACCGCGTCCAACTGCGAGGTCGCCTCGTCGAGCAGCAGCAGCCGGGGGCGGCGCAGCAGGGCGCGGGCGATGGCCACCCTCCCCCAGTGCCTCAACGGCCTGGGGGCACCCCCAGCCGCTCACCACCGGACAGCTTCGTCCCCCGATGCCCGACCAGCGTCTCCAGGCCCTGCGGCAGCCGGTCGGCCAGGCCGTCCAGACGGGTCGTCTTCAGCACCCGCCGTACGGTGTCCTCGTCCGCCTCCGGGTTGCCCAGCAGCAGATTGGCGCGCAGCGAGCCCGACAGCACCGGCGCGTCCTGCTCGACGTAACCGATCGACGACCGCAGCAGCGGCAGCTCCCAGTCGGCGAGGTCGCGGCCGTCGAGGCGGATGGTGCCCGACTCGGGGTCGTAGAACCGCTCGATGAGCGAGAACACGGTGGTCTTTCCGGCGCCCGACGGGCCGACGAACGCCGTCATGCCCCGCGCCGGGACGTCGAACGTCACCCCGTGGTGGACGTAGGGCAGGTCGTCGGCGTACCGGAAACGGACGTCGGTGAACGCGAGCGAGGCCGGTTCGGCGGTGGGGGAGGGCAGCGGAGCGGGCCGGGCCGCCGGTTCGGCGGGCAACCGGAGCGCCTCCTGGATCCGGCTGAGGGCGGCCGCGCCCGTCTGGTACTGGGTGATCGCGCCGACGACCGACTGGATCGGTGACATCAGATAGAAGACGTACAGCAGGAACGCCACCAGCGTGCCCACGTCGATCGCGCCGGTCGCGACCCGCGCCCCGCCCACCGCCAGCACGGTGATGAACGCGGTCTGCATCGCGAGCCCGGCCGTGTTCCCGGCCGCCGCCGACCACTTGGCGGCGCGCACGCTCTGCCGCCAGGACTCCTCGGCCGCCGCGTGCAGCGTCTCCTCCTCGCGGTGCTCGGCGCCCGACGCCTTCACCGTGCGCAGCGCGCCCAGCACCCGCTCCAGCGAGGCCCCCATCACCCCGACCGCGTCCTGCGCCCGCCGGCTCGCCCGGTTGATGCGCGGCACGATCACCCCGAGGACGGTGCCCGCGCACAGGATCACGGCCAGGGTGACCCCCAGCAGCACCGGGTCGACCAGGCCCATCATCACGACCGTGGCGGCCAGCGTGAGCCCGCCCGTCCCGAGGCCGACCAGCGAGTCGGTGGTGACCTCGCGCAACAGGGTCGTGTCGGAGGTGATCCGGGCCATCAGGTCACCCGGCTCGCTGCGGTCCACGGCCGTGATCCGCAGCCGCAGCAGATACGACGACAACGCCCGCCGCGCCCCGAGCACCACCGACTCGGCCGTGCGCCGCAGCACGTACGAACCCAGCGCCCCCACCGCCGCGTTGGCGACGACGAGCGCCGTCAGGGTCAGCAACGCGCCGGTGATCGCGCGGTCGTGGGACAGGTCGTCGATCAACCCCCGGGCCACGAGCGGGAGAAGGAGCCCCGTGGCCCCGGTGACCAGCGACAGCACCGCCCCGGCCAGCAGGGCCCAGCGGTGCGGCCGTACATAGTCGAGCAGCAGCCGCCACGGGGGCCGGACGCCGGCTGTCTCTGCGTTGCTCACGGGGCTCCTCGGAGGTCGGACGGAGCCTTCAGGCTACGGCGGCGGTCGCCGAGCGTGGCCGGAAGGAGGGGCTCCGGGCCGTCGGCCGTGCCCTTACCGATCAGTCACGCGTAGGGTCGGACCTGGGACGGATGACCGCCGAAGAAAGGGGCAGCACCATGCCGCAGGAAGTACGCGGAGTGATCGCACCGGGCAAGAACGAGCCGGTGCGGGTGGAGACGATCGTGATCCCCGATCCCGGCCCCGGGGAAGCCGTGGTCAAGATCCAGGCCTGCGGGGTCTGTCACACCGACCTGCACTACAAGCAGGGCGGGATCAACGACGAGTTCCCCTTCCTGCTCGGGCACGAGGCGGCGGGTGTGGTGGAGTCCGTCGGCGAGGGCGTCACGGACGTGGCGCCCGGGGACTTCGTGATCCTGAACTGGCGTGCGGTGTGCGGGCAGTGCCGGGCCTGTCTGCGCGGGCGTCCCTGGTACTGCTTCAACACGCACAACGCCCAGCAGAAGATGACCCTCGCCTCGACGGGCCAGGAGCTCTCCCCGGCCCTCGGGATCGGCGCGTTCGCGGAGAAGACGCTGGTCGCGGCCGGGCAGTGCACGAAGGTCGACGCGTCGGTGTCGCCGGCGGTGGCCGGACTGCTGGGCTGTGGCGTGATGGCGGGCATCGGGGCGGCGATCAACACCGGGAACGTGGGCCGGGGCGACACGGTCGCGGTCATCGGCTGCGGCGGGGTCGGTGACGCGGCGATCGCGGGGTCGAACCTGGCCGGCGCCGCGAAGATCATCGCCGTCGACATCGACGACCGGAAGCTGGAGAAGGCCCGCAGCATGGGCGCCACGCACACCGTGAACTCCAAGGAGACGGACCCGGTCGAGGCGATCCGCGAGCTGACCGGCGGCTTCGGCGCGGACGTCGTGATCGAGGCGGTCGGCCGCCCGGAGACGTACCGGCAGGCCTTCTACGCCCGCGACTTGGCGGGCACGGTCGTCCTGGTCGGCGTCCCCACTCCCGAGATGAAGCTCGAACTTCCGCTGCTCGACGTCTTCGGCCGCGGCGGCTCCCTGAAGTCCTCCTGGTACGGCGACTGCCTGCCCTCCCGCGACTTCCCGATGCTCATCGACCTGCACCTTCAGGGCCGTCTGGACCTGGGGGCGTTCGTCACCGAGACCATCCAGCTCGACGAGGTGGAGAAGGCGTTCGAGCGGATGCACCACGGAGACGTCCTGCGTTCGGTGGTGGTGCTGTGATGGCCGCACGCATCGAACGTCTCGTCACCTCGGGCCAGTTCAGCCTCGACGGCGGCACCTGGGACGTGGACAACAACGTGTGGATCGTCGGCGACGACCACGAGGCGATCGTCATCGACGCCGCCCATGACGCCGAGGCCATCGCACAGGCCGTGGGCGACCGGCGGCTGACCGCCATCGTGTGCACCCACGCCCACAACGACCACGTCGGTGCGGCCCCCGCCCTCGCGGACCTGACCGGCGCGACCATCTGGCTGCACCCCGACGACCTGCCGCTGTGGAAGCTCACCCACCCCGACCGCGAGCCCGACGCCCATCTGGCCGACGGACAGGTCATCGAGGCCGCCGGAACCGACCTGACCGTCCTGCACACCCCGGGGCACGCGCCCGGCGCGGTCTGTCTGCACGACCCCGGGCTCGGCGTGCTGTTCACCGGCGACACCCTGTTCCAGGGCGGCCCCGGCGCCACCGGCCGCTCGTACTCCCACTTCCCGACCATCATCACGTCCATCCGCGAGAAGCTGCTGACCCTCCCGCCCGAGACGAAGGTGCTCACCGGGCACGGCGACTCCACGACCATCGGCGCCGAGGCACCTCACCTGGAGGAGTGGATCGACCGGGGCCACTGAGAAAAGGCGACAGGAGATGTCCGGCTTCCCCGGCACCCTCGAGAGGACACCACTCATGAGGGAAAGGGAGGCCGGACATGCCGGTTCCGCTGCAGGGCAGGGTCGCACTCGTCGCCGGAGCGACACGGGGCGCGGGGCGGGGCATCGCCGTCGAACTGGGCGCGGCCGGCGCCACCGTCTACGTGACGGGACGCACCACCCGCGCCCACCGCTCCGAGTACGACCGCCCCGAGACGATCGAGGACACCGCCGCCCTCGTCACCGAGGCCGGCGGTCAGGGCATCGCCGTACCCACCGACCATCTCGAACCCACCCAGGTCCGCGCCCTCCTCGACCGCGTCGACGCCGAGCAGGGCCGGCTCGACGTCCTCGTCAACGACATCTGGGGCGGCGAGAAGCTCTTCGAGTGGGACACCCCGGTCTGGGAACACGACCTCGACAACGGCCTCAGGCTGCTGCGGCTCGCCGTGGAGACGCACGCGATCACCAGCCACCACGCGCTCCCGCTCCTGCTGCGCCGCCCCGGCGGCCTCGTCGTCGAGATGACCGACGGCACCACCGAGTACAACCGGGACACCTACCGGAACTCCTTCTTCTACGACCTCGCCAAGGCGTCCGTCCTGCGCATGGCCTTCGCCCTCGGCCATGAACTCGGCCCGCGCGGCGCCACCGCCGTCGCGCTCACCCCCGGCTGGCTGCGCTCGGAGATCATGCTCGACGCGTTCGGGGTCACCGAGGACACCTGGCGCGACGCGCTCGACCGCGTCCCCCACTTCGCCATCTCCGAGACACCCCGCTATGTCGGCCGGGCCGTCGCCGCCCTCGCCGCGGATCCCGACGTGGCCCGCTTCAACGGACAGTCCCTCTCCAGCGGCGGCCTCGCCCCGGTCTACGGCTTCACCGACCTCGACGGCAGCCGCCCGGACGCCTGGCGCTACCTGGTCGAGGTCCAGGACGCGGGCAAACCGGCGGACGTCACGGGCTACCGCTGAACGCTCACGACGACCGGGGCAGCGACGGCCAGCGCGCCGGATGCCCCGGCGGCAGCGCCAGGTCCTCGCGTACGGCCGTGTAGTAGCCCTCGCGGCCCGCGCGCTGCCGCTCCAGCAGCGCCTGCCAGGCGTCCGGATCCACGGTCCCCGACCGCAGGAACCGCTCCATCTCCATCACCACGGCCACCCAGGTCCGGGCCCGCTCCACCACGTCCCGGCTGCCCAGCATGATCAGCGCCTCCCCGGCCGGATCCCGCCCGTCGGTCGCCTGCGCCAGCAAGGGCTCGGCCTCCTCCAGGGAGACCGGATGCGGATGCGGATCGTTGCCGAGGTGCGCGGCGACGCGGTATGTCAGGGTCACCGACTTCTTCAACGCCCGCGCGTAGTCGGAGTACACCGACAGCCGTCGCTCCTCCCACCGGGCCGCCTGCTCCCGAGCGAACCGGGCCCGGTCGCTGCGCACGATCGCCAGATACGAGCCGAGGGCACCGATCACGACACCTATGAGGGCGGGGAGTTGCTGGATGAACGCGGACATGGCCGCACGGTCTCCGTTCGGTCGACGGGGTGGTGGCGCTCAACGGCCCGTGCAGATCCTTTCACTCGGCCAGAGCCGAGGTGAGGGCGGTGAGTACCCGTGCCGTGTCCGCCTCGGAGGTGCGCCAGTTGCTGAACGCCGCCCGCAGCGCCGGCACCCCGCCGTACACCGTCGGGGTCAGGAAGGCCTCCCCGGAGGCGGCCACGGCGTCCGCCAGCGCGGCCACCCGCTCGGTCGTCGGGTCGTCGGCGAGGGTGAAGCAGACGACGTTCAGCCGGACCGGCGCCAGCAGTCGCAGCCCGTCGAGCGCGGCGACGCCCTCGCCGAGCCGGGCCGCGAGGGCGGCGTTCCGCTCGACGATCTCCCGGTGCCCGGCCCGCCCGTACGCCACCAGCGAGAACCACGCCGGAAGCGCCCGCAGCCGCCGGGAGTTCTCCGGGGTGAGGTGCAGGAAGTCGGGCTCGCCGGAGGGCAGTCCCAGATACGGCGACGCGTTGTGGAAGACCCGTACCTGAAGGTCCCGGCGGCGCGTGAACTGGACAGCCGCGTCGTAGGGCACGTTCAGCCACTTGTGCAGGTCCACACAGACCGAGTCGGCCGCGTCGAGCCCGTCCACGAGGTGCGCGTACGCGGGGGAGAGGGCGGCGAAACCGCCGAACGCGGCATCCACGTGCAGCCAGAAGCCGTACCGCTCCTTCAGGGCCGCGATCGCCCGCAGATCGTCGAAGTCGACGGTGTTGACCGTGCCCGCGTTGGCCACCACGATCGCCGGCCGGCCAGCCAGCCCCGCCAGAGCGGCCTCCAGCGCGGCCACGTCGACGGCCTCACGGTTCCCGGGCAGCAGCGGCACCTGCTTCAGCCGGTCCCGGCCGATGCCGAGGACCGACAGCGCCTTCGTGACGCTGGAGTGCGGGCTGCCCGAGAGCACGTCCACCGGGCCCAGCGCGGCCGCGCCCGCCCGCGACACGTCCACCCCCAGCCGCTCGCCCAGCCACTCCCGGGCGACGGCGAGCCCCACCGTGTTCGACACGGTCGCGCCGGTGACGAACGCCCCGGAGTGCGCCTCACCCAGCCCGAACAGCTCCCGCAGCCAGGCCACCGTCTCCCCCTCCAGCGCCGTCGCCCAGGACCCGGCGGCCCCGGACCCGTTCTGGTCGTACGCGGACGTCAGCCAGTCCCCGGTGACCGAGGCGGGCGTCGCGCCGCCCGTGACGAAGCCGAGGTAGCGCGGCCCGGCGGAGCCGGAGAAGCCCGGCGCCCAGCGCTCGGCGAACCGCGTAAGGGCGACGTCGGCCCCGGCGCCCTCCCGCGGCAGACCGGCCGGCTCCGGTGTGCCGTCGAGGCGGACCACCGGCCGCTCGGCCAGCCCGCCCAGCTCGCGGGCGGCGAAGTCACGGGCGGACTGCAGGAGTTCGGGAAGCCGGGAGAGGTCGTCGGCGAGAGTGGGGTGCATACCGAGGACCCTAGGCCGGGGGCGGGAGCCATCGATCGGTCCACTTGGTGGAAAGTGGACCGCTGCTCACGGAGGCGGAGGCCGACTGCCGGGAAGTTCACTGTTTCGTCACAGGTTGGACGGGACTACAACCGCCGCCCCCGCCCACCGGTCTAGGTTGACGAGATCGCCGCAACCGCGCCAGGAAGAGGGCACCCATGGGGGACATACGCAGACGAGGGGTCGTCGCACTCGGGGTCACGGGGCTGGTGGCCCCGCTGACGCTCGCGCTGGGCGCCGCGCCGGCCCAGGCCGCGAGCTGCACCACGCAGGCCGGGCCGTACCAGAAGCAGGTGGAGAAGTTCCTCGGCCGGCCCGTCGACGGCAGGCAGTCGGTCGCCGACTGCAAGGCCATCCAGGCGTTCCAGAACAAGCACGGCATCACCCCCAACATCGGCTACGCCGGTCCCGTCACCTGGGGCGTGATGGACCTCATGAACAAGCAGAAGGCGGTCGGCAACAACCCGAACGCGGCCCGCAAGTGTCCGACCAACAAGGGCCGGATCGCCTGCGTCAACCTCACCCTCCAGATCAGCTGGATCCAGGACGGCAGCAGGCTCGTCTACGGCCCCGTCCCGGTCCGCACCGGCCGCAACGGGTACGAGACCCGCACCGGCCTGAAGAAGATCTACTGGCGGGACATCGACCACGTCTCCAGCATCTACAACGTGCCGATGCCCTACAGCCAGTTCTTCGACGGCGGCCAGGCCTTCCACTCGGTCAACCTCAGCATGTGGAACCCGCCGGGCTCCCACGGCTGCGTCAACATGACGACGACCACCGCCAAGAAGTACTGGTCGCTGCTGAAGAACGGCGACGACGTCTTCGTCTACGGCCGCAAGCCGGGCACCTGACGGCACCCGGCCCGGCCGGCACCCGGTCGGCTCAGCTCTCCGGCGCGTCCCCGAAGTCCGGGATCTCCAGCCTGACCCCACCCTGCCGCGCTGACTCGTGCGCGATGATGCCCGGCAGGGTGTAGCGGGCCGCCACCCAGGCGTTCACGGACGGCAGGGCGCGGGTGTTGACCGCCGTCACGAAGTCGTCCACCAGGAAGTGGTGGCTGCCCTCGTGCCCGTTGTGCAGCTGGTCGAACTCCCGCGGCAGCCGCGACCGGTCGTGCACCGGCGCCGAACCGGAGGTGAACGCGGCCCGCAGCTCCGGCGCGATGTGCTGGAGGGACGGATCGTCGGGGGAGAGCGTCGGCTTGGGCTCGAGGAGCTCGCTGATGTCCTTCACGCCCTGCTTGTCCTGCCACAGCGCCACCGTGGCGAGCTGCTCCATGCTCGCCTCCGTACCGAAGAAGCGGAAACGGGACTCCCGGATGTGGGAGGGGTAGCCCACCCGCCGGAACTCGTTCGTACGGAACGAACCGCCGCCCGCCACCTCGAACAGCGCGGTCGCGTTGGAGACGTCGTTCCCGAACTGGCTGACGTCCTTGTCGAAGACGCCGTCACCGCGCTCGTCCACCACCCCGATCGCCGACACGCTCACGGCGTGCGTCCGCCAGGCGCCGAGCACCCCGCCCACCGAGTGCGTCGGGTAGAGCAGCGGGGGATAGCTGGCGGTGGCCTTCCAGTTCTCACCGCCGCTGTACCGGTACGCCTCGTAGAACCCCAGGTCCATGTCGTGGACGTAGTCGCCCTCGGCGTAGAAGAGCCGCCCGAAGGCGCCCTCGGCGATCTGGTTGCGGGCGTGCACGGTCGCCGGGTTGTACTGGCTGGTCTCGCCCATCATGTACGTCAGCCCGGTCGCCTTGACCGTGTCGATGATCGCGGCGATCTCCTCCGTGCTGATCGCCATCGGGACGGCGGAGTAGACGTGCTTGCCGGCGTTCAACCCCCGCAGCACCAGCGGACCGTGGGTCCAGCGCTGGGTGAATATGGCGACCGCGTCGACCGCCGGTGACTCCAGCATCGCCTCGTACGAGGGGAAGGCGCCGGCCAGCCCCTGGGCGGAGGCGAGCTGCTCGGCCCGCTCGGGCAGCAGATCGGTGACGTGGACGTCACCGACACCGGGGTGGGCCTGGAACAACGTGGCGAACTGGCCGGAGAACTGGCCGGCGCCGACGATGCCGAGGTTGAACGTCATGTGAGGCGAGTCCTTCACTGGTCGATGGATCACTGCGAGAGAATCAGGTTGATCTGGTCGTTGGTCTCGTCGAGGCTGCTCACGGACCTGCCGTTGCCGTAGATGTCCTGCATGGCGGGCTGCATGAGCGCGAGGACGTCCGCCGCGTTGTTCGTGATCGGGTAGGAGAAGGTGGCGAAGTCCTTCTTGTCGGCGACCGGCTCGGTGAAGGCGGTGACGTCGATGCCCTTCTTCTCGTACGCGGCCACCGCGGCCTTCGTGCCGTCGGGCGTGGCGGGGAAGACGATGCCGTAGCCGCCCACCGTCCGCTGGCACGCGTCGGAGGCCAGGTACCGCACCCACTTCTTCGCGCCCTCCTTGTTGCGGGCGTTCTTCGTGACGGAGTCGGCGAGGCCGTTCATCATCGTGGCGCGCTTGCCGGTGGGGCCGGCCGGGGTGAAGGCCGTGCCGACCTTCACGCCCTTGAACCCGTAGTACGTCGAGATCATCCAGGCGCCGTCGAAGGCGGCCGCCGCCCTGCCCGCCGCGACCTGAGCGTTGGCCGGGTTGGCGCCCGCGCTGTAGTCCGTGAGCGGGGCCAGGTAGCCCTTCTTCGCCAGCCCGAAGTACCAGTCGACGACCGACTGGAAGGTCTTGCTGTCGTACTGGTAGTCGGTTCCCCACCGCTTCTTCTCGGTGTAGGTCCATCCGGCCGAGGCGGTGAACGGGCTCCACTGCGTCTGCCCGTCGCCGTCGCCCGCACCGGCGGTGGCCAGTCCGTACACCTTCACATGGTGCCTGTCGAAGCCCGGTTCGTCACCGCGCCGTCCGTCGACGTCGACGGTGAGATGGGCGATGGCCTTCTCGAAGGTGCCGCCGTCCCGCGGGTTCCAGGAGAGGCTGTTCAGCTCCTGGGCCGTGAGCCCGGCGGACGCGGCCATCTTCTGGTTGTAGAAGAGGGCGACGGTGTCCCAGTCCTTGGGGGCGCCGTAGCGGTGGCCGTCCTGGCCGACCCAGTTGGCGGCGAGCCCCGGCTGGTAGGCCGACTCGTCGATGCCGAGGTCGTCGAGCGGTTCGAGCACCTTGAGGTCGGCGAACTGGCCGAACTTCTGGATGTGGTCGGTGAACACGTCCGGCTGGGTGCCCGCGATGAAGCTCGCGGTGAGCTTGGTCCAGTAGTCGCCCCAGCCCATCTGGGTGATCTTCACCTTCAGGCCCGGGTTCTCCTTCTCGAAGCCCTTCGCACAGGCCTGGTAGGCGGGCAGCTGGTTGGCGTCCCACAGCCAGTACGTCACCGTGCCGGCGTCCCCGCCTGGGCCTGCGCCCCGCGCGCATCCGGCGGTCAGGGACAGCGCCAGCGCTCCCGTCAGCGCCATGACCGTACGCATCCGAACTCGCATCCCCATCCCCTTACTTGATCCCGGTGAAGCCGATGGAACTGACGATGCGGCGTGCGAAGACCCCGAAGAGCACCAGCATCGGGAGGGCGGCGATGAGGGTGGCCGCCATCAGGCCCGACCAGTCGTAACCCGTCTGCGGGGTCTGCGCCCGGAAGATCGCCAGTGCCACCGTGAGCACCCGCGAACTGTCGCTGTACGACACCATCAGCGGCCAGAAGTAGTCGTTCCAGGAGGTGATGTACGTCAGCACGCCCAGCGTGAGGATCGGCGTCGACGCCATCGGCAGCATCACCCGGAAGAAGATCCGGATCTTCCCGGCGCCGTCGAGCAGGGCCGCCTCCTCGACCTCCCGGGGCACGTTCATGAAGAACTGCCGGAGGAAGAACACCGCGAACGGCGTCATGAGCATCGTCGGCAGCGCGATGCCCAGCAGGGTGTCCACCAGGCCGAGTTGCTTGATGAGCACGAAGTTCGGCAGCAGGGTGAAGATCGCGGGGACCATCAGCCCGGCCAGGAACAGCCCGAACACCCGGTCCCGGCCGCGCCAGCGCAGCCGGGCGAAGGCGTACGCGGCCATCGAGGAGAAGAAGATCTGGCAGACGGTGACGAGCGTCGAGACGACCACCGAGTTGATCAGATAGCGCCAGAACTTCAGTCCGCCGCCCGCGCCGCCCTGCGCGATGGCCTCCTTGGTGGACTGCAGGCCCAGCGCCCGTTCGAAGCCGCCCGCGGTGAGGCCGGTCGGCAGCGGATCGCCGGGGTGGGCGGCGAGCGAGGTGTTGGTGGACAGCGCGGTGCGCAGGATCCAGTAGAACGGCAGCAGGGTGACGAGCACGATCGCGGTCATCACCGCCCAGGCCGCGATCCGGCCGAGGGAGGGCCGGCGCCTCGCGGACCGTACGGTGGTCGTGGTGGCAGTGGTGGTCACGGCAGCCATGTGAGGTCTCCCTTCCGTCAGCCGAGGTCGGTGTGGCCGGCCCGGGTGAGCCGGTACTGCAGGACGGTGATGGCGCTCAGCACGACGAGCAGCGCCACGGACATCGCGGACGCGTAGCCGAACTGGAAGCGGCCGAACGCGGCGCCGTAGATGTAGTACTGGAGCACGTTGGTGGCGTTCGCCGGTCCGCCCTGGGTGGTGACGGCGACCGTGTCGAAGACCTGGAACGAACCGATCACCGTCATGATCAGCACGACCGCGAGCACGGGCCGCAGCAGCGGCATCGTGATCCGCCAGAACATGCGCCACTCGCCGGCGCCGTCCACCCTCGCCGCCTCGTACATGTCGTTCGGGATGGCCTGCAGACCGGCGAACAGCAGCAGCGCGGTGTAGCCGACGTGCCGCCACACGTTGATCAGCGCGATCGTCGGGATCGCCCAGGTCTCGTCGGCGAGGAACGGGACGCGGTCGAGGCCGAGCCCGGAGACGATCTCGTTGCCGATGCCGAGCTGGGTGTCGAGGATCCACAGCCAGACGATGCCGGCGACGACGTTCGACATCAGATAGGGCGTCAGCACGATCCCGCGCAGCAGCGCGGACTGCGTCAGCCGCTGCAGCAGGACGGCGATGGCGAGGGCGGACACCGTCTGCACCCCGATGTTGATCACCACGTACACGACGGTGACCCGCAGGGAGTCCCAGAAGATCGGGTCGTGGACCATCCGGTCGTAGTTGGCCAGGCCCACCCACTCCGCGGGTGTCAGCAGATTGAAGCGGGTGAAGCTCAGATAGACGCCCCGCAGGGTGGGCCAGAGCAGGAAGACGAGAAAGCCCAGCAGCGCCGGAGCGAGGAAGACGGCCGCCAGCCTCTCGTCACCCCGCCCTGCGAGGGCGGGCGCCCTGCTCGTACTCGGATCGGCCATCGTGAGACTCCCTCGTCCGTGGCGGCTCGTTCGGCCACTTACTTTTGTGGCGAAAGAATCGAGGTGTCAAGGGGTCTGCAGACGCCTGTCCATCGATCCTTTCCGGCCCCATGTTGGGGATGATAGTTTTGATGCGAAAGAAAAAGGGGGTGGGGGAGACTGACCCTCATGACCGCACGTACCGCCAGCTGGCTGCCGCTGAGCCCGGGAGAGCGCTCGGTCGCGATCGAGGTGCTCGTCCACGGGCCGCTGTCGCGCACCGACCTCGCGCGCCGGCTGAACCTCTCCGCGGGCAGCCTCACCCGGCTGACCAAGCCGCTGATCGAGTCGGGGCTGCTCGTCGAGGTGCCGGAAGGCTCAGGCCCGGCGGAGGTGCGGCAGGGGCGCCCCTCGCAGCCGCTCGACGTCGTCGCCGGATCCCGCTCCTTCCTCGGCTTCAAGATCACCGAGGACATGGTGTACGGGGTCGTCACCACCCTCAGGAGCGACATCGTCGCCCGCCACGACCGCCCGCTCGCCACCCACGACCCGGACGGCGTCGTCGCCCTCCTCGGCGAGATGACCGACGAACTCACCCGCGCCCACCCCGGCATCGCCGGCATCGGCATCGGGGTGGGCGGTCTCGTCCGGGACCGTGCCGTGGTCGGCGAATCGGCCTTCCTCGACTGGCGCGACATCCCGCTCGCCGCGCTCACCGAGGAGCGCACGGGGCTGCCGGTGGTGGTCGAGAACGACGTCGCCGCCCTCGTCGAGGCCGAGACCTGGTTCGGCGCAGGGCGCGGCCTCGACCGCTTCGCCGTCCTGACCATCGGCGCCGGCCTCGGCTACGGCCTGGTCCTGGGCGGCCTGCGGGTCCCCTGCGCCGAGGAGGACCGCGGCTTCGGCCGTCACTGGATCGTGAACCCCCACGGCCCGCTCACCCCCGACGGCGCACGCGGCAGCGCCGTCTCGCTGCTGACCATCCCCAGCATCCGCTACCAGGTCCAGGCCGCCACCGGCCGCGCCTGGACGTACGAGGAGATCCTCGCCCGCGCCGCCGACGGGGAGCCCATGCCCGCCCGGGTCGTCGAGGAGGCGGCCCGCGCCCTGGGCACCCTGGTGGCGCAGATCGCCAACTTCGCCATGCCGCAGAAGATCCTCCTGGCGGGTGAGGGCGTCGGCCTCATGGGCGTCGGGGGCGACCTGGTGCGGGAGACCATCCGCGCCCACCGGCATCCGCTGGCCGCCCCGGTCGACCTGGAGACCAAGGTGTCCGACTTCCACGACTGGGCGCGCGGCGCCGCCGTACTGGCGATCCAGGTGCAGGTGCTGGGCACGGTTGAGGGGGCGCTGGAGGGGGCGGTGGAAGGGTGAACTGCGCTGTGGGGGTTGACAGATGGACGTGATCAGTAACACGGTACGGAATGCCCGAATTATCCGTACTTACTCACGCGGCCTTCACCTCGGGAGCCGTATGCTTCACACCATGTCCACCACTGTTGAAACCGTTTCCGAGCGTTCGGCTGACGAGGTCAACGAGGAGATCCGGGCCCTGTGGCTCCGGTCGGGCGGGACACTGAGCGTCGAGCAGCGCGAGGAGTACCAGCGGCTCGTCCTGGAGTGGGCCGCCGCGGCCCCGCAGCCGCTGAACGCGGTCTGACGCTCCCCGAGGACCGCCGACCTCGTAGACCGAAGCGGGCACCCCGACCGGGTGCCCTTTTCGTTGTCCGGGTTGTTCGCCGGGGCGCCCCCGGGGCGGCTCAGCCCCAAGTCGCCGAGTAGTACTCCCGGTAGGCCTTGCGGTCCTGTTCGGCGCGGAAGTAGCGGGTCGCGACCAGGGCGACCAGACTGCCGCCGATGATCAGCAGACCGGGGCCGATGGCGTTCGGGTCGGTGAGCCGGGCCGCCAGGGACGTGCTGCCACCGAGACCGCCCACCGGGGTCGTCGAGCCCGGCGAGGTCGAGCCGGGCGCGATCGCCGCCTGGGTGGGCGAGACGGACGGCTGGGGAGCGCCGGACGCCGCGCCGGAGGCACCCTGGCCGGCGTTGTCGGACGGCGCGGCCACGATGAGAGTCACACCCAGCTGGGCCAGCGCCCGGGTCACCGGCTGGAAGAACGTCGTACCCCCCGTCGTGCAGTCACCGCTGCCGCCCGAGGTGATGCCGAGCGCGATGCCCTCCGAGAACATCGGCCCGCCGCTGTCCCCGGGTTCGGCGCACACGTTCGTCTCGATCAGCCCGCTGACCGTGCCCTCCGGGTAGTTCACCGTCGCGTCGAGCCCGGTGACCTGGCCGTCCTTCAGCCCGGTGGTGCTGCCGCTGCGGAACACCCGCTGGCCGACGGCCGCGTCACCCGTGCCCGTGATGCGCACCCCGTTGCCGTCGCCGATCGCCACCACGTCGGCCCCGTCACCGGCCTTGCCGCTCGCGTACTGCACCAGCGAGAAGTCGTTGACGGGGAAGCTCTGGTTGACCGTCTGGCCCACCTGCTGCTTGGCCGTGTTGTCCGCGAACCAGGTCGAGCCGTTCGGGCCGCAGTGACCGGCGGTGAGGATGAAGTCGTTCGTCCCGTTGGTCACGTTGAACCCCGCCGAACAGCGCCCGGCGGTCGACAGGATCGGCTGAGCGCCGTTGAGCCGGGTGGTGAACTTGCCTGTGGTGCGCTCCATACGGACGTAGCTGCCGATGTCGGCCGCCGTCCGCGTCAGCTCCGCCCAGTCGGAGGCCGACACGGTGCTGTCGGCCTGCACGACGACCTCGTTGGTCCGGTAGTCCGTCACCCACGCCGTGCCGGGCACCTTGGGCGCCGAACGCAGCGTCGCCGTGGCCGACTTGAGCTCGTTCATGCTGTGCCCCACGACCTTCGCCGTGGCGCCCGCCTTCCGTACCGTCGCGGCCGACTTCTCGTCGGTGACCGCGACGACCGGACGCCCGTCGCCGTCGAGCCAGGTGCCCGCCGTACGCGCGGTGCCGAGCTTCTTGACCAGCGCCGCCCCGGGATTGGTGACGACGGACTCCGGTGTACTGCGCGGCGCCGCCGAGCCGGCGGGCGTCTCGGTGGCCATGGCCGCCTGGGTCACCATGGCCCCGCCCAGGAGGAGTCCGCCGACTGCCGCCAGCCGTGTCACTCGCCGGACGATCCGTCGTCGTACGTGCCTCATGCCTGGCTCCCGAAACCCCGAACGTGCGGCCTCAACACCGCGGGGCCCTCCGGTCGTTGAGCGCCCTGTTCCCCATACGTGCGAAGGCGCGGCCGCGTTCACTCCGGAAGTGATCACATCCCGGCGCCGGGGATCGCATCAGCGCTTTCGCGCCACCCCGCCGAACATCGCCACTTCCGCGGGCTCCCCCTCGCCGGTCTCCTCCGGCGAGGGGCGCCAGCGCGAGCAGGACACCACGCCCGGCTCCAGCAGCTCCAGTCCGTCGAAGAAGCGGGCCACGCTCCCGGGCGTGCGCTGGGTCAGCTTCGGCGTGCCGTGCTCGTTCCAGAACGCCACGGCCTCGTCCACGTCCGGCATCGCCGGGCTGGTGATGGTGTGCGACAGCACCAGATGGCTGCCCGGCGGCAGCCGGTCGACCAGACCTCGCACCAGCCCGTACGGGTCCTCGTCGTCGCCGATGAAGATGACCACGCCCAGCAGCACCAGCGCGACCGGCTCGTCGAAGTCCAGGGTCTTCTCCGCGTGCCGCAGGATCGCGTCCGTGTTGCGCAGGTCCTCGTCGAGATAGTCGGTGCGGCCCTCGGGCGTGCTGGTGAGCAGGGCGCGGGCGTGCGCCAGGACCAGAGGGTCGTTGTCCACGTACACGACCCGGGCTTCCGGCGCGAGGCGCTGGGCCACCTCGTGCGTGTTGTCCGCGGTCGGCAGACCGGTGCCGATGTCGAGGAACTGGCGGATTCCGGCCTCGGTCACCAGGTGCTCCACGGCACGGCCCAGGAAGAGCCGGTCGGCGCGGGCGTACTCGCCGATGCCCGGGTGTAACTCCCGGATCCGGTCGCCGGCCACCCGGTCGACCTCGTAGTTGTCCTTGCCGCCCAGCCAGTAGTTCCAGATGCGGGCGGTGTGCGGCTGGGTGATGTTGATACGGCTGTTCTCAGTCATGGGTCGGCTCCGGCCGGAAGGGGGCTGACGTGCACCGTCAACAAGCAATCTAGACAAGGGAGTTGACGTCCGTGGCAGGACCCCCGGATTCCGCTGCCGCCGGATTGAGCCGGGCCCAGCTGGGCTCGTCGCCCCACACGGACGCCCCGCCGGTGTAGGGGCGCAGCAGCGCCGAGAGCGGCGGGTCGCCGCGTCCGTTCAGCTCGTCGGAGGCGATGCTGCGGGCGATCCCGGCGAGGAAGTCGGCGAGCTGCACCCGCGCGTCGTCCCGTGCGACGACGAGCCGCAGCCCGGCGAGCCCGATGCCCTCCCGCCCCGCCGCGTCCTCGATCCAGGCGATCCGCTCCGGGGTGAGCATGTTCTGCCGGTCGTGCGCCAGCCGGACCGGACGGCCGCCGCGGCTCCAGTGCGCCGCCGTGCGCAGGATGGCGGGGAGCAGGGGATTGAGCAGCGGAACGAGCGGGGGCCCTGCGGCGCCGATTCCGTCCCGATAGGCGACCGCACGGGACCGTTCCGCGGCGCATCGCTCCAGAATGTCCGCCGCCCGCGTCCCGGAATACCGGTGCCGCAGTGTGTCGACCGTGCGGAAGAAGGCGCCGACGGGTTCCTCCGGCCCTTCGCCGGCCCGTACCCGCAGCAATCGGTTGGCCGCCGCGAGGAAATCCCGCCATTCGGTCTCCGTGAAAGTGCGGCGCCCCTCACGAAAGAGCGGACCGGCCGCCTCCGCACTGTCCAGCAGCAGCCCGGCGGTCCGGTCCACGACGAAAAAGGCCTTCTCGACCAGGTGCACATGGGCATGCCCGTACAGCGGTCCGGATTCCGACAGCAGCCATTCCAGCACCGCCCGGTGTTTCTCGCGCAGCAGATGGGTCGCCTTGTACTCCTCGGCGGGCGAACGGATACGGCCGCGGATGTCACGCAGCTGAGCGGCGGCGAATTCCGCCGGCAGCCGCACACTCGCGTGCGCGAACACATCCGTGTTCCCGCCGGTGAGATTCTCCCCGTCCGAGCCGGACTCGTCGCACGCCACTTCCAGGGATGTCCCGTTCACACGATCCCAGGTCACACCAGAGCCCCCTATCTTGTGCCCCATGAACAGGATCCCGCACGAAACGTCCGGTGAGCCAAACCCTTTTCGCGCCCTCACCCTCGACGGTCTGCGTCTGCGGACGAGCATGAAATGGCGCACCTATCCGGCCGACGTCCTTCCGCTGTGGGTCGCGGAGATGGACGTGCCGCTCGCCGAGCCCGTCATCCGCGCGGTCACGGAGGCGATGGCGCTCGGCGACACCGGCTATCCGGCGGGCAGCGCCTACGCGGAGGCGCTGGCCGGCTTCGCCGCCAAGCAGTGGGGGTGGCACGGGCTCGCGGTCGAGCGGAGCGCGATCGTGCCGGACGTCATGATGGGTGTCGTCGAGATGCTCAAGCTGGTGACCGGACCCGGTGATCCGGTCGTGGTGAACCCGCCCGTGTATCCGCCGTTCTTCCAGTTCATCGCCCATATGGACCGCCGGATCGCCGAGGCGCCGCTCGGCGCGGACGGACGGCTCGACCTCGGTGTGCTGGAGGAGGCCTACCGGCGGGTGGTCGCGGGCGGCGGACGGGCGGCGCACCTGCTGTGCAGCCCGCACAACCCGACCGGCACCGTGCACACCGCCGGGGAACTGTCCGCCGTCGCCGCCCTCGCCGAGCGGTACGGCGTCCGGGTCGTCGCCGACGAGATCCACGCCCCGCTCACCGCGGCCGGCGTCGACTTCGTGCCCTATCTCGGTGTGCCGGGCGCGGAGCGCGGGCTGTCGCTGATGTCGGCCTCCAAGGCGTGGAACCTGGCCGGTCTCAAGGCCGCCCTGGCCGTGGCGGGACCCGGGGCCGCCGCCGACCTGGCCCTGCTGCCGGAGGAGGTCTCCCACGGCCCGAGTCATGTCGGCGTCCTCGCCCACACCGCCGCCCTGCGCGACGGCACCGCCTGGCTGGACGCGCTGCTGGCCGGCCTCGACGCCAACCGCCGTCTGCTCGCCGACCTGCTCGCCGAGCACCTGCCCGGCGTCCGGTACCGGCCGGGGGAGGCGACGTATCTCGCCTGGCTGGACTGCCGGGCCCTGGACGTCGGGGACGACCCGGCCGCGGTCTTCCTCGAGCGCGGACGGGTGGCGCTCAGCCCCGGAGCCGACTTCGGTACTGGCGGAGCCGGTCACGTACGGCTGAATCTGGCCACCTCGCCGGAGATCCTCACCGAGGGCGTGCGCCGGATGGCGGCCGCCCTGCGCTGATTCCCGCCGGACCGGTGCCTAGGGGGTGCTGTGAAAGTCCCGCACGGCACCCGCGGGGCCCGGCACATGCGCCGCGGGCACCGCACTGGACTTTCACGGCACCCCCTAGACTGCCGGGCATGGATGAGAAGGCGCTCGACCGGCTGGGTACGGGCAAGTACCTGTTGATCACCAGCTACCGGAAGAACGGAACCGGGGTCGCCACCCCCGTCTGGGTGGTGCGCGACGGGGACACGCTCGGGGCCTGGTCGGCCGCCGACGCCTGGAAGGTGAAGCGGATCCGGGCGCGCGGCGATGTCCTCGTCGGCCCCTGCGACGTCCGCGGCAATCCCACCGGTGACCAGATCCCGGCCACCGCCGAGGTCTGCGACGCGGAGACCACCGCCCGCTACCGCACCCTGCTCGCCCGCAAGTACGGCGTCATGGGGCGGCTGACGCTCCTGGGCAGCCGGCTGCGGCGAGGGCTGGACGGCACGGTCGGGATCCGTATCACACTGTGATCATGGAGAGGGGGCCCGGACCGCACAGCGGCCCGGGCCCCCTCCCGGTGTCGGTGTCGCGCTACGGAGCGTCCACGACCGTCCCGATCACGTTCGGTCCGTCCGGCAGCGGCCCGCCCCCCTCGTCGGTCGCCGTCAGACGCACCGACTCCTCGGGCTCGGCCACCTGGTCCTTCACCGTCGGGATGGCGAGTTCGGCGCTCGTCGCTCCGGCCGGGATGTCCTGACTCACGGCCAGGTACGTCTCGGACAGCGGGCGCTCCGGGTCGGCCGGCTCACCGGTGGTGCTCAGCAGCCACTCCGGGTCCACGTCCTTGGTGGACAGCTCGACACCCTCGGTGACCGGGAACACGTTCAGCGCGTAGTACAGGGACACCTCGGCGGCCGCGGAGAGGGAGACCCGCCACTTCAGTGTCTCGCCCTCGGTCACCCGGTCGGCGACCGGCACCACCGTCACCTGCGGCGCCGCGTCGTCGTTCAGAGCCGTGACCCCGCCGCCGTAGGAACCGACGACCGTGCCGCGCATCGGCTTCACCAGGAGGCTGTGCTCCTCGTCGTAGCCGTACATCCGGTCGCCCTCGACCCGGACCGGCAGGTCGATCGGAGTGACACCGGGGCGGACCGTGACGACCTTCTCCTTGGCTGTGCCGGTCGCCGCGTCCAGGACGTAGAAGCGGACCTTGCCGCTGCCGTGCCCGGAGACCTTGACCGGGATCCGGTAGGTGCGGGTACCGGAGTCGCCCTCCTTGACCTTGATCCGGCCGATGTCGACGCGCGCCAGTGCCGACGACTTCACCGCCGGCATGCCGGGGGCCCAGCCCCAGGCGTCCATGAACCAGGCCTGCCCGGACCTCGAACGCGGCGTCAGCTCAAGGGACTTGACGTGCTTGAGGTCGAGACCGGCGCGGGTCGCGGCGGTCAGCGGAAGCCGCAGCTCGCGGGCCCAGAAGGAGGAGGTGCGCGCGGAGCCCGGCAGACCGTCGGCCTTCACCTGGCCGAGTGCGGCCCGGCGGCCCGCGGAGTCCACGACGGTCACGTCCAGCTTGGTCCCCGTGGTGTTCGGTGGCACGAACACGCGCAGCGCCAGGTTCTTGGCACCGGAGAGCGAGACCGACGACGGGTAGGTGAACTTCGTCGGTGTGCCCGGCGTGGACCACTTCATCGCCACGGCACGCTTGCCGGTGTCCCGCTCCAGGTACCACCACTGGAAGTGCGGGGACATCCCGGCACCGGCGTTCTGGTCCAGACAGGCCTTGGCCGGGTCGGTGTCCGGCCAGCACACCCGGCCGCCGGTCACCTTGACCCCGTCGTCGAGCAGGAATCCACCCGTACGACGGCCGCCGACCGCGTGGGTCAGGACCCGGGCCGGGTCGGCGGAGGGGGCTCGCTTGCCGGAGCCGTCGAGCAGCGGGCGCACCCGGTCGTCACCGGCGACGAACAGCCGGGCGGCAGCCGCGATGTAGGTGGCGCCGGCCTTGTGCTGCTGGTCGGCGGTGAGCCGGGTGGCGGTGCCGACGGAGCAGACCGGGTCACGGTCCTGTCCGTCCGGGTCCTCCCAGAAGTCGTCGTCGGCGGGCGCCACGGCCTTGCCCGGCGTCCACTCGGTGTTGAAGAAGTTGTGGTTGGCGCCGACCACGTACACCGCGCTGTGCAGGGCGGCGCCCTTGCTGATGCCGCGCGTGCCGTCGACGAACGTCTCGCCCTCGAGGTCGGCGACATCGCCGTCGCAGCCGGGCAGGATGGTCGCGGACGGGACGTCGGCGACCGGATTCTGGCCGAAGATCGTCGGTCCGATCAGGACCGTGCCGGCGATCTTCCAGCGGACCGGACCGCGGTACCCGTCCTGGGCGGCGGGCGCGGGATACAGGCTGTCCATCGCCGCCCGGTTGACGCCCTCGCCGCCACGCGAGTGGCCGACGAGCAGGACCTTGGAGAGATCGGCCTTCGGCGCCTTGCGGACGGCGGCGGGGGCGGTGCCCGGGTGGGTCGCCCAGTTCGCCCACCGGGCGAGATGCTGTCGCACCAGCGAGGAGCGGGCCTGCGCACCGCCGTCCTCGGCCTCCCAGTCCTGGGCGTTGATGCCGTTCGCCGAGATCGACACCGTCACATAGCCCTGCGAGGCCAGCAGCTTCTGGTCCTGCAGATAGCCCTTGTAGCTCGGGATCGACTTCAGGCCCGTCGGGCAGGGCCAGTCGCCGGTCACGTCGTCGCCGCCCGGCTTGTAGCAGGTGGCGTGTCGGCCGTGCAGGAACAACGCGAGCGGCCGTTTGCCGGTGGCGCCCTTCGGCGCGACCACCACGGCCTGCATCTCGACCGGCTGCGCGAAGCCGGGCAGCTTCACCGGGTCGAGGTCGTACGCACCGGTGACCGTGCGGTACGCGCCCGGCTTGCCGGGGTCCACGGAGTTCGCCGGGAGCGCGGCCGGGGGCCGCGCGGTGGTCAGCGCGTTCTTCGAGGGCGTGTCGGAGTCGTCGGCGGCTGCGTCCAGCCGGCGTCCGGCCGCCAGGACCCGCAGGTCCTTCAGCGGTGTCGCCTGGTCGAGGGTGAGCCGGAAGGTACGGCCGTCGCCGGCCGCCTCCGGTACGCCGAGCAGCCGGCCGTCCGCGTGGAACTCCACCCGGGAGTCGCCCATGGGCACGGTCCGCTCCGACCGCCAGACCAGCTCACGCGTGGCGCCCTCGCCGGTGACGCGCCATCCCTTCGGCAGTCCGCTGTCGGACGCCGCCGACGTCGACGTCCCGGGCGGCTGTTGGGCCTGGGCCAGTCCCGGTGATCCCGCCAGGGCCGCGAGCACGGCCACGGCGGTGACACCTATGCGCCGGGCATGGGTCAAGGGTCCCCTCCTCGCACTTCGAGCGCGGGCGCCCCGTCCGTACCGGGAGCACCTCACGACACGGAGGAAGCAATCAGGGACCTGTGGGTTGCCTGTACTGAAGGAAGTTGGCGGAATCGGCCCGCAGGTGACAAGAATTCGGTCACCGGTGACTGCCCGCCCGTACCCCGGGAAGGCCACCCCCATGAGCCGAACTTCCCACCTGCGTACGGCAGTCGTCGGCACCGGCCACCGCGCCCAGAGCTACACCAGGGATCTCGCGGCCCGCCCCGGCCATCGCGTCGTGGCGCTGTGCGACCCGAGCCCCACCCGGATGGCGTTCCACAACCGGCTGCTCACCGAGGCCGGTGAACCGCCCGCCGCCACCTGGGAACCGGAGCGCTTCACCGATCTGCTCGCCACGGAGGGCTTGGACGAGGTCGTCGTCACCACCGTCGACGCCGCGCACGCCCACTACATCGTCCCGGCGCTGCGCGCGGGCTGCCGGGTCGTCACCGAGAAGCCGATGACGGTCGACGCGGACCGCTGCGCCCGCATCCTCGACACCGTCCGCACGACCGGCAACTCCCTCACGGTCGCCTTCAACTACCGCTTCAACCCGGTCCACGAGAAGGTGCGCGCCCTGCTCGCCGGGGGCGCGGTCGGCGAGGTCCTCTCCGTCCACTTCGAGTGGCTCCTCGACACCCGCCACGGCGCGGACTACTTCCGCCGCTGGCACCGGGAGAAGCGGAACAGCGGCGGACTGATGGTGCACAAGGCGAGCCACCACTTCGACCTCGTCAACTGGTGGCTGGCCGACCGGCCCGAGGAGGTCTTCGGCTACGGCCGGCTCGCCTTCTACGGCCCCGAAGCGGGTGCCCGCCACGGACTGCGCCGGGACTACGACCACGCCCACGGCGCCCCGGCGGCCGCCGACGACCCCTTCGCCCTGGACCTCGCCGCCGACGACACCCTGCGCGCCCTCTACCTCGAGGCCGAACCGGACGACGGCTACCACCGCGACCGCAACGTCTTCGGCGGGCCCGTCACCATCGAGGACGACATGGCGGTGCTGGTGCGCTACGCGCGCGGCGCGACGATGACGTACCACCTCACCGCGTACTCCCCCTGGGAGGGCTACCGGGTCATGGTCAACGGCAGCGTGGGCCGGCTGGAACTCGAGGTCGAGGAGAACCGCTGGCAGCCGCCCCGCGCCCCGCTCGCGGCCCCGCCCGGCGACACCGCGGGCGGTGTACGGCTCACCCTGCGCCCGCTGTGGAAGCCACCGGTCGACATCCCGGTGACGGTGGAGCACGAGGCGCACGGCGGGGGAGACAGCCGCATGCTCGACGCCCTCTTCGGCCGGCACGCCTCACCGAGCACCGCCACCGAACGCGACGGCGCCCTCGCCCTCGCCGTCGGACTCGCCGCCAACCACTGCTTCGAGACGGGCCGGCCCGTACGCGTGAGGGATCTCGTGCCCGGGGTCGAGTGAGGGATCTCGTGCCCGGGGTCCGGTGAGGATCTCGTGCCCGGGGTCCGGTGAGGATCTCGTGCCCGGGGTCCGGTGAGGACCTCGCGCCCGATGGCTAGTGGTGCCAGCCCCGGTACGGCTCGTCGACCAGTTGGAACACCGGCTCGCCCCGGACCGGGTCCTTCACCGTGGAGAGGCGGACGCGGTCACCGCTGTGGATGCCGATGAGCGGGCCCATGACCCGGCCGCGTACGACGAACCCCTCCGCCATCTCGACCAGCGACACATTGCGCGCGGATGGCGTGTTGCGGTGCACCACCGTGGAGTGGCGGACCGTGCCGATGCCCTCGCTGCGCTCGGTCCGCAGGTCGCTGCCCTGGCACACCGGACACAGCAGCCGGTGGTACATGGCGGTGCCGCACCAGGTGCAGCGCTGGAAGAGGATCGCCTCGCCGTCGGCCTTCGCGCGGTCGAGCAGGCCCGCCGAGGAGCCGGCTGCCTGCTGAACGGCGCTTCCTGAGTAGTGGTACACGCTGGTCAACTCCCTGCCCCTGGGCCGGATCCCACGTGCGCGGCTCACCCGTGCACGGACGTGCGCGGTTCACCGTGCCACCGTGCACACGCCCAGCGTATGGCACTCAGTGCCAGCCGTAAAGGTACTGCGTACCCCCAATGTGGAGCGGGTTCAGCGGCAGGTCCGGCCGCGGATTCAGGTCCGGCCGAGTGTCGTCTCGATCTCCTGCACGACCCGCCACAGCGGGGCCCCGCGCCGGGAGACCACCACGACCACGTCCTCGGGATGCTCGTCGGCCGGGGGCGCGGGCGCCGCGCCGAACGCCGACTGCACATAGGCCAGCGCGTGGTCCACGGTCGCGGTCGCGTCGCCCTGGCCGTCGGAACGCAGCCAGGACCGCAGGGCGTTGTTGTGCGCGGCGACCACGGCGGAGGCGATCACATCGGCCCGCAGACTGCCGTCGGACCGGCCGGCGAAGCGGCCCCGCAGATAGGCGGCGAGGGCACGCTCGTAGCGCCACACCACCGACAGTTCGTACGCGCGCAGCCCCGGCACCTGCTTGGTGAGCCGGTAGCGCTGCACGGAGAAGGAGGGGTTCTCGGCGTACATCAGCAGCACGAGACGGGCCGCGTCGCACACCCGCCGCACCGGCTCCGCGTCCTCGTCGCTCGCGGCGAGGAAGGCGGTCATGTCGGCCAGGCAGCGCTCGTGGTCGGGGAAGACCACGTCCTCCTTGGAGGGGAAGTAGCGGAAGAACGACCGCCGGCCGACGCCCGCGAGGGCAACGATGTCGTCGACGGTGGTCTGCTCGTAGCCCCGCTCCAGGAACAGCCGGAAGGCCGCCGCGACCAGGGCGTCCCGCATGGGCGGCTTGGCCTCCGCCTTCTCAGTGGCGCTCATGGACGGAACGTAACACCTGGGACCCCCGGATGGCACTCAGTTCCCTGCTGTCGGGGAACTGAGTGCCTGGCACGGAGTGCCGACGCCGGAGGCCCCGGGGCCGGGGGGCTTCGAGGTCAGGGCCTCAGAGCCGCTCGGCGGCCTCGACCACGTTGGTCAGCAGCATCGCCCGGGTCATCGGGCCGACCCCGCCGATCGGCGGGGCGAAGGAGCCGGCGACGTCGCCGACGTCCGGGTGGACGTCACCGAGGACGCCCTCGACCGTGCGGGTCAGGCCCACGGACAGCACGGTCGCGCCCGGCTTGATCCAGTCGGGCCGCACCAGGTGCGCCACCCCGGCGGCGGCCACCACGACGTCCGCCTCACGGGCGTGCGCGGCGACGTCCTGGGTCGCCTCGTGGCACAGGGTCACCGTGGCGTGCTCGGTGGCGCGGGTCAGCATCAGGCCGAGCGGACGGCCGACCGTCACCCCGCAGCCGATGACGCAGAACTGCTGCCCGGTGATCTCCACGTGGTTGCGGCGCAGCAGGTCGATGATGCCGCGCGGGGTGCACGGCAGCGGGGCCGGGATGCCCAGCACCAGCCGGCCCAGGTTGGTCGGGTGGAGCCCGTCGGCGTCCTTGACCGGGTCGATCAGCTCCAGCACGGCGTGCGTGTCGATGTGGGCGGGCAGCGGGAGCTGCACGATGAAGCCGGTGCACGCCGGGTCGGCGTTGAGCCGCAGCACCGCGGCCTCGACATCGGCCTGCGAGGCGTCGGCGGGCAGCTCCACCCGGATCGACGCGATGCCGACCTGTGCGCAGTCCCGGTGCTTTCCGCCCACGTAGGAACGGCTGCCCGCGTCGTCGCCGACGAGGATCGTGCCCAGCCCCGGGGTGATGCCACGGTCCTTCAACGCCCGGACGCGGAGGGCGAGTTCGCTCTTGATGTCGGCCGCGGCGGCCTTGCCGTCGAGAAGTGTTGCGGTGGTCACGGGAGTCGTCGAGCCCTTCAGGAGAAAAACGACGGTCCTGTCATCGTACGACCCGTCCGTCCCCCTCCCCGCAGGAGTCCCTCCCACCCCGGCGTAACCTTTCCGCACCGCCGACCAGCCCCGAGGAGCCCTCCGTGCCACCCGCCCGCCCCCGCCTCCTCTACGTCACCGACCTGGCCTACCCGGCCCGCGGCCGGCGCTACGGCGACGAGGACGTGTTCCTCACCTCCCGGCTGCGCGCCGACTTCGACCTGGCCCTGTGCCACCCCCTGGACGCGGCGGCCCTGATGGACGCCTTCGACGCCGTGATCGTCCGCAACAGCGGGCCCGTCCTCGGCTACCAGCGGGAGTACGAGGCCTTCCGCGAGCGTGCCCTGCGGGACGGCGTACGCGTCTACAACCCGCTCATCGGGCGCGCCGACATGGCAGGCAAGCAGTACCTGCTCGACCTGAGCGCCGAGGGACACCCGGTGATCCCCACGGTCGACCGCGCGGAGGACCTGCACCGTCTCCCCGAGGCCGACCGGTACGTCGTCAAGCCCAAGCTGGGCGCCGACTCCCTGGGCCTGCGGATCGTCACCGCCGACCGCCTCCCCGCGCTGACCGACGGCGGCGTCCTCGTCCAGCCGTACGTCGACTTCGCGTACGAGGTCTCCTTCTACTTCGTCGACCACGACTTCCAGTACGCCCTGCACGCACCGGACCCCGGCCGGCGCTGGGAGCTCCAGCCGTACGAACCCACCTCCCGCGACCTGGAGTTCGCCCGCCGTTTCATCGACTGGAACGGCCTGCCGTACGGCATCCAGCGCGTCGACGCCTGCCGGGCGCCCGGCGGCGAGCTGCTGCTGGTCGAGCTGGAGGACCTCAACCCCTACCTCTCCCTGGACGCCCTCGACGACGGCGCACGGGACGCCTTCGTCGCCGCGACCACGCGTTCCCTGCACCGCTTCCTCACCGGCTGAACCCGTCCGCCCGTCCGCCCGTATCTCTCCCCGGGGGAACGGAACGGAGGGAGACCAGGGTGCCGACACCGGCCGAATTCGAGGAACCGCAGGAACGACGGGTCGTCGAACCCATCCGGGTCCTGCGGCCCCGCAACACCGATGCCCTGGCGGAACTGTTCCGCGAGATGACCGAACTGACCAAGGACCCCGTCTCCTACGAGTCCATCCCGCTGCCGGCCGACCCGGCGGGCAGCGGTGAACCGGCGACGGAGGAACTCCCCCCGATGGGCTCCTGGACGGACCCCACGACACCGCCTCCCAGCGGCGGGGACCGGGCGGCCACCCCTGAGGACGACGGCCCCCCGACGGAACCGGTCACCGGCCAGGACTGGCACGGTTACGCGGCGGATCCGAGCGGTGGCCGGGACTGGGCGGAGGACACGGATCGGTACGGGACTCCCGGCGGCACGGGCCGTGGCCGGCCGCCCGTGCCTCCGCGCACGGCCCGCGACGGTGCGAGCGGGCACGACTCGTTCGGGTCCTCTTCGGGACGGCGCGGCGGGGCCGGGGCGGAGCCGTACGGGGCCGGGGCGGCCCGTCCGGGCGGTCACCCGTACGGATCCCCTCCCGGACGGCCCGGTGCCGGGGCGGTGCCCGGTGGTGCCCGGCAGCGGCGGCGCGGCTCGCACGGGGCCGCGACCGCGGAGGGCGGAGCGTGGGCCCGTGGCGGCGACGGCTCCGGTGCAGGGCTGCGGCGGGCCGCCATCACGGTCGGGGTGTGTGCCGCCGCGCTCGTCGGCTTCGCCGGAGCGCTGCTGGTGCCGGGCCGGGGCGGTGAGGCGGCCGCGGAGACTGTCCAGCCGACACCGACCGCCACCCAGCCGGAGAGCTCCTCCCCGTCCGCCGACCCCGACGGCGCAGGCACCCTCCGTGAGGGTGACAGCGGTCCCGAGGTGACCGACCTTCAGCAACGGCTGCTGAAGATCCCGGACGTGTACGGGGACGGCGCCACCGACGGCCGCTACGACACCGCCCTCACCGAGGCGGTGGCCCGCTTCCAGCTCTGGTACGGCATCCGCGGCGACGAGGACGGCGTGTACGGCGACGACACCCGCGAGGCCCTGGAGTCACGTACGAACGGATGACCGGAGGACCCGGACGACGCGGTGACGCCTCGGAGACGAGGGACGGACGGCGGTGTGGCGCGTGTCACAATGGGCGCCGGGTCGACGGGCGTTCGGCACCTCGGCCCGTCGAGCCGAAAGCCGTCCGTATGAACCTCTCCCGCATTCCGGGCCTGGTGCTGCCCGTCCTCTTCCTGCTGGCCCTCGTGGCCGGGGTGCTGTGGTACTGGCGGCACCGCGACGACTGAGCGCCCGCCGGGCCGGTCACTCCCCGGCGTCCGGCGGCACCCTGATGTCGAGCACGCACACGTCGTCCCGGCCGTCCGGCTCCCGTATCGCGCCGAGCAGCCGCTCCAGCGGGGCCGGTCCGCCGGTGCCGGGCACCGCGGCGGCCAGGGCGAGTCGCTCCAGGCCCCGGTCGATGCTCTCCCCGGGCCGTTCGATCAGCCCGTCGGTGTACAGCACCAGCCGGTCACCCGGCCCGAGCCGGCACTCCGCCTCCTCGTAGCGCGGGGTGTCGCGGGCGCCGAGCAGCATGCCGTGGGGCCGCTCGAGGTAGCGGGCCTCGCCGGCGCGCACCAGCAGCGGCGGCGGATGGCCGGCCTGCGCCCACAGCAGCCGCCGCTCGCGCGGGCTGTAGCGGGCCAGGATCATGGTCGCGGTGCCGTGCGGGTCGCGGGAGTGCAGCAGCAGCGCGTTGAGCCGGACGAGCGCCCCGGTCAGCGAGGACCCGGTGATGACCATGCCCTTGGCGGTGAACCGCAACAGGGCCATCGAGGCGACGGCGTCCATGCCGTGCCCGGCGACGTCGCCCACCACGAACAGGGCGTCCCCGTCGGGCAGTTCGATGGCGCTGAACCAGTCGCCGCCCACGTTGAGCCCCGACTGGGCGGGCAGATAGGCGATGTCGACCCGCAGTCCGGCCAGCCGGACGGGCTGCTTCGGCAGCGGCAGCAGCGCGTCCTGCAGCCGGGCCGCCATCGTGCGCTCGGCCATCAGCACGCCGTGCTGGGTGAGCATCGCCCGTTCACTGGCCACGAGGGCGAGTTCGGCGCTGCGCTGGGCGCTGACGTCCTGGACGAAGCCGTGCGCCTCGACGGGGGTGCCCTCGGCGTCCGTCACGGCCTCGGCGACCACCCGCAGATGGCGGACGCCGTCCCGGCCCGCGACCCGGAACGGCACGTCGCACGGCCGCCCTTCCCGCACCAGCTCCCCGATGGCACGGGCCAGCGCGGGCTCGTCCTCGGGCAGGGCGGCGTGGGGGAGCCGGGCGAGCGCGACGGGCCCGTGCGCGGGGTCGTGCTCGAGGATGTCGAAGACCTGCGAGGACCAATTGCCCTCGCCGGTGGTCAGGTTCCAGGTGGCCCAGCCGAGGTTTCCCAGCCGCTGCACGTCCGCGAGCCGCTGTTCCTGGCGGTCCGAGGGGTCGTGCAGGACCCAGCTGACGACCAGTCCGTCGCCCAGTCGCGCCACCCGCGCCGAGTACGTGGACAGTTCACTGACCCCGGCGACGACCTCCTGCCGGGCGAACGGCTCGCTCTCGTACGGCTCCTCGCCCGCCAGCGCCGTCAGGCACCCCTGCCACAGCGGTTCGTCCGTCGCCGTCGGCCAGCACTCCAGGAAGCGCAGGCCGAGCAGTTCACGGCCGGTACGGCCGACCGTGTCGGAGGTCCCGGCGGCCACGGCGTCGATCCGGAAGTCCTCGACGGTCCCCGCCGGGCCGCGTACCGGGGTGAGCAGCACCGCGGCTACCGGCAGCCGGTCGAACACCGTCTGCACGGCGTCCGCGGCCGCCCCGGCGGCGGGTGCCGGCCGGAGGCCGAAGGTGCGCAACGGGCCCGCGCACAGCCGGGCCACGGCCAGCAGATGCTCGCGCACACCGGGCGTGAACGCGCCCTCGTGGCGGCACAGGACCCCCACCGCGACCTCGGCCGACTCCCCGGTCACCACGGGGAGCCAGGCACGCGAGCCCCACCGCTGCGGCGGGTCCCCGATCAGCAGGTACCGTTCGCGGTCCTCCTCCGGGTTTTCCAGCCAGCGTGCCTTCCCGGCGGCCAGGGCGTCCAGCGCGGCGATCCCGGCCAGCGGCGGCACCCGGCTCCACTGCCGGGCCAGGGTGTCGTCGACTCCGGCGTGCCCGACCATGTCCAGCCCGCCGCCGGACAGCCGCGCGTAGATCATCACCGCGTCGGCGCCCACGTCCGGGGCCAGCCGGTCCAGCAGACAGCGGGCGAGGTCCTGCGGGGTGCCGACGCGTACAAGGGCCTGGGCGAGCCGGCCGAGGGCCGCCGAGCCGGTCTCGTCCGTGAGCGGGAGCGTCGTGTCCCGGACGGCGGCTCCGGCCGCTGACGGTCCGGACGCACCGCCGGTCGGCGGAGCCAGGGAGCCGAGCGTGATCCAGCACTCCTCCAGCAGCGTCCGCAGGGCGGTCTTCGCCCGCTGCTGCAGTTCCTCCTGCGCGGCGTCCGGGGAACAGCCGAGCTGTGCCATCACGGCCCCCTTGGCCCGCTCCAGCACGGCCGAGGTGGCCGCCAGGTCCTGCAGCCGGTCCATCTCCGCGCGCTGGCGCGCCACGACCCGGGTCAGGGCGGCCATGTCGGGCACGTCACCGGACCCCATGGGCAGTGCCGGTTCGCTCGTCACGCCTCGAGCATGGCACACGGACGTGGATTCGATCGCGGCCTTGCCGCAACGTCCCCGTCAGCGGTGATGCCCGGAGCGGACCGTGCCGTTCAGCGGCCGGAGTTGGCCTCGACCAGGGCCTGGGTCACGGTGCGGACACTGCGGGCGATGTGCTGCAGCTGCATGAGCTCGGCGGCGTACAGCTTGATGGTGTGCTCGATGACCGACTCCGGCATCCCCAGTCGGGGCAGGTCGGCGCGGGCGGTCTGCAGAGCGGTGCGGGCCACCCGGATCTCCTGCTGGACCTGGATCTGAGCGTGGCGGGCCAGCAGCACGGGGTGACGCAGCAGCACCGGGTAGCTCGCGTAACGCGCGGGCACCAGTTCGCGCAGCCACTTCGCGGCCGAGCGCTCCCAGTCGTAGCTGCCGGGGGTCTTGACCTGGCAGGGCCAGTCCGGGCTGATGCGCTGCGTCGTCGTCAGAGTCATGGTCATCGCTTCCGGGTGTGCGGCGTCGGGACGGGTGGTCCGACGTTTTGTGGGGCGGCCCCGGTCTAGGGGATGACCGGGGCCGCCACGGGCGCTCGCGCGAGCGATGCCCCGAGCACCCTCGGCGCCGACGTGGGTAGGGGACGACGGCTTCGGGTGCCCGTACTTGAGCCCTTCGCGGGCGGGTGCGGCCGTGAGCAGTATTTATATATACCGACTGCTTTGCAAGACGTATGAAAACATTCATGTGTGAACTGCCCGCAATGATCCCTCTGCCCATTTCCAGGGGAGGGGGGTGGCCTGCGCGGGCGGTCGGTCCGGTGGGTCATTCCCGCAGGAAGAACTGGTGTTGCTCGGCGATCTGCTCGTACTCCTCCAACCGCGCCTGGGTGCGCTCGGGGCCCGCGTCGGTCATGGCCTGCAGCAGCGCGGCGGCCATCACGCCGGGGGCGGCGTAGGAGTCGAACACCAGCCGCGAGCCGGTGCCGCTGGCGAAGGTGACGTCGGCCTCGTCGGCCACCGGGCCCAGCGCCAGATCGGTCACCAGCGCGACCTTCAGACCGGCGCTGCGCGCGACCCGGACCGCGGTCAGGGTCTCCTGCGCGTGCCGGGGCATCGAGAACGCCAGCACCCAGGTCCCGCCGGCCTCCCGGGACTGCAGCAGCGCGTCGTAGGCGACGCTGCCGCCCCGGGTCACCAGCCGTACGTCCGGGTGGACCCGGCGGGCGGCGTAGGCGAAGTACTCGGCGAGCGAGGCGGAGATCCTCAGGCCCAGGATGGTCAGCGGGGTCGACTGCGACAGCGCCCGGCCGACCTCGATGACCCGGTCCGGGTCGGCGAAGTCCCGTCTCAGGTTCTCCAGGTTCTCGATCTCCGCGTCGACCGCCGCCTGCAGCTCGTTGCTCCGGTTCACCTCGGCCGGGGCGGGCCCGCCGGCCAGGGTGCCGAGGGCGATCGACTGGAGCTTCTCGCGCAGGGCGGGGTAGCCGCTGAAGCCGACGGCAGCGGCGAAGCGGGTCACCGAGGGCTGGCTGACCCCGACCCGGTCGGCGAGGTCGGTGATCGACAGGAACGCCGCCTCGGTGATGTGCTCGATCAGATACTGGGCGATGCGCCGCTGTCCCGGGGACAGGTGGGGCCCGTCGAAGAGGGCCCTGAGCCGGGAGGTCGGGGATGCCTCCGCCTCCGGATCCGTCTTGCCCGAGGTGATCGCTGATGCGTGTGCGCGTGCCTGTTGGGGCGATGGCACCGGTGCGCCTCCTTTGTCTCCCACGCAGCTCAACATAGCTCACGGAGCGTGCGGGACAGCGTGCCCGAGACCGCGCCCGTCGCACACCCCGTCGGCCTTCACCGCTGGTAAATCGTGATCGAGTGGCCGACCTCGCCGACCTGGCGGCTGGAGCGGATCAGCCGGGCCAGCCGCCCCCTGGCCTTGGCCACGGCGGAGTCCGACACGGCCACCACCCCGTGCACCTTCCGCAGCGGCGCGCGCCGGGGATCGGAGGCCCGGATGCCGTAGTACGAGGGCACACCGCTGCCCTTGTACACCAGCCACACCCGCTCGCCCGCGTACCGCCCGTGCAGCCGGTCCGCGAGCCGCCCGAGGTCCTGGCCCCAGTCCACGTTGGAGTCGTGCAGTCGCAGATGCGTCTTCGCCGGCCCGCCGAACGCCTCGTTGGAGTACGGCAGGTAGTACGGGAACGTCCGCAGCGAGCTCACCATGACGAACGCCACCAGCGCCCAGGTCACCACCCGCCGCCACCGCCACCGCACCGCCAGGACACATCCGGCGGCCACCGCCAGGAACATCGGCAGGAACACGGCGTACCGGGTGCCGAAGTCACGCGAACCGGTCATCGCCGAGGCCAGCAGCACCGCGGCGGGCACCAGGACGTAGGGCACCGCGGGCCGCAGCCGCCGCACCGCCACCAGGGTCACCGCTCCCGCCGTCCACAGCGCGAGCATGCCGAGCGGGGTCTTCACCACCAGCGCGACCGGCAGGTAGTACCAGCGCGCGCCGGAGTACACGTGGCCGAGGAGAAAGCCCTGCCAGGTCTGGTTCTCCAGCCCGAACTGCATCCGCATACCGTCCCGGTAGGCCTCCGGGAGGGGCAGCAGCCGCACCAGCAGCCCGCGCAGCCCGTGCACGACGGGTACGTGCGTCTGCCGCGGGTCCCAGCGCAGCCGGGGGTCCACCACGAGATACGTCAGCCAGACGACGGCCACGGCCGTCACCGCGACGGCGGCGGCCGCCGCCAGTGCCCGTCGGACGTGCCGCAGGCCCACCGACCAGGCCGCCAGGGCCACCAGCACGGGCACGGCGGGCAGCGTGCTCATCTTCGTCGCGAGCGCGGCACCGAGCGCGGCCCCGGCCAGGGGCAGGTACAGGCGCGCCCGTCCGCCGCGGGCCCGCCACAGCAGCCACGCCGACGTCAGCAGGAAGCCCGCCGCCGGGACGTCCAGCGTCGCCAGCGAGCCGTGCGCGACCAGGTCGGGGGAGAAGGCGTACAGGGCGAGCGCGGCCAGGGCGGGGGCGGGTCCGGCGAGGTCGCGGGCGAAGGCGAACACCACGAGGCCGAACAGCAGCGTCAGGACCATCACCGGCAGCCTGGCCCAGAACATCAGCCGCCAGGGGTCGTTGCCCGACTCGTAGAGCAGGTGCCGGCCCGCGGCGGTCTGGTCGCCGGTGAAGCCGGCGTCCACGTGCGGGTCGGCGAGGGCCACCCCGACGGCGACGACCAGCTTGCCCAGGGGCGGGTGCTCGGGGTTGTAGTGGATCCGGTGCGCGTGCAGGTAGTCGGCGGCCGTGGCGACGTACACCGGTTCGTCGATGGTCGGCGTCTGCCGCACCGCCGTGGTCGCCATGGCGACCGCCATCTGGGCGAGCAGCACGGCCACCAGCAGGGGCACCAGCCACGGACGGCGGCGGGCCGGGCCCGAGGGGCGCGGCCCGACCGCCGTTTTGCCCAGGACCGTCCCGCCGGAGGCCGGTGCCGGCGCTGTGTCCGTGTGCTGTGCGCGCGTCATCATCCGCCCCGCGACGGCACCCGCGGGGTGGCGGCGGGAGCGATCCGGAGCGGCCACACCGGCCACTGTGCACCAGCTCCCGCCACCAGGGGCGTCACCGCTTCAGGAGTCGTACCGACAGACCGTCCGCCGTGTAGACAGGTACGGCCCGCAGGGTGTCGGAGTTCAGCTCCACCTTGTCGAACTGGCCGCGCAGCGCGCAGGTGTCGATCACCGGGACGACGTCCCCGGCGCGGGCGGGCTGCTTGGCGTCCAGGCGCAGCGACAGCACCGAGCCCTGGCCCAGGGACACCCGGCCCGACACGGTGAGCGCCGCGCCGTGGCCCCGGCGCAGCGGCAGGTCCAGCGTCGCGCCCTGCGCCTGCGTCCACGTGCCGCGCACCCGTACGGGCAGCTCGGCGCGCACCGTGCCGCCGGTGAGCCGGACGTCGCCCTGCCCGAGCGCGTTGGCGTGCCCGGCGACCAGCGTGCCCTCCTCCACCACGGTGCCGCCGTGGTAGCGGTTGTGGCCGGTCAGGGTGAGCGTGCCGGAGCCGCGCTTGGTGAGACCGCCGTCGCCCTCGATGTCGTTGCGCCAGGCGTCGGCCGCGTGGAAGCCGCCCTTCGAGGCGTCCAGGGTGACGCTCACGTCGGAGTCGAAGGAGCCGTACCCGTCGGCGGCGGCGAACAGGTTGAGCCGGCCCCACTGCTCGAAGCCGTCCAGCAGCACGTACCCCGACGGCAGCGCGGTCGTGCGCAGCACCTCGCGGCGCTGGTCGGCCGTCAGGTAGGGCTGCCGGGTCTCCAGGAGCACCTCGGCGCCCTTGGGCACGGTGAGCGGCTCCTTGCGGCCCTCCCGCTCCAGGACGTACGTCAGCCGGGGCGTGACCGCGCGCTCGTTGGCCTCGCGGTCGGCGTACGCGTCGGAGGCGTCCGCGTGCGCGTACGTGAACAGCGTGTCGGCCGTCGTGCCGGTCTGCGCGGCGAAGTAGGCGAGGGCCTGGGCGCGGGCGGCCGCCTTGAGGTCGGCGTTGGCCGGGTCGGCGAGGGTGGCCGCGGCGAGCGCGGTGGCCATGATCCGGCCGCCCATGACGTCGACCGTGGAGTGCATGCCCGACATGATCCGGGTGTGGCTCAGCTCCAGGGCGCGGGTCACCAGCTCCTGGAACCGCTCGGGCACGGCGTACGCGAACGCCAGCGACGCCAGGTGGAAGGCGTTGGTGTGGCCGCTCGGGAAGCCGCCGTCGTCGGTCGCGGAGGTGCCGCGCTGGCGCAGCAGCTGCGGGACGACGACCACCTTCGAGTCGTAGACCGGGTAGCCGAGCGCGTCGGTCGTCCCGGTGTCGACGACCTGGCTGTCCTCGTTCATGCGCCACGGACGCGGGTACTGGAAGGCGTACTTGCCCGGGTTGCCGGAGGCGTACGGGCCGCGCACGGTGTCGACCAGCTTGGCGACCAGACCGAGGTCCGAGGTGTACGACCCGGCGCCGATCGCTGAGCCGGCGGGCGCGCCGGCCGGCACGGCGTCGCTGATCGTGGTCGCGGGCGTGGTGTCCGGCGCGCTGGTGATCGAGGTGACCGCCTTGGCGCCGGCCTTGTAGAGGTCGGCGAGCGGGCCCAGGCCGCCGATCATCGCGTAGCTCTGGTGCTGGCGGTCGTAGACGAACGCCTCCCTGCCCTGCGCCTCGGTGCGGGCGCCGGTGAGCGCGGCGCAGTAGCGCATGTTGGCGCGCAGGATCTCGGGCCGCAGCGGGGTGCCGGTGTTCCAGGCCGAGCCGGTCTTCCACACCTGGGCGAAGCCGCCGAGGATCCGCACCACGGCGTTGGTCTCGGGGGTGAGGTTCGTCAGGACGTTCGTCTTGTAGTCGTCGACGAACGGGAGCGGGCTCGTGGCGGCCTTGGCGTCGGCGGCGCCCAGCCAGGAGACCAGCGTCGGGGCGGCGACCAGGGCCGCGGAGCCACCGAAGGAGACCTTCAGAAAGCGCCTTCTGTTCACGCCCGAGGGGGTGCTGAGCCCGGCGGATGACGGCATGGATGTGCCTCTCTTGAGTTCTGCGGCCGTGCGGCCAGAGGGAAGAGGTGCGATCACGTGCGGCTCTTGGGCCTTGTGACGACTTGTGAGCCGGATGACGCGTACGAGCGAAGATCTACGGCCGGGCTGTGTCGCTTCTGCGAGGACCCGGCGACCGGTACATGTCCTGAAGGTGAACGTGAGGCCGGCGGCTCACAGAAGCGAACGCGCCAGCGCCACCGCGCCCTCGACCGGCGGCACGGTCAGCCGCTGCGGCCGAGCCCCCGGCACGGCGGTGCGCAGCGCGGCGGCGAACGCCTCGTACAGTGCGGGCCGGCCGAGGATCGTGCCGCCGGCCACCACCACGTCGTCGACCGCGAGCCCGCGGGCGGCGAGCCGGGCGACGAGCGCGGCGAGGGCCTCGCCCGCCTCGACGATCACGGCACGGGCGAGCGCGGAGCCGGCGTCGGCGGCCTCGAAGACCACGGGCGCGTGCCGGCCCCACTCGGCGGAGACGTCCTGGGCGCTTTCGAGGGCCGCGCCGAGCGCGGGCACCTCGGGAACGCCGAACGCGGCGACGAGACCGGCCGCGAGGGCGTCCGGCTCCGCCCCGCGGTCGTGGGCGGCCCATACGGCCCGTGCCGCCTCGCGGACGAGTCCGGCGGCGCCGCCCTCGTCACCGAGGACCGCGCCCCAGCCGCCCACCTGCACGGGGGTGCCGTCGGGCAGCAGGCCCACCGCGACCGAACCGGTGCCGGCGACCAGGCCGGCCCCCTTGTCCAGTCCTGCGGCGGGCACGAGAAGCTCGGCGTCGCCCACGATGTGCGCGGGAACGCCGAGAAGTTCCTGAAGGGCGGTGCGGATCTGCGCGCACTGCCGGGGGGTCTCACAGGCGTGGGGGCCCCCCGCGGCCCCCCCCCCCCGCCCCCCCCCCCCCCCCCCCCCCCGGCCCCGCGCGCCCCCCCCCCCCCCCCCCGCCCCCCGGGCCCCCCCCCCCCCCCC